>DASQIH010000242.1:0-10563 GCA_035631655.1 Terriglobales bacterium
TTCCCTGACGATAGCGCCATTGAGCAGGAAGCCATTGTTGGCTTCTCGTTGGCCGTTGACCGAGAGCGCTCCTCCATTCAGATCGCCAGATACTTGGGGCACGGCAAAACCTGCGGAGTTGAAGGCTCCCGCGTAGGCACCGGTCATGCCTGAGGCCTGTGAAACCACTCCCGGCTGCAGTGCTAACAGGTCGGTATAGCTGCGCGTCACAAGCGGCACGACCGTCATTTCGTTGCCGCCGATCACTTCTCCCAATTGGGAGGAGGCTGTTTCAACGCGCAGTGCCTCACCGGAGACCTGCATGACCTCTTTGATTTCGCCCACTTGCAGCGTCGCATCCACGACGAGAGCGGAATTCACGTCCAGCACGAGGTTCGTAGCACGGAATCCCTTGAAGCCAGGTTGCTGGATTTCAACGTTGTAGTGACCCAGCGGGAGCGCCTGGAAGGCATAGAAGCCCTGCGCATTGGTGGTTTGCGTCTGCGTGATGCCGGTTTCAGTATTGACCGCCTTTACCGTGGCGCCGGCGACAATTGCTCCACTTGCATCCTTTACTGTGCCGGAGATACTCGCGGTCACCCCAGCGATGGCCAGTGCGCTTGACAACACGAGTGCGCAGAGACTCGCAAAAACAACCCCCGTCTGCCCAGTGCGAGACATCACGCATCGCCCGAAGAAAGGCAACCCGCAAGCTTGCCGCTGACCAACACTGATTGAACCGGAGAGTGAACGTGCGAACAACGAACTCTTCATGAGTCCTCCTAGGGTCGCTTCCCAATCGCAATGAGCGGTTTTACGGCGCTTTTACTAACTGGCTTCTTGCGCAAATATTGTTTTCACACGATATGAATGTTGAAGTTTCGAGACGCGATTTTAGCGCTTATAGGCCAGGTGTGTTCCTTTGTCAAGCCATTGACGGCGAGATTTCAAGGTCCCCTGTGGGAACGACGCGGCTCGTCCTTATTTCCATATTTCCCTATTAAATTCGGTAGAGGGACGCGGTAGTTTCGCCGTCAGACGCCATGGGCGAAGCTGCTACAATCGTTCGCCGCGAGACGGTACTACGGGAACGAGCCACGAAGCCTGGTCTCCGAGCAGATAGCAAAGCGGAATATAATTGCCGGACAAGGGATTGAAATGCGCAAACTACGGGTCGGGGTCTTGGGAGTGGGAGAAATGGGCAGGCGCCATGCGGAAAATCTGCGGCGCATGGTGCCGGATGCCGAAGTGGTCGCAGTTGCCGACGTCGATCACGCGCGGGCGCAGAAGGTTGCCACTGAACTGGAGATCGAGGATTCCCTCGGAAGCTTCGAAGCCCTCCTCGAGCGCAAGGACATTCATGCCGTCTTGATTGTTACTCCTGACAAATTCCACGCCCAGGGCATTTGTGCTGCTGCCGCTGCCGGGAAGGACATACTCTGCGAAAAACCCCTGGCTACGAATTTGGAAGACGCTCTTTGCGCCTTGAAGGCGGTTGCTGACGCCGGGGTCCGGCTGCAAATAGGTTTCATGCGCCGTTACGATCCTGCCTATGCGGCGGCGATGAAACGGGTGGAAGCCGGCGAAATTGGCGAACCGGCCATCTTCAAATCGGTGGGACGCGATAAAGATGCGCCGCCGCTGGCTGCCTACCAGTCGAACGTGAACGGGATGCTGTTTTACAACAATACGATTCATGATTTCGACTTGGCTCGCTGGCTGATGCGCGACGAGATCGTCGAAACGCATGCCTATACGACGGTTGCAATCCGCCCCGAAGTGGCGGAGTACGGCGATGTAGTCGCCAGCGTAGTGAACCTGAAATATCGCAGAGGCGCGATTGGAAATGTTGAATCCTACGCGCAGGCGATTTACGCCTACGATGTGCGCACGGAAATCGTGGGATCGAAAGGATCAATTTTTGTCGGCAGCCTGCAGCAGACACCGGCACTGTTCTTAAGCGCCAATGGCAGCAGCCAGACCCTTGCGGATCACTTCCTCAGCCGATTCGCCGACGCTTATTTATTCGAGGTGAGAGATTTCGTCCAAAACATGCTGGCGGACCGTCCACCACGTGTTACCGGCGAGGACGGCCTACGCGCACTTGAGATTGCCATTGCAGCCGAAAAATCACACCTTCAAGGAAAACCTTGCCAGGTAGGAAGGGAGAGCATCGAACGTGTGCAAGGAGCCGAGGTCGCTCACACCGGACATTGAATTAGATGGTTTGGCCCGCACCTCTGAGCCGCAGGAGGAATGATGAACCGCACGACTGCCGCCGTAGCTTTCAAGAGTCCGTTGCACGAAATGACCCAGACTACGCCGACCTGCTTGTGGAATGATTCCGCATCGATCCAGGAATTGACCTACTCCATCGAACACGGCGCTGTGGGAGCGACCTGCAACCCGGTAATCGTTCTCGGGGTTCTGAAGAAAGAGATGGCGGCCTGGAAGGATCGTATCCGTGCCGTGATCGAAGAGAATCCGACCGCGACCGAGCAGGAAATCGGCTGGCAACTGGTTCGCGAAGTCTCGGCTAAAGCGGCCAGTCTTCTGAAGCCTGCTTTCGATGCCACTCATTGCCGTAATGGCAGACTGTCGATCCAAACCGACCCGAGATTCTACCGCGATACAAACCGCGTTGTTCGACAGGCGGAGGAATTCTCTCGCATCGCCCCCAATATGATAGTGAAAATCCCGGTCACACGGGCAGGAATTCCCGCGATTGAAGAGGCCACTTATCGCGGCATAAGCATCAATGCGACGGTTTGTTTCAGCTTGCCGCAGTGCATCGCGGTGGCAGAGTCGGTGGAACGCGGCTTAAGACGGCGGGAGAGGGAGGGCAAGGACATTGCGACCATGGGCCCGGTGTGCACGATCATGGTGGGAAGGCTGGATGACTGGCTCAAGGTTCAGGCGGAGAAGGACTCGATCACTACCGATCCTGGCTATCTGGAATGGGCGGGAGTCGCCGTCTTCAAGAAAACTTACAGAATCTTCCGCGAACGTGGCTACCGCATCCGTCTGCTCTCAGCTGCCTTCCGTAACCACATGCACTGGAGCGAGTTCATCGGTGGAGAGGTTGTTATCTCGCCGCCCTACGCGTGGCAAGTTCGCTTCAATGCGAGCGACGTTGAGGTTCGGTCTCGGATCGACAAGCCGGTCGAACCGGAAGTAGTCAACGAGCTGCAGAAGAGGTTTCTAGATTTCCGCCGGGCCTACTCGGAAGATGGCCTGTCGGTTGAAGAATTCGATTCCTTTCCTCCAACCAGGCGGACATTGCGACAGTTCACAACAGCTTGTCACGACCTTGAGATCCTGGTCCGCGATTTTATGCTTCCCAATCCCGATATAGGTTAGTGACCGCGTTGCGCAGGCGGTGCTAAGCAATTCCGACGGCCAAAGTTCCGGAAAATCGAGCTTTTGCGTGCATTAGCGTTACAGCCCAGTTGACTCGAATCGCTCAACGAAATCAGGAAATCCAAACATCTGTTGCCAGGCAAGAGGCTATTTCCCGAAACGTTTTGGCTCGCGTGGGAAGAATTTGTTGTAGGCACTATCGAAACAGGGTATTACCATATTGGTTTTTCGTGCAAGACTTTCGAGAGCGCTATGAGCAAGGCGAGGATAAACGGGTTGAGGTGGAAACGGAAACGCGCAAAACATCACGTTACCATTCGCGAAGTGGCTAAGGCGGCGCGGGCTTCCGTTTCCACAGTTTCGGCCGCAGTGAACAATTCGGACTATGTCAGCCCCAACATGCGAAGCCGAATTGAAGAAGCAATCAAGGCGCTGCGCTATCGTCCCAACGACCTCGCCAGGGGACTTCGCCTCCAGACAACCCACTCGATTGCCATCGTCGTTCCCGATCTATCGAACAACTTCTACATCGAACTGGTTCGTGGGGCCAAGGATTACTCGGCCTCGGCGAATTACACGGTACTGATCGGAGATTCCAGGGACAATTGGGAAGAGGAGCGCAATTATCTCGATTCGTTTCACCGTCGGCGAGTCGATGGTGTGGTACGCGTGCCTGCAGTCAACGCCGCTGGGGGGAAAGCCAGATCAATTCTGGGAAATCTTCCTGTGGTTTACGCCGACCGTCACCCGCTGGTGCGTGACTCCTATGTCGGAAGAGTCGGAGTCGACAATGCCCGGGCGGCAGAAAGCGCGACACGCTACCTACTGAGCCTGGGGCATCGTCATATCGGGGTGATCACGGGTGATCCTTCCAGCGGGACGTCTGTCGACAGGGTTGAGGGATTCACGCGTGCGCTGCGCAGCGCGAAAATCCGGCCCGACCGTTCGCTAATTCACACCGGGCACAACGACATGGAAAGCGGACATTTTCACGCCATGCAGCTATTGACCGGAGCGCGGCGCCCGACAGCCATCTTCTGCACCAACAACATGATGGCTTTGGGTGCACTGGCGGCCATACAGGAGATCGGCCTTGCCTGCCCACAGGATATTAGCCTGCTCGGGTTCGACGATTTCTATTGGGCGACACTGCTGCGGCCAAGACTGACAGTGGTCCGCCAGCCCGCACGAGAAATAGGAATGCTTGCGGCGAGACTTTTAATCGATCACATTGACGGCCGGCCCAGCGTGCCTTCGCCGGCGTTGCTCGAGACACAGCTCATCGTTCGAGACTCCTGCTGCCCTCCGAAAAAAGAGTAAAGGCATCGCAACAGCTGCAGGTAAATCAGCAGAGGCCGCCTGCGCAATCGTTCTTGCGCAACTCAGGCAGTCACAGTGGAACGGTTTTCGGCTGGAGCAAACGGCCACGACCTGACCGCTCGAGCCCGAAGGAAGTACGCACCCAATCCCAGCACCAAGAGAACAAGGGCAGTGCCCAGAAATTGGCGCTGCTCCGGTGTGGCTGCGACGTAAATCCATCCTACCAGCGCGATGAGGGCTGGAGCGGGATACAGCCACATGCCATAGGGGCGATGAATTTCCTTGCGATACATGCGGACGGCGAACACAGCGAAGATCTGGGGGATGAACTGGAAGACAATCTGGATAATCATCAGCGCCGAAAGCAGCCGTTCCAACGACAACCAGCAGAGCGGGAGGGCCAGGGCACTGATGGCCAGAAGAGAAACGGTGGGGAAGTGGCCGGTGGAATGCACGCGGCCGAACACTCTAAAAAAGTTTCCTTCGGCGCCCGCCGCATAGAGAATTCGAGAATATCCCAGGATCATGGTGAAAATCCCGCCGAGTGTAGCAATCAGAATGAGGCCGGTCATCAAGGCGGCCGCGCGCGGTCCGTGCAGCTTGCCGATGAACTCAGAAACTACCGCGTGAGAGACCGCAGCCTCGCGCCAGGGAATCGTTCCGATAATCACCACGCTCATCAGGAGGTAGAGGACGGCAACGATCAGAACCGAGAACACGATGGCCCTCGGGATATTCTTGGCAGGGTTTTGGACTTCGCCTCCGAGGTAGGTGATGTTGTTGTACCCGCCGTAGTTGTACATCGCAATTAGGGTGGCAGCCGCCAAGCCGAAGAAAAAAGATTTAGAGGGATGAAAGGCGCCGGGTGGAAAGTCAAAGGCCATCTTTGTGTTCATGTGAATCAGGCCGGAGCTGATCACCCAGAGCAGGGCACTGAGCACGACTACAAGCATCACGACCGACATACGGCCGACGGTTTTGATGGGGCGATAGAGCAGGAAGGTAATGAAAACGCAGACCGCGGCGGCAAGTGCGCCGACACCAGCGTGGGTCAAGGAGGGAAGGAAATAATGCGAGTACTCTGCAAACCCGACACAAGCTGCCGAAATACCCAGGGGAGCAACGAAAACCGTTTCCCATAAGAAGAGGAAGGAGCAAAGAACGCCCCAGCTGCGGGGATTGAAAGCCTCGCGGAAGTAGATGTACGCTCCTCCTGCTCCCGGCATTGCTGCGCCCAGTTCCGCGTAGACCATGCCATCACAGACGGAAAACAATGCGCCAAGGAACCAGCCCAGCACCGCCTGAGGGCCGCCCATCGCAGAAAGAATCACGCCAATGGTGATGAAAGGGCCGATGCCGATCATCTCCAGCATGTTGACGGCCGTGGACTGAACCAGACCCATCCCGCGAACGAGTTTCTGGGAAGGTCCCGCGATCTCGGGCGGAAGATGGGGTGCCGAGTTTTCTGCCAAATCAGGTGTCCTGGAAAAAGACTTATTCGACAACGCGCGGGCACTATAGCAGCGTGGTCGGCCCAGGAGCAAGGAAGAAGCGCCGGCTACATGCTGAAACGTTTCGGCAATTTCGAACGGTGCGATACTCACATTCATGCCCAGAAAAAGGGGGCGTGGACAAACTGTGGAATCTTACGTTAGCCTGCGGGCACTTTTGAGAAGAGGGCGCATGACGGAGATTAGAAGAAGGGATCTACTGCTGGCGGGACTGGCCCTTCCTGGGATCGTAGGAGCTCTTAATGACCCCGCACCTGGCGACGACGGTTCCGCCAAGCCCCAACGATTCGAGGATACGGCCGGGGTCGAAGTGGCGGACGTTGTGTCCCGGAGCCGCCTTGCCATTCTTCCCCTCGGTAGCCTCGAGTTCCATGGTCCTCATAACCCCATTGGATCGGATTCCATCATCGTCTCGGGAATTGCGGAGCGCGTGGCTGCACGGACCAACGGACTGCTCTTTCCCACAATCCGGTTTACGCAGTGTCCGGCGCACACGGTACAGTTCCGCGGGACCATCTCGGTGCGGCCGGAAGTTATGACCATGTACTTTGCCGACGTGTTGCGCAACGTTGCGCACCTCGGATTCCACAAGATCCTCATCCTCAACGGACATGACGGCAACATCGGGCCAGGACGCGGAGCCATCGCCCAAATCGCAGACGAGATTAAAGACGCGGCCCTGCTCTTTGTGAGCTGGTGGGAATTTCTGCCCGGCGAGATGATGAAGACTTTGGCTATGTTTCACCAGGCCAACGGCGGGCACGGACACGGCGGCCCGCTGGAAACATCGGCGGTGGCCGCGTTCCGTCCGGATCTGGTGCATCTGGATCAGGCCAAGGATTTGCCGGAACCGCCCGATCTCTCTGGCGGGCCGCCGTACTTTCTGCAGAAATCCACGGCGACCGGGTGGCCGGGGTATTCTGGAAAGGTCAGCGAAGCCTCGCCAGAGAAGGGAAAAAAGATCGTCCAGATAAGTGAAGACGGAATCGTGAAGCTCATCGAGAATTGGTTGAAGCACGATGATGCTCCCGGCAGTTGGTAGCCGTGGTTTCGCGCAGACCAGATCTTCGCTACGATGAGTAGGAGAATCCGGGAGACATAGTTACCGTCATGGTGTGGGGAAAGTTGTCACGAAGAAGCCTGGGTACTGCAGCTCTTCTATTCTGTTTCCTATCCGCAGTTGCCGGACAGCAGAATCCGAGTTCTCGCAGAACACAGGCCTCCGAGGCTTCGAGTCTGCTCGTCGAAGCGCAATCCGCTCTGGCGCAGGGGGATTCCAAGAAGGCGATGACCATTCTTTCGCGCCATCTAGAGGTTCACCCTAAAGATATTCCCGCCCGGCTCGCGCTCGGCCAGGCATACGTCATTGCAGGACAGAACGAACAGGCACTGGTCGAGTTCAAGACAGTCCTGAAGGACGCTCCAAAAAATGTCAGTGCCCTCACGTCAATTGCCCAGATCTATCAACTCCAAGGCCAACTGGATCAGGCCGAGGCGATGTTGGCCCGCGCCGCAATAGCTAGTGGTGGAGCACCGCGGGTTCGAATGCAGAGGGCGCTCGTACTTGCACGCCTGCATAGATATAAGGAAGCGCAGAGCGCTTTAGCTGGGCTAAATCCGCCCAGTGAGCCTGAGGACCGCGTCGGGTTCTATCGCCTGAAGGCTTCGGTAGCTTCGGGGCTAAGAAATCCTTCGACGGCCGCTTCGGAAATGGAAAAGGCTCTTGCCCTACAGCCACAGGACGCGGGACTAACCATGGCGACGGCGGTGGCAGAGCTGCAATCCGAGAATTGGCGCCGTGCTGCAGAGCTCACAGAGCCTCTGTATTCCCGCACTCACGATGGGCAAGCCGGGCTCATTCTTCTCGACGCGCAATTAGGAATGCATGAAGATTTCCATACAACTCTGGAGTCGCTGCGCGCCACACGATTGCAACCCACAGAGGAGTTGGCATTTCGGCAGCGCTTGGCAGAGGTTCTGGTGGCTCGCGGTGAATTTGCAGCGGCCATTGAAGAACTGCAAAGCGCAGTGGAGCTAAATCCCAATCGCGCCGACTTGGCGTACAACCTCGTCCTCGCGCAGTTTAAGGCAGGGCGCCTGGATGATGCGCTGGCGAGCGCAGAAAAATGCAGAGCTCTCGGCGACACTGCCGATCTGGAAGACTTGCTCGGCGACATCCAGGAAGCACGGGGTGATAATTTGGCCGCTGCGCGGAGTTATCAGGCGGCAGTGACGCTTGCGCCCAACGAGGAAAAATATCGTTTATCACTCGCCGTGGAGTTTGTCCGGCACAAAAACTTCGATGCCGCGAGGGTGGTTCTCAAGCAGGCCGAAGAATTGTGGCCGAAATCCTGGCGAATCCAGCTTGCCCTAGGCATGGTGGAATACTTTGCCGGAAGCGACGAGGACGCCAGCCGAATTCTCGTACATGCTGCGGAATTGGCTCCCGAACCTGAGACGGCTCTGCGGTATCTGGGAATGATTCAGATGGATCAAGCTTCGCCTCCCACGCCCGCTGCCATTGCGCAACTCTGCGGGTATTCTGACCACCATGCCCGAGATGGGAAGCTGCAGTACTACTGTGGGGCCTTGCTGTTCCGAAGAGATTACGCCTCGGGGGACAAGACGCATGCGGATGAGATTCTGCGCAGACTGCATACCGCGGGGAATCTTCTTGCCAAGGACGCAGCTCCGCATTGCCAGATTGGGAGAGTCTATCGATGGGTAGAGCGCTGGCAAGAGGCGCGCGAGGAATCGGAAAGTTGTGTGCGAATGGATCCGAATTCCGCTGACGGGCATTATCGACTGGCCCAGATTTATCAGCACCTTGGAGAAGCGGAGCGATCGCAGCAGGAGATGTCGCTTTATAAGGCCGCCTCACAACGGATGGCAGACGAAAACGCCCGTCGCGACGAAACGATGAAGACCTTCCTTTACACGATTCAGACGGAAGCGCCAGACTCTAAGTGAACGTAACGAGTCAAATTCAGGGCGTAACCTTCTTGCTAGGCAGGTTTCCCGCCCGGGTTCCGGCGACCTGAGGGTTCTTCGCCAGGCTGATCAGGTTAGCGAAGAGACGGTAGGCGCCGGGCACGCCCTCTGGCAACTGGCGGTAAAACGCGTACGCGTTATAGATATAAACGCCCTTGCCGTATTTCGCGTAAAGTAAGCCGCCTTTTTGAGGTTCCTGGCCGGGATCGTGGGTTTCCAGCAGCGGCTCGTAGGCCGCGTCCCAACTGGCAAGAAACTTCGACCCGCGTTCCTCTACCCAATTTTGAAAATCCTGATCGGTGATCTTGTTAGGCCAGGTGAAGACAGGATTAGCCGGAACCAGGATTTCGACCTGGGAATGCTCGTCCGTAACTTCCTCAGGGTTAGGCCCCATCTTGTATGGATAGGGACCATAGTTGTGATCGTATTCCGGGGTGTTGTACTGAACGATCACCACGCCACCATTTCTGACATAATCCAGAATGTGCCCATTGTATGTTTTCAAGTCTTCACGCACGGCGTAGGCGCGAACGCCGAGAATGATGGCATCGAATTTGGAAAGGTTTCCACTGGCCAGGTCTCCTGCCGTTAGGAAGTGAACGTTGATCCCGAGACTCGCGAGTGATTGTGGCACATCATCACCGGCGCCCATGATGTAGCCAACGCTGAGAGCCGGGGCAACCCTCACATTCACGCCCGTCGTGTGGTAGGTGGAAGGTCGATAAAGATTGTAGGGGCGTAGCCCGGGATAGCCCACGGTGTGATATCCCTCTTTGTATTCCTGGCCGTTGTAGGCCGCCACAGCGGTAATCGCGTAGGGCTTCTCCTCGAGACGAGCCGGAGTTACCTGGAAGCTGAGAGTTTGATCCTCGCCATCCTTGGCGGTTGAAAATGGTTGCTCCGGCGCCTTCCAGCCTTCCGGCAAATCGAGCTTGACTGTTCCCTTTGCAGGACCTTTGACATTGCTGTGAACGGTAACACTCAGGTCGAAAGATCTAGCGCTCAAAGGCACAATGCCCGCTTGCGGAGCTATGGAAACAGAAATGGCAGGCCCAACGATTAGAGGTTCGGCCACCGCTCCGGGCCCCGTGAGGCGGGTTATGGACTGAACGACCTGGGACAATTCAAAAGGTACTCCGTTGAATGAGAAGCGCAGCCTGGCGGAAAGCGGATACGGAATGGTGGACAAATTGAGATACTTTGGGTTCTGAATGTCGTAATAAGCCTGCTCGATATCTGGGCGCGTGAAATATGGTCGCGTAAATCCGGCATTCGGCGCAGCGTGCACGGTGAACCGCATATCCATGGACTGGTTCCCTTTGAGCGTGCCTCCCGTTTTCTTTGCGGGATCGATGGTCCATGATTCGCCCTGCGGTGTTTCCAAAACTATACTTTCCAGTTG
>DASQIH010000243.1:0-5900 GCA_035631655.1 Terriglobales bacterium
CCGCAATGAGCACTGCCTTGGTCGCAGACGACCTCCTCTACGCATGGCACCGGTAGCATGCGCTGTAGTTGACGGCTACTCGACAGCTACAGAACTCTCACAAGACACAATTTGTTGCAGTTTTTGGCGGCTTTTCGCGCATATTTAGGCAGAGGAATACATTGGCAGTTCTCCACGTGCGCTTTGCGTCTTCGTATTGACGCGTGGGGTGAAGGAGTGTAGTGTTCCCTCAATCTTTTCAGTCGCCTAACCCGGACCCGAACGTTCGGGCCACGGCCGCTAAAGAAGATTTGTAACCAAAGGGTCCATTGGTCTTGGAGGAAGACATGCGACGTCTTCTGGCCGCCCTTCTGTCGGTTGCGTATTTCTTGTTCTCCTCGCCGGCAGCATACCCCTGCGGTGACAAGCTGCTGATCCTAGGCCGTCCGCTGCACTTCAAGTCCCGCCCCGCGTCCATCTTGGCCTATGCGCCACCGGGATCGGCTCTGGAGCCCATGTTGACCAGTCAACAGTGGATCACGGCGATCTCGAAGGGTAAACACCGGGTGATAGTCATACTGACCCCGGAACGGCTGTCCCAAGTTCTCAAGGGGGAGCGGTTTGACTTGATCCTCATTGCTCGGACAGAAACCACAGTGTCTCCTGCACAGTTAGCTGACACTTCCTTCCCGGCGGTCGTCGTTCCTGTAGTCGAAAACATGTCGCGGGAAAGCTTGCGAAATGCCGAAAAGGAATACGGGGTGGTTTTGAAGAGCACGGCCAAGAGTGGCGACTATCTGTCCGAGATCGATCGCGCGGTAGGTCTGCACGATCTACGTATCGAGGCTGCGGCAAAAAGCAAGAAGAACCAGAACAGGGGTTCTTGATCGGAAGGTGGTTGTGCGTTCCGTTCTCGCTAAGTACGGGCTCGCGGTCTTCCTGGCCGCGTTCGCGATGTGCGCGCAGTCATGCTTCGGGCAGGCGTGGACTCCTTCCAGGGGCGAAGGCGAATATGCGATGGTTTTTCAGGATATGTACACCACCAAACACACTCTGGGCGATGGTTCCCGAGTGGATGCCGGGCACGTGACACTCCTCGGACTGGTCAACAGCGTTGATGTCGGCATCACCGACAAACTAGCCTTGACCGTTGCCTTCCCCATAGGCATGGGAATGTACAACGGCAAGTCTCCTCACTTGCTGCCCATCGACAACGGGAATTTTCATGGTGGCTTGCAGGACTTCGGCATAGGACTGCGGTACAACCTCATTTCCCGGCCCTTGATGTTCACGCCCTTCGTTTTGAGCACCTACCCCATGACGAACTACCAGCACTTCGCCCACTCCGCGATTGGCAGCGATGCCTGGGAGGTGCGCATGGGGTTCACAGTCGGCCATCGCTTGGAGACGTATCTCCGCAATGCATACTTCCAGACCCAGTACTCTTACTCCATCTCCGAAGAATTCATGAACATCCGACCTCACCGCAACCGCTTCAACGGGGAATTCGGGTATTTTCTGACGCCCCGTCTGGCCGTGCGCGCGCTCGCTCTATCGCAGGTCATGACAAACGGACTGGAAGTTCCTCAGGATTATCCGGTTCGTAAGCCCGACAACCCGTTGTGGCGACAGCACGATCGGATTTCCAGAGTGGATTTCGTTAATGTCGGAGGCGGTGTTAGCTACAGCTTGACTCGACGCGTGGACGTTTTTGGGTCCCTGCTCACAATGCCGTGGGGAACCAATGGCCACGCCCTGAAGACCGGTGCGTCATTGGGGATCAACTGGACGTTCCGCACCCCATGGGCGCGTCCGCGGTTGGCGTATCAGCCGGGATCGAACTCCGAGACGTGGCAGGCGCAGGTGAACCAGCCTCCACAAATGCAGTGTGCTCATTGAGGCGAGTCAGGGCAGGCCGATTTTCTTTACTAAGGCAGCGAAGCGCGGGTCCGAGTGCAGATTGTCGAAATCGGGGTCGATCTTCAAATCAGTCAGTTTGCTCGAGCGCTCTTGGTAAGCTTTCTCTAGCCAGTTGAATGCCTCGTCTTTTTCATCCAGTAGGGAATACAGGTCGGCCATAACGAGGGGCGAAACGTACATCGCGTGCGAGGCGTAGCGATACTGTTCGAGCCTGGCTGAATAAAGCGTGCGCAAGGCCGCCGCATAGCCGTTCTTGCCATAGGCATTGTGAACCGCCTGCGCCAGTTCGCCGTCATCCGCAATCCGCAGCTCAGTCTCAAGTTCCTCGATGGCTTCTTTCTGCATACCCTTCTGCTGATAGCACTTCACCAAGCCTTCGTGCGCACCGAGGAACTGGGAGTCCCTTTCCAGAGCCTGGTGGAATTGTGCAATGGCATCGTCCCAGCGATGGGCGTAGAAATATGTCCAGCCGAGAGCAGAAATCAGGCTCACGGATAGGGGATTTTGTTCCCGCGCCCGCCGGGATTCCTCGATTGCTTCATCGAGTCGCCCCATGATGCGGAGGTATCCCGCATAAGTACGGTGCGCGCCGGAGTGTCCGGGAGTCAGTTCAAGCTCCCTCTTTAAGTCCTTTTCCGCCTTCGACCAGTCCCAATCGTAATAGAGCTCGATAGATCCGAGGTGCCCGTAGACCTCGCCCAGATCCGGATCAAGTTCAGCGGCTCTGGCGCACGCAGTTCGCGCCTTTGGCCAGGCCTCGGCCGGTTTTATCAGGCCCTCGTCCCCTTCGATAATGTAATAGGCCGCCAATCCCGTATATGCCTCCGCGCAAGACGGGTCAGCACTCACCGCCCGATTGAAGTAGTCGAGACTCTTTTCGTATGCTTCAGGCAATGCCTTGTCCCAGTAATACCATCCTTGCAAATACAAATCGTGGGCGTTGGGCAGGCAGTGTCCAAATCGCGTCAGTCTCTCTTTTTCTTGAGGCGTCAAGCGCACCTGAATTTGCTTTACAACGTCCCAAGCCACTTCACTTTGCAACTGCAGGACGTCTTGTATGTCGCGGTCGTACTCCTGTGCCCACGTATTCTGGTCATTGGCGATATCGACCAGCTGAGCACTGATTCGCACCCGATTGCCGGCGCGAATAACCGATCCCTCCAGAATCGCGTCCACGCCTAACTGCTGAGCAACTTCCCGAAGAGGTTTATGAAAGCCCTTGATCTGCTCGGCAGATTCTCGCGAAAGAACTCGCAATGAACCCACCTTGGTTAAGTTAGTGGTCAGCGCGCCGGTCATGCCATCTACGAAGTACTGCTGGGTCGCATCACCGGTCAAATTGTCGAGAGGCAGAACTGCAATAGACTTGATCGCCTTGGTACCCGTTGTCCCGAAGACCCAGTCTCGAACGCGTGTGACCTTGAGAGAAGCAACCATGACTCCCGCCAGCAAAACCAGCACTGCGACAGGCATCAACCAGGTCTTCCAGGCTAGTTCACTCCTTTCGAAGCGGTTACACAACTTTTCGAGGTCAACTTTCATTTCAGAGGCGCTCTGATAGCGCGCTGAACAAGCCTTCTGCATGGCCTTATCGATGATGCGAATCAGATCAGGGGAAGTTCTCGGGTTGAGCTTTTCGATCGGGGTTGGCTGACGGTTCTGAATCGCATCTAGGACGTCAGCAACGCGTCTTCCCGTGAAAGGCAGGCGGCCAGTGGTGCTCTCATAAAGGACAGCACCCAGCGAAAAGATATCGGTACGCGTGTCCACCTCATGTTCGCCAGCTTGTTCGGGTGACATATACGCAATAGTGCCAACCGCGGCTCCGGGGCGGGTCAATCCGGGATCAAAGCTCGCCGTTAGTAGCTCGGAACCATCCAAGGTGTCCGGGGCCAGTCCCGGCGTGATCCGCTTGGCGACACCGAAGTCAAGAATCTTGGCCGAGCCCCGCTTGGTCAGGAAGATGTTGGCCGGCTTTATGTCGCGATGAACGATTCCAGCCGTGTGAGCAGTCTGCAATGCATCGCAAATCTCAATCGCACATTGCAAGAGTTCCTTCGTTCCCAGCTGTCCGCGCGCGATCCGCTCTTTCAGCGTCTCGCCCTCCAGAAACTCAATCGCGATGAAATGGGCGCCATCCGCCTCGTCGATTTCATGAACGGTGCAGATGTTGGGGTGGTTCAGAGCGGAAGCGGCCTGCGCTTCCCGTTCGAACCGCTTCAATGCTTGTTGATCATGGGCCAAGGTCGCAGGCAGAAACTTGAGGGCAACATACCGGCGGAGTTTCAAATCTTCAGCCTTGTACACCACTCCCATGCCGCCGTGCCCGATCGCTTCAAGAATTCGATAATGAGAAACAGTTCTGCCTTCGAGTCGTGGCAGGTTGGCCTGGATCTCCTCCGCGGCTAAAGCTTTGGCCACCACCGCGACGGCGGGTGTATCCAGCAAGCTGTGGGGGGTAGCTCCGTGTTTCAGTAGCGATTCCACTTCTTCCAGCAAGCCTTGGTCTCCACCACAGGCTTGCTGAAGAAAGGAATCACGTGCAGAGTCGGGTATCTCTACCGCCGAATGATAGAGCTCTTCGATGCGTTTCCATCGTTCAGGCTTCATGCGGCTTTTCTGGGCTGAGCTCACGCATCAGCCAACTCCTGGCGAGTCGCCAATCTCGCAAGACCGTTTCTGGGGAAACCTTCAAAGCGGACGCAGTCTCCTCGACGCTAAGGCCGCCGAAAAAACGCAACTCAATGACCTGGCTCTTGCGCAAATCCAGGGCAGCGAGCCGCTTTAGCGCATCGTCGACAGCGACTAGTTCTGAGCCGATAACTGCGGACACGGTCACCGCCTCGTCGAGCTGCACATGGGCGATGCCGCCACCCCGCTTCTGATAGGAGCGAGACCTCGCAAAATCCACCAGGATGCGCCTCATCAGGCGAGCACAGATAGCATAGAAGTGGGCGCGATCCTGCCAATCGACTTGTTTTACATCGATGAGCCGGAGGTACACCTCGTGAACCAAAGCAGTGGTTTGGAGTGTCTGACCCGACTTCTCACTGGACATGTAACGGTGAGCCAAATGATGAAGTTCCTCATAAACGAGGGGCAGCAATTGTTCGAGAGCTTGCTCGTCTCCAGCACCCCACGCCCGCAGGAGACGGGTCACGTCATGCTGCGAGACTTGCGAAACTCCCTTCTGACCCCTGGCCATGCGTCACACATCCGACTCGTGGACAAGGTTACCACAGCAAAAAAAAGACCTTCCCGATTACAGTTTTTTTGCTTCTTTCCCGCATTACAGAACAGAAGGCATCAGGACGACTGAGCTGCCGTGTCGCGCGGCCTGCCTAATGAACGGTCTCGTCCGGCAAGGTGATCGCCAGGGTTCCAAAAGGGGTTTGCTATTCGCATAACTAGCGAAAAGGAGCAGTAGAAATGAACACTTTCAACCTAAACAGCACTATGGAGAGAAGAAGCTTTTGCAAGACTCTGCCGGGCATTGCCGTGGGCATCGGGGGACTTGCAGCCTCTGCCCTCTCGCCACTCGAAGCCGAAGAGCGTGGGGATGATTCCGCTCAGAAGGGCAAGATTTATGAACTTCAAGCTGCCTTTCATCTTGCAAAGAGCACACAGGACATTGACCTGATGATGTCCCTGTGGGATGCCAACGCCAGCTTGACCATCCCCGGCAATCCGAACTCGCCTTTCGTTGGTTTGGACAGCATAAAGGCGCTCCTGCTTACTACTGGTTCTTTCACTCATCACCGGTTTTCGCTGGTCCCTTCTTTCAAGATTCAGATTGATGTCCATGGCGACGAAGCCTTCTTCTACGAAGAGTGCCATGATGTCCAGGACTTCGACCTGCCAAGCCGGTTTATCGCGGCCGATACGTTCCTGGCCGGAACCTTGAAGAAGATCGGCGGGAAGTGGCTGTTTTCGAACATGTTTGGAGGCAGCGCCGCGCCACTTTCGGTGGACCATTATTACTTTCCATAGCAGTGTGGGGT
>DASQIH010000244.1:0-51387 GCA_035631655.1 Terriglobales bacterium
GGGGGCGGTGGCGGCGGCGCCAATGGCTTAAGAAATTTCAGAATCTCGGTACGAGAGCGCAGCCTGCCATCGAGCAGGAGCATGAAAGCGTCCTGCACGATCTTGGGATATTCCGGCAGCAGCGGCGTGATGTGCAGTTCCGCCATTTCCGGCAACGGTAGCTTCTGTTGAAGCTGACGCCATTTTCCGAAGAAGTTGCGGATCTTCTGCACCACCGCCTGCTGGCGCGCCGTCACCTCCAAAAACAAAATCATTTCCGGGCGTGATTCAGAGAGCAGCTTCCAGGTGCGAGACGGAGTCGCAGCTTCCTTTCCGCTTAATTTCTTGGCCAGTTCCTTGGCATTGTCTTCCAGATCGCGCCATGCCTCGACCAGGTCTTTGCGGGGGATGAGCTTCTGGATATCCGCAATCTCTTTGTCGCTGAGACGCGCCGTGAGGAAGTAAAGCACGGCGGGCGCAGGGTCGGGGTTGTATCCGAACTCACTCATCTGCTGGCGCGTCTTCATGAGTTGACTGAGTCCAGCGGTGTCCACTTTTGCAGTCGTCCAATGCGGACTAAGCACCTGGAGCCAGCTCTCCTTCTCCAACACGCGCACGATGTGCAACGGGTCCTCTTCGTAGGAGAGTTGCTCGATTTCGTAACCAATCGCCTTGTTGGTGATGTACTCGATGTAATTGTTTTCTTTGGCGGAGTCGAAACGGGCTTGCGTGCGCTCTTCCAGCGGCCAGTGAAAACGGGCAGCAAAACGGCTGGCGCGAATCAAGCGCGCCGGGTCCTCGACAAAGGCGTAGTTGTGCAGGATCCGAATCAGCTTGGCCTCGATGTCGGCGGCCCCGTTGAAGGGATCCATCAACAAGCCGCGCGAGCCTGGATTCAGCGAGAGGGCCATGGCGTTCACGGTGAAATCTCGGCGGCGTAGGTCTTCGAGAATGGTGCCGGGCGTAACTAGCGGAGGCTTGCCGGGTTTTTCAAAGCGCTCGGTGCGTGCCATGCTGATTTCTGCGCGGGCATTCCCGGGCAGCGTGAGGTACAGCACCTTCAGATCGTCATCGACACTCTGGGTAGCGGCACCGCCTCGTTCCAGATCCTTTTGCAGCTTGAGGGGATTGCCCTGAACGGTGAAATCCAGGTCGCGGATGTTAAAGCCGCTGATAATGTCGCGGACGGCACCCCCCGCGAGGTAAACGTTCATGCCCGCGGCCCGGGCGATGTCCTGGACAAGAGTTACGGCACGCTGTTGGTCCGGAGTCAGCCGGATTTCCAAAGTGTAGATGTAATCGGCCATGCCTATCGTTCAGACTGCCAAGGTCCGGGTGCCCGTCGACTTCCGTGTGCGCCAAGATTTCCACAGGTCGGTTGCAGGGCCGTAGAACCGGCCCGCCACTTTCATGTAAGTGGCTGTGTCCGTTAGACTTATACAACGCAGAATGATGCTCGGCAAGCTAATGAAAATAACATATGGTTAACATTTTGGCTACTGCAATCGAGAGAGCTGCTGGTTTTGCCCGAAAGATGCGAGAATCAGAGTGGGAATACTAGTCGGAAGCCCCATTTGGGAGCGGTTTTGAGCTCAAGCGATGCCTTCGACCCATAAAAAAGTCATTGTGCGCAAAATAGACCGCGACTCAGTCAACGGCTACGTTGCGCCCGCGAATTTTGTCCACGAGGGCAAGTTGGAATTGCTCAACACCGCCGGCAACGTCGTTGGCATCGACCTGAGAGACATCAAAGGGGTTTATTTCGTGCGCGAATTTGCCGACTCGGATACTTTGAGCCGCAAGACTTTTACCAGCCGTCCGCGAACCGAGGGCCTGTGGGTCAGGTTGCGATTCAAGGACAACGAAGTGCTGGAAGGGATGATGCCGAACGACCTCAGCCAAACGACCGCCGAGGGATTCCTGATTAACCCGCCTGATTTGCGGTCCAATGCGCAGCGCATCTTTGTCCCCCGCAGCGCCCTGGCCTCGCTGACGGTGCTCGCGGTCATCGGTGGGACGCACCGCCGCCGCAAACTCGCCGCGGAAGATGTTCGGCAGGTACAGCTGTTCGAACAATGATCGAACGGCTAGGCGGGCCTAGTCGTCATCATCATCGTGACGACGATCCCCAAAATCGAGCGTGAAGAGGTCCATGATCCGATTGCCGGAATCCAAGAGAATCACACGGCCACTTAAGACTACGCGTACCCATCCGCCGGGCAAACCTGGCAGCTGACGCACACATGTTTCCGGCAGGGGCTGGACTCTTTTCTGCAAGCCCGGCGGCAGCGTGCCGTTGCGCTGGAGTTGCTTTTCCAGGCCGGGCGGCAAACGATCGCGTTTGGCAAGACCGGGTGGCAGGTTCGAATAATTATCACTGAAGCAAGCGCGAATCACTCGGCGATCGCGCGCAGAAAAACTGCGATATCCGTCGTCGTCTTCGTCGCGGTTGTAGTTGGTATCGCGATAGCGCTGGTCCCGGTAGTCAGGCTCAGGCTCCTGCGGGGCGGAAACAGCCACTTCGGTACCAGTGCGCCAAGTCAGGACAGCTTCGGACTCCACCTTGGCCTCCTTACGGCCGGTGGCAGCAGCAACTCCGGTGCCTGCGGCTGCACCAACTCCCGCGCCGATGGCAGCCCCTTTCCCGCCTCCAGCCATAGCGCCGATGATGGCTCCGAGCGCGCTCCCGCCTCCGATCTTGGCTACATTGCTCTTGGTGTGCGATTCGCCCTTAATCGTGAATGCCGGGGTGTTCAACGGTGAAGACGAGCGGCCATAGCTGACCGACGTCAGCACCAGCTCGAGCACACCCGGATCACTCAAGCGTCCCGAGGGGTGCACCGCAACCACTTGCCCCGCCACAGCGGCGCCCTTCGGGTACAAGGTCTGACCGTTAACGACAATTGGGGTCGCCAACGTGCCGTGGAAAATCTGGCCTTCTTTGGCTGTTTCACTGGTCAGATTCTCCGTGATCCTTACCTGCACTTGCATGCCCGAGGGAATCAGAGGCGAGCTACTGCGTCTATTCGACGCTGCACAGGTTACTGCGGCCAAGGTCAATAACAATCCGATTACAATCAGTTGCCTATTCCTCAAATTCATGGAAACCGCCCATTCTCTGTGGGATTCTTGCCGTACCGGTGCGCGAAGTGTTGCTCGCTCCATGCTAGGGTCGAGCGAGGCACACTACCAAGAACTGGATCGAATCGAACAGTACGAAGGTAACGGGTGGGGTTGCAGAATCGTCCAGCCGTTACTGTGGGCAGCGAAGGCGAATCGAAGGCAAATTGCGGAAACGAAAAGTCACGACCGCGTTGGGCTCCTTTACAATCACGGCTGGATTGCAGGTCCAAAGCTATGAAACTGGCACAACTCGCATTGGCAATCGGCGCACGACTGGAGAATGGCTCGCCCGAGACTGAGATCACCGGGGTATCCGGCATCGAAGAAGCTGCGGGTGGACACGTTACTTTCCTGGCAAATCCCAAATATGCGGCAGTCGCCAAGACGACCCGTGCCTCGGCCGTCATCGTGGCCGAGGACTTCCCTGTCTTATCCACGGCGATGCTGCGCTCGAAAAATCCCTACCTGGCATTTGCGCACGCACTCGAACTTTTTTATCAGCCGCCGAAATATGCGCCGGGCGCGCATCGCACGGCGGTGGTTCATCCCTCGGCGAAGATAGGGCATGGAGCGCATATCGGACCGTATGTGGTCGTTGACGAAGAAGTTGAGATTGGCAACAACGCGGTGCTGCTGGCACATGTTGTGATTTATCGCGGAGCAAAGATTGGCGACAACTTTTTCGCTCACGCCCATGCCGTGGTGAGGGAATACTGTCGGCTGGGAGATTCGGTGATTCTGCAGAATGGCGCGGTGATTGGCGCTGATGGTTTTGGTTTCGCCAAGGATGACGGCGGCCGTTGGCAGAAGATTGTGCAGTCAGGACCTGCGATCCTGGAGGATGAAGTCGAGGTGCAGGCGAACGCTTGCGTGGATCGCGCCAGTATTGGAAGAACGCATGTGGGCCGGGGCGCGAAGATCGACAACCTGGTACAGGTCGGGCACGGGTCGAGCGTCGGCGAAAACACGCTGCTATGCGCACAGGTCGGCTTGGCAGGATCGACGGAGGTCGGCAAAGACGTGATTCTGGCCGGACAGGTTGGAGTCGCAGGACACTGCAAGATCGGCGACGGCGCTATTGCGACTGCGCAGAGCGGTATTCCCAATGACGTGCCGGAAAAGGCGGTGGTCAGCGGATACCCGGCAATTGATAACAAGCTCTGGCTGCGTTGCGTAGCGGTGTTCAATCGCTTACCAGAGATCGCCAAGGCTTTACGAGGAAGACCTCGGGATAGAAGCGGATAGTGCTCCGTCCCAAGCAGTAGTTGGTGCTATTGATGTTACGCCACTCACTTGGAAACCGCCGAAAATAGGTCAAAACATAGTCGGCGAAAAAAGGATGCAACGCAAGTAACGTGGACGCGGAAATCTGTGTGGCATACCATTTTGGAGTATTGTGCCACCAAGATGGATATCCGATATTCTTACAAAATAGAAGATTTTGAAGAAATCGCCGAAGTCGGGAAGCATTCGCTTGCTCTGACGCCGCCGCAATGGCAGGTCACTGACGCAATCAGGCAACAGCGCTCAAGACGGAGTCAATGAACGCAATGAAGCCTTTACCATCAGCTATATTGAAAACGCAGGTTTTCTCCGATAGGTTCCAGTCGCCTCAGGCGGTCAGTGACTTATCGCCATTCTTTGCAGCCTCGCCGGCCGGCTGCTTTTCCTGCTGGTACTCGGGCGGTAAGCCACTATTGATAGTTTCCCAGACTTTGCTCATCAGGCTCTCGCGCGAGACAAAATCTTTGGGCTCGATTGGCTCGTGGAACACCACTCTGGCTTTTCCCGGCTTTATCGAAAATCGTCGCTTTGGCATCGCGTTGTGCGTACCCGCGATGGTCACGGGAACAACCGGAACGCCAGATTCGATCGCTAAATAGAAAGGGCCCTTTTTGAAAGGCAGCAGCTTGCCGTCGAACGAGCGTTTTCCTTCCACATAGATGGTCATGTTGATTCCCTGCCGCAGGACAGCAGAGGCCTCACGCACTGCCTCTATGCCGGCCTCGCGATTGCCACGATCCACGGGAACCAGCGATCCCAGGCGCATGGTTTTCCCGAGGATGGGATATTTGAAGAGTTCTTTCTTAACCATCACCGAAGTGCGGCCGGGGATTAACGGGATGAGAATGGGAGGATCCAGGTTAGAGACGTGGTTGGACATGAAGATGTAATTGCGGCCGAGATCAAGGCGGTCCAGGCCAAGTGTTTCTACCCGTACCCCGGCCAGACGCACACCCTTCCACGCACCCCAGATGGCCATGCGGTACAAGAAGTCCACCCGCCCTGTAATGAACGTCCAGGGAAAACCTATAAGAGCAGCGAAGGGGAGAGCGGCGGTCCAGAACGCGAGCATCAGGATGGTGCGGATCACGGGTGCGCGTCTCCCGGCTTTTGATCTTCGCCCGCCAGCCAGGCGACCCGGCGGGCGCGTTGCTCGGGCGTGATATTGTCCAAATCTTTCAATTCAAATTCAACTTCTTCGCGACTGCCCAGCGTCCAGGAAAGCTCGCGCTGACCGCTGACACTGCGGACTGTGAGATGAACATTGTCTCCTGGACGGAGATTAGCGATTTGCTCTTCCAGGTCGGAATTGGCCGGCTGACCATTGATCTCCAGAATCGAATCGCCTACCGACAGACCTGCAGCTTCCGCTTCGCCGCCCGAGATTACGGTGCCCACCGATTGAGGTGCGCCGAAGTTGCGGACGGGAATGAAGCCAGGGTCGGCAACGACAATCGTGCCGCGGACCAGCCGTAGGCCAACGGTCTTGAAGAAATCGTCGTAGGGAATTTCCTCCGTGGCCGCCACGTATTTTTGAAAGAACCATCCCAGGTCAGTGTGCGAGACAGCCTCGGCAGCCTGACGGATTCCGTCGGCGTCCGGGAAAAAGCGGCCCTGCTTGGCATAGTGGTCGTTCATCCAGTGAAACAGGTCGCGCAATGATGCCGCTCCGTGGCTGGCCTCGCGCAGTTCGAGATCCAGCATCACCCCAAGCAGTTCGCCTTTGTTGTAATAGGAGATGCTGCGTTGCGGAAGGCGATAGTAGGGGTATTTTTCCAGCCACGCATCCAGGCTTGATTCCTCCGCCGATTGCGCGAGGTGGGCCGGGCGTCGCTGCAGTGCGGTGATCTGCTCCGCCAGATCCTTCACATAGCGGGACTGATCTAGCAAGCCCGCCCGCAGCAAAATGTATGGTCCCACCGTGCTGGTAACGCCCTCACTGAACCACAACGATGGCGTGTAGTTTTCCCGAGTGTAATCGACGGGCTCCAGAGACTGGGGTCGAATGCGCTTCACATTCCACAAATGAAAAAACTCGTGGGCGGTGACGTCGGGCAAATATTCGGGATTGGCCGTCAGCGCACGGGCATTGAGTTCAATCGCAGTAGAGTACGCGTGTTCCATGCCGCCCCCGCCCGGGCCCCGCGGAAAGTGATAAAGAAACAGATAGTGGTCAAACGGGCGATCATCCATCCAAGTGCTCGCAGCCGTGACTATCTTTTTCACCATAGAAACAATTGTTTGCATGTTGTAATCACTGGGAGATGCGTCCACTACAACCCGGTATTGCGCACCGCCCACTTGGAGCCAGGCGTCCTTAAAGGTGCCGATCTCAACCGGGCTATCCACGAGTTGGTCATAATTTGCAGCGCGGAACTCAGCCGGTCCGGCAGGCGTAAGCGCGGTCGCGATCTGCCAATTGGCAGGTATGTCGGTGAAGCGAACTGCCATTTCGACACCGCGCTGGCCGACGGGATACATCAGGATTTCTGCAAGGTTGAAGAAGGCGTGCGCTGAGCTCAGTTGAGCTCCATAGGGACCGGGTTGATCGGCAAGGATTTCATACTCGATCCGCGCACCGTGGTCGGCACCGCTGATGCGCCAAGTTGTTTTGTCAAGCGGGCGAAATACGAGGGTTTTGCCGGTTGGGTTCTGAGCTTTCACCCAATTCACATACTGGGCAAAGTCTCTGACCTGGTAAAGGGCATTCCAGACCGGAAGCTGAAGATCACGTTGCGCCGAACCTGGGGCGAGCTCGATGTCAACTTTCACCAGGTGGTCAGCAGCATGCGCTAGCGAGACTGTGTAATGCACAGCCGACGTCAGGCCTTCGGATTTCTGGGCAGATGCGGTGCTGCTCAAAACAGCGACAACGAGAAAAAGCGTTAGCTTTACTCGGTCAGGGGGGATCACGCTTTGGTTGGCGCCTCCATGGAGTTTTTACGAGGGCCGGGAGCCGAGGCATTCGCGGCGATGAGTTTCAATCGCTGCGGTAGTTTTTCATAAATTCCGCCGAAGCCGCCGTTGGACAGAATGGCGACCACGTCGCCGGAACGCATCTCGGGAGCAGCCGTGGCGATGATGGAATCCACGTCGGCGATCACCCGCGCTCGCCGCCCTTGTTGGTGGATCCGCTCAGATACGGCGTCGAGGTTGAGCCGCTCGGCTTGCGGAATAGCGTCAGACTTGAACACACCGGCGATGACCACCTCGTCGGCCAGCGCCAGGCTGTTTGCCAGTTCATCGTGAAAGACGTTGCGTCGGAGAGTGTTGGAGCGGGGCTCAAGAATCGCCCACAGACGCGCACCGGGATAGCGGGAGCGCAGGGCATTCAGCGTGCCAGCAATCGCCGTAGGGTGGTGGGCAAAATCGTCGATGATGGTAATGCCGTTGACTTGGGCCTTTACTTCCAAACGACGCTTCACGCTCTTGAAGGTCTTCAGCGCGGCGGCAATTTCTTCCTTCGAAATGCCGTAATCCGCTGCCAACGCCGCCGCCGCGGTGGCATTCCACACGTTATATTCGCCGCCCAGCGGAAACTCGAAATCCGCCCAATGCTCTCCGTTATGCAGCACAGACCACGTGGTTCTTGTCGGTTCTAACTTCAGGTTGGTGACACGCCAGTCGGCGGCTGTGCTAGACCCATAGCGCTCGACCGGACAAAAAGCACGCTGGATGCAACGCTCAATGCTCTCGCCGGTATCGTGCGCGATAATGCGTCCGCGGCGCGGCACCAGGTTTACCAGGCGCTTGAATGCAGTTTCCACGGCATCCAGGTCCTTGTAGATGTCGGCATGATCGAACTCGACCGAGGTCAGAATTACGGCATCCGGAAAGTAGTGCAGAAATTTTGGTCCCTTATCGAAGAAAGCAGTATCGTACTCGTCGCCTTCGAGAATGAAGTACCTGCCCTGGCCCGTCGCGAAGCTGCTGCCAAAATTCTCGGCAATCCCTCCGATTAAGAAGGCGGGCTGCTGGCCGGAGGTGTGGAAAATCCACGAGAGCATCGAAGTGGTTGTAGTCTTGCCATGGGTCCCCGCCACCACCAGCACTTGCTTTCCCTGGAGAAATTCATCGTGCAGGATCTGAGGCAGCGAGCAGAACGGAAGGCGCTCGTCGAGAACATGTTCGAGTTCGACATTGCCACGGGAAATTGCATTGCCAATGACAACCAAATCCGGCTTGGACTTCAGGTTGGCAACGGCGAACGGCTGGTAGACGGGGATCTGGAGGGCATCCAGGAAGTCCGACATAGGCGGATATGCCGCCGTGTCCGAGCCCGTCACTTTGAAGCCGCGTTGTTTCAGCATGCCGGCGAGCGAGGCCATCGCGGTCCCGCAAATGCCGATCAGGTGGATGTGCTTCTTCTCCGTCATGATTTGGACCGCGTAGTCACGGTTGCGGGCGTGGTCGCCGGTTCGAGAATTTTCAGACTTACGCGCTGGCTGCTTACGTCTAACGCCGCTCGTACACCAAGTGGAAGAGTGATATTCCTTCGCGATACATGACCCGAGCGCAGACCGTAGGCCACCGGTATGCCAAGATCGCTGATCACACGCAGCACTACTTCTTCCAGGGTGAAGTCTTGATTCTTCGTCTGCACACAATCCAGCATCTCGCCGAACACGACTCCTTTTACCCCATTCAACTTGCCCGCTAATTTCAATTGCATGAGCATCCGGTCAATCTGGTAAGGCTTGGTCGCAATGTCCTCCATAAACAGGATTGTGCCGTTGGTGCGGATTTCATGAGGCGTGCCCAAGGATGCGACCAGCATGGAGAGACAGCCGCCATACAGGATTCCTTTTGCTGTGCCTTCGGCTAAGGGCTTCACATCTTCGGCTAGATCAAGTTCCCACTGAGAAAGCCCGCTAAGCGCTGCTTCCCATGCAGTCAAGTCAACTCCGTCGGGATGGGTGAAGTCCTTCGTTACCATCGGTCCATGGAACGTAACCATGCTGGCAGAATCGGCGAAGCAGGTGAGCAGCGTCGTGATGTCGCTGTAGCCAACGAAAATTTTCGGATAGGGCACGATTTTCTGCGGCTCCAGCTTGCTCAGCAGGTAATTTGAACCGTAGCCGCCGCGGGCGCAAATGATGGCACGCACGTCATCGCGCACAAACATTTCTTCCAATTCACGGGCGCGGCGCTCGACAGTTCCCGCGAAATACAGATCCTGCTCGAAGATTGAGTCGAAATAAAAGGGTTTATAGCCAAGTTCACGTAAGGTCGCACAGCCTTTTTCCAGCAGATCGCGTTGAATATTACTGGCCGGCGCAACGATGCCGATGGTGTCGCCGGGTTGGAGCGCAGGCGGCTTGGCGCGCGGCATCTGAGGAATGGAGTGCATTGGTTTTCAATCTTAACAGCGAAAATCGGTTATCGCTCGGGACTTCAACGGCGGAATTCGACCAGAGGTTCAGCAACGTACGGCACCGCGATGCCGTGCCGTGAAATGCAAGTGGTGGGCCAGTTCACGGAAAGAACTCACCCCGGCAAATCAGCTGGGCTGGGCCGCGGAGAAACACTTCCTTGTCCCAGCGCACGGTCTGAATTCCGCCGGGCGCGTGCACACGGACCGGGGACTCCGCATGCCTGGTCGCGATCGAAGCTACCGCCGAGGCACAGGAACCGGTGCCCGAGGAGCGCGTCTCCCCCACTCCTCGTTCGAAGAAACGGACGTCGATAGTCTGCTTGTCTTTAACCACTACCAGCTCAACATTAATCCCATACTTGAAATCATGGTGGCGCCCAATTTCTGCCGCCTCCGCCTGCCAGCCGGGAACAAATTCCTTCACGTACACCACAAAATGAGGATTGCCCATCGAGACCGGGATGCCCCGCACTTCGCGAAACGCAAGCTTGATGGAGAACTCGTCGCCTACCTGCGGCTCTCCCATGGCGGTGTCGAACTCAAATCGCATGTCGCTGCGGCTGGTGAGAGTACAAGTTTTGACCCCCGCGCCCGTCCTGACTGTCACCTTCTCTTTTGCTTCCTCCGCGCACAGGTGTGCGGCGACGCAGCGCGTACCGTTGCCCGAGATTTCCGCTTCCGTGCCATCCGCATTGAATAGTCGAGCACGAACATCGGCATCGGGACTGGGAAAGAGCCATTCCACTCCGTCGGCTCCCACCCCATCGTGTCGGTCGCAAATCCGGCGGGTGAACGCTTCCAGGTCGGCAGGCGCGTGCATGCCGTCAATAATCAGGAAGTCATTGCCGCAGGCGCTGGCCTTCACGAAAGGCACGACGGTCGGTGTCATTCGTGCTCAGTGGCGGCCAGCGTGGATACGTCGGAAAACACGTTGGATTCTTCCAGAAGAAGTTTAAGTTCATCGTGCTCTTGGCGAGAGCAATCGACACTAAATACGACGCGGTAGTGGCCGGGTGCGCCGGCAACGTGCACGTCTTGCATCTTCAGCTTTTCCGACTCGAGCGCGCGGTTCAATTCCGCGATAGTTTGCTCCAGGTTCTCTCCAACCACCTCGTAGTGCAGCGCCACAGATTTGAGACTGAATCGCCGCTCGACATTTCCCAGGAATGCGAGCGCGACGAGGATTAACCCGGTGGCAAAGATAGCGGTCAGATATAGACCGCCCCCCGCCGCCATACCTACGGAAGCGACCACAAACAGAGTAGCTGCCGTGGTCAGGCCGGTCACGGAACCGCGAGAGTGCAGGATCGACCCGGCGCCGATGAAGCCGATGCCAGGAATGATCTGCGCCGCAATTCGAGTGTGGTCGCCGCTGTGCTCCAGCGCCAACTGGTCGGAGAGGATGGTGAACATGGCCGCGCCAAAACAAATGAACATGTTGGTGCGCAGGCCGGCAGGCTTGTGATGAAGTTCGCGTTCCAGCCCGATGACTCCACCCAGGATGGCAGCCACGATGAGGCGCACAATCGTTGAGGAGAGCACGGTCGACATCTCTCCTCCGAGCTTCTCGATGATGTGGCGAAGCGGTTCCATCAGCCTGTTGCCGCGGATTTTATCACTGCAATAGCAAGCCTCATTCCACTTTCCAGAAGCGGATGGTTAACGCGGGAGATTACCTGATTAAGGCGACCTGTGCGATAGATCGTTGCCGGCGGCTGGCCTGCGACTTCAATCTGAGCAATCGCTTGGAGATTTTGCTTCTGGGTAGCACGCCAGACCGGATCGCCAGCGATGCAAACAACGAAATCGGCATAGCGCGAGGGATCGGCCAGGGCCCGCTCCCATAATCCTTCGGGATCAGAAGGCTGTTTCCAGGTTCGGTGGTTTCCTTCGTGAATCACGCGCCGCAGCGGCATTCTTGCATCTTGCAAGGCGCCGACATGATCACCCAGGTACATGAGGATCGTGGAATTGGATGGTAACTGGCGCAGCTTGTCCGCAAGCTGCCGTTCCAACTCCAGCCGAGTACGGGAGTTGATCCAAGCTTCGCGGAAGCAAACGGGCTGAGCACGCCACACCGAGGTATAGCTGCCGACTACCAGAGCCAGACCTATCAACCCAAGCACAATTTTGCTGGGAACGGGCCGCGCGACGGTAGCGAGGAAATAAAGCGCGAGCGCGACGAACACCGCCGCAGCCGGCAGCAGTTGGATTCCGTAGCGGACGTTGTAATAGGAAAATGGCCACCAGTTTGGGACAAAAAGCGGGACTCCGCCGTACGCGATGGAAAGCGTGTAGAAGGAAAGCGGAATCCAGAGCAGCAGGAGTGGGGCGCGTCGGCTGTCCAATACGAGAGTCAGCAGAGTTCCCACGATCGCCAGCACTAGCCATGCCTTCTGCCAGTTCCCTTCCGCGAGGTTGGATTCCGCCGACTTCACAAAATATTGCGTGGCAGAGCGTACATTATGTGAGCCGGGATGCGGCGGAAAACCAGGTTCTGCGGTTCTCCGCTCGATGGCGCGAGCAGAATAGGGCCCGGTGGCAAATTCCAGCGGGTTGCGGTAGATGATTCCGTTGTAAGCCAGCCAGAATACCGGGATAGCGGCCGTGATCAGGAGGAAATTTCGTATGTCGCGGCGCAGTCGTTCACTGCCCCCGCGAAAACTGATTCGTCCTTCCCGCATTGCTGCCAACAGAGCCGCGCCGGCCAGGACGGCCCCTGTAAACCATCCGTCGTAACGCGTGAACTCCGCCCCCGCCAGGCACAAGCCGCATCTCACCAGGGAGCGCGAGGCGTAGGCTGGCAACTCAAAATCCGCCGCTCTTACCGATTGCAGCCACTCACGGAAAAAAACAATGGCCCAGACAAACAACGCCAGGTAGATCGATTCCGTCATGGCGGTGGTTTGGAGGTACATCAGGTTGGGATTCGCCGCGTAGATCAGAACTGCCAGCCACGCGGCCAGGCGAGCCGCAAGTTCTGGCTCCGCGTCAAAGCTCAGGCTTCCGCGCACCAGACGAAAGATTCCGATGACACCGAGTACATAGGCCGCCATGGAAGGAATAGAGCCACCCACGCCGGTTCGCCATGCCGACAGCGAGATCAGGAAAGGAATCATGAGGAGATGAGGCAAAGGCAGCCACACCGTTCCTAGTTGCAGCAGTCCGGGAGTAAGCGAATCAAACACGCGGCGGGCAATGTTGATGTGGGCCACGGCGTCGCCGTAAAGCAGAATGCAGCCGTGATGGAAATAGAAGAGAAACGTAGCCACCGCGACGCAACTGGCAAGAACAGCGATGAGCCAGGTTTCGCGGTCCCAGCGTCCGGTGACAGGCATCATCATTCGAGGTGCGTTAGTTCGCGAAATACCTGGAAGCGAGCGTCAATTTCCTGGCGCGTCAACGACTGCAGACGTTCTGTACCGAAGCGTTCAACAGCAAAAGACCCCATCACACCGCCATAAAACAAAGCGCGTTTCAGCACCTCACGATTGAGTTGTCCCTGCGAGGCAATGAACCCCATGAAACCGCCGGCGAAGGAGTCGCCCGCGCCGGTGGGGTCTTTTACTTCTTCAATGGGAAGGGCAGGAGCGCGGAAGGGGTGAGTGCCGATACCGAATGCTCCTTCCCGAAAGAAAATGGTCGCGCCGTACTCACCGTGTTTGACCACTAGCGCTTGCGGCCCCATCGCGAGCACCTTGCGTGCAGCTCGGGGCAGGCTTCTCTCGTTGGTTAGCATCTTGGTTTCAGCATCGTTGATGAGCAGCACGTTCATCAATTTCAACGTTTCCGCCAGCTCTTTAGGCGTGCGCTGGATCCAAAAGTTCATGGTGTCGCCGCCGGTGAGGCGCACGCGATCCATTTCCAAACGCACGGCGGCCTGCAGTGTGGGATGGATATTGCCCAGAAACAGGAAAAGTGAATCGGCGTACTCTTCCGGAATTTGGGGTTGGAACTGTTCGAAGACATTCAGCTCGGTATAGTCAGTTTTGGCTTCGTTGAGATTGTCGAAGTACTGTCCACCCCAGCGAAAGGTCTTGCCATTGGCACGTTGGATGCCTCGCGTGTCCACGCCTCGGTTCTTCAGAACCTTCTCATGTTCAGCTGTGAAGTCGTCGCCGACAACAGCGACGACCCGTACGTCAGTGAAGTAGCTTGCTGCCAGAGCAAAATAGGTGACCGAACCTCCCAGGACGTTTTCCACACGCCCCGAAGGCGTGGCAATCGTGTCAAATGCAATGGAGCCTACGGCGAGGATGCTCATTTATTTGGTTTTGGTTTCCAGGTACTTGTCGAGAATCAGGCTGAGTTTCTGGCGCGTCGCTGCAGGAATCTTGTCCCGCTCAGTGATGATGGCATGAGCCAGCGCCGAGCTGCACTTACAGGATTGCTTTTTGGGCATGGTCGCGACGCTTTCCCGCACGACCGCACAAGCGTTTTCCGCGTTCTTGAGCAGTACGGCAACGATCTGGTCCACCGTGACTGAGTCGTGATGCGGATGCCAGCAATCGTAATCCGTCACCATTGCAACTGTCACGTAACACATTTCGGCTTCGCGGGCCAGCTTGGCTTCCTGCAAGTTGGTCATGCCGATGATGTCCATGCCCCAGCTGCGATAGATATTTGATTCCGCCTTGGTGGAAAACTGCGGGCCTTCCATGCAGAGATAGGTGCCGCCCAGCTTGACCGTGACCCCAGCTTTCTTGCTGGCACTTTGAACAATCCCGGCCAACTCCGGGCAGATCGGATCAGCAAAGGACACATGGGCGACGATGCCGTCGCCGAAAAAAGTATCCACGCGATGGCGAGTACGATCGAAGAATTGGTCGGGAAGAACGAAATCGAGCGGTTTGTGCTCCTCTTTTAGAGAACCTACCGCCGATAGCGACAGAATTCGTTCGACGCCGAGCTGCTTGAAACCATAAATGTTCGCCCGAAAATTCAGCTCCGTGGGCATGATGCGATGACCACGGCCATGGCGCGCGAGAAATGCAACCCTGCGACCCTCCAGAGTGCCCAGGACATACGCATCGGACGGTTCGCCGAAGGGTGTCTTCTGCCGCTGCTCGCGCACATCAGTCAACCCGGGCATGGAGTACAACCCGCTGCCCCCGATGATTCCGATTTCTGCTTGCGACAAACGTCCTCCTGAACGTTTCAACTCGGGATGACGAACTTGGGATTATACAAAAGCCCGTGCCGCGGACTTGCAAACCGTTACAATCCCCTCCATGAAGCTAATCGCGTTGGTATGCTTCTTCTTTCTAACCTGCTCTGCCCTGGCGCAAACGGCAAGCACCTCGGCAACCGTGCCGATCACACTCGACCACAACCGGATCATTGTGGACGTGTACTTTCCCATGGCAGATGGCAGCAAGACCCGCGTCCGTGGCTGGGTGGACAACGGTAATTCTGATTTGTGGATGACCGGTCGCCTTGCGAAGAAATTAGGTCTGCAACCCGTTGGCAGCCCCGCGGAGCCGCCTGCGGGAAATCCGTACAAGGTGCAGGCACCCAGTGAATTGCTCATTGGTGGTATGGCGGTTCGGCTGACCGACGCCAAAGAGGCAATGGCCGTGCCTCGGGATGCAGTGGGTGCCGGCATGAGCGCGGACGTCAATATTCCCTCTATCGTGCTGCGCAACTACGACATTGTGGTCGATTATCCCAACCGTGAGTTGACCATCGGGGCCCCTGGAACGGTTCACTTCCAGGGTAGTCCGGTGAAACCAGTGATCAATGCGCAGAACGGTCTCATCCAGATTCCGGGAAAAATTGAAGGCGAGACTCACAATCTCGCGCTGGACCTCGGGGCAACCGTCAGTTTCATTTCCAGCGATCTGCTTTCAAAGTGGCAAAAGGCACATCCCCGGTGGCCGCACATGACCGGGGCCGTCGGACCCGCGAACATGTGGGGAATAAAGGAAGAAGCCAGTTGGGAAATGCTGCGCGTGCCACAAATCCAATATGGCGGGTTGACCCTGAAGGATGTCGTGGTGGCCCCATTTCCCGGCAAAGAGCTGGATTGGTTTGAGAAACGTGCCGGCGTTTCGACCGTCGGCCTTATCGGGGCCGACGCTTTGCTGCATTATCGTGTCGGTCTCGACTACGCGCGCTCGACCGTCTATTTCGAGCAGCTCAGCAAGATGCTGCCGATCGACATGGACGTGGTTGGCTTGGTGCTGCACCCGGAACAGGACGGCAGATATACCGTTCTGGGCGTGGCAGATTACGACGGCAAACCATCGGTGCCGGAGGTCAAGGCTGGAGACGTTCTGGTCAGCGTGGATGGCGGACGGGCCAAAGGCGCCACGATGGGCCAGGTCTGGTCCCTGCTGGAAGGCAGCCCAAGTACGCTTCGCACGCTGGTGGTGGAGCGCGACGGGAAGCAATTCACGGTAAAAGCGCCGGTGCGACGGTTCTTGGCGGCCGAGCCCGCGAAACCTGCACCTCGCGCGCCCAAACCGCATTAATCAGTTACCTCGCTGCTGCCGCGGCGGTCTTGGATTGGAGTAGAACCGCCTCGCGCAGCTTGCCGCTGGTTACGTCGTCGAAGCTCTCGGTCACGAACACCATGTCACCTTGAACATCGATGACGACATCCCCATCTTCCGTCAGCCATTCACGGTTGCCGGTCAGAGTTTTGAGGTTGTCAGTCAAGTCCGGTGCTTTTTCGCTTCCCAGGGCGACCGGCCGAACCGAGTGGTAACGTTTCTTCAGATATCTGGCATAAATTGCGGCGAATTCTGCGGCGCTTTCCGGCGACGCCCAACGCGATACATAAAGCAACGCTAGCGACGCGGCCTCATCACCCTTCGGCCTGGCAGCGTAGTAGTAGCCCCCGCGCCACTTGGGATAAAGAGCTTTCGACGGATCCACACCGGCGTATTGGTCGACCAGAAGGGCAACGTCGAACTCACCCATGGAGCCTACATCAAACTTGTTGTAGTCCTTGGCAAGATGAGCAAAGTCGGGCAACGGCATAGGCTCGATCTGCTCGCCTGAGAGATAAGTCTTCGGCTCCATGATCTGCCGCGTGGTATGCGGCGGATTCTTGAACACGCCCGCAAATGCCTTGTCCTTGCCGTTTTTGACCAGCACTTCGGTGACGAAGTCCAGGCCGTAACGATAAGGAAAGGTCAAGACTTCCTTGAGAAAGATGGGAGCGTTGGAGAATTGCACGGAGTCCGCCGTCCCCACCAGCATGCCCTGCTTCAGGGCTTCGACTACTTGCGGCGAGCTGAGCAGTGACTGACCGGTGGGAGCCAGCATGTAATCGATCAGGACCGCCATAGCCTGGCCTTCCACCACGGCTTGGCGTGCGGTCAGCGCTTCATCGTTGTCAATTTCCTTGGGCGTCGGATTCTTCTTCTTGAGCCCCAGATCGCTTTCCCCGGCCTTCATCCATTTTTCCAGGCCGAAGGATTGATCCTGCAATGCATGAGTAAGTTCATGGGCAAGAACGGGCCGTTGCTGCTCGACGCCCAGCCAGTCCAGCAGATTGACAGTCTTGGTCTTCGGGTCGTAGTAGCCGGCCACCTGTTCGCGCAACAGTGCCACCAGGAACTTGGCAAGATCGAAATCACGTGGCAGTAGGCCAAATTTCTTAAGTACCTGCTCGGATCGCTTCAGCCGTTGGGCGTCTTCATCCTCGGCCATGTGCTGTTCGAGGTAGGCCGCGACTTCATCGCGACTGGTCAGACGCCGCTTCACTTGCTTGTGGATAGGCAGCGAGGAGTCCTGGCTGGCAAACTTCAGGATTTCATCAACCGAGCGAAAAAGTGCTTCCGCCTCCGCAGGCGAGATCCTGGTCTTGGTGGGGAGTTGTGGAGGTCGAGTGCCCTCGTCCGGCTCTTTTTCCTCTGTAGGTGGACCGGAAGGCGGGTGAGCCGGCTCGGCCGGCTGTTGTGCGGGCTCCTGCGCCCACAGCAGGTTCGAGAACAGCAGGACCAGAAGCAGGAGGATTGTGAAAAGCGGGTAGGAGTTCCTATAGAATTTCTTGCGATCCCTCATAAGTTCGTTATGCCTGACACCGATCCCCGAGTCACAGCCGCCGAATTGTTTCATCAGGCCTACGAGCGCCAGGTCAGCGGAGAGTACCAGGAGGCGATCGAGCTCTACACCCGGTCGATCGAAGCCTTCCCCACCGCCGAAGCCTACACCTTCCGCGGCTGGACCTATTCGTTTCTAGGTGATTATGACAGAGCCATCGCCGAGTGTCTGGAAGCGATCAAGGTTGATCCTGACTTCGGTAATCCCTACAACGATATTGGCGCCTACCTGATCGAGCAAGAAAAGTGGGATGAAGCTATTCCCTGGTTCAGGAAAGCCATGCAAGCCAAGCGCTACGAGGCGCGCTGCTATCCTCATTTCAACTTGGGCCGCGTGTATGAGCACCAGCACAACTGGGAAAAGGCCAAGCAGTGCTACGCCAACGCGTATGCGGAAGACAAGCGATATGCGGTCGCTCTGGCGGCGTACCGAAGATTACAGACGATGTGGAATTGAGAAAGACAGTGGGCAGTGGCCAGTGGTCAGTTGTCAGCTAGAGCGCATCCGATCCATGTGGACCCTTACGAATCAGTGGCCAACCGTTTTGGCGATCCACTCTCCGCACTCGTTCGTGCCCAGGTTGCCGCCCACATCGGGGGTGATTTTCTTCTGGCGCACTGCTTTCAGGACAGCGTTCTCGATCTTTTCCGCCTCGCTGGTCAGGCCGAGGTGAGCCAACATCATGGCAGCGGTCAAAGTTGCACCAATTGGGTTGGCCAGGTTTTTGCCAGCGATCGTGGGCGCGGAGCCGTGCACCGGCTCAAACATCGAGGTCTTGCCGGGATGAATGTTCCCGCTGGCCGCCATGCCCAGGCCACCCTGCAGCCCCGCCGCCAGATCGGTGATGATGTCGCCAAACATGTTGTTGGTCACAATGACATCGAAGGCAAGCGGGTCGCGCACCATCTGTATGCAGAGCGCATCTACGTACATGTGTGATGTTTCAATTTGAGGGTATTCGCACCCGACCTCTTTGAAGACTCGCTGCCAGAGTCCGCCGGCATGCGTCATGGCATTGGATTTGTCGCACATGAGCACACGCTTGCGCGGCTTGCCGTCCTGTTTCTTGTTCCGGTGGGCATATTCGAACGCAAAGCGGATCACGCGCTCCACGCCTTTGCGCGTGTTGATGTCCTCCTGGATCGCGACTTCATCAGCAGTTCCCTGCTTGAAGACACCGCCCAGATCGCCGTAAACCCCTTCGGTGTTCTCTCGGATCACTACGAAATCAATGTCACTGGGTTGCATGGCCTTGAGCGGACACAGAGAAGAGTCGAGCAGGCGAACCGGGCGTACATTGGCGTATAAATCCATTTTGAAACGCATGCCGAGCAGGATTTCTTTAGCATGGATGTTGGAAGGAACGCGCGGGTCTCCGAAGGCGCCCACCAGAATGGCGTCAAAATCGCGTTGCAGCATGGCGAAGCCGTCTACTGGAACGGTGGTGCCGTCCTTCAGATAGCGGTCCGCGCCCCAATCGAAGTGCGTGAGTTCGATCGGCGCGCCTGCGGCCTGCATGACGTTCACAGCCTGGGGAATTACTTCCCGCCCGATGCCGTCTCCAGGGATTACTGCAATCCGCTTTTTTGTGCTCACGAGACGGTAAAGTAACACAGGGACCACTTCCATGCGTCCTCCGAACCTTCGCTATAATCAAACGTTGATATGAGCAGTACGGAGCTTACTGAGAAGCTGGCGGCGCAAGGCGCCCGCCAGATCGAATACCGGGGTGGACAGACGGTAGCCGTATATTCCGACCCGCGGAGGGAATTTTCGGCCCTACGAAGTGGGTGCGGGCTGTACCACTTAGGCTGGCGCACGAACATCACGCTTAATGGCAGGGATCGGGTGCGCTGGCTCAATGGCATGATCACGAACAACGTTCGTGATCTGGCACCCGGCCGAGGTGTTTACGGGTTCCTCCTTAACCCCCAAGGCCACATTCTGGGCGACCTGTACGCCTATAACCGAGGCGACTATCTACTTGTAGCTACGGAGCAGTTACAGGCAGACAAGGTTCTCGGGACATTCAAGCGCTACATCATCATGGACCAGGTAGAGGTAACTAATGTCAGCGAGAAGCTGACGGCCATTGGCGTGAGCGGACCGTCCTCTCGTGAAATGCTCCGGGCTGTCGGCCTGGAATTTCCAATCTTAGAACCATTGCAACTGGCCGACATCGCCTGGCAGCAGGTCGGATTGACGGTGGTCGGAGGCGACAACCCGGTTTCAGAATCGTACGAAGTTTTTCTTCCTCCGGAATCCGTGAACCGGATCTGGGATGCGCTGGTCAAGGCGGGAGCTACTCCAGTGGGTTCCGAGGCTTTCGAGCTGTTTCGCATCGCTGCCGGAATTCCGCGCTATGGACAGGACATCCGCGAGCGCGATCTGCCCCAGGAGACGGAGCAGTCGCGCGCTTTGAATTTCACCAAGGGCTGCTACATCGGCCAGGAAATCGTGGAGCGGATTCGTTCCCGGGGTAATGTGCATCGGAAATTTACGGGCTTTGTCCTGCAAGGGCCCCTACCCGCTCCGGGAACAAAGGTCCAGGCTGATGGCAAAGAGATTGGGGAGATCACAAGTGTCGCTTCCCTACCCGTTAGCAGCGGGGATCTACCGGTTGCTTTGGGCTATGTGCGCCGCGAAATCGGAGTAAAAGGTAAAGAGGTACAGGTTGGTGATATACGAGCGACGGTAAGCGAACTTCCGTTTGCGGAAGTTTTCAGGAATTAGGAAGCGTATGGCTGAGAAAAAAGATAGTGGCTTCACGGTAACCGACCGGCGTCTGTTTACGCCCGAGGGCGAACTTCGCAAGGAGGTTGCCGAAGAACAACCCGCGGAGAAAACGCCGACTGCGGCAACAACTTCCCCTCAATCGCCAGTAGCTGAAAGCAAGACTGCCCCGCGCCAGGATGTGCCTCCGGCGCCCACGGCCGCCGAACAGCAGGAACAGGCGGATGCCTATCGCAAGTCGTCGAAGGACTTGGACACGCGGGTGGAACTCAGCGGACATTCGGCGAAGGACCTGGAGATGACCTTCGAGCGCTTCCTGGCTTCACTTTATATGACCGCGATGTTGCAACTCGGGCTGATGCACGAAGAGGGTGGGCAGCCGCGCGTTGATCTGATCGGCGCCCGCCAAACCATCGATACGATCAGTTTGATGGCCGAAAAGACCAAGGGCAACCTGACTTCTACGGAACAGAATTTCCTGCAGAATTGCCTCTATGAGTTGCGTATGGCGTACGTGGAGGTGACGAACTCGCTGGCTCGTCCGCCCGAGCCCCCCGGCGCGAAGGCTACCCCGAATCCTCGATGAAAGCTACGCTCACGGTGCTGGGCAGCGGCACGTCCATGGGCGTGCCTACCATTGGCTGCGATTGTGCCGTGTGCCATTCGACCGACCGGCACGATAAGCGTACTCGGCCGTCCATCATGCTCGAATACGCTGGCCGGGTCGTCTTGATTGATACCACTCCCGATTTCCGCGAACAGGCAATTCGTGAACGTATCACCAAGGTCGACGCGGTCATCTATACCCACACCCACGCTGATCACATTCTGGGCATCGACGACCTTCGCCCCTTGAGTTTTCATCGCGAAGGCAAGATTCCTTTGTACGCACGCCCGGAAGCGGCGGAGTTTCTACGCGCGATGTTCCGCTACATCTTTGAATCGGATTACAAGTTCGGCGGCATCGCCCAGGTCGAACTGAAATCGATCGAAGGTCCGCTTGATCTGTTCGGAGCGCGTTTTGAGCCGGTCACGGTGATCCATGGAGAAACCGAGATCTATGGTTACCGTTTCGGCGCGGCGGCTTACCTTACTGATCACAGTGATATCCCGGAGCGATCCTTGGCTCAGCTAAGCGACTTGGATGTTCTGTTTCTGGATGCGCTTCGTCATAAGCCGCATCCTACACATTCCACGGTCGAGAATTCGCTGCGCATTGTGGAGCGGGTCAAGCCCAAGCGGGCCTTCTTCACCCATATTTGCCATGACCTCGGGCATGAAGCAACCAATGCGGCCCTGCCGCCCAATGTGCGACTGTCATATGACGGCATGAAATTAAAGTTTGAGATCTAGGAAAGACCATTTCACCGCCGAGAGCGCCGAGGACACCGAGAAAGACACGACTCGGCGACCTCGGCGTGCTCGGCGGTAAACAATCTTGCATGCGAGCCTTCCACAAACTCGAGGAGCTACCGAAGGACTTCGGCACCACGATTCTAAGCGTGGGCAACTTTGATGGCGTGCATCGCGCGCACACTCACGTTCTGAAGGAAGTCGTGTCACGTGCCCGCGAAAAGAACGCTACGGCGGTGGCGGTCACCTTCGAGCCGCATCCCATGCGCATTCTGCGCCCCGACAACAATCTGAAGTTGCTTACTCCGACACCGGAGAAGCTGCGCCTGTTGCAGGAAACCGGCCTGGATGCTGTCTTGCTCTTGCCCTTCACGCGCGACCTTTCGCTGATGACCCCGCATCAATTTGCTCACAACATCCTTAAGCATCAGCTACACGCCCAGGAAGTGCATGAAGGATATAACTTTCGCTTCGGGCACAAGGCCGCCGGGGATGTGGAACAACTTTTACGATTCGGCCAGGAAATGGGTTTCGCCGTGAAGGCCTATCCCGAGATGAAGCTACGCGGGGAAAGCGTTTCCAGCAGCCACATCCGCAAGCTGCTGGCGTCGGGCCGAGTAAGCCGGGCTCGGCATCTGCTGGGACGGCCTTTCAGTATTCTTTCGACCCCGGGCCGCGGTCGTGGATATGGATCGAAATACACGGTGCCCACCATCAACCTGAGCCGGTACGAGGAACTGGTGCCGAAAGATGGCGTATACATCACGCGTACGCGAGTTGGAGAGGAATGTTTCGATTCCGTCACCAACATCGGGAACCGGCCAACGTTTGGTGCGGAATCTTTCGCTGTAGAAAGCCACCTGCTCAACTTCCATCCTCTCGAGCTTACGCCTCAAACCGAAGTGGAGATCCATTTCCTGGATCGGTTACGGGATGAGACCAAGTTCCCTTCCGTGGATGCCCTGCGGGAGCAGATTGCGCGAGATGTGAAAAAAGCCAGAAGGTACTTCCACCTGCTAGACCTTAAGAAATAATTTTCCATTGTCGATTGCCGATTGCCGATTGAAAGACCCAGAGCGCAATGGTTGTTGCTCAAATGGGCAATCAGCAATTCTAGTCGTACGCGCTTAATTCTCTTCCTCTTGTCTCCGGCAGCAGCGCGACTGCCAGAATCATGATCAGGTACGCGCTGACCGAAAACAAAGCGATGGCCCGCCCCAGCGGGATGCGGCCGCCCAAGGAACCTACGAACGCAGGAAAAAGCGCGCCAATGCCCCGGCCGAAGTTATAAGAGAAGCCTTGCCCCGAGCCCCGCAGTCGCGTGGGAAACAATTCCGTGAGAAACGATCCCATGGGACTGAACGAACCCGAAGCGAAAAAGCCTAGCGGGAACCCCAGCGCCAGCATCACTTGGTTGCTTATGGGAAGGTAAGTATAGGCGGCTACCGTCAGAAACGAACACATGGCATAGAGGATCAGGGTTCGCCTTCGGCCGAGTAGATCTGTGAGGTACGCCGCAATCAAGTAGCCGGTGAAAGAACCAATGATCACCACAATCAGGTAGGCGCCGGTGTTAAGCACGGATAATCCGCGAACTGTCTTGAGATAAGTTGGAAGCCACGTGGTGATGGCGTAATAGCCACCTTGTGCGCCGATTGCCATCAAAGACGTGAGCAGGGTGATGCGCAATAGCGATGGCCCGAAGATCTCCAGAAATTGGCTTGGGCTTCTCTTCTGCACAATTTCACGAGTTTTGCTGTACACCTCGGGCTCGGGAACGTGCCGCCGGATGTAGAAAACCAGCAACGCAGGCAGGATGCCGATCCAGAACATGGCCCGCCACGCCATGGCCGCCGGCAACGCTGAGAACAGGATTGTATAGAAGACCGCCGCCGCGCCCCAGCCGATCGCCCAGCCTCCCTGCACGGTTCCCACTGCCTTGCCGCGGTGCTGCGCGCGAATGGCTTCACCCATCAGGACCGAGCCCACCGCCCACTCGCCGCCGAAGCCCAATCCTTGTAGACCGCGTGTGAGCATCAGTTGCCAGAAGGAATTTGTGAATCCGCTCAGGAAGGTGAAAAAGGCGAACCAGGCGATCGTGATCTGCAGCACGCGGGCACGGCCGAAACGATCCGACAACAATCCCGCCAACCAGCCGCCCACTGCGGAGATGAGCAGGGTGGCGGAGGCCAGCAAGCCGGCCTGTCCCTTGCTGATGTGCCAGGCGGCAATCAGGCTGGGGATGACAAAGCTATAAACCATGACGTCCATGCCATCCAGGGCCCAACCGCCGAAGGTGGCGATTAAAGTACTGCGCTCAACGGGAGTGAGCTGCGCCAGCCATGAGCCTTGGGCTTCGCCGGGCCGATTTTGTGCGTGAGAAGAGATGGTGGACACGAGTCCTCGCTGGATACGCGAGTGCACGATTATTGCAGGAAGCGCACGAAAATCAAGGTTTCGCGTTTGCGGGAATGGAGGACTGGAAGGGCGTTGCCGCCTGCTGAGGCTTATGAAACCTTCACTCCATCGGTTCGACCAGAGCCGCCCCTTGCCGTGTTGCTCGATCGGGCATCTGCACCAGGACAATCGCGGCCAGTACGACGATCACTCCCAGCGCTTGCAAGGGGCGCACGCCCTCCCCCAGTACGATGGCTGCGATTACGATAGAGAACACGGGTTCCAGGCAGCTACCCACGATGGCGCTGGTCGCGTCCAGATGCTGTAGGCCTGCAAAATACAAAGAGAAGGGCAGTAAAACTGAGGTGATGGCGAACAGCACAAGGAACAGCCACTGGCCGCCACCGTAGTGGGCGGCCGCAATCTTCCACGGCGGGTCGACGACAATCCAGAACGCCGCCGCGCTGCCCAGCGTATAGAGAAGCACTTTCCAACGATCGTAGCGCGCGAGGATGTCGTGGCCACCCACGTTGTAAAAGGCGAAGGAAAACGAGGCCAGCATGGCAGCAATCAACCCAAGCGTATCGATTCGAAGGCCACCACCACCAACCCCGATAGCCAAGGCGCTGCCAACCACGGCGAAAGCCACCGCGGCCACGCGTTGCACCGTTGCCTTCTGCTGGCCGCGAGCTACCAGGTAGAGCAGCACCCAGGCTGGTGCGGTGTATTGCAGGATGATGGCGGTGGCTACGTTGGTCTTCTGGATGGCCAGGTAATAGAAGTAATTTGAGGCGGCAACTCCGAGAATCCCCAGCAGAATGGTGTGGAGCAAATCCTTGCGCGGCAATTGGAGCCCTCGCCGGCGCCGAAGAAAGAACAGGATCGAGAAAAGCACGAGGAAGGAGAAGGTGGTCCGGCTTTGGGCGAGGATCAGCGGATCGATCGGCCGCAGCGCCTGCCCTCCAGGCAAAAGGCGCCCAGTAAAAACGGCTCGCCCCAGGGTGGCGGAAATTCCCCAGAAAAATGTGGCCGTGCCAATGTAGAGATATCCGCGGACGGGATGCGCTTTAGGTGGCAAGCAGTTGGTCCAACCGCTCCGGATCGAAGCCTATGACCACTTCTTCCCCAACTACGGTGGTTGGGGTGGAACGGCTGCCATATTTATAAACCAGGTCACGAACGGCAGACGGGTGAAGCTGGATGTCGCGCTCCTCGTATTCGATACCCCTTCCCGAGAGGTAGGCCTGAAGCCATTCGCAGGGCGGTCAGCCCGGTTGGGTGAAGATGACAACCTTTTGTTTCATTGTTGTGTCAGACGCACGTCGGTGCACAAAAGGCGCATTTATTTTTCGCTGTACTCGATGTAGAACGTGATTTTTGCGGTCTTTTGCAACATGGCGGCTACCGAGCAGTACTTCTCTTCCGAGAGCCGGACAGCGTCCTCCATCGCCTTGTGCGAGACGTTCCCGCCTACCCGGTAGGTAAGCCGGATGTCCGTGTACACCGTAGGCGGACTGGAGGCCCGTTCCCCCTGCGCATGAACTTCCAGGCTGGTGAACGGTTCCCGCTTCTTCCGCAAGATGTTGACCACATCGGTGGCGGTGCAGCCGCAAAGGCCGATGAGGACCAGTTCCATCGGGCTGTTCGCGGTCTTCTCTTTGGCGGCATCTACCACTACGGCATGGCCACTTGTCGCCAAACCAATGAAGCGCTCACCGTCCATCCAGGTTGCTCGAGCTTGGGTCATGTCTCTTTGCCTTTCTTGATTGCCGATTGCCAATTGCCAATTGCCAATTGTTTCTCTTCACTGTGCGAGGGGAAGCCACGAAAATCGCTGTGAGCTGCTTGGCTTCTGAAATCAGACGCTTCTTGAGATCCTCGGCTCTCCTAATTGTGCCCTGCAATTGGCAATTGGAAATTGACAATTGGCAATTCCTCTGTGACCACTGACCATCACCGCCGATTATCCGTCTGCGGCTCGGGGTGTATCAACACTCGGAAGAGTTCCGGCGCGTCTTGCTTGAAGCGGATTTCGAGCGCGGTCTGGATGTCGTGAACGCGGGAGAGCGGCAGGTCATCCGACATGGTGCAGTGGCAGGAAACGTAGAGACGGTCGCGCACGCGCTTGAATTGCACGTCGTGCATATCAACGATATCGGGAAATTCGGCGACCACTGCCTTTAATCGGCGCTCCAAGCTGCGATCGCGAACAACTTCATCTCCGGTTTCGATGGTGGCGGGCTCGCTCTCGATGTGGGTGAGGATGGAGGAGATCTCGGGCACGTCACGCCTGATCTCCGATTCCAACAGCGTCACCCGGTCGTGGGCTTCCAGCAAGCTGAGGCGTTCATCGAGCTCCAAGTGCTGTTCAACATGAAGACGCCCGCCGAGGTCCTGCACGCTGACATCATGCACGTTGAAATTGTGCCGTGTGGCCACCGCCCGGATGCGATCGAAAATATTCTCGCCGTGCAAAGCGCGTGGGATGGAATGCACGACCACATCGGCATCGGGCAGGATGCCGTGCACACTCGCCGTGACCGCGTCGGCCATTTGCTCGGAGCGTTGGAAGGTAACGTTTCGCGCCAGGCCGATGGACAAGTCAGCAAAATACCGGTTCCCCGCCCTGCGGATGCGCACTCGATCGACTTCTAGAACTCCAGCGACCTGCGAAACAGCATCGATGATTTTGGACCGCACTCCGGAGGGAGCAGCATCCAGCAAGGCGTCAACGGTTTTTCGAGCCAGGCGCCAGCTCACGTACACCACCACTCCGGCTACAAAAAGTGCGGCGACCGGATCAGCGTCGCGCAACCGCTCAACCTTGTAGGTCCGTCCCACCATCACCAGCAGCAGACCGAGGACCACCACGGCACTGGACCAGATGTCAGTTGAGAAGTGGAGTGCATCTGCCTCCAGGGCCTGGCTGTCGTATTTCGCGGCAATCCTGCCCAGAGCTCGAGAACGCCAGTAGTCCACTGTCATCGAGAGGAACATCACTGCAAAAGCGGCCAGGCTCGGTTCAATTTCCACGTGCCGGTAAAAGAGCCGCAGGACCGCCTCGTAGACGATCCATACACAGGTGAGCAGCAGCAGACCGGTTTCGATGAAGGCAGAAAAATTCTCGACTTTGCCATGCCCGTACTGATGGTCAGCGTCGGCGGGCTTGTCGGAGACGCGAATCGAAAAGAAGGTCACCAACGCGGCAATCAGGTCCAGTCCGGAATGGGCCGCCTCCGACAGAATGCCCAGGCTGCCCGTGCTGATGCCGACCACGATCTTCAGGGTCGTAATGGCGATTGCCGCCAGCACGGAATTCCCGGCCACAGCGCGTTTTTCTGCGCGCATGGATTCCGAGCTGAAGACCGCGGGCGTTCCCGACATAGCGGCATTATCGCTGGTCGGCAGTTTCCACGCCAAGCCCAACTCATGGGGGCGCTCACTGCAGTTACGAGAGCTCTGTGCTACGATGCTAAACATCCCCAAATCCTTGAGGAGATCTTTAGTTATGCAATTTCGTTGTCTGCCGGTTCTGCTGCTTGCCTCACTTGCGCTAGGACAGGCAGCCCCCGCTCCTACCTCAAAAAAGGCGGCCCCCAAGTCACCTGCCGCCTCCACCCCGGCTAAACCGGCCCAGCCGACTGCCAAGGACAGTTCAGGGGTTGCGCCTGAGACTCCGGTAATTACCATCACTGGTGTCTGTGACAGGCCCGCAGCCCGCACCAAGGCTGCACCTGCGCCCAAGACCAAGGCCGACTGCAAGACTGTGGTGACGCGCGCGCAATTCGAGGAGATCGCCAACGCGCTGCAGCCCAACATGAATGCCGCTATGAAGAAGCGGCTGGCTGACATCTATCCGAAGATGCTGGTGCTGGCGCAGGAAGCCCGTAAGCGTGGCCTGGAGAATGATCCGAGGTTTAAGCAGATCCTGCAATTTGCCCGCCTGCAGATTCTGGCCCAGCAACTGAGTCAATCGGTAAAAGACGATGCCGACAAGGTTCCTGAAGCGGAGATCGCCAAGTACTACAAGGATAATGCCGGCGCTTTTGAGCAAGCCGACTTCCAGCGCCTGTACATTCCCAAGGATAAGCAGCGCGAGCCCGCTGCGGACAGTAAAGAAGACCCTGCTAAGCAGGCCGACACTCAAAAAGCGGACGAAGAAGCTATGAAGAAGGAGGCCGATTCGCTGCAGACCCGGGCGGCGGGAGGCGAGGACTTCGACAAGTTACAGAAGGAAGCATTTGATGTGGCCGGCGTGAAGAGCGCGCCTCCCAGCACCAAGATCGGTAAGTTGACGCGCAACGAACTACCCGTTAATCATCGCACCGTACTGGACCTGAAGGCTGGCCAGGTTTCGCAAGTGCTTGCCGAGCCCAATGGCTACTACATTTACAAAGTGGTCGCTAAGGAAACCAAACCGCTCGACCAGGCGCACGACCAGATCCGCGCAACCTTGGCACAGCAAAGAATGCAGGATGCGATGGAAAGCATTCAGCAGTCGAGCAAGACGGACCTGAATGAAGCTTATTTCGGACCCGCCTCCGCCCCGGCTGCTGTTCCAGGAGGTGCGCCTCCCCCGCCTCCCCAGGTAAATCCCCCGGCGAAACCGGAGACCAGCAAGGATCAGGACAAGGGCGAATCGCCAACTCCTAAGAATTGAAGCAGGGATGAATAGCGGAAAACCAGCAGTCGTAGTCACCGGAGTGTCCGGCAATTTGGGAACCCGCCTGTTGTCCCAGATAGGCGATTTCTCGGTCGTCGGTATTGATGTCATTCCCCCGAAAATCCAACGCGCGATTCGCTTTGTCCGCATGGATTTGGGGCAGGAAGAGTCGTGCCTGCAGCTCATCCATTTGCTGAAGGAAGTTCATCCGGTGGCAGTAGTGCACCTGGCCTTTGTTCTGGATCAGGTTCGTGCCGGAGTTCTTGATAAGCAGCGCATGTGGCAGATCAATGTGGCCGGCACGGCCCGCGTGATGGAGGCGATTGCCGAAGCCAACCGCGAGCAGGGTGGAGTCGAGAAGTTCATTTTCCCCAGTAGCGTATCGGCTTACGGCCCCAGCGAGCACGGACCTTTGTCGGAAGAAAGTCCGCTCGGCGCTCACACATATCCCTACGGCGTGCACAAGCGAGAATGTGACGAGGTCGTCCAGCAGCGCGCGCCTTCCTTAAGGGGGTGCAGTGTTTACGTCCTGCGTCCCCACATTTTCGGCGGACCGACGGTTGAGAATTACCTCGTGGGACTTTTCCGCGGCACTCCCAACGGCCGGAGCCGGATGGCGGCCTGGATGCGCGCCCGCGGGAAACGTCTGCCGTGTGTTCTGCCCATGGGCAAGCATTATCTGGAAAATCGTGTCCAGTACGTGCACGTCGACGATGTGGCCCGGCTGCTCTCCCATATTCTGAGGCGCGAACCCGAAGCGAAGCGACTGACCATCCTCAATGTTGCCGGCCGAGGTGAGCCGCTGACCATCCGTGAGTGCGTGGAAATTTCCGGCCTGAAGCTGATTCGCGTTCCCAGTCGGTGGATCTGCAAGTTGGGTTTACAAATGGCGTGGAATTTCCGGCTGTCCGCCATTCCTCCAGAGATAGCGCCTTACGTGACCGGCGAATGCATCATGAAGACAGACCGTCTGCGGGAGTTCCTGGGGTACGACTACGAGGACGTAATCCGATACACAGTCAAGGACGCCTTCGTGGAAAGCCTGGCAGGAATCGTCCCCCGTGTAGCAGCGGAACAATCGGTTGGCAAGTAAGAACCGTTAAGCTTGGTGGCGCTGGACATTGCTGGCGGGCAGTCCTCCCCCGTATCCTGCCGGTTCGCCCCACCTTCCTTTCGTGGGTAGATGGCTAATGTCGTGCACGATTTGCCAGATTTCTTCTTCGTTCAGGATTCCTTTGGACGTCGGCATCCCCGAAGGAAATAGTCGGCGATCAATGATGCTTTAGCTGCCCCTCGCTGTAACACTGAACAGCGGACGAGGTCAGCAGAGGCACAGGCGCGGTTTTTCCGCGAAGCGCACGCCGGTTCGCATGTTGCTGGTGATAACTGTCAGGCTGCAGTTTTATTCCACGAAAAAATAGGCATAGCACTATGGAATAAATTTGCAGGCCGGTGGTTTACCCTAGTGTGCGTGTCGGAGGAGCGTTTGCAACGCGAGTCGTTCGAAGAACTGGCTATGCCGCTCTTCGACCAGCTTTACAACTTCGCTCACTGGCTGGCACAGAACCGCGAAGAAGCGGAAGACCTCGTGCAGGAAACCTACGTCAAGGCGCTGAAGGCCTTTTCTTCTTTCCAACAAGGAACCAATTTTCGAGCCTGGATGTACCGCATCTTGCGCAATACCTTCTTAACTTCGCGCACGGGGTTAAGCGCTACAAAAACAGTTGCCCTGGATGAGGATGAGAATGCGCCAGTCAATTTGAAGACCGGCACCACCCCAGAGACAATTCTGATCGAGCGCTCGAACCAGGAGTTGGTACAGGCAGCGATCGCGGAATTGCCGGTAAATTTTCGAGAGATCCTGCTGCTCTGCGAGGTGGAAGAGATGTCGTACCAGGAGATTGCGGGCACACTTTCGATCCCAATGGGCACGGTGATGTCACGCTTGTCGCGCGCCAGGGGCGCGTTGCGTGACCTCCTTCGCGAAAAATTGCAGAAGGTCTAAACATGGCTTGCGACCGGTGGCAAGCAAAACTCGACACTTACCTTGACGGCGAACTCCCGCCGGAAGAGGCGCGCGCTTTCGACGCACACCTGCACTCTTGCCCGGCGTGCGCCGCTGAAAGCCTGGCGCACGTGCAGATGAAGCGCGCCATTCATGCCGCCGGCCGACGGTTCACGCCTACAACGGAGTTCCGCAACCGAGTTCAGCAGAGGATCGCAGGAAAGCCGCGAAGGGCATTGGGGTGGAGCTGGGAATTTGCCACCGCGGTCGTTGCCATTCTGGTCATAGCGGGACTTGGCACAACCTACATTCTCCGGCAACGCCTGCGCACGGAGCAGGTCTACAGCGAGTTGGCGGATCTCCACGTAGCAACCCTGGCCAGCAGTACGCCCGTGGATGTCGTGTCTACCGATCGGCACACGGTGAAGCCCTGGTTTACCGGGAAAATCCCTTTCACTTTCAACTTGCCGGAACTTCAGAATTCCGATTTCTCGCTGGTGGGAGGACGCGTCACTTACCTGGGTCAGACTCCCGGCGCTCACTTGATTTACCAGGTTCGCAAACACCAGATTTCGGTATTCATCTTTCAGGATCGATTAGGTTCCGGGTTGTCTGGCAACGCGTCTGTTCGCAGGCACGCCTCGTTCAGTGTGGAAACCTGGAGCCAGGGAGGGTTGCGCTATTTCGTGCTAGGCGATGCTGCTCCCGAGGACATTGACCGTTTGAGTGAACTCTTCAAGAAGGCGGCAGGGTGATCGAATTGCGGCGCTACTTCCTGCCCCTATACAGTCCCGCAATCCCGAAGGTGTAGGGGCTCCAGGTCGCCTCACCGAGCCCGGCGAGGCGCATGCGGTCCAACATTTCCTGTGGATCCGGGAAACGCTCCACTGAGGCAGGCAGGTAGGCGTAAGGACCCTCTACTCCCGAAATCAGAGTGCCGACTTTCGGCAGCACGTGTCGAAAGTAGAGACGGTAGACCGTTCCCAGCAGTCCTTTGGGCTCGCCAAAATCTAGGATTCCGCACTCGCCACCGGTTTTCAGAACTCTGACGATTTCGAGCAGGCCGGCATTGTAATCGGCCAAGTTGCGAAAGCCGAATGCGGATGTGACCAGGTCGAAGCAGGCATCGGGAAATGGCAAGTGCAGGGCATCGGCTTCGATCCAGCATAGGGTTGCTCCTCTGGATTTCTCGGCCGCTAACTGCAGCATCGCATGCGAGAAGTCCGCGCCAAAGATGGAGGCTGAAGGGTTCGCCTCCCGGCGCAGAGCAAACGTCATATCACCTGTGCCGCAGCAGAGATCGAGCACGTGGGAATCCGGGTGTGCCAGGATGGATGAGAGTGTCCGCGCCGCACGGCGCCACCAAAGCCGGTCCACGTTGAACGATAAGACATGATTCAGCAAATCGTAACGGGGCGCAATGGAAGTAAACATCTGGCGCACGGCCGCCGCGGCTGATTGGGGATCTTGTGCACCCTCCGGGGTAGCACCCACGATGACATTCTTGGTTGACTCGCTCACGATGTATACGCAATTGCTGTGTCATCCTAGCCGGCTTTTGGCCACGAAGGATCGCTACATTACGGCGGAATGCATAGATTCTTCGCTTGGCTCAGAATGACAACGTGGTTGGTGCGTCAGTTCTCCAAAACCGCGACATTCTTCGTAGCTCGGCTACGGCTTCCACGACCACTTCTGTCGGCACGTTGTTGACGATTTCGACCTTACCGATTTTGGTGGGGAGAATGAAATGCACAACGCCGTCCTTGGTTTTTTTGTCGGATTGCAGCCAGCGCAAAACGTTCTGTGTGCGCGCGGTAACCCCCGGCAAGCGTCCCAGACCGCGCACAGCTTCGCTAATTCGCTGACAGGTTTCTTGATCAGTCTTTCCGAGAACGACGGCAATCCTGGCCACCGCGATCATCCCCCATGCGACAGCCTCACCGTGCAGAAAATGCCGGTACTTAGTTTGCGCCTCCAAGGCGTGGCCGATGGTATGTCCGAAGTTCAGAACCCGGCGCAGACCACGCTCGCGTTCGTCGACAGAGACGATCTCTGCTTTCAGCTTCACACTCTCGGCGATCAACCACTCCAACTCGCCCGGATCACGTTGCAGGATTCTGTCGCGTTGCTTCTCCATGCGATCGAACAGCTCTGGCCGGCCGATTACTCCGCACTTCAGGGCTTCATAAAGTCCAGCCCGGAATTCGCGCTCCGGAAGGGTGGCAAGGACCTGGGGATCGATCAGCACCACCCGGGGCTGATGAAATGTTCCTACCAGGTTCTTCCCTGCTTTCAAGTTCACGCCGCTTTTACCACCGATTGACGCATCTACCTGAGCCAACACCGTGGTCGGCACCTGCACGACGTCTACGCCGCGCATGTAAACGGAAGCGAGAAAGGCGGTGACGTCGCCTACCACGCCGCCCCCGAAAGCCAGGATTACCGCGTTGCGGTCGGCACCGAGCCGGACCAATTTCTCTGCTAAATCTTCGGTCGTGGCCAGAGTTTTATAGCGTTCCCCGTCGCGCATCTCCAGAAGCTTTGCCTGCCAACCGGCGGCGGCTAGAGATGCCATCAGCTTCTTGCCCCATTTCCTGCGGACAGGAGGTACGGTCACTGCAAAGCATCGTTTGCGATTGGGGAAGAGATCGCGCAGAATGGCGCCCGCGCAGTCCAGCAATCCGCGTTCAATCAGTGCTTCGTAGGGGCGGGGCTGGACGGAAACGGAGACTCGGGCCATGGATGTCCATGATAGCGTATCGAGCGCACAGCCCTGCCAGAGGCCTGCGTGATACCATTTTTCGGCAATGAAGTCTGCGCCACACGAAACCGATTTCCTGGTCATTGGCGCCGGAATTGCCGGGCTCCGCGCAGCCATCGAACTGGCGGAGGCCGGGCGGGTGCTGGTGCTGGCCAAGAAAGAACTTGCCGAATCGGCGACCCAATACGCCCAGGGAGGAATTGCTGCCGCTCTCAGTGATGAGGACGAAGTCACACTTCACCTTCAGGACACGCTCAATGCCGGCGACGGTCTTTGTAACCTCGATGCCGCGAGGGTGCTGGTGGAAGAAGGTCCGGAGCGAATCGAGGAACTGATTCACTGGGGTACCGAGTTCGACCGCAACGGTACTAAGCTGGCTTTCACGCGCGAGGGAGCACACAGCCGCAATCGCATCCTGCATGCCCATGGCGACTCCACGGGTCGTGAAATCCAACGAGCTCTCCATGCGAAAGCCCGGACGCTGCACAAAATTTCGATTTGCGAGTTTGAATTTTCGACAGACTTGGACGTTGAGAATGGCCGCGTCTGTGGCGTTCACCTGATCGGCGACAACAGCGAGCATCAGTTCGTGAGTACTTCGTCGGTGCTATTGGCCACGGGAGGTCTGGGCCAGCTTTATCGCAACACGACCAACCCTGCCGTAGCTACTGGCGACGGAGTGGCGATGGCTTTCCGGGCCCGCGCCGAAATCAGCGACATGGAGTTCATTCAATTTCATCCCACGGCGCTGTATCTGAAGGGTGCTCCCCGCTTTCTGCTCTCCGAAGCTCTGCGGGGCGAAGGCGCCTACCTGCGCAACCTGGAGATGGACCGCTTCATGCCGAAATACCATCCTCTTGCCGAACTCGCTCCGCGAGACGTGGTCGCGCGCGCCATCATGCATGAGATGGAAGTGAGCCGGGCCAAAGACCCGGTAGTTTATCTGGATCTCACCCATCTGGATGCCGATCACCTGAAACGACGTTTTCCACGCATCTATTCCACTTGCATGAAATACAACGTGGACATCACCACCGACCTGATCCCGATCCGTCCTGCAGCCCACTATGCCATGGGTGGCGTGCGCACCGATTTGCAAGGACGCACCAATGTTCCGGGCTTGTTCGCTGCGGGAGAAGTCGCCGCCACCGGGGTTCACGGAGCCAACCGCCTGGCGAGCAATTCCCTCTTGGAGGGGCTGGTCTTTGGCGCTCGCGCTGGCAAAACTATGCGTTCCGAACTGCGCGCTGTCGCTAAACCCAACCATCGTGGCCTGGCTGCATCCAACGGTCCTATCGAATCGGGCGTCGAAGATATGATCTCGCAAATACAGGATCTGATGTGGCGTGACGTAGGTATCGTGCGCGATGGAAACGGCTTGCGCCGGGCGATTCAGCAACTGGAGACACTAACTCCCCGGATTGCGCATCCTCATAGCCGCCGCGCCCACGAGGCTCAGAACATCCACCAGGCCGGGCTTCTCGTCGCCCGTTCAGCCCTTTCCCGCGAAGAAAGCCGCGGGGCGCACTATCGCAGCGATTACCCCTCCCACAACGACACCAGATTTCTCAAGCATTCCATCATCAAAAGCCAGTCCATTCGCTTTGTGTGAGCAAGACTGAACCGAAGAGGTTTCATTCCTGCGGTGCTGCCTTATCTGGTTGCGGGAACAACACCGATACCAGCACTGATACCGCCAGTACGATGCCTACCACGGCCAGCGCGATTTCGGTGGGAATGGTGTAGTAGTGCGAAAGCAGCATCTTGGCTCCAATGAAGATCAGAACCAAAGACAGACCATAGTGGAGATAATGGAAAATCTCCATCATGCCCGCGAGAGCGAAATACATCGATCGCAAACCCAAAATGGCGAAGACGTTCGAAGTGTAGACGATAAATGCGTTCAGCGTGATGGCCAGCACAGCCGGAATCGAGTCAACCGCGAATAGCACATCCGTGGTTTCCACCACGAGCAGGACAATAAACAACGGCGTCGCAAACAGTCCGGGTTGGCGTACGAAGAACTTTCCACCTACGTAGTCTTTGGTTACCGGAACCCAGCGGCGAAAGAGTCGCAACACCGGATTCTTCTCCGGGTGTACTTCGGCGCCTTCAGAGCGCATCAACTTCAGGCCGCTGTAAACCAGCAAGGCACCGAAGGCATAGATGATCCAGTGAAAGCGCCGGATGAGACCCACGCCTGCCAGTATGAAAATGCCCCTCATGATGAGTGCGCCCAGAATGCCCCAGAAGAGAACTTTGTGCTGGTTCGTGCCTGCTACTCGGAAGTAGCGAAAAATCATCAGGAAGACGAATAGGTTGTCCACGCTGAGCGAGAGTTCAATCACGTAACCGGTGATAAACTCCAGTGATGGCGTGCGGCCGTGCCAGAAATAAACCAAGACCGCAAAACCCGCTGCCATCGCGATCCACATCAGGCTCCATCCGAGGGCCTCGCGAAACTTGATAGCGTGCGCCCGACGGTGAAAGATGCCCAAGTCGAGGGCCAGCATCAGCAGCACGAACAGGTTGAATAAGATCCAGAAGATGAGCCGGTTCAAGGAACCTCAAGATTGGGGTCAATGTTCTGACCTGAACTGGATTGCCAATTGCCGATTTTCAATTGCAATCTCAGATCTAAGTATGACAAATTGGCAATCGGCAATTGAAAATTCTACTGCGCGCGCCCCCGCTTTCCGCTTTCCCAATCCTGCCAGATGCCGAATACCTTTAACTGCTCATCCAAATGGGTCTCGCGCATGGTTTGCTCTACCTGGGCGCGGTTCAGGCGCGGACCGATGGGCTGCGGAGTGTCGGCGAGCGCCAGCGTCAATTCCGCAGCTTCGGCGACGTGTTTCTTGAGTTGCTGGATGTCGACCTTGTCGAACGTATCGGAGCTGGCGTGATAGTTGATCAGGTAATTGCCTTCTTCCTGGTTGGCGACGAAGGTGGGCACGCCTTCCAGCATGAAATCGAAATTGTCGGTGCCCCATTCGGCGTCAGTAGTCAGCGTGGAAGCGTCCCAAGGTTTGAGAGGGGCAATCAGCTGGCTGGTTGCGTCCACTACATCTCTACGTCCGCCCACAGAAAAGCCGGTGACTCTCCCGATACCGGCATCGAAAACAACGACGCCCACCGCGCGATCCAGTTCTTGCTTATGAGAAGTCACATACGCTCGGGAACCGATCATTCCCTGCTCTTCGCCCGCAAAAAGCGCGAAACGAATGGTCCTCCGCGGATGAAGGCCGCTTGCCTTGATGGCACGCAGGGCATCGATGACCAAGGTGGCGTTGCAGCCGTTGTCAAGCGCACCAGTGCCTAATTCCCACGAATCAAGATGCGCGCCCAGCAGCACGAACTCGTCCGGCTTCTCGCTGCCCCTTATCTCGGCAATCACATTGGCGACGCCAATGGGTCCTCCGATCTGGTTGGGAATGGAAAGATCAGCGTACAGCGCTTGACCGTACGCTAGCAGGCGTGCCATGCGGCTGGCATCTTCACGCGCAATCAAGACCATGGGAAGGCGGTCAATCTCCCCGGAGACAGCATTGGTGTGGCGGTACAACAGGTCGTGCGGGCGAGTGGACTGAAAGGCAATTGCCAGTGCTTTTCCTTTCAGCGCGAGATCGATGATGGGCGGAGCCTTCAGGTACTCGGCGAACAAATCGTCCCATTTCTTCATTTCGCCGGAGTGTACCAAGAGGAGGGCTCCCGCGATGTTTCCGGCGCGAGCGAAATCTTCTGCCGTGCCCTCGCCGATATCGACGACCCGCACATGGTGCTGCGGAGATAAGGCCGGGGCCCAAGCCAGCGAAATCGCGCGCACTGGGAACTGTTCGGGAGCAACGATGTTCATCTGGGTCACGCCTTCGGCCCAGGAAGCTGGCAGATTGAACTCCTCAGTATGGACGTTATCTGCACCGGCAGATTTGAACGCGGCCACTCCCCAGTCAATTGCCTCCCGCATAGCGGGGGTGCCAGGCACGCGGCCGCCAATTTCATCCGTGAGGTGTCGGAGATTGGTTTCCAGGAGAGAAGGTTTCAGAGCTTCGGTCATCACTTGCTCGAGGTCGGATTTCTGGCCTTGCTGAGCCCTGGCGCCAGAAATGAGAAGGATGCCGATCCCCAGATGCAAAGCAATCGGATTTCGCATGACCGCTGCATTAGAAATTATCCGAAGGAAAAAACAAAGAGTTAACCGCTAAGGTCGCAAAGAAAATCTGCCAAGGACGCGAAGACTGCTCAGATCATCGTGGGACGCCGGGTGCTTGCGGTGGGGGAGGCGGTCCTTGCTGCTTATCCAAGAGTCGCACCGTCTTCAGCATCACGTCGCCAACAATTTCCAGGCTCTTGGGGCTGAGCTTATCCATCGTGTCCTGGGGGGTGTGGTGGAAGGAGTTTCCGTAGCCGTAATCCAGATCGATAAAGTCGGCGCTGGGTACGCCACGATGCACGAACGGGAGGTGGTCATCTTCAATAGCCGTCGTGCGCGCAAAAAAATGGGATTGGTAGCCGTAGCGGGTCGCTGCCTGGTAGACCAGATCCTCGAGCCAAGGCGTTGAGTTCTGGTCGCGGTCGATGTTCAGATCGGCATAGCCAATCATGTCGGCTAAGAGGAAGCCTCTGATTTTTCCTAGCGTGCCGTCCTTCTGCCATTTCTCGGCCAGATGACGGGTGCCATAGAGGCTATCGCTCTCCGACCACTGCTTCACCGCTTCCTCGGCGTCGGTCCATACGAGCCAGACGCTATACCCGTCACGCTTCTTGCCGCGCAATTGATTGGCAAATTCCAGCAGGATGGCGGTCGAGGAACCCCCATCATTGGCGCCCACATAGGGCGTGTTGCGCAGGAAATAGGGTGTGTCGTAATGACCGGCAAGGACCACAATGCCATCCTTGGTGCCGGGAAATTTCGCGATGATGTTTCGTACTGGCAGCTTGCCTTCGGGGGTATCGGTCGTGAAGGAATCGTCACTGACGTCATCGCCTTTGAGATGGGCGTAAATGTAATCCTCAAGTTTCTTGTGATTGGCGCTGCCAATAGGACGGGGACCGAAGGCGGCCACTTCTTTGGTGTATTGAAAGGCGCGGGCAGAGTTGATCGTCGGCAGCGGTCCGGAATCCGCAACCGCTGCGACCGGCATGGATGCTTGTGCCGTTTCGGCTGTCCTGGCATTTGCGCCAGGGTTGGGTGCGTCGGTCGCGGGTTTCTCGCGAGTACAAGCGCAAGAAATCAGCGCCAACCCAGCAAAAATACAGGTCATTGCCAACCGGCACACCGGGCCGGAAAAATACTTCTCAGATTTTCGGATCATTCGCCTCGTTTTTCGCGTCGCGCTCTGCGCTGCTTGGGATGGACCAGCCACGCAATCCCGATGCTCAGACCGTAAAGCGCTACCATGGGAGCCGCGAAGATGCACATGTTTAGGATGTCGGTGGTCGGTGTAACGATCGCTGCGATGATGAAGATCACCAGAATCGAGTAGCGGAAATTCCGCCACATGAAACCCGCGCTCACAATGCCCATCAGGGAGAGGAAAAACACCAGGATCGGTAATTCGAAAATAATACCCATGCCGATGATGATGGTTAGGAACAGATCGGTATACTCGCCGATCGTGATCATCGGCTGGAACTGTTTGCCGTAACCAATCAGGAAATCCAACGCCGCCGGGTACACGATCTTGTACCCGAAAACGCCGCCCGCGAGGAACAATGCCACGGTCGAGAACATGAAGGGCAGCACATACCGTTTCTCATTCCGGTAGAGCCCCGGGGAGATGAACATCCACACCTGGTAGAGGACGAAAGGCGAAGCCACGAACAGCGCAGCCAAGAAACCAACCTTCAAGTAAAGGTTGAAAGGCTCGGTGGGGTTCAGATAGACAAGTTTCTCCGCCAAATTGTGATCGTGCAGCGCCTTCATGATGGGGCGCTGCATGATCTCGTAGATGCGCTCGGCGTATCCCCAGCAGGCGAAGAACGCAATCGCAACCGCAATGATCGCGTAAATAATCCGGCGCCGCAGTTCCTCGAGATGCTCGAGGAAGCTCATGGCGGGCATGGACTCATTGGCCTTCCCAGAGGGAGGAATTTCAGCCGCTACTTCAGGCATTGGAAGCCTTGCTGGCGGAGTCGACTTCCGGCGCGGGCGCAGCCTCGGCCGCACGTCCGCTGGCTATCGCCCCTTGCGGGGGTTGCGTGGGAGGGAGAATCTGGGGCTGGCTGCGGACTTCATTTTCCAGATTGTTGATCTCGGACTCGATCTGGGCCTTGAACTCGTTGCTGGCCCGCCGGAACTCGTTCAGAGCCTTGCCAATCTGCCGCCCGATTTCGGGCAACTTCTTCGGCCCAAAGATGATAAGGGCGAGGAAGAAGATGAAGATCATCTCTGGAAAACCAAGATTCATGCTCACATCATACTGCCATCTTTGCACCGGCAGCAATCGCAGCTAAGCTACCGCCGCTAATCGAAGGAATGCCGGCAGGGCGCCTGCGCCACGCGCAGGTTTTTACGAAACCTGGAGTCGCCCACCCGCATCCCATAAACAGCCGCAACCTCTTACCAGGTGGTTACTTGCGGTCCGAAATCGAGGGAACGGGAAGGGCTGAACGCATGGTATACTGCGCTCAGCGTAAGCGGTGACCGGGGTGACCTTGCAATGCCCCAACCGAAGGAAACAAAACGATGGTTCGTAGTTCTCGTCGCTCACTCTTCTTTGTTGTACTGATTCTCGTCATTTGTGGCTTTTTGGGGATGCTGTTCGCGCAGAGGAACGCTCCTACGCCTCTGCCTAACAGCGACTCGGACGTTCGCGACAGCCTGAAGACGTTCACGCAGGTATACGACGTGGTTGAGCAGAACTATGCCGAGCCGGTCAATGCGGACAAGGCCATCTACAACGGCGCGATCCCTGGCATGCTGCATGCCCTGGATCCGCACTCGAATTTCTTCGATCCCAAGTCGTACTCCCTATTGCGCGAAGAGCAGCGCGGTAAGTACTACGGCGTGGGCATGACGGTCGGTCCCCGCAACAATAAAGTTATCGTGATTGCTCCGTTCGTGGGCACGCCGGCTTATCGGGCCGGCATCCGGCCGGGCGACATTATTGCTGCCGTGGACGGCAAGTCCACCGATAACATGAGCACATCGGACGTCGCCGATCTGCTCAAAGGTCCCAAGGGGACGACGGTTCACATCACCATCCTGCGCGAAGGTGCCGACAAGCCGCTGGAATTCAATGTCGTGCGCGACGAAATTCCGCGCAACAGCGTAGATCTGGCTTTTCTGATCCGGCCCGGCATTGGATACATCCACGTTACGGGCTTCCAGGAAACCACCGAGGGTGAGGTCTCCAAGGCGCTCGAAAGCTTCGGGGACATGAAGGGCCTTATCCTGGACCTGCGCCAGAATCCGGGCGGCCTGCTAAACGAGGGAGTTGGAGTGGCCGACAAGTTTCTCAAGAAAGGCCAGCTCATCGTTTCGCATCACGGCCGCGCCTCGCAGGAGAAACGTTACAGCGCTACGCACGGCAACGGTGGAAGAGAATATCCGCTGGTTGTACTGGTCAATCGAGGCACGGCGTCCGCGGCCGAGATTGTGGCGGGCGCGATTCAGGATCATGACCGCGGGTTGATCGTGGGCGAAACCACTTTTGGCAAAGGTCTGGTGCAGACGGTGTATCCGCTGTCCGAGAATACCGGCTTGGCGTTGACCACCGCCAAGTATTACACGCCTAGCGGACGCCTCATCCAGCGCGATTACAGCGGCGTTTCGCTGTATGACTACTACTACAACCGCGATACGGAAGAAAACGGTGCCAACCGCGAGGTCAAACTGACCGACAGCGGGCGCACCGTATACGGAGGCGGGGGGATCACGCCGGACGTCAAAATTCCGGCGCAAAAAACCAACCACTTCGAGGACGAACTGCTCCAGCACTACGCGTTCTTCAACTTTGCCAAGCGCTATACGTCCAGCCACCAGGTTAGCAAAAGCTTCGAGGTGGACGAGAACGTGATGCACGACTTCCGCAAATTCCTGGACCAGGAAAAGGTCGCTTACACGGAAGCCGATTTAGTCCAGAACAGCGACTGGCTACATTCCAGCATCAAGAGCGAAATCTTCATCGATGCATTTGGCCAGGATGAGGGCCTAAAAGTCCGGGCTGAGACCGATCCGCAAGTGGTCAAGGCTCTCGAACTGCTTCCGCAGGCCAAGCAACTGGCAGAAAACGCAAAGCGGATAGTCGCGGAGCGTGGCGTGGCCCAGAGCCTTAGCCGTTAAATTCGTTAGCATCTGAATGGATAGGCCCGAGCGCAACCTCGGGTCTTTTTTCTAGTGGGAAGCCGGTTACTGAAGTACTAGCAAACACCAGCTTGCCGACGTGCTTTTACGGCTTGGCGTTCATTGACTTAGCTTCTCTGCTATGTGAAAATCCGGGCATTAGAGTACGTTTTCTCGTGCTCTGAGGTCGCAAGCTGCTCAGCACTTTTTCCAACTCTTCCATCTGCTTGCCAAAACGAGAAATCGCTGTCCTGTGTCCGAATCACCGGATCGCGAGCCGCAGGACGAGACCCTATGGGCAACGCTATGGACGAGCATGTTGAGGGAGGGCGCGCTGGTGATAGCGGCTCTCGTGGCACTGGCTGCGGGTTGGACGGATTGGCGGTGGCGCCGTATTCCGAATTGGCTGACTGTCCCGGGGCTGGTGGCAGGGATCGCCGCGAACCTGCTCGCCTATGGCTGGCCGGGAGTAAAACTTTCTCTGGGCGGCGCTGGGTTAGGTTTGTTGCTACTTTTCCCGTTTGTTTTGATCAGGGCATTGGGGGCCGGCGATTGGAAACTGGTAGGCGCGATCGGCGCCTGCCTGGGCGCCCACGAAATTCTGCTGGTGCTTGCAGGAGCTGTGCTGGTTGCCGGGGTTATGGCCATGGCGCTGGTGATTTATAAGAGACGCTTTACCGAGACGATGCGCAACGTCGGGAGATTGCTGTTCGCATTCCTGACATTGCATCCGGGAACACCTTCCATCTCGCTCGATAATCCTGAGTCCCTAAAGGTTCCCTTTGGCGTAGCCGTGGCGATTGCGGTTATCCTGTTCGTGAGCGGCCGCTTGGCTTTCAACGTTTCGCTGTAGCGTATGAAAAGATTATCAAAGCTTGCCTTAGACGACGGCGCCTCCGAGATCGCCGAGTTCGCGGTGGTAGTGCCACTACTAATGACACTGATTTTTGGCATCTATTCGTTTGGCCGCGCGTACAACATTTATTCGACTGTGACGAGAGCTGCGCAGGATGGGGCGCGCGTGGCAGTAACTCCTACCTGCAGTTACTGCACCACCTACACATGTGGGGCAGGAACTTCGCAGTTTCCTTGTGACGCCAATGTCGTCGATGCGGTCAGCGGCGCCCTGGCTGCATCTCACCTGGATCCTAACCGCACTTCCCAGTTGGTGCCGACTACTTCCGCGCTTGCCTGCCCTCCACCAGCGCCCGTAAAGACATGCGGGCAAGCATCGGGCGCGAACGGAACGACGATTTACATTTGCCGGAATGTCTTAATCAATCCCAACACCAGTCCGCAATCTTGCGGCACCATCGTGAGCTTCCAGTATTCCTACCAATTTCTTCCTATCCTTTTCGCGCCAGGAATCTCGATTAATATTCCGGCCCAAGCTCAGATGCGGATGGAATACTAGATGCCAAATACGCTCCAACTTATCGGGCGCAGGCTGCAAGCCAAGGGCATTCGTCCGCTGTGGTGGGGACACGCTTCTGGAAGCGAGGCTGCGCAGATCGTTGAGCTGGCCATCACGTTGCCCCTCCTGATGGCGCTTTTTGTCGGAATCTATGATTTCGGACAAGCCTTCAATCTGAAGCAAAAGCTTGCAGGCGCGGCTCGCGAGGGCGCACGGTTTGCCTCCAGTCAGAGCACCAGTGATCTAAGCAACTCAGCCCCCGCTTCTATCCTTGCGGTGCGCGACGTAGTGGACGCTTACCTCGCGGCTAACAACGTGGATGACCTGGGCCTGGCCACTGCGGCACCCGGCCCCCCGACCAACTGGACTTGGACGTTCACAGGGACCGGCAGGACTTGCACGGACGCAGGAGGCAACCCGCAGCAGTTCACACTGACCGTCAATCGCGGCCTTACTTTTAACGTGACGAGCGGCACAAATACGGTAACGGTTGAAGCTACCCAGGTCACGCTGAGTTATCCGTACCCGTGGCAGTTCGGCCGAATCATGAGCCTTGTCGTGCCAAATCCCAGCTCGACGACCCGATGTATTGTGACGACCGCTGCGATGCAGAACCTGAATTGAGAGAGACTGCCATGGATCGAAGCGCATTCGCGAATCGCACACCTGAGCGCGGCCAGACCATACTAATGGTGGCATTGTCCATGACGGCATTGCTGGCCATGGCGGCGCTCAGCATCGACGTTGTCACCCTCTACGTGGCGCGCAGCGAAGCTCAACATGCTGCCGAGGCCGCGGCGCTTGCCGGCGCTAAAGCTTTCGTAACGTCCGGCTACACCTCCTACCCACCGGGGTTCACTGTCAATCAAACCGCGTTATGCAGCGGGGGCACCGGATTGGCGGAGCTGCAGGCCCAGGCAGCTGCGATTCAAAACAATATTGCCGGAGTTGTGCCTACGATTCTCTGGGCCGGCAGTTCCTGTAATTTCACCCAGCCGGAAAACCCGCGGATCACCATTCAGGTGCAGCGCACTGGCCTGCCGCTGTTCTTTGCCAAAATCTGGAACACGGCGGCTCCCACGGTGACTGCCACGGCTACGGCCGAGGCTTACAACCCGTCCGGTGGTCCCGCACCTATTCAGGTGAGCGGAGTTAAGCCTTGGCTGGTACCTAACTGCCAGCCCAACAGTGCGCCGCAGCCACCTACCAACCCCAACTGCGCAACTCCTTATTTTGTGAACCTGGCGGACGGGAGTATCGCAAACAGTGGCTCATTTATCGGCCAGAAAATTACCCTCAACCTGATTAATCCTGGCGGTGGGCCTCTATCAGGTCCCGCAGCGCCACTTACCAACGGCAGCACTCTGACGTTCTACCCTCTCGCCATTCCGATTAATCCGCCTACGCCGCAATGCCCCTCACCTAACCAGGGTGGTTGCAATAACTCCCCAGGCCCTTACTACAACAATATCTCCTGCTTTAATCCAACTCCTCTCTCATGCGGAGAATCAATCGGTCCTTCTCCCGCAATACCGATCGACAGCCGAGTCTACACCGGTTCCCTTCAGCAAAGGACCAATGAAGGAACGCAATGTCTAATTCATGCAGGCGGAGCGGGGCCGAACCAAGGTCAAGATATTCTTCCAACTCCTCCCGTTGCCGCTGGCCAGCCTGTACTGATTCAGCCCGGACTCAATAACCCCGATCCTTCTCTAGCCAGCGCTGCGAATATCAGTCGCAGCGATTCGATTGTTACCGTGCCACTGTTTGACGGAAGCCAACTGTGTCCCCCGGGAGGTGGTGGTTCGACTTGTACCGGCACTGCAAGCCTAGTTGGGTTCCTTCAACTCGGAATTATTGACAACGCTGCGAGTGGATCGGTAGACGCAATCATCCTCAACGCCGCTGGCTGCAATCCACCGAATAACAGTCTCGCGGCGGTTTCTGGCGGTGGCGTTTCTGCCGTGCCCGTTCGTCTGGTGCAATAGCAGAACGCTGCTCAATATTGTGGCGGCTGAGGCGGCTGCTCGGGTGGGGCGTTCTGATCCGGCGGCATAGGATTTTGCGGCATGCTGGGCGCCGGTGGATTCCCCGGCTGAGAATTCTCCTGGACCGGAGGCGGCACCTCGCTGGGCACTTCCTCGGTCACCGGGGGCGGAGGACTGGACGGGAAATCAGGCTGCGAGATGTCACCATTTTTGGGTGTCAGTATCACCTTGCGCAGCGCGTTTTGATCCTCGGCGGCTCCCACCACTACAAAATTGAAGTGCGAGCCGTTGAGCAGGGTGGCCATCACTTCGGTCGCGGGTCCCGGACCAGCCTTGACGATAACCTGCTCCTGTTCCGCTCCTGCGGGAATCGGAATATCGGCGCCGGTGCGAAGATGCACTTCGTTGAGCACCTCGGCCAAGTTGGCCTTGTCGGCCTCGATGCTAAGCAGACCATCTTGGAAGCTCACCTGAACACGAGGCGCAGGCGGAGCTACCGGCGCCGAAGTTACAGGGTGGCGCTCAATCACTACTGCCGGGATTAGGCTGGGAGCACCTCCCAACTTCACCATAACGACGTTGCCGGAAGGAAAAACCTGGTATGGGCTGGGAGCATTAAGGTCAAGCACCACGCGGGTTGTAGGTGGATTGGATGAGAGAAGCCCGGCACGCACCGCTCTGATCGCGCCGTGGTTGACGGTAAAACCCTTCAGCTGAGCGCCGGGTACTGCACCTGGAAAGTCGATAACCACACGATCCGGGCTGGTGAGCATTCGCGTGTCGGTCGCGACCGGCTGGCTGGCGGTGATTTCCAGTTCCATCGCCTTTTCGCTGCCCAGGATCGCCACTCGCTTGATAGTTGCTGTTCGGGGAGATTGTTGGCGAGGCGCTGGCAGGGTTGCTCGAACTGGGGCCACCGTGGCGTGCTCAACGGCTTCTGCAGGCAAAACGGTTGGACCTTCACGCATCTTCACGATGACCGTATTGCCAGCAGGAAGGATCTCATAGGGGGTGGGGGCATTAAGGTCAAGCACGACGCGCGTCGTGGGTGGATTGGATGTGAATAGTCCGACCCGCACCGCCCTCATCGGGCCACGCTTCACTGGGAAACCCTTCAACTCGTTGCCCGGCACCGCACCCGGAAAGTCGATGACCACGCGATCCGGCCCGGTGAGCACTCTGGTATCGGTTGTCACCGGCTGGTTGGCGGTGATCTCCAATCCCACGCCCTTTTCACTACCCAAGATTGCTATCCGCTTGATTGTCGCTTTTTGGGATACTTGGGACGAGGCCAGACCTGTAAACAGGGCCGATAGCAAGAAAGAGAGGGCCGCTGTCCGGGCCAAACCGAGCCTGGAGCACTTCTTCATGGAGAGGGCTTATCTGAAGGGATTCTATCAGCCTTTCGGGACCAACGCTTCCGTTCCTTAAGTCGTAGTACCAATCGCTTATCAAGGACGAGAATCCGCGGGTGAAGTACCATGGAATGTAAAGAATCTGCGTCTGCGGAGCAGGTTAAATTGGAAATCAACGACAGGGTAGAACCGAAAGTGGCCACCGCTACTGCACGCCTGGACCAATGGTTGAAGATGCTTGTCGCCGAGAAAGGCAGCGATCTGTTGCTCATTCCGGGCGCTCCTGCCTCCATCCGTCTGGAGGGTGAAGTACGAAGCATCGGGGGCACGTTGCTCGAGGGACCGGAAATCGAGGCCATTGTATCGTCAGCGCTCACGCCGCACGCTTTGAAGGAGTATCAAGAAGTACAAATAGCGGACTCGTCATATCGCTTGTCCGGAGTGGGAAGATTTCGCATTAATCTTCACCGCCAACAGGGTCAGGCCGCAGCCGCTATTCGGGCGCTACCTACGAAAGTGCCCGCCATCAAAGACCTCAACCTGCCGCCCTCGGTAGAGTCCTTGGCTCATCTCCCTCGTGGATTAGTGCTTATCGGGGGACCAGCGGGCTCGGGAAAAACCACCACTCTGGCTGCTTTGGTTCATGCCATCAATCAGAGCAAGCCACGACACATCATAACCATCGAGGATCCAATCGAGTACGAGCACTTGCACCTTCGCGGATTAGTCGAGCAGGTCGAAATAGGCCTTGACGCACCGGATTTTCCTACGGCGCTGCGAGCTGCTGTGCGACAAGCGCCCGACGTCATTGTCGTCGGCGAGATGCGTGATTCCGAAACGATGCGTATTGCCGTGAGAGCCGCTGAGACTGGGCACTTGGTTCTTTCTACTGTCCACACAACCGATGTCGCCTCGGCGGTTTCCCGAATCTCCGATTCTTTTCCTCTGCAGCGTCAAAACGCAGTCCGGCAAGAACTCGCGATGGCCCTGGCCGCTGTCCTCACCCAAGTTTTGCTTCCCAGCCGGCGGGGGGGACGCGTTCCTGCCGCAGAATTGCTGATGCTAGGCTACGCGGGCCGACAACACATTCGCCGCAACACGCTTCAGCATCTCCATCAAGAGATTACAATGACCAAGAATAAAGGCTCCTTCACGCTTGAAGAGTCCCTCGCTCAGCTAATCAAGAGTGGTTCCCTTGAGCGTGAAGACGCGCTTATCGCCGCCTTTCACCCTGACGATCTGAACAGTATCCTGAGAGCGGACCCGCTCGCCCGGATGTGAGCTTGTGTGCTGGCAGGTTCTAAATCACGCCGCTCGTTCCGGCTGTTCCATCCGTCTTTCTGGTAGTTCGACCCGCGACGGGAACTTGCGTCCCACCCACTTGGCCAGCAGGTGAGCGGCGCCAAAAGCCAATAGCAGCCCGGCCACCCATCGCGCCAGCATCACTACACCGGCCGCATCCACGCGCGGCCATGGCGTCTGGCGCAGAACGTCCCAGCGCTCTGTCATCCAGTGCCAACCGGTGTGAGCGACGAGTGCGGAAAGGATGATCACGCCCGTCCGCTCCGGGACCAAGCGCCGGAACAGGGCCAGGGCGGGAAGCATCAGCGCCAGAACAAAGATTTGCCCGATCTCGATGCCGACGTTAAAAGAGAACAACGACACCAGCAGGTGCGAGCCGGCGAACTGCAACTGCTGTTGCAGGGCGTAGGAAAAGCCGAAGCCGTGCACCAGTCCGAACATGCCGGTGATCAGCCAGCGGCGGCGCAGGTCTGCTCCCACGATGTTCTCCAGCGCCATGTAAACGATGGAGGCCGCAATCGCCGTCTCAACGAAGGGCGGGAACCAGGCTCCCCGAGGCGCGAGATGATAAGCCGAACCAAGCAGCGTAATGGAGTGCGCGAGGGTAAAGGCGGTGATCACGGGGATAAGTCCACGCAGGCGGCGAAATGGAATGACCAAACAGAACAGGAATAGCAGATGGTCGATGCCGCTCAGGATGTGCTCAATGCCGAGCATGACGAAGCCTCTGCCCGCCTGGTACCACGCCGGGTTTAGAGCCACTGGTCCCGAATCGCCGGTGATCATCATCGCCCGGCTAGGTTCGCTCAGCGGCAGGTAACGGATCGTCAGCCGCGTAAGACTCCCCAGATCTGCCGCGACTAGTGTCTGGATTTTGAATACCGACTCCGGCGATGAGACGGGATAAACAAAGTGCGCATCGAGGAAGCCCTGGGCATAGTAGATCGCGATAGTTGGATCGGTAGGCCGTTCGGCAGTCTGTAGCGCATGGTCGTAGTCTTCAAAAGAACGGTCGGAGGGCAGAGAAAGGCGGCCGTTCGAGCTCGATGGCACGAGGCGGTGTCCGTCTTTCCAAAGGGGGAGGCCTTCCGCGAGAGCCTTCAGGGTTGCCTGCGTGGCGGGTCCGGCCGTGGCCAGATCGTATTGAGCTCCCTTCATCGGGAAAGACGCTCCGCGCAGCAAATCCAGCGGCACACGAACCACCAGGTGAGCCTGTGTGGGTTCGATCTTCACAAAGGCATTCATCATCGTGTTGGTGGGTAGGTCGTGAGCCAACACGAACAAAGAAGCGAAGGTGAGGGCGACGGTCGTCGCCGCGAATCTCACCCAACGACGGAGCATGCGATCGCCTTAACGTCAGCAGCGGCAGCCGGAGCATTGTTCCCGGCCGCCGCAGCAACGGGGTGAAAGTGGTTAGTGGCCTCGGTCGTGATCGTCGTCATGGCACTCTTACGAATTTCTGGATGCGCCGACCGGTAATGGTTTCCGCAACGTAGATGTTGCCCTTGGGATCGACGTTAGTCGTGTGCCCGAAGGCAAACTCGCCGGCGTTGTGGCCGGGACAAGGTGCCAACCCACAGCGCCCGAGGGCCCCGACGGTAATGCCGCTGGCTTTGTCGATGATCCAGGTGTTGTCGTCACCGAGGTCGACGTCGATTACGTACTTCTGGCGCATCGGGCTGTCGCTGGCGAGACTGTCCCGGTTGGGCCAGAAGTCAATGTCGCAGGCGCGAGTCCCGGCCTTGAGGATCGCGTTCAGCTTGGCCTTGGACGCACCGGGGAAGTTGTTGATGTAGATGATGCGGTCTGGCTCGCACAGAGGCTGCGATCCGTCCATCGAGGGCTGAGCGCAACTTTTCTTGAAGACCTGGATGCGATTATTGGGACGATCGCAGACATAAACCAAGCCGTCGTTGCCCAGCACCACGCAGTGTGGGTGGCCGCCGCCGGAATGTCCGAAAGTGCCGCCCATACAAGCATTGGAACCATCGGGGCTCTCGTTATGCCCGCAGTCCTGGCCCCACTGGCCGACGTAGTGGTAGGTCATGCCTCCGTCGCGGGTGCCGTAGACGACAATGCGGTGATTGCCGTAGCCGTCTGCGATATAGACATCACCCCTAGTGTGCGAGACCGGTCCGACGTCGGGATCGACCGCCATATCTGGCGGTTCGTTGAGTAGGGTGTGGCTGGTATTGAGACTGTTGCCTTCGCCGCAAGTCGGATTAATGACAGCGCTCGACGGGTTCCCGTCGCAGACACCCTTCTGTCCGATCTGCACTGACCAAGTGGCAGCTGCGCCCTGCCCTGCCGCGGTGGACGGGTTGTATTTCTGGATCACGCCATCCCCGTTGCCCCCAACCCACAGGTTGCCCTGGTAATCCACATAGCAGCCGTGGGCGCCATGTGGCAGATAAGCGGAGTCTCCATAATTGGTTCCGGTTTGGAGGAGCATGGGGTTGCCAAAACCAGCGATCACCTTGCCGTCCGGGTTGTATTCCACAATCGGGGGCGATGGCATCGCCGACGCGCTGGCATCCTGCCCCACAATGGCACCCGATTGGTTTCCTTGCAGCACGCCGTTTACGGTTACCCCTACTTCCCAACCCCGGTTGAAGGTGTAAACGTTGCCTTCTGCGTCGGTACAGCTTCCAGCCACTTCACCGGTCACCCATTGATGAGCAACGCTATCTCCGGCGGTCGGTGCTGGCCAAGTGTAAAGGTTATATCCGACCGGGGCCGGCAGGATTTGGGGCCAGACAGGATCAACCACGAACCTGGGTGCGGGATCAGGGTTCGCTTTGACGTGTATGGGGTTCCAGAGCCCGAGGCCGATGATGAGCGCAGCCACGACTGCGCCCAGGTATAAATATCGTCCGCCTTTCATGGCGGCCTCCTTTCAGCTCGAGAGTTTTCGCCGGTAGGCTGAGCGAAAATAGTTAAGGGATTTCATCCATCTGCCTAGGAGACTGCGGACGAAGGGGCCTGTCACTACGCGCTGAGTCTCCGAAGCACAGGAGCTCCGCGTTGAGGATAGTTCCGGGGGTCGCGCGACCAGATTACAAACTTGCTGGCTGGCTACACACCCTCTCGGCGGGCACTCACTCTACTGCTCAGTTCCTCACGTGCCAAGGCGTGTTCCTCTAAGACCTCTAAGACATCTTTCTTTTCTTCCTCTCTCTTGACAGGGGTCGAAACCACATGCAAAATCACTCTCCAGAGGCGCACTCCTGTCGCTGCCGCCTGGTGGCCCAGGCTTCGTTTCGCAGTCATATTTTTTGAAAATGCGGTCCAGAGGTGAAGAATGACAACCATTG
>DASQIH010000245.1:0-7462 GCA_035631655.1 Terriglobales bacterium
ACCGCCATGATCGGTTGTGAGCTGCGCACTGACTCGGTCAGTTCGGTGATCGTGGACAACGAGCTGGGCGGTCAATTGGCCATGGAACATCTGTATTCTCTCGGCCACCGCAAGATTGCCTTCATTCGCGGCCCCAAATCCCTTGCCGACAGTTCTCCGCGATGGAAGGGGGTGCGTTGTTTTGCCCAGTCCAAGGGACTTGATCTGGACGACCGGCTGATCGTCGACCTGCCCGAGTCCCAGGACCCGATTTCAAGTTTTGAGGCGGGCTACAAATTAACGGAGGAACTGGCCAAGCGCCGCCGCTCTTTCACGGCAATCATGGCGTTTGACGACATGACGGCGTTTGGAGCGATTCGGGCCCTGGCTAAAGCCCAGGTCCCAGTGCCTGAGCAGTGTTCGGTGATCGGCTTCGACGACGTGGCGACGGCCACTCTCTATACCCCGTCCTTGACGACGATTCGACAACCCATGGAAGGCATGGGCTCGCTGGCTGTTAGCATCGTGGTCGACGGCATCAATTCGGTCCTGGAAAAAAGGGAAGTTGCTGCGGTGCACCGCAAAGTCGCCCCGGAACTGGTTGTGCGCGAGTCAACACGAGCCGTCTACTAGAGTCGGTACGTTGACAAACCGGGGGTCCCCTTCTCCGTTAGCGCGGGCGTTCCCGCTCGCGAAAACTAGGGGTTCGCTTTCGGATCTTTCCCGACCTTTACCCACCGGCGCTCGCGTGTGCTAGCCGCGATCGCGTCGCAAAGCAACATTTCTTCGTGTCCGGATTCAAAAGTTGGGAAGGGGCGAGGAGCGCTTATCTTCCCGGCCGAGATGTATCCGTAGAATTCCTTAAAGAGCTGAACAAACGTGTCCGGGTAGCCTTCCGCATGCCCTCCCGGATAAGCGGCGAAGCCTCGGGCGGCGGGGCTCATCAGCGCCGGGTCCTTGATCATGTCCTGGTTCGGCACATTGCGATGCCCGATCCAGAGCGTATTCGGCGATTCGGAATCCCACGCCAGCGACCCCTCGGAGCCGTCAATTTCAAACCACAGTCGAGCCTTGTGTCCCGCGCTGACTTGCGACACCGTCACCACTCCACGCAACGAATCCTCAAGATGCAGCAGGATCGAAGCGTAGTCGTCGGTCGTGATCTTGACTTCATCCGACGCGACGTTTTTCTTCTGCTGAAAAGTTTCCACGCGTCGGCGCGGACGTTTGCGGACTGGTATGACGGTAGCCAGGTCAGCGCATACTTCCACTACCCGTTGGCCGGTGATCCACATTATCAGGTCGAGCCAATGAGTTCCGATATCCGACACCGCACGCAATCTGCCCCCAAGTTCCGGTTCCAGTCGCCAGTTCCAATCGCTCGGATAGAAGAGCCAGTCCTGGAGGAAGCTGCCGTGTACCAGGCGCGGCTCGCCGATTGCCCCGCTCTCCACCAGCGCGTGAGCTTCCTGGCACAGCGGGTAATAGCGCAGATTATAGGTGACCGCACCGACGCGCTTCTGCCGTCGCGCCAACTGGACCAGTTCCCCTGATTGTTTGCAATCCATGGCGAGGGGCTTCTCGCACATGACATGCTTGTCGGCTTGCAGCAGGGCCTTGGCCATCTCAAAGTGAAGATAGTTAGGAGTACAAACATGGACGACGTCAACCGAGGAATCCTGCGCCAGTTCTTTCAGGGATGCATAGGCTCGTTCGAATCCCAGCACGCGCGCCGTCTTTTTTCCCCGATCGGCGGAACTGGCGAGCACGCCTTGCACGGGCATGCCCAGGCGACGCAGAGCTTCTATATGGGCTCGACCCACGAATCCCGCACCGATCACTGCCGCCCGCAGTACGTGCATCCCCCACCTCAGGCAGGTTAAAGAGAATGGACATCATAAACGAGCACGGAGGACAAGAATAGTTCGGAAGGAGATAGCAAAACTCGAAGGTCGGAGCTAATTCCTTACGTACTGAACTCCATACTCCTTGAATCCATAGCTGGCCGGACGCTCCCAGACGACGCGTCCTGGAACAAAAATGTTGGCGCCTCCTTCAGTGTAAGGAGCAGCCAACTCAACCCAGCTGTGAATCGGATAATGCTGCAAGGTACGGAAAGAAATACCGCCGCGAGAAACGTCGATCAAGCGCGCCACATCGCGCAAGCCGGTGGGCTGGCAAAGACATGCCGAGGCTTTAATCAAGGTGCGAACCATCTTCCGACGATTGCTCTTTGTTGATCTAGTTTCGCGGGCCTTGATAGAAACACTGCCATTTGAACCCCGTTCTTCGTCCGGAACAGCCTGCCAGAAGGTTACCGCGTAGCACTCGTCGCACGGCCAGGAAAGGATGCCATTCGCGTCCAGGACGGCAAACTCAATCTCGTTAAGTTCGGCGGAGTCGCGCGTCATACAGCAACTGCAGCGGATGAGTGTAGCTGCTACATCATCCGAGGCTGGCGGAAAGTGAACTCCCCAAAACTTCGAATGCGTTTCTGCGATCTCGAGGCCATACACGTAACCGTTGGAACGAATGCCCACTTGTCCTACGACCCGCGCGGTTATCTCCGTGCGTGCTCCGACTCGGCGAATGACAAGTTGCTGCTCCGGGCCCAGGAAGCGATTTAATCGTACGAAGGCGCCGTGACGGCTGACCCGTTCGCTGTAACTGGCTTCCACAAAATCCTGGCCGTTCAGATCGGTGCCACAAATCTGGAGCGGGATTGCGATGCAGAGTGTGGCCTTTCGCCTCGCGCCGGCGGTTTTCAAGGGAGCTTTTGTAGTCCGGATGACGCCGCGGAATACTTTTTCAGGAACGTGGGCGGGCTGATGTGCTGCAGAAGGAGCTTTTGCGGTCACAGAACCGGACATTACTTCTACCTCTTAAGAATGTAGTCGGCGGACCAGAAGTCCGAGGGGAGGAACGGGGAGGAAAGAAACCAGCCAGCGTTTTTATATAGGACTGGTTACATTATTTCAGGGAGAGCTACCGAACGTAATGGCACGAAGGGGCTAACTACTCCCCACGCAGGGTGGATGCGATTAGTAAGCGAGTTTTCCTACCGACGCGCGACTTCAGCCTGCTGGGATGAGCTGACGAGAACCGATAATCCGTGCTCGAGATCTGCAATCAGATCATCTGCGCTTTCGATTCCGACGGCCAAGCGTATCAACTGCTCCGTGACGCCCATTTCCGCTCTTTCCTGGGTAGAAATCATGGCATGCGAGGTCAGCACTGGAATTGTGACTAACGATTCCACTCCTCCCAGACTGGGCGCGAGCGTAAAAAGTCGCAACGATTCCGCTACGCGACGGGCGTCTTCGCCACTGCCGTCCACTTCAAAACTGAGCACGCCGCCGCCGCCGCTCATTTGCTGCATCGCTAAGGCTCGCTGCGGATGTCGTTCTGCAAAAGGATAGTGAACCCGCTTCACTTTTGGATGAGCGGCGAGAAACTGGGCGACGCGCAGAGCATTTTCATTTTGTCGCTGGACACGAACTGCCAAGCTCTTGATCCCCCGCAGCAGCAGCCAGGCCGCGTGCGGGTCCATGACCCCGCCTAATGTCGTGCGGGTCTCGTGCACCTTGTCAATCAGATCCTGCCGGCCCGTGAGAATTCCGCAAATCAAGTCGGCGTGACCTCCAAAATACTTCGTTCCCGAGTGCATCACCAGATCGATGCCAAACTCAATGGGGCGCTGGTTGATCGGGGTGGCAAACGTGCTGTCGATCATGGAAATCAATTTGTGCTGGCGGCCAATCGCCGACACTTTCTTCAGATCCACGACCCGGAGCGTCGGGTTGGTCGGAGATTCGAGATAGAGCAGCTTCGTGTTGGGACGAATTGCGCGGATGTGCTGATCGTAGTCGGTGGTACTGACAAAGGTGGTCTCGATCCCGAGCTTGGGCAACCATTGGGTAAAAAATTTCGTGACGCCGCCATAAATGTCGCGCTGGGCGACAACATGATCGCCGCTTTTCAGTAACGCAAGAATGGTAGTCGTGATCGCTGTCATACCGGAGGAGAAAAGCAGGGCAGCATCGGCGCCTTCCAGTTCCGCAATCGCATTTTCCGCAACCGTGTGCGTTGGGTTGCCGTAACGCGTGTAGAACATGTCAGTGTGGGTGGCACGCACCTGCTGATCGGAATCGGTGACCTCAAACGTGGATGTCTGGTAGATGGGAGTGGCCAAGGGGCCATTTTTCTTGCCGAGGTCGGTGCCTCCACGAACGGCTTCCGTTTCCGGGCGGTGCTGATGCGGTTTCATGACAGACCTCCTGAATCTCTACGCCTTGCCGCTAGCGGCAAAAGCAGGCACGTACGACAGCCACTCCGCAGAGCGGGGATGGGCTCCGCTGGTCAGCTTGTCAAACTCTGCCTGCAATGCTCGAGCCACCGGACCGGCTTTGCCGGTCGCAATGGTGCGGAAATCGATTTCGCGAATGGCGATGACTTCTGCCGCCGTTCCACATACGAAAACTTCATCGGAAATGTAGAGCTGGTCGCGTGAAATGGGCTCCTCGACGACGGAATGTCCGAGGTCGCGAGCCAGCGTGATCAGGCTATCCCGCGTGATGCCTTCCAGGATCGAACTTTTCGGCACGGTGTAAATCATGCCTTTACGGACGACAAACAGATTTTCTCCAGTACACTCGGCGACGTAGCCCGCCGGATCGAGCATGATGGCTTCGTCAAACCCGAGGCGCACGGACTCGGTCTTCGCCATTACCGACCCAACATAATTTCCAGAAATCTTCGCCTTGGTCATCGAAACATTGGGATGCAGACGGGTGAGTGATGCAATATTCGCCCGCAGACCGTGTTCCTTCGCTTCCGGACCAAAAAATGTCTTCCACTCCCACACCGCAATCACCAGGCGAGGGGTGCCGGTATCGATCACAAGGTTCATGCCGCCGTCCAGATAAATCAGTGGCCGGATGTAGCAAGCAGAGAAACCGTTTGCGGCAACGGTCTGGTGAATGGCATCGATTAAATGCGACCGAGTGAACGGCAGGTCGCGAAAGCCGATGATATGCGCGGAATCCAGTAACCGGTCTACGTGCTCTTCCAAGCGGAAGATCGCTGAACCGCGCTCGGTTGCGTAGCTGCGAATGCCTTCGAACACGCTGATGCCGTAATGCAGCCCGGCGTTGATAAAGGGAACAGTTCCCTCTGAGAAGTCTTTCAGTTCACCATCGATCCAGATGTACTTTGAGCTGGGTGCCATGGGATCCCCTGTGGATTAGAGACAATCCCTCAAGAGTATCGTTCTGCGCGGCGCGGGGCAAGTGTTCCCGGCCACGGGATTTTGGCAGAGCCGCATTTATAATGCGGGGCCTATGGAAACGGGACTGAAGAACCGGGTGGCCATCGTGGCGGCCTCCAGCCAGGGTCTGGGCAAAGCGACCTCTGAAGCTTTCGCCGCGGAAGGTTGCCGCGTGGCGATGTGTTCGCGCAATGCTGAAGCACTGCAAGCCGCGGCGCAGAAGATTCACAGTCAACACAAAGTTGATGTCTATGCCCAGGCGGTTGATGTTACGGATTCGGCTGCCGTACACCGTTTTGTAGAAAGCGTTGCCGCGAAGTTCGGGCGCCTCGACATCTGCGTGACCAATGCCGGCGGGCCCCCGGCAAAAGGATTCCTCGCGACCACGCTTGAGGACTGGAAGAAAGCGGTGGATCTGAACTTTCTCAGTGCCGTTTACTTTATTCGAGAGGTGATCCCGTACATGCAGAAACAGCATTGGGGACGAATTGTCACCATTACTTCGCTGACGACCAAGCAGCCGGTGCCAGACCTGGTTCTCTCGAATGCGGTGCGTGCAGCCGTGGTTGGCCTGGTTAAGAGCCTGGCCAATGAATTCGGGAAAGACGGTATTCTCGTGAATAATGTTGGCCCGGGCTACACCGCGACCGATCGCCTGAAAGAACTTGCCAAGGCGCGCTCTGCCGCTCTAGGCAAAACTGAAAAGGAAATCTTCGACAGCTGGGCTGCCGATGCTGCTTTGAAGCGCGTCGGCGAACCAAGGGAGCTCGCCGAGACCGTCGTCTGGCTGGCTTCGGAACGCGCTTCGTACATTACCGGACAGACCATTCTCGTCGACGGTGGAGCTTACAAAGGCTTATAAGAAAGGCTACATGTCGATTGTCGACATGTCGATTGTCGACCTGTTCTTAGCAAGTTAAAATGTCCGCTTTTTGTAGCAAGTGAAATGTCCGGTTTTAGTTAATCTCCAGCAGCAGCCGTGGCTGTGGGAAAGTGGGAATCCCGCGTTCTTTGCGGGATTTCCAAGCGCGGTGGAAAAGTCTGCTTTTGGACTTTTCCACCGCGCGTCTTTTCCACAGCTACTCGCGCCGCGCATTTTGTTTGCGTGATCGGCACGCCGGTGGAGGTGTAATGCCCCAACCGTTGCGGGCCATAGCTGAGACTGAGCGTGCCATCCAGATGCTGGTGAACTGTGACGCTACAGCCGGCCAGTGTGCCACGCCAGCAAACCCGCTCGATCTGTAGGCTGAGGTTCTGAAAATTCACCGTGTTGTCCCGGTTGACCGTACGTTCGAACTGCAGCGAGAAGATCAGATCCAGATCCCGCCTGCTCCTCCTGGGTACAAAGGCGCTGCCACGCTGGCTGGCCGGCACTTGGAAATGGCGATTGAACTCCGCGATGTACTGTTCGCGCAGAAAGCTGTTAGCCGCCGCCAGGGTTCGGATCCCGCGTAGCCTGAGCTCCTGCGGGAGCCGTCCCTGCCATGTACCAAAGTTACGTTCCGAACGGCCCCGCGCTTCAGGCGAGTAGGCAGGAATCATTCGTACTCCTAACTCCTTCATGCTCCGTCCCACTTGCGTCAGATGCTGCGGGTCGACTCGCCCTCCCGCCTTGGGCGTGAACCAGAAATGGCTGCCGCGATCGCTGTATAGGGCGCAGAAGACTCCTTTGCGTTCGACCACTTCCTTCAGCCCCGCCATCACGGTCACGGTCGATTCCTCCTCCGTGAGTTGCGCGTAATAGATCTCGCTGGTGGCATCGTCCAAGATCACGATCAGGTCATACCAGCGCTCGTCCTGGAACCACTGGTGATGACTCCCGTCGATATGCAACATCATGCCGGGCAAGGGCCGTCGTGGGCGGCGCTTGCGATGCACTCCCCGCTTCCTCTGCCGCGCCACCAGCCCTGAGCCTTGCAAGGCCGCCTTCACCCAGGTGTAGCTCAGCTCGATGGCGTGCTGCTCCTGCAACTTCTGGTGAAAATGACGTACGTTGAAATCGAAATACTTCTCCCGATATAAGGCCAGCACCTTCTCCACCATGGCCACCGGCACTCGTTTAGGACTCGGCGTTCCCCGCCGCCGGTCGAATAGTCCGTCATAACCGAACTCCTCGTAGCGTTCTCGCCAGCGCCTCATGTGCCGGTCGCTGATGCCGATAATCTCCGCTGCCTGCCACCAGGTGATCTTCTTGGCCATGGCCCGCAAGATCACTTC
>DASQIH010000246.1:0-22972 GCA_035631655.1 Terriglobales bacterium
TTCTGACCATGATACCCGCCACGGCTCTTGCTCAACAGCCCTCCATAAGCACTGCGAAGCAGCGGGCACAAGGGCCAGTTTACTTGCGCGAGCATAGCCAATCCGCTCAGTCAACTACAACCGTGCCTGTGAAGCGCATGCAAGCGATGGGGGCGACGATAAACACCATAGTTGCGCCCACCAACTCGAGCTTTCTGGCAGCAACGCAGATCGCGGTGACAGGCGGGGCGTACGCAGTCGTCTCGGGAGACTTCAATGGGGACAGCCACCCAGATGTTGCCACTGTCTCCTACGACAGCACGACTGGATCGTACGTGCTGAACGTATTGCTGGATCGAGGTGACGGCACCTTTCAGAGCCCCATATCTACGCCTGTATCGTTCGGCTCCTCCGATCGTATCTACGCTGCCAAGCTAAGAACTGCTGCCACGACGGACGACATCGTGGTTATCCATAGCGGCTCTTTCGACGTGTTGCTGTCGAATGGCAATGGGACGTTCGCGACACCGGTGCCGTACGCGGTCGGAGCATCTGCCGTATCCGCAGCAACCGTAGCCGACGTCAATTGCGACTCGAAGATCGATGTCATGGTGGGCGATGGCAGCACCGGCCAGATCACGACGTATCTGGGTAATGGCAATGGCACATTCACACTTAACCCTCCGGCCACCGTTAGCATGTTTAGTGATGGCATCTTTGCTGATGTAAATAAAGACAACAAGTTCGACTTAGTCACAAATTCGTCCGTCTATCTCGCGAATGGTACAGGCGGCTTCAATACCCCGGTCACTTTGTCGGGAGCTCCAAGCTTCACCTGCAGTTGGTTACAGGGGACGATCGCGGTGGGCGATCTCAATGGCGATGGCTTCCCGGATATCGTCACCGCTGATTGCACGAACAATACAGTAACGGTCTACTTAAATAATGGCACTGGCGGATTCGGTGCCGGCAATTCTATGTTCGCGGGCATTGACCCGCAATCGGTAGCCATTGCCGACGTGAATGGAGACGGCGTTCCCGATCTGGTCGCCGCCAGCGCTGTTTCCGGTGACATTAGCGTTTTATTAGGACACAAAGTTTCCGGAAAGGGCGACGGAACCTTCCAGGCAGTCGCGGTGGGATACGCACTGGGTGGAACCTTGTGGGCTGCGCCGGTAATCGCAGACTTCAATGGCGACGGCAAGCTAGACATCATTGCTCCTCTCCCCGCCGATTACGCGTTTGGCTTGACTTACCTGCAGGGATTTGGCGATGGAACTTTCCTGGCCGCTGATACTTATTACGCACCTTGGACATCAGGCAGCGAGCCCTGGTACGGCGTAGGTATCGCATCCGCTGATTTCAACGGTGACGGCATGCCGGATTTCGTTTTGGGCAATGCTGGTGACAGCACCGTCGGAGTCACAGTATTCCTCGCGAATTCCGACGGAACCTTGAAGCCGGGAGTCAACTACGGCAGCGGCGGCTATAGCGAATTTGTCGCGACCGGCGATCTGGATGGAGACGGCCACCAAGACATCGTCGCCTCTGATATTTCTTCCGGCAACATTTACGTGTTTTACGGTGTAGGAGATGGCACTTTCCAATCACCGGTAACCATTGCGACCGGCCTGGGTCAGGCCACAGGAATTGTGGTCGCCGACTTCAACAAAGATGGAAAGCCGGACATTGCAGTGGCCAGTTCGCCCTCCAATGTCTATGTAATTCTCAACGCTGGTTCAAGAACATTCGCCACGCCGACTGCTTATACGATCTCCAGCTATGGATGGGAGATTGCCGCATCTGATATCAACGGCGACGGCAAGCTGGACCTGTTAGTCACTCAAGGAGGATCCAGTTACGTGTCCATTCTGCTGGGTAACGGTGATGGCACCTTCGGTGCCCCTACAGATTTCGATCTCCAGTACAGCTATCCCAACGGCCTGGCGATTGGTGATCTGAATGGAGACGGCAAGCAAGACTTAGCGGTCGCCGTCGATGATAACAACCTCGGGATGGGGATCGTAGTTGCGCTAGGAAGTGGTGCTGGCACGTTCCAGACACCACAGTGGTACGCCTGCAGCACCGCAAGCACTTCCTCGGACTGCTACCCGGGCGAGGTACAGATAGCGGACGTTAATCACGACGGTAAGCTGGACCTGGTCTACACCAACTCGCAGTTTGCGACCGTCGGAGTCATGTACGGCAACGGTGACGGAACTTTCCTGTCCCCGAAAGAATTTCCAGTGGGCGGCTATCCCTACAGTGTGGTGATGGCCGACATCAACGGGGATGGCGCGATGGATGCGATTGTCGGGAATGACGGTTTTTCAGGCGTCACGGTGTTGCTCAATACGGGACGAGGATCGAACACAACAGTGAACTCTTCGGGCAGTCCTTCGACGAGCGGCGGAACTGTGACGTTTACGGCGAGCGTTGCAGCCATAGGGAGCGTGTTGGGAACGCCAACCGGAACCGTCACATTCGAAGACGGCTCAACGGCTCTGGGTACGGTCTCGCTTGTGAGTGGCCAAGCCGCAATCGAGGTCTCAAACTTGAGCGTCGGGACGCATGTAATTACTGCCAGCTACTCCGGCGATTCGACTTTTCAGCAGAGTGCGAGCTCTTTGTTGCAAGTCGTCAACGCGCTCTCGCCTACTTATACGTTGTCGGCAAACCCCAGCCGCGCCATCATTCACCCCGGGCAGTCAGCCACTATCATTGTAACGGCCACACCGGTCGGAACCTTCACCGGCACCATCAATTTCGATTGTGGCACGTTGCCGGCAGGCTGGTCTTGCCATTTCACACCGCCAGCCCTGACCTTGAGCAATGGGCAAGCTGCCAGCACAACGTTAGTAGTCGCAGTCGCTCCGACGTTCTTGGGTTACGCCTCCCCGGAACGACGCATGCCGGGCCACCAATTTCCGCTGTGGGCGAGCTTTGCGACCGGATTATTTGGACTGGTCACGCTTGAGGGAGTATCTCAGCGGAAACGCCGCCAGATAGCAGCGCTTATTGTCGCTATAATTCTCGTGTTGATGATGATCGCGCTTACCGGCTGCGGCGTCCAGGCACCGACACCGACACCAGCAGTCAATTCGTATACTGTCCAGGTGATTGCCACGGCAGCTGCCCATAACGGTGGCACGACTCAGCAACAACTCAATATCACCATCACGGTACAGCGTTAAACGAACTTGGACAGCCGGTCCCCGGCTGTCCAAGTTCTTTCGAGACAAAGATAAACGTTGACAGGAGAGCGCACCAGCATGCGGTCTTCAGAGAGCACGAACGGAAACGGCGGGAGCAACGGCAGCCATCGGCACCATGAGGCCGAGTTCCACATCGCACAGAGGACCGACGAGATCCAGAAGCAGTTCCAATCCTTAACCAGTCGCGATCTGCAGCTGTGGTCAATCTCGTTGCTCATCATTGTCGTTCTGGGGGCGGGATTCGCCGCCCTGGTGGCCCCGAACCTGACGTGGCGTCCAGCATTTCATGCCGAGGTTCGGTATTTGCCACAGCTGTTCTTCGGACTCATTTCGCTGGTGTTGCTATTCAACATCTACATCATTGCGCAGAAACGAGAGCTGAACGCAACCCGCAGGGCGCTGGTTCAGGAGCTTATTTTCAACGAGAGGTTGCAGGGGCTCTCGCTTATTGACCCTCTCACACAGCTGCTGAACCGGCGCGCCATGGAACAGATGCTGGACAAGGAAGTCGCACGCGCCAACCGCGTGGGCAATGCTCTGACCTTGCTCATGATTGATCTCGACAACTTTAAATCAATCAACACGCGCAACGGGCACCCGGGAGGAGACAAGTTTCTGGCCGAGGCGGCCCGGCTTCTGAAAAACACGTTTCGCCGATCAGACATGGTCTTTCGCTATGGCGGTGACGAATTTCTTGTGCTGATGCCGGATACAACCGAGCAGCAGGCGGAACGAGCCGTCGCACGCCTGCTGGCCGAAGTGGATCGCTGGAACACGGAAAATCGTTCTGAGGACGAACTAGCGTTAAGCTGCGGCACGGCGTCGTACGTAACTGGTGCGCGTGTCTCCGATGTGTTGGCCATGGCCAACCGCCGCATGCTTCTGAAGAAGAACAAGCTGATACCGGTTTTCTAATTGACGGAGATTTATGGATCGCCGGGATGAACAGCCACCGCTAACTGTAAAGGTCTGGGGCACGGATAAGAATGGGCGCGACTTCTCCCAGACAGCAGAGGCCCGCGAGTACACGGATCATGGAGCGCTTCTGAAAGGGGTCGAACAGTGCGTTGCGCCGGGCGGCATCATTGGACTGCAGTACAAAGAAGCAAGCACTCTAGCCCGGATTCTGGAAGTCTGGTCGAACCACCTCCCGCTGCTTAGTGTGCAGCTCTTTGACCCTGCCCTCTGCCCCTGGAAGAGTGTGCTGGGGATAACAACCCCTGAGGACCAAAAAGAACGGCGACGGGCCCCACGTTACAAAATTGCGGTGGCGATCGACATTCGACAGGAACGCAGCAATGCTCCGACTCACTTCCGAACCAGCGATATCAGCACGAGCGGGTTCTACATCGAAACGATCTTGCCTCTTGGAGTGGGCACAGAGCTGAACGTCGCGATCTGGCTAGGCGCGGAAAAACTGTTGACCGACGCTATCGTGCGGACCTGCCATGCTTCCGTCGGCATGGGAGTTCAGTTCGTGGATATGGCCCCGCAGGATGAAAAGCGCTTGGCAGAGTTCCTGGAGCGAGCGCTACAACAACAGAATTCCGCATCCGCCCCGCCAGCCTCCAAGCCGCCGGCTGGCGAAATCGCCCAGGACCCGCTTCTCGAGCCCAGCTGAACGGGGAATTCGTCGGCCGGACTCCCTCATTTTGGCGTGATGTTCCTTTTGGCAGCTGACAGCCCAGCAACTGCCTGCTCATAATAGGAGCGGTCATAATATTTGTCAGCCGCGGGCGTTCGGCCTCCCCACTGTCCTTCCACTTCTGCTCGCAGCTTGAGCACGTTCCTGAAACCGTCCACATCGAGACAGGCGTCGGGCTGGTAGCCACCCTGACTCGTGGTGCTAACTTCATAGCTCTCCGTAGCTAGGGATGCCGGGAGACCAGACTCTTGCATCAGCAATTCCGCAACCTGCTGCTTGTTTGCCGGATCGAGCAGCCAGCGCACCGCCTCAACGTAGGCGGCAATGTACCGGATCAGGGCATCGGAATGCTCTCGTGCCCACTCGCGTCGCACAAACGCTCCAAACCCCTGATAAGCCCCGATGAACTTCTGGGTTGAACCGAGGCTGACGAATCCATCTCGCTTGGCTTCAATCGAACTGGGCGGGCCCAACATAGAAGCCGCATAGTCTTGATGCTCACGCATCGCTTGCAGGCGGACAGGCGTGGCGCCGATCGCCTTAAGTTGATAGTCACGCCCCGCCTGCAATCCGCTCGACAGCAAAATCTTCTTGAGTTGCAGCGCGAAAGCCGTATTGGGAGCATCTACGATGAGGGTTTTGCCGCGCAGCTCGGAAATGGAATGGATCCCCGGCTGCGCGATGAGTTCGTTGAGCGAGCCTTCGCCGCCCATCACGATAACCACGTCGGCAGCGGCGCTTTCCACCATAGCTACAGCGTTGTCCACTGCGGCATGCGCAATGTCGGATTTGTCGGAGGCCAAGGCGGAGCGCAGCGCATCAGAATTCGGCGCCACCTCCAGTTGCACGTCCAGGCCGTGCTTGACGAACATGCCCTGTCTTTGGCCAATCACAACCGGCAAGTTGCGGCCCGAAATTGACACAACATGAATTGCTTGCAGCGGGAGTCCCTGTGCCAAAGCGGTCGGACCAGGCACAAGAAACGTGACTGCTACAACAGAGAAAAGCTCTTGGTTAATGATCTTCACTGGGCTCTCGGAGGCAGGTCAATAAAGATAGCACGCCGGAAATTCCACCGGATGAATGGATTGCGGTTATGCCCAAGACGGGTGTGGTTTTCGGATCTTATAGTAGCCCTGGTGGGAAAAACGGGCATCGAAAGTAGCTCATGATGATGCCGGGCAGAAAAAACGCAAAGACTGCAAATCGCGTGAAATCGGCGGCGGTCGCAGCGGAAGAACTAGGACAATTCTTTCCGCCGATTCATCTACCCATTCGGCCGCCCTATCCGCCGGCCGAGGCAAAGTCCGTTGGGGAGATTCCGAGCGGCCCCGGTTGGTTGTACGAACCCAAATGGGATGGTTTTCGCTGTCTTGCGTTCCGGGACAAGGGCCAGGTGCTTTTGCAATCCAAGGCGGGACAACCTTTGGGCCGATATTTCCCGGAGGTAGTAGCGGCCCTGGCGGCATTGCCGCAGCGCCGCTTCGTGCTCGATGGCGAGATCGTCATCTTTTCCGCCGGCCATCTTTCGTTTGACGATTTGCTGCTGCGCATTCATCCCGCAGCCTCGCGTATTCGAAAATTGTCCAGCGAGAGTCCGGCCACCCTCATGTGCTTCGATCTGCTGGTCGACGTGCAAGGCAAGAAGCTCACGGACTTGCCACTCGTCGAGCGACGGTCGCGATTAGAAGAATTTTTTCGACAGCTCCCAGAGAAGCGGATAGTTCGTCTTTCTCCCGCATCGCGGGACCGCAATCAAGCCGAGCGCTGGATGCAGGAACTGGCGAAGATGGGCTTGGACGGAATTGTTGCCAAAGCGACTGGATGAACCGTATCGTTCCGGCAAAGGCACCGCCATGGTCAAGATCAAGCGCATTCGCACCGCCGATTGCGTTGTGGGTGGTTTCCGCTATGCAGAAAAAGGAGGCGGGATCGGCTCGCTGCTGTTAGGCCTGTACAACGAACACGGGCTGCTGGACCACGTGGGATTCACCTCCAGCTTCAACGCCGAGCAGCGCCGAGAACTGAAAGAAATCGTCGAGCCGCACATCGGGCTGCCCGGTTTCAGCGGTCGCGCTCCCGGCAGGCCAAGCCGCTGGAGCCCACGCCGTTCCAGCGAGTGGCAGCCGCTGAAGCCCAAGCTCGTCTGCGAGGTGCAGTACGATCACTTTTCCGGCGGACGCTTCCGCCATGGCACAAAATTCCTGCGCTGGCGCCCCGAAAAGAAACCTCGTCAATGCACCTTCGAACAGGTGAGGCCCGCGGCAAAGGGCGCGCAGCGCCCTGCGGAAGAAATTCTTGTAGCATGAATGGTGAGTGGACGACCGTCCCGCTGGAACTATGGAATGAAAGGTCGTTTCCTGAGCCTCGTATTGCTTTTCGCGCTGCTGTCCCCACGGAACCTGTCTGCTTACGGCGTCCTCTCCCATGAAGAGCTGATTGATATTGCCTGGGATTCCGACATCCGGCCGGCGCTGCTGAAACGCTTTCCCGACGCTACCCCCGAGGAAGTGCAAAAGGCGCACGCGTTTGCCTATGGCGGCGCAGTCATCCAGGATCTCGGCTACTACCCTTTTGGAAACCACGAGTTCACCAACCTGCTGCATTACGTGCGAACCGGGGATTACGTTGCCTGGATGTTGCGCGAAGCCCGCACGATCAATGAATTCGCATTCGCCTTGGGCGCATTGAGTCATTATGCCGCCGACATCTGGGGACATCCGGCGGTCAATTCCGGAGTCGGCCTGGAATATCCCAAGTTGCGCGCGAAATTTGGCAAGGTGGTCACGTACGAGGACAACCCCGAGGCGCACCTCAAGACCGAGTTCAGTTTCGACGTTGTCCAGGTAGACAAGCGCCGCTACATCTCCAAGGAGTACCACGACTTCATCGGTTTTCAAGTGTCGGAAGATTTGCTGGAGCGCGCCTTCCAGGATACGTATGGGATTACCCTCGATTCCATGCTGCACTTCGACGACTTGACGATCGAAACCTATCGCTTCGGTGTGAGCCGTGTCATTCCGGAGATGACGCAGGTAGCGCTAGTCTTTCGCAATCACAGGAAGCTGCCCGAGATACCCGACCAGGCACGCAAAACGTTCCTCTACCATCTTTCCCGTGCCGATTACGAGCGGGACTTTGGGGCAAAATATCGGAAGCCCGGCATCTTCGCCCGAATCCTTGCCTTTTTACTAAAGTTGATTCCGAAATTTGGTTCCTTCAAGGCACTAGCTTACAAAGACCCTACCCCTCAGACCGAGGACCTCTACTTCAAAAGCATGGACAACGTCGTGGAGCAGTACCACAAGCTTCTGCAGCAAGCGAACAACGGGGATCTTAAATTTGCTGATCTCAATCTTGACAGTGGAGATGAAACGCGCGCTGGTCGGTACCTGCTGGCCGACAAAACCTACAGTCAACTGGTTCGGAGACTGGCCGACAACCGGTTCGCGCACGTCACTCCGGCGCTGAAGGCAAATATTCTCCAGTTCTTTGCCAGCGGGGTTGTCCGGAGCGAGGTTAAGAAGAAGGGTTGGCAAAAGACGCAAGCCGCGCTGGCGCAACTCAGGAAGGTGCAACCAGCGCCCTGAACAAGCTGCCGACTACCTCTTCATGACGCCATCCAATTAACCAATTAATGAGACAATGCTTGCCACAAAGGAGAATGCCAGTGAAAGCCTTCGTCGTTGGGTTGATCATCGGATTAATTGCCGTACCGCTCGCGGTGTACGTATATTTTGATTCCGGTCGCGCTCCCATCGCCACGTCGGCACAAGCCATGCCCTTTGAAAAGATGCTCGCCAGTAAGGCCTTACATGCGCGCGCTGAAAAGGAGATGCCGAAGGACGTACCTCTGCCGTGGAATGAATCTAACCTGGTGGTGGGAGCCCAAATCTATCGGGAAAACTGCTCCGTTTGTCATGGTCTTCCCGGACAGCCTCCAACAAGCATCGCCAAGGGCATGTACCCGAAGCCTCCTCAGCTTTTTCACGGCGTAGGAGTGACAGACGATCCTCCAGGGGAAACCTACTGGAAAGTCTCCGGTGGAATTCGTATGACTGGCATGCCGGGTTTCCAGCAGACATTGTCGAACACTCAGCTCTGGCAGGTCAGTCTGCTGCTGGCCAACGCGGATAAGCTTCCTCAGGCTTCGAAGGACGCTCTGACTAGCCCACAGAATTCGCAAGCACGTCCAAGTAGCGCGACCGCTAAATAGCAGGGCAGCAACTTCCACGTGCAGCAACGCTGCCCGAAGATTCTGCTCGGAGAAGCTGGCGTTTGCTGCGGCAATTCTTTCCCGCAGCTGTGCAACCCGCGCAAATGGATGTCATCCGATTATCAGCTGTCCCAGCGCTATGAGCCATCTGGATACGTCTGCCAATTCCGAAACAACACTGATGAACAAGCTTGGCGTGTCATTAAGCTCGTTCGACGGCAGGAAGAACCAACCGGCGAATGGCGGACTGGATCGCGCTGGCGTCGGCAACAAGCAGCTGTTTCTAAGCCTGGTCAAGAAACTACACGGGAGCGATGTTCTACTTTCGCTGGCGGTTCGTGCTTTTCGAACTCTGCAAAATCTGGGCATCAGCGTGAGCCCGAATCACTACTACTGGCCAGTCCCCGATCTCGCGTCGTTGGAGAATCGCGACTGGCCGCTGCGTTCCTTGCCGGTGGGCTTTGACCTGCGCATCGAACAGCAAGTTGATCTGCTCAGCCGCTTTGTATCCAAGTACGGAGACGAATGGAGCTTTTCGGAAGATCCGAGCGAAGGCGATAGCTATCACTACAACAATGGGTTCTTTGAGACCGTGGATGCTGAAATCGCGTATTCATTCGTTCGGGAACACCGGCCAGCGCGCCTGGTCGAAGTAGGCGGCGGATTCAGCACTCGCGTGATGGCCGCAGCCCTGCGTGCCAATCTCGTGGAGAAAGGCACTCCAGGAGAACTCATCACCATTGATCCCTTTCCCGACCGCTTGCCTACTAGCGACCTGGATGGGCGAATGAAAGTCATTCCCAGGCCGGTACAGCAAGTCGCTCCGGAGATCTTCTGGTCCCTGCGAAAAGACGACATCTTATTTCTCGACTCCAGCCACGTGGTGAGCATTGGCAGTGACGTGGTTTACGAGTATCTGGATATTCTTCCCCGCCTGCACAGGGGGGTACTGGTGCACGTGCATGACGTGTTCCTCCCTTCTGATTATCCTCGCGATGCTGTGCTGAAAAACCTATGCTTCTGGTCCGAGCAGTACATGCTGCAGGCATTTTTGACTTTCAACAAGGAATTTGAAGTATGGTGGAGCAGCAGCGCCATGCAAATCCTCTGTAGGACCATTCTGGAAAGAGCTTTCCCGCAGTGGAATCGAAGTTACCTTAGAATGCCGCGAGACAAGCGACGATTCGTGCCCACGCTCGATGGACAACGCGTCTGGCCTTCCAGTTTCTGGATGAGACGGGTTTGAAACAGTGGTCAGTGGTCAGTGGCCGGTTTCAGCAGTTTCTTTACTGACCACTGACCACCGGCCACTGGCCACTGTTTAACGTACCCCACGAAGCCGCGGCTTCAAGTCGGGGTTCTCTTCCACGCGGCGCATGGTGTCGAGGATGGTTGCGATGACCTGTTCATCGCCCAGAGCGGTGTTCATCATCAGATGATAAAGAGATCTGGTGGGCCAATCAGCATTGAAATAATGCCGGATAAACGCGCTGCGATCGCGATCCACGCTTTCGATTAGTTCCTCTGCCTCTTGCTCACTGATCCCGTCGGCCACGATGCGACGCATTTTTTCCTCGTGCGGTGCATAGAGGAAAACGTGGAACGCGTCTTTTCGGTTTCGCAGAATATATGGCGCACCGCGCCCCACCACGACTGCATTGCCTTCCTGGGTAATTCTTGCGGCGATTTTCTCCATCATCGATACCATGCAATCGGCGTCAAAGGTCTGGGTCACATCGAGCGGAATAGCCCGTTCATAACTACCTCGCCAGAAGACCTTGGCCAGTCGGTAGAAGGCACTGTCCAGCTTCTCTCCCTTGCGTTCGACCGCAGAGCAATCCACATTCGCCAGCTTGGCGATTTCCTCAGTCAGCGATTGGTCCCAGAGCCTCCAGCCCAGTCGTTCGGCGAGCTTGCGAGCGATGGTCCCGCCACCACATCCGTATTCCCGCTCGATGGTGATGATCCGAAACAAAGCTTTCCTTCCCCCTACACGCCAGCTTATCGCAACGCCCGCAATCCCATGATCCTTAGTGGCGGACCCAGACCTTCGGCTCGACCGACATGCCAGGCCGCAACTCATGCTCCTTCAACTGTCCAGGGTCAAACACGATTTTGACTGGTATCCGCTGCACCACCTTCACATAGTTTCCGGTAGCATTCTCAGGGGGCAGCAGGCTAAAACGCGCTCCGCTGGCCCCAGCGATGCTGTCCACATGTCCCTTGTAGTCTTTGCCATTCGCGTCCACCGAAATTGTGGCCGGCTGGCCGGGACGCATGTGACGCAGTTGATTCTCCTTGAAGTTGGCGGTGACCCAAACGTCCTCCAGCGGCACGATCTTCATGAGTTGCTGCCCCGGCTGGATATTTTCGCCAACTTCCACGGTCCGGTTACTCACAATGCCAGTCACAGGAGCAACCACTTTGGTGTAGGTCAAGTTCAATTCCGCCTGATCGAGATCAGCTTTCTTGCGCTGGACTTCCGCTTCCGCAGCCGCAGCCCGCGAGCGAATTGCGGCCACCTGCTTGGGCCCGGTTCCCGCTGTACGCAGATTGGCTTCTGCCTGGTCGAGTTTGCCGCGCGCCTGGATCACCTGTTGCTCAGCGGCGCTGACATTCGCGCTAGCTGCTTCCACGGCAGCGGCGCTGGACTGTGCAGCCGCCAGCGCCTGATCGTACTGCTGTTGCGAGATCTCCTGCTTGTCTACGAGCTGCTTATAGCGCCGAAGATCGCTCTGCGCTTTGGTGTTATTAGCTTGCGCCTGCAGGAGTTGCGCCTTGGCGGCCTGATACTGCTGAGTGGCCGCAGCGATTCCGGCGCGGGCGCTGGTTACGTCGGCCTGCGCCGCGCTCACCTGGCCAGTGGTGCTCACCGAGGTGATGGGGACGTTGACACGGGCGGCGTCCGCGGCGGCAACGGCATCCGCATAGTCGGCTTTCGCACGCTCTACGGCAACCAGGTAGTCAGTCGGATCGATTTCCACCAGTACCGTTCCCGCTTGCACATACTGGTTGTCAGCTACGTTCAGCTTCAGGACGTGGCCAGAGACGCGTGCGCTGATGGGATTCAAATGGCCGTCGATCTGGGCATCATCAGTCGATTCGTAGCTGGTGAAATAACGCCACGCGAGAAGTCCCCCGACTACGATCAGTACAGCGGCGATGACGAGCCCCACACGTACTCGCGGGTTTCTTAACGCCGACCGGCGCCGCTCTTGGAAATCCCTTCTGGGAACATCGGAAGCGGCCGGCTCCGCTTCGTGGTTTTGTGCTGGCGGCTCCCGTACAATGTCAGTAGTTCGATCTGTCATTACTTGCCTTTCCAATATTGCTTCACACCTTCTTCCGCATACCCGATGGCCTTGGCAAACTCCACTTTGGCGAGGTTATGGGCGTATAGGCTCGCTATGTAGTTTTCGTTCGCGCTGGCCAGCGCTTCCTGCGCTTGGACCACCTCGAGGTTATCCGTAACCCCAGCGGCGAATCGGTCCTGTGCCTGGGTCAGAGTCTGCCCCGCCAAGTCGACTGAACTGCGCGCGACGGCAACCTGGTCCGCAGCAGCGTTCAAGTCCAGCATAGCTGTGCGCACCTCATAATCAATCTGCCCGCGCAGATTTTCCAGCTGCGCCCGGTTCTGCCGAAGAGTAGCCTCCGCCTCCAGGGCATCGGCATGAGCCTTTCCACCCTGGAAGATCGGGACGTTGACCGTGCCGGTCAGGTGATAGGTGCCGTTCGAAGTCAAGGGACTGACGCCGATATCGCCATAATCCGCGGCGAAACCAACTGAAGGTAAGTGCTCCGCAGTGGCCGCCCGTCGGGAAAGTTCCGAAGCTCTCACTTGCGCCATCAAAGCCTGGTAATCAGGTCTCGACGCATACGCCCGCTGCAGGCTTTGCTCCAGGCCCGTCGTTGTCAGCGGCTCGTAAGGAGCCTTATCCGCCAGCGTGAAGTCTTGACCAGGCGGCAATCCGATGATGCGCGCCAGTACCAGCTTCTGCTTAGCAAAGTCATTACGCGCGACGATCTGTTGCTGCTGGCGGGCCTGGAATTCCACTTGCGCACGCAGCGTATCAATGGCCGGGGCGACCCCGGCCTTCTGCTGATCAACCGCCTTGTTATAGAGCGCCTGCGCGGTCTTCACCTGGGCATCGGCCGTCTCCACGCGTGCCGCACCCGACAGCGCCTGTAAATAAGCATTGCCCACCGCGAGTACCACCAACTCGCGCGCATCCTTGTAATTGTACAGGGCTGCTTTCAGGTTCTGCGTCGCTGCTCGTTCCCGCTGGATGTCAGTAAGATTAAACAGTGACTGGTTCAGGAAGACACGGCCGTCGAAGAAGTTAAAAGGGCCGATCACTCTGGGGAATCCGGGCAGCTTGAAGCCGAGTGCTGCCAGGCTGGTCTCCTGCACGCTTTCCGCGGCGCTGAAATTCACATTCGGCAGCAGTTCACTCAGCTCTCGCCACCTTTGCCCGCGGGCTGAGATAGTGTTGTCCGACGCCAGCAGTAACCCGAGATTTTGCTGCAGCCCGCGATCAATCGCATTTCTGAACGTTAGCGGGATGAGTTCGCCTGTAGCCTTCCCCGCGGGAACGCTGCCTGAATACGAACTCTGAGAAAGACCGCTGGTCGCGGATATGCCGGTCATTTGCGGCATTCTGGAATAATTCGGCGGCGGTGGAGCAGTTGTCATCTGCGCCGGTGCCTTGCCAGGGAAAAGATAAAGCCCGGCGGTCAGGATTAGACCTGCAACGCGAACTGGTTTAGCGAGAAGTCCAAGATATGGGGGAGTGTTTTGGCGGGAGTCTGTTTTCACATTCTTCACAAACTCGCTACTTGGCATCCTATCTTGATTCAGCCCAGTCTGTAGCGGATACAAAAGCTACCAGATAGGTCGCCAGACCAGAGGACTTAGATTCGGGAGATCGTTCCTAAAGATCCGGCCGCAGCGGCGCCGGTGAGATTCTCGTTTCAGCTGGCCAGGTTGCACCCAGCGGACATGGTGACTCAAGGCAAGCAGCACGGAGCTCACCTCTTCAGAATGGAAGTGTTTGCGGCTGTATTACGACTGTGGACGCGACGCCAAGTTAGCTCTTGACTTCGGTCTTGCTCTGCTCTTTCGCTTGCTCGGGAGAATGTTCCTTCATTCCATCCTTCAACGCGCGAAGACCCTCCCCGATGCCTTTGCCCAATTCGGGAAGCTTTTTGGGGCCGAAGACTAGCAGGGCAATGAAAAAAATCACCAGCAGGTGCATCGGTTGGAATAAACCTTCGAACATCAGAATCCTCCATCGGATGCGCTTCAGGCGCTTAGTCTACGCCAAGCCAAGCTGAATTGCCACGTGAAACTCCCCTGGCCCGACCCCCTCACATCCAGCTATGTACTTGTAAGGAATAAGGCTTACCTCACCTCAAGGGACCATTACCTCGGTTACCTACCGGGTCTTACCTGAGAAGGCTATGTTTTGACAGCAGATTTCTTTCCCAGCCAAGGAGTACGCTTTGCAGCGCAAATACCTGTTCCCTTTCTTCCTGATTGTCACGGCATCTTGCGCTTACGCTGGCGATGCCCAGCCCGTGGACTGTACCCAACTGACTGCCTGGTTGATGGGAGGCGTCTCCAGTCGCCGCCTTATTAAGATCACGGAAGATCGGGGTTTTAGCTTTGTTCCGGTAGATTCCTCGGTTAGAACGCTCCGGGCAGCCGGAGCGGACAACCCCCTGATTGATTCCCTGCAAAAGGGCAAGCCGGTGGAGATTGCATCCGATACATCCTGCCTTCCCCAGCTGAATCAAGTCGCGGAACTCGTCCATCAGAAGTCGTACGAGAAGGCGGAGCGAGAATTACGGGCTTTATCGGCCGCCAGTCAGGATTATGCGGCACTCCATTTCGTCCTTGGCAGCCTCTTAGAACTGCAGCAGAAGTGGGATGACGCTTTCGAAGAATTCACCGAGTCTGCACGTCTGATGCCGGATTTCCCCGAGACCCACAGCCGACTCTCCAATCTTTTTTTCCGTTCGGGAGATGCCGACAATGCTATCGCCGAGGCTCGCACTGCCCTGAGCATAGACCCGAGCAATGCGGAAGCTTACAACTCCTTGGGACAAGGCCTCTCCGCAAGCGGTCAATACGACGCTGCCCTGCACGCATTTCAGGAGTCGCTACAGCGCCTGCCCGACGATCCCGAGGTGTACTACAACATCGGTGGTGCTCTGCGGGATAAGGGAGACCTTGCTGGCGCGGCAGTGGCCTACCGCCAGGCTCTAAGACTGAAACCACAGTACTGGGAAGCGCATACCAATCTCGGCCTGGTCCTGCATGAGCAGAATAAGTTTGATGAGGCCATCGCTGAGTACCAGGAAGCCAAGCGCTTGGCGCCACAGGAACCGGCCATCCGCAACAATTTGGGCGGCACTTATTGCGATAAAGGCGATTACGATGCCGCTCTTACCGAGTTTCGCGAACTGTTCCGGCTGAACCCGACCTGGTCCAGTGGACACAACTGCATGGCCAAGGCGCTTATGGCGAAACACGAGTATGACGCCGCCATCGCGGAGTTGCAGCTTTCCGTGCAAGCCAATCCCACCGGGGCCACCGAGCACCGCGTTCTCGGCCAGGCATTGTTGCTTACCGGCAAGAAAGCGGAAGCGGCCCGGGAGCTGCAGATTGCCGTCTCGCTAAACCCGGATTCCGCTCCTGCTCATCATTATTTGGGAATGGCATGGGGCGCCCTGGGAAATTTCACTTCCGCTTTAAAGGAATATCGTGAAGCCGTAAGGTTGGAGCCCTCCGCCGGCAATCATTATTACTTGGCAGCGTGCCTGATCAGCACAGGTGACTACGATGAGGCGTTGTCGGAACTGGAGACCGCCGCGCGGATAGACCCCGCGCAATCCCTGTATCGAGCGCGCAAAGACGAACTGCTCAAGCTCATGAAAACCACAGACGTGCGGTAGCTTCAACCTGTGTCGCGGGCAGGGCAGAAGTCGTCTTGACCATTCCACCGAAGGACATGCCCTGCCGTGTCTCTCCTGTTTCCCGGTATTCACCCTAGAATGGTCAGTACAGGATCAATTCAGCGGCAAAGTTCCGAGTCTGGGGAGGGACCGCGATGAGTGCAACGGGTACAAGACAGGCCGCGGCTGGGACTCAATTATCCCAGTCGGCTCTTCCAACTGACAGTAGCCTTCGGCAAGAGGATTCCAGTAGTGGGCGGCACGCCTGCTACGGCTTACCCTGCGCCAATTGTGGTACCTACTATGACGCCGACCAGTCAGTTTGCCCGGTTTGCAAATCGGATCAACGGGTTTCGCCCACGGCGGCGCCCGCTCCCCTCATGCAAAGTGCTGACCCGCTGCCCAGTGTTGACGACCTGGAAGAAGAGCGCGAACAATTCCTGAAGGAATTCAGATCGCAGTTATTTTCTGCGCATATGCAGGTCAACGCCGCTGCGAGTTTCCGCTGCAGCTTGGAAGAAAATCACGAAGGCAGCTCGGAGCCGGCGGCCGTGTGCAGGGGATGCTATGAACACCTGCAGCAGAAGGCCGATCAGATGGAAGCGGCCCTGCACCTGGATCTGAAAGAAGCCGCGCAGATCGTTTACGACGCGGTCTGGGCCGATCCTTCCGACCCCAGCAAGACCTACCAGAACGCCGCCTCAGCCCTGTTAACGGAAGTGCGAAAGCGCGCCGGGCTGAATATGGTGCTGACCACTCTGCAACCATACAAGCACTAATAACCAGGTGCTCTCCTGCCCGAACCTCTTATCGTCATTCCGAATTCTCATTCTTGTCATTCCAAGCGAAGCGAGGAATCTGCTTTTGCCTTTCTTCCGGTTTCTACTCGACTTTCAAGCTGACGTATTTCTTCCCCGCGTACAACCGGTATGTGCCGTCTTCTTCTACAATCTTCAACGGCACCGCACGTTTCAAATTTTCGTCCAGCTTTGAAGAAATAGAGAGGAGATCGTTGGCTCCCACATCGGTGACTATAAACTTGTCACCTGTGAAGCCGAATCCATATTGGCCAGGAGCCAAATCAGATCCCTCGATGCTGAGTTTGACTTCGGTAATAAGAAAACCCTGATACTTCTGTGCGACGTCGGCAGCGTAGCCGGACGTATCCACCATGCCGGTAAGGACGTACTTCCCGTCTTTGGTTCGGATACCGCCAGAGTTACGGAGTTGCACACTCGCACTCTGCCCGCGATAAAAGTAATTGGCCGGCACTACCGTTTTCAGGTCGCTGCTGTTCAGTACCCCAGCAGGTTTGGTCGCTTGTTGTGCCAGAGCAGGAAAAAGGAAGAGAACTGCAAGGCCAAAGATAAACGTGAAACGGTGGAGCGTCGTCACGAGATTCTCCTTTTCAGAATCAGAGTTTGAATTTACGCCCTTGTCGAGCGCGGATGCAATTGGAACATCTTTAGCTTGCACCGCCGAACCGTAATCGACCGAAGGCATCAGGCACATGAAAGTTCGGCTGCGCCGTGTTGGTGGGACGCCACGCTAAATACGCCCGTGGCTCTTCCGCCCCTTCCACACGATAAAAATTGACTCGCCACACTGCAGCCGGATCAAAATTCGCGGTGAGGGCTTTCATCGGGATTGCCACTTCGGCGGCCCAGATATGCAGGGCTTCATCCAGCCAGACCGAATGCTGCAAACCGCTCTTCAAATCTGCCAACCCGCCAGGAGAGATGTCCAGATCGATCCAGAAGCCATTGGGCGCGACTTCGAATTCCTTGTAGTAACGCAGTCGTGAAGAGTCGGGCTGCAGGAAAGCCTCCGCGACATCGCGATCCCAGAGATGATCGCGCCGGCCACTGGGCTCGGCGTCCCGGAAAACGTGCAACTGCCGGTAGCGGCACACAAACCGCAGATACAGAGTCGACGGCGACCATAACAAGCGAACCTCGGTTTGCAGGGCGGGGTCAGGATTCTTTCCCTGCCAGTCGGAGCAGAAGCTTACCGGGAAAGCAGTTTCCCATTGCTTGGCGGGACGACCGGCATTCAGTTCCATCTCACTGGCGACGGGCGCTGCTACCACCTCGGAGGAAGATGCTGGCGCGGGATGGCTCATGGCTGCAAAGCATTACCGCACAAACCCGGTTTGACGGCAAGATTCGGATAGTCCGCTACAGCGGTCTGGCCTATCTTTCTCATCATGACAAGCAATGCGATACTGGAACAGCGGGAATTCCCAGAGATGGCAGGCGACGAGCGCAAGCGGTGGCAGGCAGTCCTGGCGCGCGATGCCGCACAGGACGGCAAATTTGTGTTCGCGGTGTCTTCCACCGGCATTTTCTGCCGGCCTTCGTGCGCGGCCAAACGTCCCCGCCGCGAGAATGTGACCTTCTACCAGCGTGCCGAAGACGCTGAGCGCGCGGGCTATCGCCCATGCCTGCGCTGCCGGCCGAAAGCCGCCACCGCCAACCCCCAACTCGAAGCCGTGAAACGCATTTGCCGGTATATCGAGCAGCACCTCGATGAACCAGTCACGCTGTCGCGCCTGGCCAAAGTCTTCCATCAGAGTCCGTTTCACCTGCAGCGCACATTCAAGGCCGTGCTCGGGGTCACCCCCCGCGCCTACGCTGATTCCTGCCGCATGAACCAACTCAAGCGCAATCTGCAGGCCGGACACTCGGTAACGCGCGCAATGTATGACGCCGGCTACGGCTCCAGCAGCCGTCTCTATGAGCGAACCGCGTCCCAGCTGGGCATGACACCGGACAAATACCGCCGCGGAGCAGTCGCGGCTTCCATCCGCTACACCTTCGCGGAATCGCCGCTTGGCCGCATGCTGGTGGCGGCCACGGAAAAGGGCGTCTGCGCCATTCAATTTGCGGATTCGGAGGATGAATTAGTGGAAGGCTTGAAGCACGAGTTCCCGTTCGCCAACCGCAAGCGGGACGACGATGGTATGCGTAGCTGGAAAGATGCATTACTCCAACGATTGTCGGGTCAGAAGCGAAATTCTTCCTTGCCGCTGGACATCCAGGCGACCGCGTTCCAGCGCCGCGTCTGGGAACACCTGCAATCGATTCCCTACGGCGCCACACGTTCCTATAGCCAAGTGGCAAAAGCGATTGGCGAACCCAAGGCCGTTCGAGCGGTAGCACGGGCTTGTGCAAGCAATCGCCTCGCTGTGGCCATCCCGTGTCATCGTGTCGTGCGCGAGGACGGTGGGCTGGGTGGCTATCGCTGGGGAGTGGGGCGCAAAGAAGCGCTACTCGAGCTCGAGCGCAGGAGCGTGTAGGCCCAGATCTCTAACCCGCCTTCACACGGTCGCTTGACACCCGGGATGACACAGGCAAGCCCCTGATAAGCATAGACTTCGGAAAAAACGAGCACCTGGCGCAGCTTGTGTTCAGAAAGTTTAACGCGCCTTGTTCTCACAAAAATCAGTTCGCCTGCCTAGTGTCGTCCTACAATGAATTTGGCTACAATAGGTCAGATCGTGTTCGGGTCGCAGCGGGTTTAGATGGACTCCCATCGCCACGATACAACTTTCAGCCAGGAACTCGATTCCTATTGGGATATGGGGAAAGTTCTCTCAGCTCGGCGCCGCTCTCCGCGGGTTCTTGTCGTAGACGACAATCCCGATGTGATGCTGCTGATGCAGGAACTGCTCGCCAGTCGCGGATATGACGCGACTAGCGTTTCTCACGCCGCCGATGCAGAAGCCGAGATTCGCCGCAATCCTCCCGACCTGGTTCTCCTGGATGTGGTGATGCCCGGCAAATCGGGCTACGAACTGTGCCGCGATATTAAAGAGAACCCCGCTACCCGCCTCATTCCTGTGGTGCTCATCACAGGTCTGAGCGATCGCGAGGACAAGCTGCGCGGAATTGAAGCGGGAGCCGACGACTTTCTGAATAAACCCATCTTCGCCGAGGAGTTGTTCGCACGCGTTAAGTCGCTGCTCAAACTGAAGGAATTCACGGATGAGTTGGAGTCCGCCGAAAATGTCCTTTGTACCCTGGGCTTGAGCGTAGAAGCGCGCGACCCTTACACCGAAGGCCACTGCGAGCGTCTGTCCCACTACGCCTGCGATCTCGGGCGGCATCTGGGACTCGACGAGGAATCCCTAGTCGCCCTGCGCCGCGGTGGATACCTCCACGACTTGGGCAAGATCGCGGTTCCCGACGAGATCCTCAAGAAAGGCAGCAATTTGACTCCTCCGGAATGGGCGATCATGAAGAAGCATCCCATCACCGGTGAAACGATCTGCAAGCCACTCAAATCGCTTCGCCTGGTGCTGCCCATTATTCGTTCCCACCACGAACATCCCAACGGCAGCGGCTACCCCGATGGCCTGCGCAAGGGAGAGATTCCGCTTCTACCGCGCGTGCTTCAGGTGGTAGACGTCTATGACGCCTTGCGCACCGCCCGTCCCTACAAGCCTGCCCTCACTCATGAGCAGTCCGTCATAGTCATGCGCGACCAGGTCAACGCCGGGCTCTGGGATGAAGAACTCGTGAACGAGTTCTTTGTCTTGCTCTCCAAGCATCGGCAAGTCGCCTAGCAGCAGTTCTCAGAAAAATTCCTGCACCTGTGGAGGCGGGTCCGCGTGTGGAGGCGGGTCAAAGACCCGTCCCCACACCAATTCGTTTCACTCTGGAGGACAGCATTTAAACTAATAGCTGAGAACGGTCTTGCAATACAGCATCGTCATTCCCGCCTATAACGAGAGCCGCCGCATCGTGCCGACTCTGAATAGAGTTTTGACGTATTTAGCGAAACAAGGCTGGGATGCGGAATTGATTGTCGTGAACGACGGCTCACGCGATGACACGGCGGAAATCGTCCGGCGCTTTGCCGAAAAAAATCCCATGATGGGACTGCTCGAGAATCCTGGCAATCGCGGCAAGGGTTACAGCGTGCGCAATGGCATGCTGAATGCCCGCGGCGACGTGCTCCTGTTCAGCGATGCCGACCTGTCCTCGCCCATCGAAGAAGCTGCCAAGCTGTTGCAGGCAATCGCGAATGGCGCCGACGTTGCTATCGGCTCGCGCTGGATGAATGCCGAATTGCAAACCGAACGTCAACCCCTCTACCGGCAACTGTTCGGACGCCTTTTCAACCTGATCTTGCGGGTGGTCCTTGGACTGAAATACAAGGACACCCAGTGCGGCTTCAAGGCGTTCACATCTCGGGCCGCCCACGCCATTTTCCCGCTGCAGAGAATCGAGCGCTGGGGCTTCGACCCGGAACTGATCTTCCTGGCTCAAAAGCAGGGTTTCAAAGTCGTGGAAGTACCGGTGCAATGGGCACACGATGAGAAGACGACCCTCAGTCCGCTGCGTGACGGCACGCGCATGTTCTTTGAGGTGATGAAAATCCGCTGGAACGCGATCACCGGAAAGTACCCCACCCGGCGCGCTGGCTCGGGCGCCGCGACTCTATGACGCCGCCCGGTAGGCCAGCAGCGGAACGGTAGCTACTCCGATATCTTTTCGGTAAGCCACCTTCATCCGAGCCGAACAGGAATCACACAGCCAGAAGTACTCTATGCGACGCGCGGGCTTCTTCTCGCTTCCGGCGGGGCCTGACTTAATGCGGTCCTGTTTCGCTTCTACTTCAATACGGAACAGCTTGCCCTCACGCAGATATAGGAAGGGAGTCGAGCAGTCCGGGTTGGCACATTTGGAGAGCATGAGTCGCCTCCTGCCATCCCTAGAGGGGAGGAAAATGCGATGCGCACAATTCTACTACCGAACTCCATCGCAGCAGATCGTTTCCTGTGGAAATCTAGGCTGAATTATTTGCGTTGTCCAGCTTGGCTTGCGACCTCATGCCGGGCGGCGAGTTGCTTGACCGACTTTGTGACTTTCTCGCCCACCTGCGTGGTGCTGGTGGCGTGCTGACCGGCTTTGGCCAGGTCGCGCGTGCGATGCCCGGCATCAAGAACACGGGAAACCGCCGATTCAATGCAAGCGGCTTCGCGCTCGAGGTGAAAAGAATGCCGCAACAGCATAGCCACTGAGAGAATCGCGCCGAGAGGGTTGGCGATGCCTTTGCCCGCAATATCCGGAGCCGAACCGTGCACCGGCTCATAGAGGCCGACTGCACCGCCGATACTGGCCGAAGCCAGCAACCCCAGGGAGCCGACCACTCCTCCCGCCTGGTCGGACAGAATGTCGCCAAACATGTTCTCCGTGAGCAGCACATCGAAATCCGACGGCCGCATTACCAGCAGCATGGCGGCTGAATCCACGTACATATGCGAGAGTTGGACATCGGCGTACCCCTTCCCTACCTGCGTGACGACTTCGCGCCACAGGCGTGAGCACTCCAGGACATTGGCCTTATCCACGGAAACCACCTTGCGACGGCGGGTACGCGCGAGCTCAAAGGCCATTCGGGCGATACGCTGGATCTCAGCTTCGCCGTAGCTCATGGTGTTAGTAGCATTGCGCGAGCCTTCGGGACCCTGAATTGAGCGCGGCTCTCCGAAGTAGAGTCCACTCAGCAACTCGCGCACGATGAGGATGTCAACTCCCTTCGCAATCTCCGGACGCAACGGAGAGCAGTCCTGCAAAGCGGGAAAGCACACAGCCGGCCGGAGGTTGGCGAATGCACCGAGTTCCTTGCGCAAGCGCAGCAAGCCGGCTTCGGGACGTAGGTGCCTGGGGTATTCATCGAACGCCGGGCCGCCAACAGCGCCCAGAAGGACTGCTCCCGAGGCGAGGCAAGCTTGCAAAGTGTCGGAGGGCAGAGGATCGTTACTAACGACCAGCGCTGCGCCACCAATGTTTTTGCGGACCAGCTGAACTTGATGGCCGAAGCTCTCCGCTACTGCTTCCAGGACATGTACTGCTTCCTCGGTGACTTCCGGCCCAATGCCGTCCCCCGGCAGGATGGTGAGATTCAAGAGCATCCGGTTATCGTATCAAAGCAGATTCCGAAGTTTGTGAG
>DASQIH010000247.1:0-4108 GCA_035631655.1 Terriglobales bacterium
TCTCGACGTTTTCTTGATCGGGTCTTTTGGCATGGCGCGCACTCCTTTCTGTGTTGCGGGGCGAGTCAGGAGGACTCGCCCGGAGAGATGGGACAATTATCGAGTCATGGTTTGTGACCAATAAACTACGACAGGTTGTGAACGGCGTCAACTGGCTGATATTGGTGCAGTCTCCGGGCCGTTCATAAGAAAACGACTTCGCGTCGCGCAAAGCGGACTGGCGGTAAACTCTTGGTATGGCAGTTACGGTGGAGATGCAGAACACGGGTGACGCGGAGGTGCAGCGGGATGTGGCTGCAATGATCGAACACGTGCTTTCTGATCGGCCTGGGGACTGGCGCGTTGTCATTATTGGCTCTCTGGAGAGTGACCGGTGGGAGATGAAGATCACCGGCACGAAGGGGTTCGAGCGGTCGTATACGCTCGAGGGTTCTGGCGGAGAGCATGAGCCGCGTGTGATTGCGGCGCTGGTTACGAGGATGGTTCCGGGAAGGTCCTAATCAGGACTGCCTGTTTCGACACGGGCTCTGGCCCACCCTGCTAGGCGGCGTGTGCTGCTGGCGGTCTATTTCAATGGAGGCGCGATGACTGCCGGAGAGATCGCGGCGATGTTTGCGCATGCATGGCAGACCACGACCCGGCACCTTCAAGTTCTTGAGGCCGCTGGTTTGCTCACGCACGAGAGGCAGGGCAGGATGCGTATTTATCGCATCGAGCGAAAGCGGTTGGCGCTGGTGAGCGACTGGCTGGCGCACTTTCAAAGCCCCGTGAGACACCGCGCAGGAGGAAAACAAGATGTCCGCAACAAAAAGACCACCAGGGGTCAAGGCGAAACCGCCAAAGCACGAAGTGCCTGACGACGTACCACAGTTTTTCAGGCTCAACGTCGAGGTCGGTGATCTCGACGCGGCGACCTCGTTCTATACGAGGCTGCTCGGCGTACAAGGGCGGAAGCAGCCGGGGCACCGATGCTACTTCGAATGTGGCCCGGTTACCCTACAAGTGCTGGATGTGTCCTCGAACAGCCAGCCGCACCCAGCGGCAAAGGCTCTGTACTTTACTGTCAAGAATCTAGAGGCTGCATTTGACCGCGCAAAGGCGCTGAACTGTCTGTCACGCGAGGAGGTTCACGATGCACCGGGAGGTGGGATCGTCGTGCGCCCGTGGGGCGAGCGATCATTCTATGCAGAAGACCCATGGGGAAATCCTCTTTGTTTCGTCGAAGAGGGAACCGTTTACACAGGGTAGTGGGTAGTGCCCCTGCGCAGATGCAACTGCTGGGTGCGTTTTACAAGGCATCCCCTCGGCTAATCAGGTATTCAAGGGTACAAGGAACCACTTTCATGCGGAAGAGTGCAATAGATGTCGCTTTGGCGTTTGTAGACCGGATCAACCGCCATGACGTGGGAGAACTGGTTGCGCTGATGACTGAAGACCACTGTTTCGTCGATGGCCTTGGGCAAGTAGTGCGTGGCCGGGAAAAGATGGAGAAGGGCTGGCTCGGTTACTTTGCTTGGTTCCCCGATTACTCCATCAAAGTGGACGAATCTTTCAGCAACGGGAATGTTGTCGCATTGTTCGGGATTGCTCGGGGCACCTACTCCGTGCATGGGCGCATGCTCGCGGAAAATCATTGGGAAATTCCAGCGGCATGGAAGGCCGTGGTTCACCGTGGGCGCATCGCTGAGTGGCGTGTCTATGCTGATAATGAGCCAGTCTGGAAGGTCATGGGAGTGAAACGATACTAACCGACCTCACGCTGCCGTCCACTTCTCGTCACGATTCTTTGGCGCGAGCAGCGGATACCCGCATGGGGTGAATCTCGAATGTGTTCATTCCCGCTCTCACGGATGGGTCGCCTTCTCCAAACTGCCGAGCCTCCTGCTCGCTATCGACTTCGAGAATGCCGAGCCCGAAAGCACCGCCACTTGCCATCACAGGACCGTAGAGAAGAATTTTGCCAGCCTCAAACTGCTCCTGAAAGTAGCGCCCGTGCTCGTCCATCAAACGCCTCTCTTCGTCGGTCATGTCCTGAATGAAAGTGGGGCGCGGCGGAATGAGCTTGAAAAAGTAGTGCTGTTTGGTCATGGCAATGTGAAATTCTAGCGCACATCCTCCCGCCCCAATGCTGGAGCGTTTCGATGTTTGGGTGCCGCTGCTGACACGCTCAGCGGCGGGACAGCCCGGAGAGCACATCAGCCAATTCTCCGGGACGGGAGACGTGGGGACAGTGCCCGCCCGCAAGCTCAATCGGATCAGTCCCCAGTTGCTTCCGCACCTGCTCACGCCAGAACTCTGCGCGGAGTGTCCGGTCTTCCCGGCACAAGATATAAGACGCTGGCACGTCCGGCCAGCTTCGCAGGGGGCAAGTTTCGGTCAAGGCGCGGCGGGCATGCATCAGCCTCCGGGTAGCCAGCGCCCACGCCACCGTTTCGGGGTCGCAGTCGTGGAAAAGGTACTGCACGGCAACTGCGTCGTCCTTTGTAGGGTCTTTGCCGATCCAGTCCGGCCAGAACATTTCGGGATTTGCCTGTAGCTGCTGCATCGGGCTCTTGCCGATTTCTGGGACGAAGGCTGCAAGAAACACCATCCTCGAAACCGGGCGATACGCGGGAACAAGCGGCAAGAACGTTCCGCTCACAGAATGAGCTACAACGACGGGAGCTTCGCTGGAGTCTCGCATTGACTCCGCAATCGTCTGCGCGTATCGGGCTCCGCTCGCGTCAGGTTCATCGGTGGGCAAGTCGGCACAAACTACCCGGTGCCCCCGCCGCTCTAGCTCGGGTACCAGCCGTGCCCATCCCGAGGCATCCTGCGTCGATCCGTGGACGAGGCAAAACAGGCTCATGTCGCCGTACCTCCGCTTGCAAGCCCGCAATGGTTTCTAATATATCCATCCGCAACCGAAGGAAAAGCTGTAGAGGCCTTCGGTTGTTTAGTTGAAGACATGATGCTAACGGACGCTCCACCGCGCAAGGCGAACCGGGCACAATTCCTCGAAAGTGACCAGATGAAGACGCTCGACCTGCCAAGAAATGGGCGTTTGCCTTCGATCACAAAGTCCATTGAGTCAGCGATGAAAGGTGGGAAAGGGTCGGACGTTCGTCGCGCCTGCACGGAGTTTCTGGGAGCCGCTTCGGACTTCTACAGAGTCCCGAACTGCGCGATCCGCGTCCTTGCAGCCCGACCATTGCGAGTCCGCGAAAGCTGGAGCACGGAGCTTTTCGGGGACTACACTCCCGAAACTATGCTGATCCGGGTCTGGATGCGGACGGCGGTGCGGAAGGAAATCACGTCCTTCGGGACATTCCTGAGCACACTTTGCCACGAGTTTTGCCATCATCTTGATTATCAGAAGTTCGAGTTTCACGATTCGTGGCATACTCGCGGATTCTACGAGCGCACGGCTGCGCTATACCATCACGCTAGGGGAACGCCGCCAAAGCGACTGTTCTGGGTACCAATACCGGGCGAACGTTGGCGGATCGATTGGCTGCGCACGAATCGCTCGGCACCATCCAGCAGGGTAGGATAGTTTTCAATGGAAGGTCGAAGCGGTGATCTGCCGCAGCACATGCAGACGATCTTAAGTTACTCGCAGACAAATCCTTGACTCGTTGGAGGGCACCATGTCGCCACGCACACTTTTTCTCAGCAGGCTGATCGGGCTGTACTGCATTCTCGTCGCGCTATCCATGATGACTCGCAGACAAGCGACCGTGGAGACTGTGACCGCCCTTCTTCAGAACCCATCGATGATGTTGATCCTCGGCGTAATCACGCTAGCCGCTGGGCTGGCGATGGTTCTCGCGCACAATATCTGGTCGGGGGGCGCACTCGTGGTTGTGGTCACCCTCGTCGGATGGATAACGCTCATCAAGAGCCTATTGTTTTTATTCCTGCCGCCTGAGATGGAAGCGGGACTTTTCCTTAGGCAGCTTCACTACCAACAACTTTTCTACCTGTACGGGGCTTTTTCGTTCGTCCTCGGCGTCTACCTGACCTATGGCGGATTCACGTCAAGGTCACATTTATTGTGAGAGCCAAGACTTGATCTTGCACACCACGCTGTCGGAACGGGCGTATATTCGCGCGCTATGTATGACCC
>DASQIH010000248.1:0-13967 GCA_035631655.1 Terriglobales bacterium
GGCTGGTCAGCTTTATGGATTATGATTTGGGGTACTTCGATTTGGAGACTCGGGTGCTCGAACCGCTCGACCATCCGTTCGGCCCAAAAGTGTCACCCATGTGACCGGTACATTGTGTAACCCATGTCTCCGGGCTGGACCTTGAAAACAGTGGTCGGGGAGAGAGGATTTGAACCTCCGACCCCCTGGTCCCGAAACAAAGAAAATCAGCCAAGTTGTTGATTTTTCAATCCATGTGAGTGGTGCTTCAACCGTACAAACTCACATAATTCCTGCTCGTCGTTCCCATTCATTTTCTTATGGGTGCCCCGGATTGGGTGCCCCACACCAGGGGAACAACTCGGTCGCTCATTCTTTGGCTTGTGCTCATTCCGGGCGGAATGGGTGGATTGCTTTCGAATTGCCCCGGAGCAATCCGGCGCTGAGCCAATGCCCAACATAACATTCCACAAGCCGACTTATCGTTATTGATCGTGAGTCAGAGAGTACATTGGCGATCATGTACTCACCGAGATCCGCCGATTCAGATTGCCGAGACGAAACGGCGCGATGGGTCAGGGCCTGGGGCTCGCGGCAGTCTCGGAGGCCCGCGCCAGTGCTTGCGTGTCGATATACTCCCGGATGTTCGTCAGTTTGCCATTTCGAACGGTAATGTCGAAGACCCAATGGTCCTCGAACGTCCTGTTCGTCGCTTTGATTCTCCCCGTAGCGAAGCCGACGACCAGAACCCGGTCTCCCTGCGCTATGAACTCGGGGGGTTCTGGGTACGAAGTTTCCACCGTTTCGTTAGCCTTCTGAAGTAAGTTATTCAATCCAGCGTGCCCGCGGTGCGAGCCGGCCAGCGGCCAGTCCTCGCCCGGAATGATCCACTCAATATCTTCGGCAGACAACGCCAGCAGATCTTGCTTGTCGCGGCGGCCGAGTGCCGCAAGAAAATTCTTCACAATCTGGACATTCTTTTCGGTGCTCATCGAAATCTCTCCTTTTCCCTTACATCAACTGTGTCCGATCTAATCCGACTTTCGCAACCATCCTGCTCGGGCCAAATCACGCGGTTATAGATTGATTACTGCTGCTTCTTGAACAAATCCTGGAAGATGAGCTGACCCCAAGTGCGGCCGCGTGCGTGCACCAGCGCGCCCCCCTCGTTGAGCTTTCCCAGCTTGACGGGTGCGAACCCGAGTTGTTTGGCCAAATCCGCCACGGGAGAGATCGCGTCCTCGTCATCGCTCGACAGAAAGACGACCCGATGGCCCCCTTCGACGACCGGGTCGGTAGCCAAGATGGCCGCAACCAGGTGATTGAAAGCTTTCACGAGCTTGGCGCCGGTGAACGCCTTCGCGACGAAGGCGGAGGACAGGAGGCCGCCCAGCTCTTCAGGGAGAACTCCAAACGCGTTCGTCGCGTCGATGACCGTCTTGCCCTTCCAACTCGGCATGGCCTTCGCAACCTCGCGATGTTCCCCGAACGGGACCGCCAAGATGATGGTGTCGGCCTCAAGTGCATCCTGCAGCGACCTGGCGACGACCGTAGGTCCAATCGCCCGAGCCTGCGGCGCCAACGCCTCAGGCGGCCGGCGACTCGCGACAGTCACGTTGATGTTTTTACGGGCGAACGCGTGGGCGAGGGCCTGGCCTATCTTGCCGAATCCGACAATCGCATAGCTCATAGTGCTTCTCCGATCCATGTTGATATTGACCCCAACCGCCGACTTCAGATGGCCGAGAAGCCGCCGTCGACATTCAACTCCACCCCATTCACAAAGCTCGAATCGTCGGAAGCAAGAAACAGCGCGACCGTCGCGATTTCCTCAGGTTGACCCATCCTTCCCCGCGGGATCAAGGATTCGAACATCTCCTTCGCCTCCTTGGTGAGAACTTCTTCCTGCATCGGTGTGGCGATCGGCCCCGGGCCCAGCACGTTCACCCGGATGTTCCTGCCCTTCAGTTCGTTGAGCCACGTGCGTGCAAAGGAGCGCAATGCCGCCTTACTCGCCGCATACACGCCGAAACCAGGAAAACCTTTCACCGAAGCAACGGATCCGGTCATGATGATCGATCCGCCATCGTTGAACAGCGGCAACGCCTTCTGAACCGTAAACAGCGTTCCGCGCGTATTCAGGCCGAAGGCCGCATCAAAGTGCTGCTCGGTAATCTCGCCCAGTGGTAAGGCTTCGCCCCTGGCAGCGCTCGCGAACAGGACGTCGATCTTGCCCTTTTCCCGCTTGACCGTATCGAACAGACGGTCCAGGTCGTCGAGATTGGCCGCGTCACCCCGCACGCCAGTCACGTTTCGGCCAATCAGCTTGACGGCCTCATCGAGCTGCTCCTGCCTCCTACCCGTGATGAAAACGTAGGCGCCTTCTTCAACGAAGCGCTTGGCGCTCGCCAGCGCCATGCCGCTCGATCCACCCGTGATGACTGCAACTTTTCCTTCAAGCTTTCCCATAAATGGTCCCTTCCAAATGTCTAGCATTCGCTACAGTAGAGTTGATTGCTTCAGTGGTGGACGAGAACTGCTTAGGAATCCTAATATTTTGTCTATTCGTCCAAAAAAGAGAGGCTAAGTTGGATTCGATAACAGACATCTTTAGAACGATGCACGTAACCGCTTTCGGTCTGCACAGGCTCGAAGCCACAGCCCCGTGGGCCATAAAACAGGAAAACCAGACCGAAGAAAAAGTCACGCCTTCCGACAAAAAGATGTCACCCACAGATTTGGCGCACTTCGCCATGCTTTCGCGCGGCAACTGCTGGCTGAGTGTCGAAGGCATTCCGGAGCCGATTCCCCTCACCGGTGGTGATTGCTTTTTACTGGCTAAGGGGACTTCGATTGTTTTGCGCGACAGCCCGCGAACACGTCCGAGGTGGACCTTCCGCGAGATCGGGGCCAAGGCCAACGGCAATGTCGCTCTTTGTGGCGGCGGTGGCGCACCGACGACAATCGTCTGTGGATCCTTGAGTTTCGATCGCGCCAGCCTGAAGCCGATCACTCAGTTGTTGCCGAGCTTCATTTTGATGAAGGCCGATCAGGCACGCACGCTTGCTCTTCACACCACAGTGCAGGCGCTCGCGTCAGAGATGGAAGAACAGGCGCCGGGATCTGAAGTCGTCGCGAGTCGACTGGCCGAGGTTCTGGTTGTCCAGGTACTCCGGACGCATATCGCGTCGGGACCGGGACGCAACAAAGGATGGCTTCGTGCAATTTTCGATCCTCAAATAGGCGCTGCTCTGAGTGCCATTCATGACAGAGTGAATACACCCTGGACGGTCGAATCCCTGGCCGAAGCGGCGGGTATGTCTCGCTCCGCATTCGCAGCACGTTTCAAAGAGCTGCTCGGACAAACGCCGCTGGAATACGTAACCGAGTGGCGGATGCAGAAGGCGATACAGCTACTTGAACGGCGTGACAAAAAGCTCCCAGAAGTCGCTCGATTGGTCGGTTACGAGTCCGACGCCGCATTCAGTAAGGCGTTCAAGCGAGTTGTCAGGGCCAATCCTGGTGAATACCTCAGACGTGGTTTGAAGGACCCAAAATCGACCGAAGCAGACCACGATCAGTCCCGATAAACGGGCAAGCATCCAGGATTTTGTCTCCAGCCTAGCCGACTTCTCGATACTGATCCGGCCGGGTTCCTCGACGCCCACTTGGGGATAGCCGGAGAACTACCCTAGGTCCCAACCATAATCGGCGTTGATGTGGGCGCGGCAGAGCCGGTTCCGGGCTCAACTGTGATGGCGAAGGTTTTGGCCTCAACCCCGGTTGGTAGTGGCGGCTTGATAAGAGCTGCGCTGCCGTGGCTGTCGGGACGGAAGAGGCCAGCCGGAATTGGTGCGCCACTTGTCGGGATCAACCACAATTCGTAAGTCTTCTGGGGCGGGAGTTCTGGCATGTTGCTGGCAAGAAATACGAGAGTACCGGTGCTGCGGAGGTAGATCGCTTTGCCTTGCGGTTGCGGAGGGGCTTTGGCTGCGACCAGAGTGAAATGCACGGCGTCAGCAGAGGTCAATGTCGCGATGAGCTCCTTCGCCTGAAGCAACTGCTTCTGTTGTGCACTGGAATCAGCTTCGAGGGCAGCGACGCGCTGTCGCAGATCCGTGTTCTGACGCAGCAACAGCACGATCATTGCGACTGCCGCAACTGCAGTGGCCCATTCCAACGCAATCCACCACGGTTTCCGCTGCACCAGGCGAACCGTGGCCCGCCGAGGTTCCTTTGCGATCGCGGCCATGAGGCGCTCGCGGGAATGTAAAGGAGGCCTTGGCCCACTGGCTGAAAGAGCCAGCAGCGCCAGATCTCCCTGTAACTGCTCAAGTTCGTGCCGGCAGTCCTGGCAGGTTTCCAGATGCTTCTCCACCGCCAGGCGTTCCTGACCTCGTAGCGCTCCCAGCGCATACAGCGAGAGATCCTCCGCGAATTGTTCGTGCACGCTCATGGGCAGAAAGCTTTCCGCAAGGTCAGTAGACCGGCGCGAATGCGGGTCTTTATGGTTCCAAGAGGTTCGCCAGTCTTGTCCGCAATCTCGGTATGAGTGAGCCCTTCGAAAAAAGCCATTTCCAATGCCGAACGTTGTGGCGGTGGCATCCCTCCCAGAGCACCTCGAATCTTTTCCAGAGCGCGGTTCAACTCGGCGCTGCCGGCAAGGTCCGGTTCGACGGATACAACTACATCGGAAATATCCGTCTCTGGGCGTCGCTTGCGGAGGGAATCGATTGCCCGGTTGCGCGTGATCACGGCCAGCCACCCTGGCAGGCTCCCCCGAGTGGCATCGAATGCGTCCGGATTACGCCAGAGTTGCATGAAAACTTCCTGCAGAATGTCCTCAGCCGCCCCGGTTTCACCCAGAACACGCAGCGCCACCGAATAAACAATCGAAGAGTAGCGCTCGTAGAGCTGCGCCATGGCCTGCTCATCGCCGGAGCGAATCGCCGACACCAGCGTGGCGTCCGGCGAAAGCACATTGGAGGCAGAGCAAGACAAGTCAGCTAACTCTTCCTTTCTAAGTACGCAGAGCAGCCACTTGCGGATTGCGCGCCGATCATTTGAAGATGCGTGTCCACGGCGCACACCATGGTATCAGAGCAATGAAGGCTTCCAGCACGTTAGATCTACATATACGACAGAAACCGACAATCGGATTGCTGTAATCCAGAAAAATCCTTAAACGATGAATGCCTCGTGAAAATGTGGCGCCCAGCAATCCGAGTGCGCCGCTGCCGCGTACTTGAGTTCGTAGACGGACCCAATCGTAACCGCTGAGGCGCGGCGCCGCGCGGCAGGGGCAGCATCGCGATGGCAACGTCGACCAAACTTAGATCCCGAGAGGAAATTTCAATGAAACCCTTGAAAGCAATCGTGGCCTTCGCCATGGCGTTGATGGTGCTGGTTCCAGCCAGCCTGTTTGCGTCCAGCCATCGCGAGGCCCCAATCTCCGCTCTCGACCACAGCGCGGACGTGACGGACTGGTACGCCTTTGTCAGTTACGATCACCCCGACCGCGTCACCATGATCCTCAACGTTGATGGCTTCCTCGAGCCTTCGAACGGACCCAACTACTTTCCCTTCGATCCTAACGTTCGCTATGTAATGAACGTCGACAACAACCAGGATGGAAAGACTGACATCAGCTTCCAATTCCGCTTCAATACGGAAATCCGCCAGCCCGGAGTCTTCACCGGCTTTGTGGGCGGAATTGCAGGAATTCCGCCCATCACGGCGCTGGATGGCCCCGGCTCGGAAGGCCTCAGCCTGCGGCAGACCTATACGGTAACGATGATCAAGAACGGTGTTGCTACCGATCTGACCAGCGGAAAAACTTTGTTTGCCGTGCCCTCCAATGTCGGGCCACTCACTATGCCCAAGTATCAGGACCTTTTCAACCAGGGAATTTATGACCTCGGCAATGGCGTCCGGGTATTTGCTGGAACCGTGGACGATCCTTTTTACATTGACCTCGGCGCCGCCTTCGATTCCTTTAACTTTCGCATGGGAGTCGGCGGAATCCTGAGCCCTGCCGTGGACGCAGATGACACTCACAACTATGCGCCTGACGCGGTCGCCGGCTTCAACGTCAACTCGATCGTGCTGGAAGTTCCCATCACCATGCTGACCGTCGATGGCAAGTTGCATGGCGCGGGCGACAAGCAGGCCGTGATCGGCACTTACGGAGAAACCGATCGCCAGCGGGTTACCATTCACCGCCTCGATGGTCAGGTGAACGGTGCCGGCGTGTGGCGTCAGGTAAATCGTGAAGGCAACTCCTTGATCAACGAACTGATCATTGGAACCGGATCCAAGGACCTGTTCAGCGTTTCCGATCCGCAAAATGACGGCCAGTTCGCCAGCTTCTTCCTCGATCCGCTGCTGGCTCACATCTACTCTTCGGTTCTCAACATTCCCATTCCGCCGGCGCCTCGTACCGACCTGCTTCCGCTGGTCCAGTACATGGCTCCGATTTGTCCAGGCTGCGGCCCGAACGACGCGGGCCCGATCGCGGATCTGCTTCGGCTGAATACTGGCATTCCTCCGACTCCAGTAGGCAGCCAGAAGCGGCTCGGCTTCCTGGCGGGCGACCTGGCTGGATTCCCGCAAGGACGGCGGCCTATCGACGATGTCGTCGATATCGCCTCACGCGCCGTCGCAGGAATCCTCGTCGATCCGGTGAAGTACGGTGCGCGCATCGGCGATGGGGTTAACACCAACGAAGGTGGCTATAGACCAACGTTCCCATACGTGCTTCCTGCCCACAGCGGTCGCGACAGCCATCACGCCGCTCCCGGGCAGAAGGGTTGCAGTGGTCAACCTGGTGGTATCTGTCCTGTGAAGTAAACCTAAACCGTGGCCGCTGCTCGAGACGCAGCGGCCACGAACTCTTGTGCCGAATAAATGAGGAATCATATGAAGAAGCTGACAGTTCTCTTGCTCACGTTCATGGCCGCGCTGGCGGCGATCGCGCAAACCGCGACTCCCCCGGTTGATGCTACTGCTTCTCCTGCAGAGCGGAGCATGGCCCAAGCCAGCCGCCTGATCGAGAAGAATCCCAAGAATTTCGAGGCCTACAACGCTCTCGCTCTGGCGCTCTCGCGCCGCGCCCGCGAGACTTCCGATGTCAAGTTCTACGCGCAAGCCGAAGAAACCTTGCAGAAATCTTTCGCGATCTCGCCAGGTAACTTCGACGGAGAAAGAATCCACGTTTGGCTGCTGCTGGGAAAACACGAATTCGCAGCCGCTCGCGAAGAGGCGCACAAGCTCAACAAGAAAATGCCCGACGATGTAATGGTTTACGGATTTCTCACCGACGCCAACATTGAACTGGGGAACTACAAGGAAGCCGAAGACGCGGCCCAGTTAATGCTGGATCTGCGCCCGGGAAACCTGCCCGGACTCACGCGCGCGGCTTATCTCCGCGAACTGTTCGGCGATGTCGATGGATCGATTGAACTGATGAACATGGCTTATCAGTCGACGCCGCCGGGCGAAACCGAAGACCGGGCATGGATTCTGAGCCAGATCGGCCACTTGCAACTCATGTCTGGAAGGATCGGCGAAGCGGATAACACGTTGCAGCAAGCTTTGGCACTTTTTCCCGGATATCACTACGCGCTGGGCAATCTCGCCAAAGTCCGCGTCGAGCAGAAGAGATTTGAGGACGCCGTCAATCTCTTGCAGCAGCGCTACGACGCGGCCAAACATGCAGAGAATCTCTACGACTTGGCCGAAGCGTTGGAACTCGCCGGCCATCAGGACCAGGCCCAGAAAGCCTTCGCCGAATTTGAGACTAAGTCACGGCTTGAAAGTGTTCGCGCCGACAACTCTAACCGTGAGCTGATTTTCTACTACGCCGACCATGCGCAATTGCCAGCCAAGGCCCTGGACGTCGCCGAAGCGGAATACGCTCGCAGGCACGACGTGTTCACGCTCGACGCCTATGCCTGGGCCCTTCACATCAACGGACGCGATACCGAAGCCAGCACGCAAATCGCTGCGGCGCTAGCTGTAGGCATTCGCGATGCCAAGATGCTTCGCCACGCCGGAGAGATTGCATTGAGCACCGGAGACCGTGTCGCCGCGGAACGGTATTTGCTCGACTCTACGAAAATGAACGCTCCCGGGTCGGGCCAGGCGCGGGAACTGCTGGCCAGCCTTTCCACACCCAAGAAAGACTGACCATGCGAAACGAACTCTTCATCTTTATGGCGGTGGCCGTGAGCGTCCTTAGCGGCTGCTTGCTTGCCGAAAATGCTGTGGCCGGAGCGAATCCGGCCACCGCACCTCAACCTGCCGTGGGAGCGAACGCTCACGCCGGACGATTCGTTTTGAGTGGCCATGTGGACGCCGCAGACGGAGAGCCAATTCCTATGGCTGAGGTTCACCTGGGAACCGCGATGGCAAGAACGGACGCGCAAGGCAGTTTCCAGTTGCTGGCCCTAAGTGGCGAGAGCGAGATTTCGATTTCGGCGAGCGGATACACGCCTTTGGCCGTTCCACTTTCAATCTCCGCGGATACGGATTTGAAATTCGAGCTGCAGCTTTCCGCCTCGACAACGGTCAGCGCGCAGGTCGACAGTCCAATTTCTTCTGCTTTGACGCAAGTGTATGAAGCTGACGAGTTGCTCGAAGCTCAGCCCGGTCAGCCCGGAGTCCCCGTCACCTTGCCGGGTTATCCTTCAGAAACCGCATCCGGCGGAGTCAAGGCGCCGCAGTATTTTGCGCCGGGCGTGGCCGGAGATCACGGCGAACCGATTGCCCAATACATCCGGATTGGCGATTTTCTATTTCCCAACAATCTGCCTGCCAACGCGCACGGCAATGGTTATGCCGATCCCAATCTGCTGATTCCCAATGCGATCGGTTTTGTGGAGTCCGATGCGGGCGCCTTCGATGTGCGGCACGGCAATAACGCGGTCGATCTGGCCGTGGCTTACGGCTTGGTTCCGCGGCTGGAGCCTTTTGTTCAGGTTTCCACCGACCCGCGCGATTACGATCTCGTTTCCGGATGGAGTCCTGGCAATCCGCAAGCAGGGGCATGGCTGGGGATGGAAATCGCCGGCGGCGACGGATTCCTCAGACTCCCCGAGCACCGCCGCCAGTACAAAGTGAATGGCGAGCGCCATTACACTTTCGGCCATCATCTGTTAACGCTGTTCGGAGCCGGTTACTACGGGCAATCTCGCATCCCCGGCCTTGTGCCCATTGCTACCGAGATACCGCAAGACACGATCGATCCTCGCCAGTCCGACCGCACGCATACGGCTTTGTTCGTGGCTTCCGATAGCTGGCAGATCACGGATCGGCAACAAGTCCAGTTCTCGGGGTATTTCCGCACCTACAGCCTGGATCTCAAGTCGGATTTCGGCGATGGCTTGATTCGGCAATCCGAATTCCGCACGGTCACAGGGGGCAATACCTCTTACACTCGGCGAGTGAACTCCACGATTTCGTTCTTGGCGGGCCTGGATTTCCGTCGCGATTCTCCGCGGAACGCCGAGCTTGCGCATCTCGATGCGAGTGGCGTCTTTCAGCCAGTCACGCGCAATGACTTCACGATTAGCGATCTTGCTCCTTACGTCTCGGTTGATGGATCGATATCGCGATTTCTTACCTTCAGCGCGGGCGTCCGCCACGATACCCTTTCGTTTAGTAATAACGACCGCCTAACGCCGGCTGATTCGTATGAAACTGAGGCAGGACTCACTTCACCCCGCGGCACACTGTCGTTTCGAGTTCCGAACCGGCCTCACTTTCCGGTCTTGACTTTTAGCTCGGGCGAGGCGTTTCACACCAATGATCCCCGCATCGGTTTGGGCCCGAGCCACGGCACGCCTATTGCCACCTCACGTGCGAATCAATTCGTGGCCACGGAATCGATCCTGGGCACACGGTTTCGATTGGCGCTGGTCCGCGTGAGCAACTCGCAGGAATTGGCAAAGATCGATCCGGATACCGGTTTGCAGCAAAGTTTTGGGCCGTCCCTGGTGCGAGCTCTAACCGTCTCCGCGCAGCGGCATTTTTCTTTTGCATCACTGCAAGCCACGTTTGCTCGCGCCGAGACGAAAAGCCGGCTCACGGGTCAGGACATTCCAGAGGCGCCACGGCTGATCTGGGATGTGTCGGCTACGACCGTCCGTTTGCCAGCACAGTTGCGAGCTTCGGGCGGATTCGAGTACGTCGGGCGTAAGCCATTGGGAGACGGGTTTACCGCCGTGCCCGTGCGCGAAATTCGCGGCTCTCTCACCCGCAGCTTCCGCGGCGATCGGTTCGAAGCGGGAGTCCATTTCCTGCTCGCTAACGGCTACACCGGACAGACTCTAGAGACCCTCCGATTGACCAACGAAACGATGCCGACCGAGCGGGTTGTAGGGGTTCGAAACCGGTCCTATGCCGGAGTCAGCCTTATCTACCACTTCAAACCGGCCACCCCTTAGAGCGTTCGCCTGTTTCTGGAGTCGGTTTATAACTCTTTGCGCCTCTTCAATGGCTGTTTTTTTTGGCGTAATGATTTGCGTTGATGACGGGCAATCCATGGGTTACCGGCTCCTCCATCAGATCAGTACCCAGAAACGCCCTTGTCGCCATCAACTCCCCGATTCGTCGGCAAGCCGGAAGTTGACTAGAAGAAGGGGCTTCGATGAAGTTGTCCGGATTTGTATCGACAAGTCGGCTTCTCTCCAGCGATTGGTCGGTCACTGCTGGGGCGTCTATCGGTACTAATCCGTCGAATCACGCTTCAAATTGCACTCGATGAGTGCTAAGCCCTGAAGGCAACAGCCGAGCCAAGGTCGTTTGCCCGGAAAGGCGACCATCCAGCCAAGTGACGAGAAGCAGGTTTCAACTAAGCCGCCGCCCTTAGCCGGGGTCTCCGAGATAGCCTGCCTTTGCTTTACGGGAGGCATTTTCGATGAGCAGACTAGAAGGAAGCCGCTGGCGATTGCGGCGGACGCCTTGAGGTATGGGATTGAATTGGAATTCCTGGTGTGAAGCCCTTCGTTATTCAGAATCTAGGGGAGTACGAATGTCAAGCTTGGCAGGAAGCGGAGTTCCCGTCCAATGGACAGAACCATCTGGAAGAACAGAGAGAACGTGAATCAGCATACCGCCGAATCATCCTCGATCTTTACCATGCGAAACCGATGAATGGACACGCATGGATTCACGGACCGAAAAGCGGAAGGATGGTTCACGTTGGCGCGGTTGACGCCCCGGTGACTCTTGCCAATGTAAACGGACATCCTCGGAGAAATGCTGCCCCCCATCGTGTCCTGGGAAACCGCCATGTCGTGCAATGCTTCGTCGCTGAAAGCAATAGAATCCTAGCCGTGCCCGGGAGCCGTCGGACGCGAGGAGGGCAGGCGCACCGAACGGATCGCTCAGAGCATCACCTCGCCGCGCTCGCGTAGAGCGCCCGCTCGAACTCCTCCTCCGCCGCTAGCGCCCCATCGTCGCTGAACGGCAGCGTCTGCATCAGCACCACCCCGCAGGTTTTCCCGGAAACATCAATCCAGAAAAACGTGTTGAAGATGCCGTCCCATGCCAGCGACCCCGCCGCGCGCCCGCCTTCCACCGCCCGGCTGTTGATTCCGAATCCCCATCCAAACTTGTCGGGCGAACCCGGCAAGCGAACGGGATTCTTGATCAACTGCGGAATCGTGCTCCTCAACTCCGCGAGCTTCATCTCGCCGATCTGGTTGTGACTCATCTCCGCCACCGTCTCCGCCCGCAGAATCCTCTTGCCGCCGAACATCCCGCCGTTCAGCACCATCCGCTCGAACTTCAAGTAATCCCCCGCCGTCGAGTAGAGGCCGCCGCCGCCGCTGAAGAACCTCAGCGGCTTCATCGGCTGCGGCGGCGGTTCTACAAAACTCCCATCCGCCTGCCGCAGTTGAAGCGCCACCACCCGCGCCTGCTTTTCCGCCGGAACGTTGAAGAACGTGTCCGTCATCCCCAGCGGCTCGAAGATGTGCCGCCGAAAATATTCCTCCAGCGTCTCCCCGCTCACCTGTTCCACCAGTTCTCCCAGCCAGTCGTAGCTGATTCCATATTCCCAGTGCGTTCCCGGATCGAACATGAGCGGCGCCTTCAGAAACGCGTCGCTATCCCCCGTAATCGCGGGAGCCAGTCCCGCCTCCACGTACTCGTGCAGCCGCGCATCGAAAAAGTCGTAGCCAAACCCCGAAGTGTGCGTCAGCAATTGCCGCACCGTCGGCGGCGTCTTCGGTGGCCGCAGCTTCGCCTTTTTCGTCGCCGGATCGAATTCCTCGAGCACTTGCACCTTCGCCAGTTCCGGGAGATAGGTCGCCGCGGGCTCGTCCAGCTTCACACGCCCGCTCTCAATGAGTTGCAGCACCGCCACCGCCGTCACCGCCTTGGTCATCGAAGCGATGTGGAAAATCGAGTCCAGCGTCATCGGAACATCTTTCGTGCTGGCGCGCTTCCCGAACGCCCCTTGGTAAATGACTTCGTCTCCCCGCGACGCCATCGCCACCATCCCCGGTGCCTTCTTCTGCTCCACCGCCTCCCGCAGCACCAAGTCGATCGAGTTCCCCGGCTTCGTCCCGCTTCCCGCAGCCAGCGTCAGGATCACCATCCCCGCCAGCGCCGCTGCCGCCAGCAAGCCTCGCCGCACCGCCCCTCGAACCGCCTTCATCCTTTTCATTCCCGCCCTCTCAGTTACGTTCAGTTGCTCGCGCATGACGATCATCAAAGCTTCAGCTTCTTATTTCGCCTGCGTCAGCCCCGCAACAACCGCAGCGAGTTTATCGAGTATCTGGTTCCAGCCCTCTAATTGACCGCTATTTTTCGCGCTCTCCATGGGTTCATTTCCAATGAAGGTGAGTTTCGTCTGGCCGTTTCCTAGATCCTCAAAGATGGTCACGTCATACGCACCGTCGATGGCCTCATGTTCTATTCCTAATTGCGCAGGATCAATCTTGTTTCCCTTCGAGTCCGAAAAGTACATCAGGGAAACGATCTTCTCGTGCGGAATAATCTCGTGGTATTCAACCGCATTCCAGAACTCCTGCCCATCCGGTGCCTTCATGCAGCAGAGAAATTTTCCCCCAACGCGAAAATCCATCTGGCAAACAGGCGCAGTAAAGCCCTTCGGCCCCCACCACTGCATCACATATTTCGGGTCCGTCCACGCCTTCCAGAATTCGCGCGGGGCATCAAAAATTCGTGTCACTACCATCCGCTCGATCTCATTCACCGTGCTTTTTGTCATGTCGAACCTCCGCTTTTTTCATTTGTTTCAAAACCACATCCAGCTTGTCGAAGCTCTCTTCCCAGAATCGGCGATAGCTAAACGCCCAATCGCTGACCTTCTTGATAGCCTCCGGCCTTAGCGTGCAGATACTCTCACGTCCACGCTTGGTCTTGATCACAATCCGCGCACGCACCAGGTAGGCAATATGTTTTGAAATCATCTGCTGCGAGAGTGCAAACGGCTCCGTCAAGCCATGGATAGAGGCAGGCCCACGGGAGAGCCGCTCGATCATCGCCCGCCGGGTTGGATCCGACAAAGCCGCAAATGTTGTACCCAATCTATCCACAACCATATGGTAGTGGATTTCCTTTGAATGTCAAGCGGTATTCTCGCGAGCCCATATTTCTGTTCCCTGGTCTCTGAACCCTGACACGTGCGAGTGATAGATCGCCAATGCACCCACTGAACAGGATTGCTACCGTTAAGTCGGCATGGCGCTAGCTAGGATCTGGGGAAAAGGGTCTAACGGAACGAAATACCCATCCCGTTTATCGATCTTAGCCCGGCCTCATCTCCGAGAAGCCGACTTACGCCCCGTGGTTGTGTGTAGCTCAACTTCCGAGTAGCCCGTCGTCCGCCCGTAACCGATCCACTCCATTCGCACACTGCGTGTTCTTGCGTCCTCTCTTACGCAAAAAGTGAGGTGTTGTTCCACAGCTTTCAGAGGAAGCTAGATGACAGATGATGACAATCTTTTTACGTTCCG
>DASQIH010000249.1:0-8901 GCA_035631655.1 Terriglobales bacterium
GCCGGATCATTATCTGCCGCTGCTTTACGTTGCCGGCGCTCGCACGTCATCCGAGCCCCTCAGGTTTCCTGTTGAGGGCGTAGATGGCGGTTCAGTTTCGATGCTCGCAGTGCAAGTGGGCTGACAAAAGCTGGGGAACACTAGGGAACATCCTCGCCTAAATCTGCCTATTTGTGACTACTAGCACAGTGCGAAACCATTGATTTCTGGTTGCTGATGGAAAATCATGACGGGCAACTCGGGAAAATGTTTGGCTAAAGACGAAAACGGGAGATCGTAGCCTAGTCGGCCACAAATCTCCCGTTGCTTTTGAGCAGCTCACTATGCGTACAGCGCCAAACTGCTGCTGTTCGCATGTTCCTGAGCTTCTTCCGACTCGGCATCCTTGCCTTTGAGGTAAGCGAGCGTCACGTCCAGCCACCGTCGACAAACGGAATTCAGAGCTGTGTTTCACACTGAGGAAGAGAGTTGGTTAGTGGTCAGAAGGGTGTTTTCCTTTGCCAGCTTTGACGTTTGCCATGCTTCACGCTGCGCCGACTTGCGCTTGGCCGGTCTGCTGTGAGTTCCTTTGAAGGACGCGCCATTGTCCGGGCGAGGTCCCTTCCCAGTGGTGGAAAGCCCGGAAGAAGGAATTGGCATCTTCGTAGCCCAAGAGATAGGCAGTTTCATTCAGCTCCAGAGATGAGTGGAGCAGGTAATGGCGTGCGAGCTCACGACGCGCCTCCTCCAGCAAACGCTGAAACGAGATGCCCTGCTCGGTGAGCCGCCGCTGCAAGGTTCGAGTGCTGACGTGTAGCTCTTTAGCGAGATCCTGTATGCCCGGACGTTGACCAGCGAGTAGCTGCTTCAGAATGCCCTTTGCTTGTTCGCTGAAAGGTTTCTGCGCGAGCTGTTGTGCTAGCTCCGCCTCAAGCTGCGGCGCGACAATCGCCAGCAAATCAGCGTTGTAAGTTACAAAGGGAAGCTCCATATCTGACGTGCCGAATACCAAGGCATTCTGTCTGGCCTTGAACTTTACCGGGCAGCGGAAGTGCGCCTCATACATTTCTCGATGCGCGGGAGCTCGTTGAAACTCCAACCTCTTCGCATTTAGCGGCCGTCCAGTGCCTCGGTGACCGATGCCAACAATCCATGCGAAGCACACGTCTACCAGCAACGGTGGCTCTTGCTCATGCGCGAGAAGCCAGACGAACTGGACCGCGCATTCATTCCCCCGTTCGACGACACGGATTTCCTCGGGACAGGTGAGTTGTTTGTAGCGCGACAACCGTTCGACCGCGTCCCGAAACGACCGCGCGGAAAGCGCGGCGAGTTTAATCGGGTCGTAGCGCTCGACGCGATCCTCGGTCCCCAGTTTCAGGCCAAAACCCGGATCGTTGCTGGCTTCCGCAATTCCTCGGTAAAGGGCGAACAGCTCCTCGGTGCTCACCAGGATCTTGTCCGAGTTGAATAACCCCATCGGCAAACCCGCTTGCCGCAGCACTGCCTCCGGCGCGAGACCCAAATCTTCAAGCTTTCGTGGCAGCGTACTCTGGACTCGGAATTGCTTTGTCATGGCTCACCTAACAGCATAACTCTACTTCCTCTTTATTTCGCCCGCAGTTGCATCTGACATTGCATTCGTGACGAACTCATAGGTCGTTCACATCGTAACCGGGCTTCTTGTAGAGCTTGTCCCACTTGTTTTGAATGTCAGGGTTGTACACCTTCACTGCCCACTCCTGAGATTTGACCTCCTCCAGCGCTACCGACACCGATTCTTCTCCGTAATGCAGTATGTCCATTACGTTCTTTGTGATTGCTTCGGCGAGACGGGTCTTCTGCTGTTCGGATTTCCCTGGCCATAACTTCACGATCACATGAGGCATGGTTCTCTCCTTATGTTCACTCTTTGAAATCCTCGCCGCAGCGTTCGCGGTTAGTGTGCGGTGTAGCCACCATCTACAGCAAGTGCGTGACCGATGACGAAGCTTGCGCCTGAACTGCAAAGCCAAAGAACTGCCGCAGCAATCTCCTCGGGCTGACCAAGTCGCCCAATGGGCTGATCTCTCATGATCTCTTTCATGGCGTCGGGTTCCTTTGCGAGCATCTCCGCAACCATGGGCGTATTGATGGTCCCAGGGCATACCGCGTTAATGCGGATGCCCCTGGAAGCGTATTCGAGTGCAGCGCTTTTGGTCAGCCCGAGCACGCCGTGCTTGGATGCGTGATAGATTGCCCTGCCGGGTAGGCCGACGAGTCCGCCCAGCGATGAGTTGTTGACGATGACGCCACTTCCTTGCTTCCGCATCTGGCGCAGTTCGTACTTCATGCAACTCCAGACCCCACGGAGATTGATCGCATCGACCCTATCAAATTCTTCGCCAGTGCTAGTCGCGGTTTCTACGGCAGGAGACTGCACCCCTGCATTGTTGAATGCCGCATCCAGCTATCCGAACTGGGAGACGGTCTGCTCAACCATCGCTGCCACCTGACGCTCGTCGGCTACATCGCACCGGACGGCAGGCGCCTTGTGGCCTGCGGCAACTAGTTCCTCGGCTGCGGCAGGCACCGTTTCCTCGTGATAGGCTGCCAGCACGACCCAAGCGCCAGATTCGGCGAAGGCTTTCGCCGTCACCAAGCCGATGCCAGAGCCGGCGCGCCTTTGTCCTCAAAAGACAAGTTCATGATCGGAGTCCTTCATCGTGTCCATTCTCAAAGGAAATGCCGAGCGCTCAGCGGCCCACTAATTTCTGCAGTTCTTCCGGATACCGCGCTCCTTGCACCGTGATCTTTGAGGCGGCGCTGTCGATCTCACGCAGATCGTGGGACGTAAGTTCAACGCCAACGGCTCCGACGTTCTCCTCCAACCGCTCCAGCTTGGTCGTTCCTGGGATAGGAACGATCCACGGCTTCTGCGCCAGCAGCCAAGCAAGAGCGATTTGTGCAGGCGTCGCCTTCTTGCGTTCCGCGAGCTGGCGAACTAGATCCACCACAGCCTGATTCGCCTTTCGGTTCTCCGGCGTAAAGCGCGGAACGATGTTGCGGAAATCTGTCTTATCGAATTTCGTATCCTCGTTGATCTTCCCCGTAAGGAAGCCTTTTCCAAGAGGGCTAAATGGAACGAACCCTATTCCCAGTTCCTCTAGGGCCGGCATCACTTCTTTCTCAGGCTCTCTGAACCACAGCGAATATTCGCTTTGAAGCGCCGCCACGGGCTGAACCTTGTGCGCGCGACGAATTGTCTGCACCCCAGCTTCGGACAGCCCGAAGTGCCTCACCTTGCCCTGCTGAATCAGCTCTTTCACCGCTCCCGCAACGTCTTCGATCGGCACGTTAGGGTCAACCCGATGCTGATAGAACAGATCGATGACATCGGTCTTCAGGCGCTTGAGCGAGGCCTCGGCGACCTCCTTGATATGTTCTGGCCGGCTATCCAGCCCGACCTGTTTCCCGCTAGTGGAATCAATCCTGAATCCGAACTTCGTGGCGATCACCACCTGCGCACGAAACGGAGCCAGGGCTTCGCCCACCAGTTCCTCGTTCGTGAACGGGCCGTACACCTCGGCCGTATCGAAGAACGTTACGCCACGTTCCAAGGCGGCTCGGATCAGCGAGATTCCCTGCTGCTTGTCCACGGCAGGACCATAACCGAAGCTGAGCCCCATGCACCCGAGCCCGATCGCCGAAACCTCCAGATTGCTTTTTCCAAGTTTGTGCTTCTGCATTGTTCCTCCTTCGATTCGCTGTCGGTGTTCATTTCAGAGAAGCCATCTCGATCGAGAAGCGGTACTTCACGTCCGACTTCAGTAATCTCTCGTAGGCTTCGTTGACTTTCTGGATCGGAATAACTTCGACATCGGCGGTGATGTTGTGCTGCCCGCAGAAGTCGAGCATCTCCTGTGTTTCGGCTATTCCGCCAATAGGCGAGCCGGAGAGGCTTCGGCGGCCCATGATTAGCCCGAATGCTGAAACTGCGAGAGGTTTTTCCGGCGCGCCTACGAGCGTGATGTTGCCGTCACGGCGCAGCAAATTGATGTAAGCACCTATGTCGTGATTTGCGGAGACAGCGTCCAGAATGAAGTCGAAGCTGCCAGCGTGTTTTTGCATCTCATCTGCATTCCGCGAGATGACGACCTCGTCCGCTCCGAGGCGGAGCGCGTCTTCCTTCTTATTGGGCGACGTCGAGAAGACAACCACGTGGGCTCCAAGTGCGTGTGCAAACTTCACACCCATGTGACCCAGCCCGCCAAGACCGACCACACCAACTTTCTTGCCCTTGGTGATGCCCCAGTGCCGCATGGGCGAGTAAGTAGTGATGCCGGCGCAAAGCAAAGGAGCGGCTCCGGCAAGCGTCAGGTTCGAGGGAACGCGTAGGACAAACCTCTGGTCTACGACGACGCTGTCAGAGTAGCCGCCGTAGGTGACACCACCCAAATGCTTGTCGGGAGAGTTGTAGGTGAGGGTCATGTTTGGGCAGAACTGTTCGAGCCCCGCCTGGCACTCGGGGCAGACACGGTCTGAGTCGACCATGCAGCCCACTGCCGCGAGGTCGCCAAGCTTGAACTTGGAGACTGCGGAGCCGACCTTAGTGACGCGGCCGACGATCTCGTGTCCGGGGACACAGGGGTAGACCGTCGGCATCACGCTTTGCCACTCGTTACGCACTTGATGCAAGTCCGAGTGGCACACACCACAGTAGAGAATTTCAATCTGCACGTCCTCCGGGCCCGGTTCGCGGCGCAAGATCGTGGCGCTCGTAAGGCCTGATGTTGGGCTTCCAGCGGCATACGCTTTCGAGACATAGCTTCGTTTCCCTTGCGACTGCCTCTCTTCTTCGAGCGCGACCTCTTGAGTACCTTCGTTCATTTCCTGAACCTCCTTGTCGTTCACAACTTTAGATGTTCCCACCACCGGAAAGCACTAGCCGAGCACGCCAATCTACTTGCAAAACGCGCCAATGTTGAACGAGAAATCGGAGGCTGAAACAAACGCGCTCCGAGGCTGGTCGGCGATCCGGAAGTAATCCGATCCGTTCTCGCGAGAGATTCCTAATGAGAAGCGTGCAACTGGCCTTGGCCAGACAGGATGTGAAAGAACAGGAGGATTCCGAATCATCCCCGCACAATCAGACTTATTGTTCCTTGGGAGTCGGCTTGTGAAACGTAATCGAAACAAGATCGGGGGGCCCGGCTCGATCGGCCAGGGATCTCCCGCTGTGGCGCCATCGATTTGAGCAACTGACTATGCGTACAGCGCCAGGCTGCTGCTGTTAGCGTGCTCTTGGGCTTCCTCCGACTCGGCGTCCCTGCCTTTCAGGTAGGCAAGCGTCACGTACAGTGATTCGCGGCGAGCAGGATTTGCAAGGTGCTATTGCCGGGCACCTGAGGCTACGTTACGGATTGCCGACATCCGGAGATCGAGATTAATAGCCCAATCTGTGGGCCGCTAAGGCGTTCATTTGAAGACCTTATCGGTGATGGCGCGCTCCTCACCATTCGTGGAAACTACACATCTCATGTTTCTTGCCACCGCCGAGGCATTGTTCGCATCTATTTATATCGTAAGACGATGTGTACTTCTCGACGTGCCGAGGAGGCGCAATGGCGGCGAAGAATGCGGCAGTGCACAAGCCTCTCGAATCGACTTCGACCCTGAACCGGCTCCCTCATTTGGCGGACAAGCTGTTGCACTTCAATCTGTCCGACGAACTTCGCCAGTTGCGGGAAGAGGACTCATGGACCCGCGGAAGCGGACGTAGCTCGAGGACGCTAGCGAAGTACCCGGATTTCCGAATCGTCCTTGTCCTGATGAAGCCCGGTTCGGAAATGAAGGAACATCACGCCGACACGAGGATTTCGATTCAAACACTCCAAGGCAGAGTTCGTCTCCAGCTTTCCGACAAAGCTGTCGAACTCGGCAGTGGCGAATTAATGTGTCTGGAATCCGGCATTCATCACGATGTGAAAGCACTCGAGGAGAGTGCGTTTCTGATTACAGTTTCCTGGCCGGGAGAAAGTGCGGAGGAGCGACACGCGATGAGCTGATCACCGCATCATCAAGTTCGATACAAGAGAGGAAGCTTTCATGGCTGCTCAAGAGATTCCCTTAGCGGGTTTTCGAACTAAGTTGTTGAGCCGCGGCAGCGTCGCCGAAGGCACCATGGCCTTTCACTTTGCCAAGCCCTCAGAGTTCAGCTTCAAAGCTGGACAGGCGGCGGATCTTACACTGCTTAATCCGCCAGAGACCGACACAGAAGGAAATATCCGAACCTTCTCAATCGCGAGTCCTCCATTTGAAGATCAACTCACCTTTGCAACCCGGATGCGGGACACGGCATTCAAGCGATCGTTGAAGGTCGCGCCGCTTGGTACCGAGATCAACATCGCCCCGCCTACCGGTTCCTTTACGCTACACAAGAATGCAAATAAGCCGGCGGTTTTTCTCGCGGGCGGAATAGGCATCACTCCGTTTCTGAGTATCGTCCGCCAAGCCGATCACGATCGGCCACCGCACAAGCTGTACTTGTTCTATTCCAATCGGCGACCGGAAGATGCAGCCTTTCTGGATGTTCTCCAAGGCTTGGAAAAGGCAAATCCGAGTTTTCGACTCATCGCCACCATGACCGAAATGGCTCGCTCCGGCCGCGAATGGAAAGGTGAGACGGGTTTCATTAACGGACAGATGTTGGCGAGACACTTAGGGACTCTGCAGGGTCCGATCTACTACGTTGCCGGACCCCCACCCATGGTCGCGGCAATGCGCGAGCTGCTAGTCGGCGCTAACGTCGATGAAGACGACATTCGAACGGAAGAATTTGCGGGCTACTGAAACGGTCCGCGGACGTGAGGTTATCAACATGCTAGGGCACAGACCTAAAACCAAGATCTTGGTGGATGGCGGCGATCCTGAGGAAACCCGAAGAATCAGAGCCCTACTAGGCTTTGTGGATGGCCAAACCACGAATCCAACGCTCATTGCTAAAAACCCTGCCATTCGGCAACTCATTGCTTCTGGACAGCGGTTGAGTTCGTACGAAGAGAATGAAGCGTACAAGAGGATTGTTCAGACTCTCTCGCCCATTGTGGGAAACGCTGGCGTCTCGATCGAGGTCTTTGCCGATCTCAACACGAGTGCCGAAAAAATGTTTGCGCAGGGCGAAGAGATGTTTTCGTGGATTCCAAATGCTTACATCAAATACCCGTGCACCCATGAAGGCCTGCGTGCCGCGGAACTGTCGGTACGCAAGAATATTCGCGTCAACATGACGCTGTGCTTCTCGCAGGAGCAAGCTGCCGCGGTGTACGCGGCCACGAGAGGTTCGCGAGAGCCCGTGTATGTTTCACCTTTCGTTGGGAGGCTTGACGATCGCGGGGAAAACGGTATGGATGTAGTCAGGAACATCAAGCGCATGTACGCGAACGGTGATGGCCACGTTCACGTTTTGGCAGCCAGCATCCGGCACCTAGACCACCTCCTCGGTTCTCTCGCCCTCGAGGTAGAACTTGTCACGGCGCCGGCAAATGTTTTCGAACAATGGGCTGCGAAGGAGTTCCCACGACCGCAGCCAGGGTTCGTTTACAAGGGAGTGGATAGCAAAGGCAGAGACCTCAAGCCGATTCCATACAGGGAGTTGGATCTCTCAAATCCGTGGGACCGCTTCGACATCGCTCATGAGCTTACGAAGAAAGGCATTGAGAAATTCGTTGCTGACTACGAAAGCACCCTTCAACGAACAGCATAGTAGTCAGCTTGACCGACACGCGAGGAGGATTAATGTCTACCGTCGCGCCTGATCTGCGCGGACGCATGTATCGTGAGCGGCCGCTCATGCCAGCTGCGGAAACGACCGAGTTCTTGCGTCGGCAAAAAGTAGCGAACGTGGGCACAGTAGATGCAAACGGCTGGCCCTATGTGGTTCCACTCGTTTACATCTACGAAGGCGGTGACCTGCTCTACCTCCATACGGGCGATCACCAAGGGCACTTCCTCACGAATGTACAGAACAATCCCCGGATATGCGTTGAGGTCTCGGAAAACGGGGACCTGCATCGCGGTAAACCGTACGCCTGTAACTCTGCTCTGGTGTACACGAGCGTGGCTGTGTTTGGACCGGTCCGCATTCTGCACGGTCCCGAATCCCGGGAAAAGGGTCCGGCATGAAGGGAGTAGTCATTGTCAGACCGTCATCACTGCTGGCAGCACGGCGATAGATTTGCAGAACGCGCGTTTCCAGCGTGACAAAAGTCATGGCTGACGCGGCAGGCCAATTCTATGGTGTGTGGAGAAGATGAAGGGGTTAACCTCATGAGTCAGATTACGGCCAATACCAGAGCAGTTTCTCTTCGTCGTCCATGACCACAAACATGTCCTTGAGTTCCTGCTTCGTGTACGGCTTCGGCGGCTTGTCGGCATAGTCAAGTTCCGCCAGAATCTTGCCGGCGATAAGAATGTCCCGTGTCCGCAGGAACGTGTTGAGCGTCTCGAAGATGTTGTGGACGGTACGGTCATCCAAGTCGCTTTCGTGCTCTCGTAGAAACTTCACATACCGCAGAAGCTGGTTGCGATCAATCTGGTCTAGGTACCGCAGGTTCTGCTGGGCAGTGAAGTCCAGAAAAAATCCGAGGCGGTAGTTGTACGCCCGCAGTGTCTTCTCGCTCTTGCCTTGTTGGTCTTTGCCCTGAAAAAGCTGAAGCTCTGCGAACCACTGATAGACAGCGTCCGTGATTTTCGTCCGACCAGATTCGTCCTGGTCGTGAACGACCGGGATGTTTGCGTCCGGGGCTTCGAAATTAGCCTGTTTGCGGTCTCGGGCGGCGATCGCCTCGTCGAGGTCGTCGCCGACTGGTTCCCAAGGGCGCGTGCCGTCAGCCAGCGAATACCGCAGGAAGTAGGGACCGGTGAGATCGGCGGGGCGGCGCC
>DASQIH010000250.1:0-11081 GCA_035631655.1 Terriglobales bacterium
ATGTCGGCTCATCGCATCCTGGAGCTGTAGAAGGTTCCAAGGGTTAGGCTGTTCGCCTATTAAAGCGGTACGTGAGCTGGGTTCAGAACGTCGCGAGACAGTTCGGTCCCTATCTGTTGTGGGCGTAGGAGATTTGAGAGGACTTGTCCTTAGTACGAGAGGACCGGGATGAACGAACCTCTTGTGTTCCAGCTGTCATGCCCGTGGCATAGCTGGGTAACGAAGTTCGGTAGTGATAACCGCTGAATGCATATAAGCGGGAAGCACTCCTCAAGATGAGATCTCCCAACCCGTAAGGGATAAGAAGGGCCCAGGAAGACTACCTGGTTGATAGGCAGGGAGTGGAAGCGCAGTGATGCGCGTAGCTAACCTGTACTAATCGCCCGTTCGGCTTGACCATAAAATTTACTCGGTGCATACAAGCTCCTAGCTGCTAGCTCTTAGCTACTAGCTAGAACCTGAGCAGCAGTTGAAAGTTCAGCTGGAGCTTCGCGCCGACGAAACTTTGTGACCGCTAGCTACTAGCTTCTAGCTACTAGCTAGCACCCAATTTATTCAGTTGTGAGGCATTGACCTCAGGATCTTTGAGAATCAGCCATTAGCATTTGGCACTTAGCCATTGGCACTCGAAAAGCGGCAGTCTTGGCTAGAAGCTAAGAGCTAGAAGCTAATTAGCTAGCAGCTTTCGCGCGCTCCGCGCGCGAACAAGTTGTCGGTGATCACACCGCGGGGGTTCCACCCGTTCCCATCCCGAACACGGAAGTTAAGCCCCGCAGGGCCGATTGTACTGCACGCGCCAAGTGTGTGGGAGAGTAGGTCGTCGCCGGCATAAATAAAGGCCATCAACAGAAATGTTGGTGGCCTTTTCCTTTTGCACCGCAGTTTCCTCGAACACAAAACCGCGCGTGTTGGAAATCACGTGCGGATCTTTCTTTCGAGCTTTGGAGAACGTCATGACTGAATTCAAAAGCCTGCGTGTCGCGCATGAATACACTCAAATCCACCCTGCCTCCCCGAACCAGGTTTTTCCTCTGCTCTGCCCCGTTCGCGAAGCCGAATGGGTTCCGGACTGGCAATATCGGTTGATCTACTCCGACTCTGGCATTGCCGAGCTTGGCTGCATCTTCACTACCCCGAATACGACTGCCGCATTACGGCAAGCTTCTGAGGCACAAAATCTGCCCCAGGCGGAAATCACATGGATCACTGTCGACTACGATCCGGCCGCGTTGCGCATCGCCTATGTATGGATCAATCCTGGCCGCGTGGCCACAGAACTACGCATCCAGCTCGAGGCGACGAGCGATGGCGCTGCCCGCTCGCACATCCGTTTCCGCTACACGGGCCTTTCACCGGAGGGTAACCACGACGTAGAAAGCTACGATCGAAAGTGGTTCGAGCGGAAAATGCGTGGATGGGAATCCGCAATGAACCATTATCTGCGGACCGGCAGGAAAATCGACTCGTCCTCTTGGGAGTGAACAATACTAGCCTGCGGGAGGGGTGACCGGCCATGAAAGTCCTGCTTTCCCCCGCTCTAATAGCGAGATCGCTCGCGCAAAACGCATCACATCAAAGAGCGGACAGGAATGTCCGCTCCACACAAGCTCTGCTCCAGGGAGAACCTCATGATTATCGAAATGCGCACTTACAAAACCAAGCCGGGCATGCGGGATGAATTTGTTGCCATCTTCAAGGCCAGGAGCATGCCGGCGCATCGTGAGATTGGGATGAAGATTATGGGGCCATTTCTCTCGATCGAAGATGCCAACACGTTCTTCTTTATGCGCGCCTTTCCCGACGAAGGCGAGCTGTGGAAGCAGGAGCTGGAGCACAAACTAATGCCCATGTTGGATAAGTATAAGGTAGTGCTGGTCGAGGCTGAAGAAGACTAGCACACTTGATTTGGGAGTGGACGGGCTCGCTTAATGTCACGTCTTGAGCCAAACGATGGCAAAGCCGTGGCCCAGCTTGCGGAAATCCGAATCACTGGTCACCAGCGTGGCTTTGTATTCAATGGCTAACGCAGCAGCGAAGCTGTCAACGTAGTACAGCTTGTACTTGGATTTGATCCCCGCAGCGCCGACTGCTCGTTCAGGCGTCACCTCTGCGAGGTGAATGGGTAGGGGCAGGACGGCATTGATGGCCTGGAGGGCGCGGTCCGAGCCATATTCCCGCAGGATCGCGCCGTAGACCTCACCGTAATTAACTGCTGACATGAGAAGCTCAATGCGCCCTCGGATTGCCTCCTTGAGAAGGTCATTCACCTTGTGTGCACCGGGCTTATTTTGCAGGAAAGCAAACAGGGCGCTGGCGTCGAAAACATACGCTTTCATTACTCGCGCTCAGCTTCTTTGCGATGCTCGCGTTCCCAATCCCCTAGTAGGTCGGGGCCGTCCGCCAGGCAGCCCATGACCCGGTCGACGTACTCCTCGGTTACCGGCTGCAGGACAATGCGTCCGAACTGGTCTTCCAGAAACTTGACCTTCGTGCCCGCCTCGATGCCGTGCTTGCGACGCAGTTCGGCCGGAACCACAAGTTGTCCTTTGGAAGTAAAGGTCGCACTCAGTTCTTTCATGTCTTACATTGTATCAAATGTATGACACCGTCGCATATCGGCTTACTTCGTTCCGGCGCTCTGCGAGAACAGCTTCCGTCCTAGTTAGTTGACATCGGCAACTAATTACTTGATACTGGCAACCTGCAATGCCCGAGGGCAGGAGGTCCCTATGCCCACGCCGGCTCGCTCCGACATCGGTCAGCTTGTCCAATCCGTTCGCCGCTTCAACCGCTTCTACACCCGCCAGATTGGGGTCCTCAACGAAGGACTGCTGGGCAGTCCGTTTTCCCTCACCGAAGTGCGCGTGCTCTACGAGCTGGCCCACCGCGACCAGCCCACCGCAGCAGAACTCTGCAAGGAGCTCGGGCTTGATCCCGGCTATGTGAGCCGCCTGCTGAGCGACTTCGAAAAGCGGGGTCTCATTCGAAAGATCGCTTCCGAAGCCGATGGCCGGCAAAGCCTGCTCGCCCTCACCCGCAAAGGCCAGCAGAAATTTGCTGAGCTCGATGCCCGTTCCACGGCTGATGTGAAGGCCATGTTGAGCCATGTCGCACTTCAGGGCCGGCGCTTACGCGAGGCCATGTTCACCATTGAAGAGCTGTTGGGAGGCTTAGCACCGGAGCCGAATAAAATGCCGTACCTGCTGCGGTCGCATCAGCCCGGCGACATGGGTTGGGTCGTGCATCGCCACGGGGTGCTCTATTCCCAGGAGTATGGCTACGACGAGCGCTTCGAAGCCTTGGTCGCCGAGATTGTCGCGCACTTTATCCAGCACTTCAATCCCAAGCGCGAGCGCTGCTGGATCGCCGAGCGCGAAGGCGAGATTGTCGGCTCAGTATTCCTGGTCAAGAAGTCAAGGACGGTCGCCAAGCTACGGCTGCTGCTCGTGGAACCCAAAGCCCGCGGCCTGGGCATCGGGAAGCGCCTGGTCGACGAATGTATCCGCTTCGCTCGCCAGACCGGCTACAAGAAAATCACCTTATGGACGCAGAGCGACCTTCACGCCGCCCGCGGCATATATGAAAAGGCTGGCTTCCGTCTCGTGCACGAGAAGCCACACCACAGTTGGGGACACGACCTGGTCGCCGAGACTTGGGAACTGAAGTTGTGATTTACTGTAGCGCGTGCTCCCGGATTACCAAACTGGGAATTCCGGCTAGCGATTGAACACTAGCAACGTTCATCTATCACATACGCGGAAACTTAGTTTCAGCTTAGGTTGGCGTCAGTGAGCCCAGCGCCCGATCTCTTCGCACCGTTGCGCCAATATTGGGGCTACAGCTCCTTTCGTCCCCTGCAGGAGCGCATCGTACATAGCCTGCTGGATGGAAATGACGCCTGTGTGGTGATGCCGACCGGCGGAGGCAAGTCGCTGTGCTATCAGTTGCCGGCCCTGGTTGTGGGGAAGACCGTTATCGTGATCTCTCCTCTGATTGCCCTGATGCAGGATCAGGCAGTGCAACTCCGGCAAATGGGAATTCCGGCGGCCGTCCTGAACAGTGCTCTTACTTCCACGGAGCAGTTCCAAACCATGCACCGTGCCCGACAAGGTGAATACCGTCTTCTCTACCTTTCGCCGGAACGGCTGGCGCGGGAGGATACGATTGCCTGGTTGCGCCAGGTTCCTGTCGGTTTCTTCGCCATCGACGAAGCCCACTGCATTTCCGAATGGGGCCACGAGTTCCGCCCCGAATACCGCCATTTGTGCTGCCTGCGCCAACATTTTCCCGAGCTTCCCATTGCAGCCTTTACGGCCAGCGCCACCCGGCGCGTCCGCCACGACATTCTCAACCAACTGCAATTGCGCAACCCGCACAAATACATTGCCAGTTTCCATCGCCCTAATCTGCGCTACGCCATTCAAGAATGTGCGGCCAGCGTTCAACTCGAGCTCCTCGTGCAGGGCCTGCGCCATTACAGCATGGGGAGCGTGATCGTATATGCCCCGACCATCGCCCGCGTCGAAGAAACGGTGGACTTCCTGGAAGACCACCGAATCGCCGCAGTTCCCTACCACGGCCAGATGGAAACGGACGCGCGGCGAAAGAACCAGGAGCGCTGGATGTCAGATGAGGTGCGCGTTCTAGTGGGGACCATAGCCTTTGGGCTGGGCATCAACAAAGCTTCAGTGCGAGCCGTGATCCACCTTTCCTTGCCCAAGTCGATCGAGCAGTACTACCAGGAAGCGGGTCGCGCGGGCCGCGACGGAGAGCCCGCTGACTGCGTTCTGCTCTGGCAAAAGCGCGATGCCGGCCTGCTTGCCCATTTTATCGAGCAGATCACCGACCCGGCGGAGCGTGAGCGAGCCTGGGAGCGCTACCACATCATCCGCGCCTTCGCGGAATCAAACCGTTGTCGTCATCGTCAGATCTGCTTGCACTTCGGAGAGCTTCCCAAGTGGGCTTTCTGCGGCAGGTGCGACGCCTGCGGTTCTAGACCGGAATGGCTCTGCGTACCCACCAGACTGGAGGAACCGAAACCCCGGGTTCCCTCTGGATCGGCCGCTGCCGAAAAGCCTTCCGGGCCTGCGGATCAGATGAGAACCCCCACCGCAGATCCAGAATTACGTGAGTATCTGCGCGAGTGGCGCCGTAGCACTGCCAAGCAACGGCGAGTTTCGACATTCATCGTGATGTACGACACGACGCTTGAAGAAGTTTGTCGGAAGCGGCCCACCTCGCTGGCAGGGCTGTTGGAGATTTCCGGAATCGGACAGAGAAAACTGGAACTGTACGGGCAGCAGATCCTGGACGCGCTCGAACGATTCCGCCAGGGAGCCCGCGCCGCTCCGCTGCCCGAAAAAACGCGTACGCCTGCCGATGATACAAAACGGCTGCTCGCCGAAGGCCGGACCTTAGAGGAGGTCGCCACAATTCGCGGGCGGCAACTTGCAACCGTAGTCGGCACGGTCGCGACGCTGTTAGAGAACGGTGAATTGGAATTTCAGGACCCGTGGGTCGGCCCGCAAAGGCAGGCGATCATCGAAGCCGCCTGCGCCCGCCTGGGACTGCAGTGGCTAAAGCCTCTGAAAGAGGCGCTGCCCGAAGAAGTGACTTTCGAAGAAATCCGGCTGGTCGTCGCTCGGCTCCGCCGAAAACAAGCACTCGAATCGCAGAATACTTCGGAATCTCCCGCGAAAGTGGCAGACTAGAGGAAAATTGCACGACAACTTACCACCTTAGCATCGCGATTTCCCAGATGGGCACCCGGAGAGGATCGACAAACAGGTAAAACTGATCACCGATTCCCACTTGTTACTAATCTGATTCCTCTTAACGAACTTGATTCCAAAGCAACAATAAAGGCGGCCACACGGCCGCCCGCTAACTACTGACTCCTGACTACTAACTACTGTGTTCTGCCCTTCAGCATCGCCAAGACCCGGTCAAAGTCCTCGAGCGTGGCGTACTCGATCACGATCTTGCCCTTGCCTTTGCGATCGCGGATGCGCACTCGCACGCCCAGAACCCGCTCCAGTTCCTGCTGCGCAGCGCGTACATTAGGATCAACCCAGCGCGCTTGCGGAGTTTCCGCGCCCTTCTCGACGGGGACATTGATCTCGAACACCAGATCTTCCAACTGCACAACCGACAGGTGTTCTTTGATCGCCCTCTCTGCCACCTTGACAACCTGGCTGGGGTCGATCAGCGTCAGGAGCACGCGCGCCATGCTGAAATCGAGCTGGCCTTCGATCAGCAGCTTCTGCACTTCAAAGGGCAGCTTCAGCAGACGCATGTAATTCGAGACCGACTCGCGCGAGCACCCAGTGCGCTGCCCAATCTGCTCCTGAGTGAGACCGAAGTCCTGGCTCAGCCGCGCAAATGCGCGCGCCTGCTCCATGCAATTCAGGTCCGCGCGCTGCAGGTTTTCGATGATGGTCATCTCGGCAGCCTGCTCGTCAGACACCAAACGCAGGATGGCCGGAATCTTCTCTTTGCCCGCCAGCTTCGCAGCCCGGCAGCGCCGTTCGCCCACGATGAGCACGTAGCGCCCGTCTTTGGGTCGCACTACGATAGGCTGAAGCACGCCGCTGGCTTTGATCGAGTCAGCCAGTTCCCGGAGCTCGTCTTCGCGGAAGATGCCGCGCGTCTGGTAGGGATTGCTGTCGATGAGGTCGAGGGCAACCTCCAGGATGTCGCCGTCCGCGGGCTTGTGCGGCTTCGGTTGAACCGCAATGGCGCCCCCCGTCACGGGGGGTGGCGGTGCAGTTGCCGTGCGTGGCGCCACCGGAAGTAAGGACTCCAGGCCACGCCCCAAAGCTCTGCGTTTATCAACTGTCGTAGTGGTGGTCATGCTCTTCGAATCCTCTCCTCCTGTTTCTTCTCGGCGGTCACGGCGTGCTCGGCGATAAACCAATTCCGCAAGTACATTGATTAACATCGATGTCCAGTATATCGATGAACGTCGATATCAAGCCGGCTTTTCCATCTCGACCGGTGCCCGGATTTCCGTAGGCGCCGGCAGCTCCGCTGGCGCGGCACTCTGGGCAGCCATGTAGTGCGCAATGATCTCCTTGGCCAGCCGGATATAGCTCTCCGCGCCCTTGGAGCGTACGTCATACACCAGCGCCGGCTTTCCGTGGCTTGGGGCCTCGGCCAGCCGGATATTGCGCGGGATCGAGGTCGCGCACAGCTTGTCGGCAAAAAATCGCCGCAGCTCGGCCGTCACCTGCTGAGCCAGGTTGGTGCGCTCGTCGAACATGGTCAGAACCACTCCTTCGATCCCCAGGTCCGAGTTGAAGCTGCCGCGAATCCGTTCGATCGTATCCAGCAGTTCGCTGATCCCTTCCAGTGCGAAATATTCCGCCTGCATCGGAATGAGCACCGTATCCGCTGCTACCAGGGCGTTTAAGGTGAGCAGGTCCAGCGCCGGCGGGCAATCCAGCACAATGAACTGATAGCGATCGCGCAGCGAGGCCAGAGCATTGCGCAATCTGAATTCGCGCTGCTCTGCGTCTATCAGCTCGATATTGGCGCCAATGAGGTTCTTGTGGGAGGGAATCAGCCACAACTGCTCAAGCTCGGTCTTCTGCAGCGCTTCTTCCGCCGAGGCTGCCCCCATGAGCATGTGATAGGTGCTGACTCGTTCGGGGTCTTTGGCCAGGCCCAGACCGCTGGTGGCGTTGGACTGCGGATCGCAGTCCACCAGGAGGCAATTCACTTCCGCCGCAGCAAAGGACGAGGCCAAATTGATAGCGGTCGTCGTCTTGCCCACGCCGCCCTTCTGGTTGGCTACCGCGATGACGCGTCCCATTTAGTTTTTGGAGAATCCAGAGATGGGCGCAGCATAAGGCGAGGGCGCCTGTGATTGCAACGCGTAAAAGTTGTGCAAAATGAAAATTTCTGTGCAAGCTATGGTGAGAATTAGATTTTCGTCCTGTTAATCAGAATTGTTCCACGTGGAACATTTTTTGTTCGCGGTCGGCGCGGGAAGGCTCGGCGAAATGTTCCGTGTGGAACCGCGAGCGTTATTTTGGAAAGCAACATTGTTCCACGTCGGAACATCGTCTTAGCAGATTGTGCATGGAGGAGACTGTTCCACGTGGAACATGGATTCGTTTGAGTCCTCCTCAGAGGATCGGGAGAACACGCTGGAAAAAGTCACGGATGTACAGGGATTCGCGCGAATCAAGGATCACTGCCGCGATCGGTGAAGATCTGCGTGATCCGTGGTCACCCAGAACACCAGCGTAGCGCAATCCGCTAGCCTAAAGGACTGGGTTCCTTGCTAACTCTGCGATCTCGGCGTACTCGGCATTGAAGAAACAATGCTGAAGCAATTCAGATCGCATCCATCCAAAAAAACAAGGCTGCAAACACATTGCTACGCGTCGCCGCTGCAAGACCAAAGCGAGCACATCCGCTCAAAGAAAATTCAAGCTCACTGGACAAGCGCGTATTGAAATCGTGGCGACATGAGCCTCGCTGTCCCACTTCTAGTTAAGAACCGGCTAGCATACGCAGCGACAGCGCGGATTTCGCAGCGGTTTTTCCCACTTGTTTACAGCCGAGGTTCACTACGCCTCGCGCTCACGAAGCCCGATCAGCAAGATTCGTTCAGACGACAGCGGTATTGTTAACCGTTCACTCCAATTGAAACCGCGCGCCAGCTCAGAAACGCGAGACGCCTGTTTATCTCCGATGAACAGCGCCATGCATCCCTCTGGGGCAACTAGACGCGCTGCAACGGGCAGCACGGAGTCGAATCGCTCGACAGCGCGCAAGGTCACCACATCAGCCGAGCCGCCTGGGAGCTCTTCGGCGCGACCTGCGAATACATCGACGTTTGTGAATGCAAGCGCGCGCACCACCTCGCGCAGGAAGGTCGCTTTCTTCTGAGTGGACTCAATCAGAGTCAGATGGATTTCAGGAACGCAGAGCTTGATCGGCAATCCCGGGAACCCGGCGCCGGAGCCGACGTCAGCGACACGCAACGCCGAGCCGAGCTCGGCCTGGCCGGGTCGGAGACCCGCCCCCACACGACCCGTCTCCGCACAGGGAAACAGGTGCCGTGCAGCGAACAACGATTCCCCGAAATGGCGCGTCACGATCTCTTCCGGATCGCGGATGGCAGTAAGGTTGAGCTTCAGATTCCATCGGAGTAATATATCGATGTATGTCGATATATCTTTAAACTGCGACTCGGACAGCGGACGGTCCAGGAAGGGCGACAGCAGTTCGGCGATTCGCGCGCTGTCCATGCAGAGTTCAGATTGTACCTGCTCGTCCCAACGGTGCAGACTGCACCTTCGCTGAATGTCGCGTACCAACTTCAGTAAGTATCAGGGGAGTTACACGTGGGACAACCCTGCCTATTTTTGTCTTCAAATGTGCCTACAATCTATGGGAAGAGTCGGCAACAGCACTGAAAGTGGGGAAGCAATCTGGCCGTTCGGCCTTGCTCTGGCTAAAATATCTGCTTCATTCTTTGTCGACACCCTTCTATGACCGAACACGATGGTTCGAAGAAGATCTATGTATCCTTCGCGGGCCTGCCGCTGACGTTTGATCTCAAGTGGCCTTTCCACGCCTCGACCTCCGGCTCGGACTGGTGGGTATTGCACGGCACCATCCGCGTGGAGAGCACCAACGACCTGCACGCGCTGGTCGCGGTGAATCTTTCGGCGACGATCAAGGAAGTCATGCCGTCGCTGGAACCGAAAGACGCCGAGGCGCCAGTGATCAATGCGCTTCGCAAAGAAGTAGATCGAAAGCAGGTCGAGTTCGCGAAGTCGGCAAAGCTCTTGCCCGTGCATTTCTCCAGCCGCCATTACGATTTCAGGCGCAATCGATGGGTCTTCGAGAAGGCCACCGAAGAGCAGATCGCCACTTTCCTCGAGCGCAAGGTGTATTGGCAGACTCGCGCTGCTGGTGGGGAGGTTTGGATCGCGGACAACATCGAGGCGCAGTACCTGGACACCACCGCCCACCATCTCTCCGAAGTTGCAGGCGAACTAGCCAAGCAGGGCCTGTGGCACATGGCGCGCGCCTATGCAACAGCCACCGACAAATTAATGTCGCAATCAGCGCGTTTCGAAGCGGACTTGAGGAACGCCCTGGAACAACTGGAGAAGAAGCACGTGTTCGAACGCGGGTAATCGCTCCACAAGCTAAGGCTCACGATGTTGGATACCGAACTGCTGAAGTCGATTGCCGCGCAATTGTTTCGTGGCACCGAAGTCGTGGTCGGCAGTAAGGCCCTGCGTGCCAGCCGCACCAGCACGGGTTTGAAGTCACTGCGCTTTGAGATGAACGGCCGCGACTACCAGGCGATCGAACAAAATCCCCGCAAGCCCAGCCGCTGGGGGCAACTGGCGCGCGATGGACACCAGGTCGTGCAGTTCCGAGATGTGCAGAGCAACAAGTATGTGGCGGTCGCGGTGGATGGAAATATTAAAGAATACGGGCGGATGGGTGACCGCACGCAAGATCCCTTCACCGCCTGAAGGCGGTTCAGGATGACGACATTACGATGACGATATTACAGAACCGAATGACCCCGCTTACCGAAAAGCGCCGTAAAGCCCCGCCCTTCAGGGCTGGGGATGTAAGGCGTGCTTTTGCCTTGCATTAGATTTAATCAGTCTGTATAATCCTAGGCATGGCACTTGAAGGGTACAAGTCGAACAACAATGTAGTCTATTCAAGCAAGTACCATTCGTGTGGACGCCCAAGTACCGCCGCTCCGTGCTGGTTGGCCCGATTGCAAAACGCTGCGAGCAGCTGATTAGACAGGTAACAACAAAATATCTGGCGGAAATCATCGCTTTGGAAATCATGCCCGACCATGGGCATGGGCGGGTGGAAGGGGACCCACAGTTTGCTATCCATGGCCTCGTGAAGAATCTCACGGGTGTTTCATCCCACCCCCTGCGGCAGGCATTTCGCACATTGAAATCGCGGCTCCCCACCCTGGGGACGAACAGCTATTTCGTATCTACGGTGGGTGGGGCTGCGCTGGCGGTCATCCCACCGTATGGCGAAAATCAGAAGAACCTTTAAATATCGGCTGTGGCCCAACC
>DASQIH010000251.1:0-4138 GCA_035631655.1 Terriglobales bacterium
CGCACCTTCACTTGATCGAGAAGGTCTCCAGTGATGCCGACTCGCTCGTGACCTGCAAAGACATCTGCGCACCCGCCGGGACCGTCCAGTACTCGCCGATTTGCCGCTTCTCTTCCTTCCCGTCGATGATGGTGGTCACCAGGCCCGAGTGCAGGTGCACGATCTGCGCTTCCGAACGGTTGGAAACTGCTCTTCGGAGAGGCGACTCGGGCAAAAGCCCCACTTCAGGCTTTAGCGAACTGTTTTCACCCAACAAATTGTGCCTAAGGCGATTGCCAGAAGCGATGCAAGCGCCGCCATGATCTGGCCCCTTAACCCTGCCGTTCTCGATCTGCTTGATTCCGTCCGGCTGTTCAGAGGACTTGTCAGCCGATTTCTCGCCTCGTCGTCATCCTTAACGCGAATATTTGGACAAGGAGCGGTTGCGGGGCCTGCGCCCACTATATAGGTCAGGCAGAAGTTATCCTCAAGGACGTTGTTCGCGCCGGCAAAGTTGGGCCGGAATGTAATATCCGCGCCCTGTTGGTTGCCGGTGGTAAAAGTCTTGATGACTTGCGCGGCCGGGTTACCCACGATGATGTTGCGGCGGACGACGTTGTCGCTGGAAGTGTTAAAGAACTCGACGCCGTTGGTATTCCCGCCTATCTCGTTTTCCTCGACCCGGTTCGCGCTGCTGCTTCCCTCGAACCCGATGCCGAAATCGACATTTCCGTTTGTATAGTCCACGCTTCCATTTCCATAGAATGTGGACTTGTGCATCACGTTCTTGTTGCTGTTCGCGAGGCAAATCCCGCCACAAGCCGCTCCGTGTGAACCAGCGGCGTTGTTGGCCCAAATGTCTTCTTCAAAGCTGCTCTCCGAGGTGCCGATTGTCTGCATGCCGCTCCAGCAGTTACGAGTGGCGGTGACCTCTTTCACGGTGACATGGTCGCTTGATACCAGCAGGATCCCCCAGCGCTCGAACTTCTGGATGACCCCGGGACCCACGATCCCCACGTCGGTTCTGCCGTTCGCTAGGATTCCAACTCCGAACATAGAATCGCTCGCAAAGCTGCAGTTGTTTGGCTCTGTTGGAGCGTCAACTGGTCCCGTGATCGTGTGTCCGTTGAGTCTCAGATTGATGTGGTCCGCGCCGAACGCGATGCACGGATTTGCACCGGACGCAGTCAGTGGTACCGCGCAAGTCACATCGCCTACCAACTGGCTGTCCTCGGTTATCGTCACAGTCGTAGAAATGTGCCCGCTGATATCTGTGGCCTCAGCGCGTCCGGCACACACGAAGAGCGCCGAGACAGCTAAAGCAGAGAGCGTCATTCGATTAGGGAACAACTGGTTCATAGGACCTCCTTAAAGCATCAATAAGTAGAGCAATGTCTTCTTGAAATCTCGGATGTCGCCAAAAACTACGATATTGAAGGCTCCCATCGTTACCTAACTTATTTGATTTCTCACTGTGTTGAGTGACAAGCCCCTCTTGTGAGGTTCCGGCGGGCCGCGGTTGTTCTCTCAGGAACAACTGAGAGCCCGCCTGAACCACTTTTTTTTAGGACCCGATCCGGAGGTTCGGGCCTTATTTTGTTTTCCGATCGGGTTCGCTAATAGAAGAAGCTGAATAGCCGTTCGCCTCAGGGGGTGCTGCACTTCCGAGCTGGGGAACTGCTCCTCGGAGAGGCAATTCGGGCGGATTGTCCTCCCGGAGGGTGCGGGAGTCAAGCGAATAAAAAAAGTCCCGAGCGAGTCGGGGCTTTACTTGCCTTCGAGATCTTTATTGGTGCGTGGCGTTGTTGCTGGGACACAGCAATCTTACGCGGCCTTTTAAGGGAAGTGGGGTTTCAATTAACCATCAATCGCCCCTTCCTCCACCCCTGCTCATCAGCACAAGCTCGCACTGCACCGCGGTACCCGCGTTTTGCAGCATGCCGCGAATTTGCTTGCCTTCGCGGAGAATCAGGAAGTTGATGTCGAGTTCCTGAGGAGTGCCCTTGTTGTATGTGATCTGGCCAGTACAGTCGGGGTTCACCACGGATTGCCCTTGAGCAGGCGCCGGGATCACCACGCCCCCAATGCTCGCACTGCCGCTGCAGGTGAAGTAGCCCGTTGAATTTCCCGTACAGGTGCCTAACAGCGCATAAGGCACCAATGGAGAACCGGGCACAAAACTTCCAGCCCCGGGAAATACGGAACCACTGCAAGTGGCGCCATACGTTCCTCGAATGGTCGTGAAGGAACACTTATCTTGTGCTTCTGCGCCAGATACCAAAAACAGCGCGGGCAGCAAGAGCAGCAACGATTTGATTCTGGCAGTCATGAAACTTCGTCCTCCAATTTGAGATCTAACCGATAGGCCCCTTCCCACACTCCTTAACCACAGTGCACCTCCAGACAGCGGACAAGCCCTTATCGAATGTGGTCCGCTTTATCTAAATCGGAAACGACGAGCACCATACTCGCCTTCCTCGAACGCTTGGCGCTCGTCTGATACCCGAGAATAATGTTGATGTCTTCTTGGGCGAGCTTACCGGCGAACCTCGCCAGCGCTCCAGGCGTATTGGGCAGTTCCACACGGAGCACATCTGCTTCGGTGTAAGGCAGTCGGGCATCCGCAAGCGCTTTTCTCGCCTTCTCGACGTTGTCAACGACCACATGGGTCGTGCCTGTCGTCCCTGAAGTCATCGTAAGGCAACTCAGGATATTGACTTTCTCGTTGCCCAGGATCTTGGCGATACTTGCGAGCATGCCGGGCAGGTTCTCATGGGAAACTGTTAGTTGTTTTGCCCTCGGCATGGCGGGAACTCCTGAATGCCGGGAATGAGGCCGACAAAATTCTGCTCTCTACGGAACAGGGAGTCAAGGTCAAGCGATGAAGACGAGGTTGGCAAACGAGCTCTTTTTTTGTCTTGTAAGGCCGCGCTTAAAAAGAAATATGAAAAAGTACCGATCGGCCAGTCGGGGCTTTCTGGTCTTTCGGCTCGGGCTAGTCGCGGCGGCGGCCCGTATCGGTCTTGCCCGCCGCGGATCTGGCCGCTGGTCGGCCAGTGAATGGCGCGTAGCGCCGTTTCTCCGGCTATGGCCGGTAATGTCGTTCTTCGAGCCAAGCGAGAATCTCTCGCTTGAGGAAGCGGACATTCGAATGAATCCGCACGTGCGGGATCTGTCCGCGCTGCACGTTAGGCATAAATCGTCTTCACGTCAATCTGCAGAAACGCCTCCGGGTCCTTCGCGGTCGGCACCTTGTGTGAGTTTTCAGAGCCTCACGGGCAGTACGCATACGGTGGCGGGCCCGAGATTAGAGACCGGTTTTTGAGTTGCAGTCGGTAGTACTGAAGACGGATGTTGGTGTCGACGTAGTTGGGGTCGGTGGGGATCACGTTACGCCAGTAGACGGAGGCATCGGTGTTGGTGAGGGTCGCGTTGGGATCGCCCTGGACGCTCTTCCAGGTGGCCTCGGTTACCGGCGAGGTAAAAAGGGACGGATCAATCACCATGTACTCTGCACGGAAGAAGCGCCGGCGCACGCAAATGATGGGAGCGACGTGCCATCCCCAATCCACAAAGCATTGGGGATTATTCTTGGTATTCACGTGAAGATTGCCGTCAATCCAGACTTTTCTCGGCTTTGCGCCCGCGGCAAGCATCAAGCGGCACATCTCGTGGGCGCGCGCCCAGCAGCCGTCGTCCGGGTAGAGGAAAGGGATGCACGGCGGAGGCACGGTGAGCGGGTCGCAGGTGGTAGCACTGCAGAGCGCGAATAACTGGCTGGCGCGCCCGGAGGAAACGCAACATATCCAGCAGAACCACCTCCGGCAGAAACGACGGAACCAGCCTGGGCGGGCCTTGATCGGCTCCGGTCCGGGCAGGGGCAATTTTGGTTCATGCGGGCTGGACCGCGCGTCGATGATTTCATGGTCGTCGGTCTCGGTGACGATCAGCCATGCTTTCTTTGCCAGCGCGGAACGCAGGGTCTCAACCAACTGGGCAAAGTCCGGGTTCTTGCGTTTGAGCCGGTGCCGCGCGTGCGAGGCCTCGAGATCGACCCTGAACTCCTCCGCCCCAGCCTCGGCAATCGCTGCCACTCTGGTCACAAGCGGTATCAGCAGGCGCGAAATGCCGCGGGTTTCGGGATCCACCTCGATGTAAA
>DASQIH010000252.1:0-4247 GCA_035631655.1 Terriglobales bacterium
AGTCGTGATTGTTAGGTTGGGGCAAAACACAAAATGAAGCATCGGATTGTCCACACGCTTCAGAAATTCTTGCTTAACCCACCAATTAAGCTTGCGCTTGCGATTGGTTTGCCGCTGCCGGGATATGCGTTGCTCGAAACCACAGGGCGCAAGAGCGGACAATCACGTCGCACGCCAGTGGGAGATGGACGTATCGGTAAGCAGTTCTGGTTAGTAGCAGAGCACGGCATGAAGGCTGGATACGTCCGCAACATTGAACGTAATCCGCACGTACGGCTAAAGCTGCGTGAGGGGCTACGATACCACTGGTACAGGGGCACGGCGAATCTGCTGCCCGATGATGATCCGCGTGAGCGCCAACGCTGGCTGGCGAGTCAGTTGCCAAGCAGTGCCGGAAATGCAAGGGCAGTGCGCCTTTTCGGTACGCAACTCCTCACTATTCGAATTGATTTGGACTGCTAACCCTCAGAGTTCGCGGTTGCAGCGATTCTTCAAGTAGCCTTCTCCACTGGAAGTCCCGCCTCCATCCATCCCTGCTTGCCTTCTGGATAGTGCGCCACGTTCTTGTAACCCATCGCCGCCAATTCACGGGCAGCGTATTCACTAGCATGTCAATGCGTGTTCGCGCAATAGGTGACGATCTCAGCGTCCTTGCTAGGCAACAACTGTGGGGCAAGTTCTTTAATCTGTTCAGGTGGTATGTTCAACGCTCCGGGGAGATGGGCTTCTCGGTAGCGTTCAGGCGCGAGGGTCTCGACGACCGTGATTCCTTGCTTCTTGTCGAGTTTCGACTTCAGGTCTTTGGTCGAAATTGTGCTGTCCATTTTGATCTCCTCAATGCTCAGTCTTAATCATGCAGGTCGCGAAAGCGTGGCTCGATAGTCAGCAGCGAATTTCTCGATGCCTTTGCGCCTAAGCTCGTGTTGAATATCAAACGTTTCCCACCCTTGCTCCAAGGCAAGCTCCTCGTAAGGAATCGGTTTACCGGGAGCCTTGTATTGGAACTGGTTGTCGGGCGTTGGGAAATTCTTGCTCGCCCACTGTTCCAAGATTTTCGCGGGCACGGTTGCAAGCTCGGTTTGGAGGACGAAACAGTAGAGCAGGTGTTCGAGACTGCGGATGCTCGCAGCTAAGACAATTAGAAAATCCTTGACCGTGGGAAACGCCTGTAGCAGTGCCGAGAGGAGGTCCGAGTGCGTCATCGTGTGCCGGTTCAACCTTCTGAACACGTGCTCGATACGCTGGCAATTGTTCATTGTCTTTTCCGGGCATCATAGGCATCATAAGCAACTGTTGAGTGTAGCACCGCCAGGTTTATACTGAGCTCGGATGGAATTCGAATGGGACCCACGCAAAGACGCGGCGAACCGGCGGAAGCACGGCATGGGTTTCCGGGAAGCGACAACGGTTTTTGGTGATCCGTTCGCGACAACATTTCCGGATATCGACCACTCGATATCCGAGCAGCGATTTCCGACTAGAGGTGCGTCAGCGGGCGGGCGTCTCCTGGTCGTGGCGCACACTGAAACCGAAGAAAGCATACGCATCATCAGCGCGAGAGCAGTTACGCGGTCGGAAAGAAAATTTTATGAAGAGAACCGTTGAGCGTCGAAATCGCGACATGCGGCCGGAGTACGATTTTGCGTCTATGAAGGGTGGCATTCGCGGCAAGCACTTCGAGGAGTATAGGAGAGGGACGAACGTTGTCGTGCTAAAGCCAGATGTCGCCGAGGCATTCCCTACCGAAGATGCTGTCAACGAAGCGCTTCGTGGCATCCTCACCACGACACGCGCAGTGCGACGGATTGGTGGCCTACCTGATCGCGCGCTGCAGTCTGCCCCCAGCGTACCGAAGCGCCGTCGCCGCAGCTAAACCGACAACCCCGAAGCAGAGCGTGATGCCGCGGTTGCTGTAGAGCGGGTGATCTAAGGGGATTTGTTCCCGATTGTTTCCAAAACTGGGAACAGGAACAGCCAAACGGCCACCATGTAGGAAGGGGAAACGAGTGATGGCTCAACTCGTAACCAAAAGCAGGAAGGCCGCTTACGCGGGGTCTCCGCTCAGCGGCCATTGGTTGCGGGGGGTGGATTTGAACTCCAGTCCCGCATTGATTCCACGCAACTTATTGATTCTGCAACAAGCGAAAACGGCACAATAGGCACAAACGGCATTTCTCCCTTACATTTTTCTTACAGTTTCTCTTTCGTCCGTGCGTCCCGATCTCGCGTTTCCACTCCGACATGTCCCCATGACTGCTCGCGATTGCGGTATGGCCAACATGCTCAAGACGGACGTGGAGAGCAGGCTCTCGAGGTTGCCCGGTGTCCAGGAAGTGCATGTTGAAGTCGTGTTCGATCCGCCGTGGCATCCCGGCCTCATGTCGGACGCGGCCAAGCTCGAGCTTGGCTTCGACGTGGATTACGGCGCGACACAAACCTCGCCGCGGATCTACAGAGAGCGAAACCGCATTTAGCGGAAAGGACCCGCGATCCCGGCACAGGGCTAAATACATTCGACCACACGGATCACGAAGTCCGTGGAGTTGCGACTACGCTGCTGGGCGTTCTGGTCGGGGGCGAGCGTATTCCACATTCAGGGTGTGGCCCCTCAGAATGCTGCCATTCAGCTCTTTGATTGCTTTTTCGGCGTCGGCATCGTTTGTCATCTCCACGAATGCATAGCGTGGCAGCCCGGTATCGCGATCCACGATGATATGGGATCTGGGCTACCTGGCCGTAGGCCTCGAACAGCCGCCGAAGCTCCGCCTGCGTCACCTTCGAATCCAGATTCCCAACAAAGAGGTTTTTCACGACGTTTCCCCTACCGATAGCTTTTCAATTGTGGGACGTTCTCGGGTAGCAAGGCAAGACGACGAAGTTGAGCCGCGAGCCACGACTTCCGCTTTTCCCCACCCCATCGCACTCTCTCTCCCACAGCAGGGGACCTGTCCCTCAAAACCCGCCCACAGGTCCTGAATATTTCTCTCGTGGCTTCAGAAGATAAAGCAACGCCGCGATCGCCAGCCGCACCAAGGAACGCCCCCAGACCAGGTAGCTGGGGTAGATCTGGCGAATCTCGAGCGTGTACAAAGAGAGCAACGGTGTCACGGCGAGGACGACCAAGCCCGCAATCACCGCATCGACAATAGCCACGTTGCGGACAGGATCAAGGGAAGCGAAGAAGAGCATGAGAGTCAGCATGAGCACAAATCCCCCCATCTCCTTGAGGACGAAAAGCAGCAAGGTAGAAACCTCAGACTCGGGAGGTCGCAGGAACGCCCGCATGATGAGCGGTTTGCTGGCGAAAATCATGAAGAGGCCTCCGACGGCAAGGAGCACGGAAAAGACGCGCAAGACTATTTGCAACGCGCGATAGGGTGGACGGGACATGGGAGTGGACCTCCCTTCGTTCGGACCACAAGATTATACGGCTGGATCTGCACAGGACCAGTCGCGCGGGAAGTGTGGGGTGCCGGTCCACAATGCTTGCAGCGCGTTCTCACCGGGGCGGTAGCTCTGCCGTATTACGAGTTCTTCTGTCACACCTGGCAGAGAATATTCTCGAAGATCTTGGCCTTTGTCGACTTTGAGGAAGAAGGTTATCTGCCCGCACTGTGGGAGCCTCAACGTGGAGCACCGCTGGTCGGCCTTCTCCTTCATCACTTCTGCGAAGAGCGCGTGAGAACTGAGTCCGCAGCGCTTGCACTGCTTCACTGCTCTTGAGCGGTTGACCTTGAAGGAGAATAGGCGTACGTTGGTGGCATTCCACACGATTGACCTGCGCGTCGCGTTTGCTGCGCGATGTTCCTTTCAGCTTTCTACCAAGGAAAGGAGTGCCTCCCATGTATACAAGAGTTGTTGAACTAACCACCAAACCCGAAAAGGCGCGCGAGCTCTGCGCTGCCATTGATGACAAGGTCCTGCCTATTCTCAGGAAACAGACCGGATTCGTGGACGAGACTGTCCTGGCGTCGGACAGCGAATCGAATCGCGTTCTGGCGCTCAGCTTCTGGAATTCCAAAGAGGATGCCGAACGCTACCACCGGGAGCAATACCCGAAGATCAACGAGATGCTCGCGCATCTCCTCGACGGTGCCCCCGTCATCCGGACCTTCGACGTCTACACCTCGACAACCCACAGGGTCGCTGCAGGCAAAGCCGCCTAACAAGAGCTAGCCAGACTAGAGGTGCGCCTCGGCTCACCTCTTTCTTCCGTAAACGCAGGGTTTGGGCACGCTAATAGCGCG
>DASQIH010000253.1:0-6210 GCA_035631655.1 Terriglobales bacterium
GATCAGGCTGGAGATCGTCAAGACGCAAGTGGAGATGCTCAACCGCGGTGTCACGCCGGTCGTGTGCCAGAAAGGCTCAGTGGGAGCCTGCGGCGACCTCTCCCCAATGGCGCAGATGGCGCTGACCCTGATGGGCGAAGGCGAGGTCTTCTACCAGGGGAGAAGACTGCCCGCAAAGGTGGGCATGGACGAGGCGGGCATACCGACCGTCGTCTTCCGCGAGAGGGATGGGTTGGCGGCCATCAATGGCTCCAATTTCATTACCGGGATGGGATGCCTGGAGCTGTTCGACGCGGAACAGTGGCTGAAGACCCAGGAAATATGCTTGGCGATGAGCCTTGAGGCGCTCAATGCGAACATGAATGCTTATGATCCCCGTGTCCATCGGGTGCGGGGTTACCCTGGCGCACAGAGGTGCGCCGAGAATATCCGCAGGGTGACCGAGGGATCGGAACTTCTCAGATTGCCGGGCAAGAAGGTGCAGGATGCCTACTCGCTCCGCTCCAGCCCGCAAGTCATCGGCGCCGCGCGCGAGGCCTTCCAATGGGCCCGCTACATCCTGGAGATCGAACTCAACCACGCCGCCGACAATCCCACGTTCTTCCCTGATGAGGAATTAGTGTTAACCGGCGCTAATTTCCAGGGTACGCCGATGGCTCTCGCGCTGGAACTGGTCGGCATGTCGGTGACCACGGTCGCCGCGCTCTCCGAACGACGGCTCAATCGGCTGACCAATCCGCATCTCTCCATGGGGCTGCCGGCTTTCCTGACCGTAGGTGCTGGAATGTTTTCAGGCTTGATGCTCTCGCAGTACACCGCCGGCGCATTGGTTTGCGAGAACCGGGTGCTGAGCCATCCGGCGGCTACCGGTTCCATTCCCGCAGCCGCCGACCAGGAAGACTTTGTTTCGATGGGAATGACAACTGCTATTAAGACCCGGCAGATCATCGAGAACGCATGGTATGTGGTCGCGATTGAGCTGATGGCAGCAGCTCAGGCTTTCGACCTGCGCTCCCCCATAAGGCCTTCACCTGCTTCGCAAGCCGCGTATGAGGTGATCCGCACGCATGTAAAAAAACTGGAGGAAGATCGGCCGCTGCATGAAGACATCAACACCCTGGCAAGAGTCGCGAAGGAAGGCACGATCCTGATCGCCGCAGAAAACGTTGTCGGGAAGTTGAACTGAGATCGCCACTGCAGTGCCGACTATCCCGGCAATTCGGCTTGCCTTGCTTTTACGCGACGACGCAACTTTTCGACATTGGGACTCGGAGGCGATTCTCCGTAAGCGCTTAGGAACTAGGAAATGCCTCTCGGAGGACCGAGATCACCATGACTGCAAGCGTTTCTGCGCTTGAAGACTCCGGCAGCCGACGACTGCTGATCTCGTCTGCCTGGATAACAATCCTTCTAATCTCGAGCCTTCCCGATATTGTCTGGCACGCGATTTTCGGACCGATCCCCACATGGATTTTCTGGGCCAAGGTGGCGGTGTTGGCCCTTCTCCTCGGAATCTGTGGAGCGTGCAAAAAGATTCGTCCTCTGTGGCAATTTGCGGGTGTCATGCTCGTCTTCTACCTGGCAATTGCCGCTTCAACATGGATTGGGAATACACCCTGGTGGAAGAGCCGGTTCAGCGGGCCCCAGGTCACATTTACGGTTGGCTATTTGGGGATACACATTCGGGGCATAGGGATCGCCTTAATGGTAGTCGCCACTTTGTGGCTGATGAAACGCCGCAGAAGTGACTTCTTCCTCGTGAGCGGGCACTTCGATGCACCCATTCAGCCGGTGCGGTGGCTGGGAATCAGACAGGGCGAATCGTGGCGCACCTTTGGGTGGATCTTTACTATTGTTGCGACCTTGGTCGTCCTGATCCCCACAGTACTGGGCTTGCGGCTTTCGTCGGGCCTGTTATTGCGGGCCCTTCCTCTTCTGCCAGCCGGGTTCCTGTTTGCCGCGATAAACGCTTTCGATGAGGAGATCTATTTCCGCGCGTCTCTTCTGTCCACTTTACCTGAAGCTATCGGCGAGACCCATGCACTGTTGATCAACATGGCTTTTTTCGGATTGGCCCACTAGGCGTGAAAAGCGAGTCACTACTCCTGTACCCGAAGAATTCCCCACTCCAAGACCAAAGCATCTGCATACTCCACGCCGTTGCTGCCTCCCTTTATTGCGGACGAGGGAGAGAAGCATGCCGAGCAAGAAAGCACGGAATAGCTACGTCGACCGAAATCCGGAGGCGTGGCTCGCCAAGGCCTCGGCAACATCATCTTTTCGTGTGCTTTCGTACCCGATCGATGCAAAGTACAAAGCCGAGTCGAAGAACTGCTCCAATACGTGGAGCAACTCCATCTCGCCCCAGAACTCCACTGGTTTCTCGATCACGCCCTCTCGTTGCAGGTACTCCCAGAGATACTCCTTGGTCGCACAAACCGCCCAGAAGAATTGGCTGAAGGGCACGCCCTGCCGAGCCCGCCGCGCACCCAGGCCGATGTATCGTTCCTCGATCTCCGATTCCGTCTTGTTCAGCAGCCAGTCACTGAGGTTGCGATAGATCTCGTAAGTACGTCTCTTCAACTCCTCGGCTGGTACTCTGCGCAACAGCTCGCTGCATCTTCCGGAAGTCTTGATCTTATGTAGCAGTCCCTCGGACAACCTGTCGGCGTGAGTTTCGATGAGCTGAACCAGTCTGACAGCAAACATAAGCACCTCCTGCCGACACGTACTTGTTATTGTTCAACGCCTGCCAAGAAGGTGGACAAATTCGTCCGGACTGAGTTGGAGCTTGCGAAGCGAGTCGTACAAGCTCGCCTTGTGCAGCGTGTCACCCGGGTGGGGCTCGTGAAATGAAACGACGCTTGGGCTACGTGTCGGGTGCAAGAACAGCCTCACTGTCCCGCGATGTGACTTCATCGGACGATAGCCGAGTCTGCGAAGAACACAAACGAAGTTTCTCCACGAGAGCTGTGCGGGAAATCCAGACATTTTGCCAACTCCGTTGCGACTTTCTTATGGCGACTTTTCTGGTGAATGTCCACTTCTGCGAGCGTCGCTCCCTTTATCTCGCTGAACCGACGAGCATCATCACGACCAGCACCGCCAGCAAAATACTCGCGATGAGCGAAAACATCGTGTGTAGGGGATGCGCGTGGAAATAGCTATCCTCATGCCTCCTGAAGTGTATTAGTGTCTTCATCAAAACCTCCCTGCCAACCGGAGGCAAATCCCTTTGGGCCAAACGCTCATTTCTTGCAGAATTCTCATTTATATTAGGCTCCTTTTCTCCGTGAAATTTCAGTGATATCCGGCGCACACCGCGTTCCACGAATGCATGAGCACGCATACTGAGAAAAGTTTCCCGAGCTGACCTATTCGTGCGCTTTATTGAGGAATGCCCTGAGCTGGCGGAAGCGCAAGGAGTGGCGCAGCTTGCGCAGTGCCTCGGCCTCAATCTGCCGGATACGCTCGCAGGTTACGGCAAAGATCACGGGTGCGTGCAACACTTCGATGACGGCCTCGGTGAGATGTCCAATCGAACCTACAAGAGCTCCTATTGAATTGGGCCGTGTAGCCAAGCGCTAAACCGAATCCCATTCTTAATTGAAGGTCTACCCCGCCGGGCCGCATCACTGGGAAGGCGCATAGTATCCTTGCCTGTTACGAACTTGCAGCGGCGGTAGTCCTTTCGGCGGTGTGAGTTTTACTTTTATTTTGTGCCATTTTCCATCATATTTCGGGTTCGTCGGACGATAGCCGAGCACATACTGGTTGCGTAACTCAATGCCGATCTTGGTGGCGATGTCGGCCAGATCATTGGGGTTATCAACCGCGAACGCGCGCCCTCCAGTCGCTTCGGTGACTTCGCTCAGCAGGACAGGACCGAGCCGTTCTTCGGTTGTGGCGAAATAGCGGTCGTAAATGCCGATTGCGTAAATGAGGGTATCGGCCTCTTTGACCAGGGATTTGATCTCGCCTTCGGTATAGCGGCTGTGGTTGTCGCCGCCATCCGATATGATCAGCAACGCCTTTTTGGGGTACTGGGCCTGCCGCATGCGGCTGATCCCCAGATAAATAGCGTCCAGCAAGGCGGTCCGTCCCTTGGGTGCGGCGTAGATCAGCTTGCTCTGTATATCCTCCACCGAAGTCGTGAAGTCGGCAATTTCCTCCGGCTTCTCCGAGAAGGTGATCATGGAAAACTCATCTCGCAGGTTGGCGGTCTTGAAAAATTCCATCACGGCTTCGCGAGCACGTTCTATCTTGCTGCTCATGCTGCCGCTCGTATCAAAGATCACGCCCAGGGACACCGGAGCATCTTCGCTGGAAAAATGACGAATGACCTGCTTCTGCTTATCCTCATACAGTTGGAACTGCTCTTTGTCTAAACCGGTCACGAACCTGCCCGTGGGATCTGTGACCGTCACCGGAACCAAGACCAAATCCACGGTGACCCGAAAGGGCTTCGGGTACGAAGTCGACGGGGAATTTGCTGGCTTGTTGGGCTCGACGACCGACTTTGCACGAGGTACAACGTGCACTTCCTGATTGTTGGTTTGAGCAAAAATGAGGGTCGAAGCAAATAATAAGAACCCTACTCGTGCGCATCCGTACAAAATGCGGATTTCACGGCAGGCCGAAAGCTCTAAGAGCCTGCTGATCATGAGATCTTCCTTACCTTACCTTTCAACGAAGGCTGTCCGCCGAGCTTCTCGTCTGTCGGTTGGACGGCTCGGAACAACCTCAACCTCTCTGCTTGAATGATCCCGCTGCAGGCTCACCTTTGTCTGTGACATAGCGGCGCTTCTGTGGTCTACGCTCGCGGACCGAGATCATTCGCTGGCTTCAAGGGAAGGAGGAGGACCAGGAGAAACAAAAGAAGCTCTATCGGGGCCGAGTCTAATAACTTGCACTACAAATGAGATCGCCTCGCCCTAGCATTTAGAAAGGTGCGAAACATGCCGAGTCGGGCGTGTGGAGGTAGACAATGGGAGATCAGTGTTTTCATTTGGCTTTAGCTCTTCTGGCTCCATTCGCTTTCAGCACAATTTCCGCGACGCAGGGTGTACCACAGTTAGGTGGAAGCTCCCAACAAGGTTTCGCTGTAGGCGCTTCACAGATGTCGTTGCAGTTTTGGAGTTCGGGCGGATACTTCTCTGAAGGAGCACACGGTAAGAAGCGTTCTTCAGTGCTACAGTTCGTCAAAATCATTCTTTTGCTGCTACCCGTTGCTGCGTTGCTGCTGCTCAGAAGTTTGAGCTACATGTGCTGGAACGAACAGTGCTGCCACGCGAATCCGCGGGTCCCCACGTGGGTAGTTTCAGGTCTTATTCTTCTGGCAATGTGTTCTTTGCCTCGGCGGCCCGGTCCCTGAGCACAGACGAGGTCAGCAGAATTGCTTTTCCGTGGTGTGCGGGAAGTGATTAAAGAACAGGTCCAGGAATTACCAGTGCGAAGAACAAACACTGTATGGGCGGGTCCTTCACCCGGCTGTTGATCTGGGTCGTTGGGGCGCACCATGAGAGCAGTTCTAGTCCAATGAGAGTTCGCCACGAGGCTACTTGGACAGCTTCTCGATCCGCTTTAGGTTGTCCTTAAGATCCTTGTGCAGAATGTCATTAGCAGCCCGCGCCACTTCTGCGGGTACGGTGCTTGAACTGGGCGAGTTCGTCAGCATCTTTCCTGATCTGGACAGGATCCACTGCCGCGAGGTGACGATCAGGGGCAGGGTTTCTGTCTTTGTGCGTGGGGTCCCGATGACCCCGTTGGGCCGTGGCAACACAGCAGCACAACACAAGCATGCGGATCAAGCCGCTGATAGTCTTCATGGTCTACCCCGCAGTGCGACGTGGTCGCGCCTTGCTGCTGCATGGCGTACCGAAGGAACGAGGGGAAGAAAACCGGTTTCAGTTGATAGTGCCAATCACCGAGAGCAAGGCTTTGATGTCCCGTTTTGGTTCTTCCTCTGACCGCCAACTCTCGGGAGATTGAGTCATTTCCTTCGCCGATCTAGAATAAGGTTATAAAGAAATGAGCTCGTTGGCGGACTGAATCTCGATCCGAGATCCGAGTCTGTCATGTTCATCTGACCCAGTTCCGGACCTCGTTCTTCACGAAGACCTTCCTGGTCTCCCCTGGTCCAAAAGGAGGTACAGGTATGCTGGGCATGAGCTTTCTTTCCTTCCTGATTCTCTCTTTCATTGGTGCCGT
>DASQIH010000254.1:0-29212 GCA_035631655.1 Terriglobales bacterium
GGAAGCCGTCAACGGCAACATCAAAGCTCTGCTCCGACGCGGCCGCGGTTATCGAGACATGAACTATCTGCTCCTCAAGGCGCAGCGCGTAGCCGCCACCAAGACCGAATTCCTCGTTCTTCAGAAAGCGGCGTAGTATGCCCATTTATCCAGATTCTTGTTCAGACCCCAAAAACGGAACACGCCAAAGAGAACGCGGAGAGCAGCGAATTTTGTGGTACGCTCGCGCGTAATTCAGGGGGATGAGTACCGTTCAAAATCCCCGCCGCCTTGGTGGTGAAAGAGGGGAACCAGCATGCCGAACTCCGAGCCAAACCTAAGACAGTGCCTCCTGAAGAGCAAGCGAACCGCGATGCTGGTCATTCATGGCATCGGTCAACAGAACCCCTATGAAACGCTGGATAACTTTGCCCGGCATTTGGCGGACTTCTTTGCTGACCAGTGCGGGTTTCGCCCCGAAATCACACCCGAAAAAATCGAGCATCAGGATTGGGTGGAAGTCTGCGTCCATCTGACCACTCCAGACCGCGGCCCCGGGCGGCAGCGGGGCGAAATCGACCTCTACGAGTACTACTGGGCTCCCTGTACCGAAGACAAGATCACCTACCGTCAGGTTCTTTCGTGGCTAGCCCGAACAACTCTCAGTCCTATGCGATACCTCGCCATGAACCTTGAAGCGGAAACGGAAGAGGGGCACGAGGGCGCGGTACGCTCATTCCTACGGGAATTGCTTCGGATGGTTGGTCTTTATCTTCCTTTGTTGGCGGGCTTGGTCGTTGGGATGTTTCTGTATGGCAGCCCGACGGCGAAGCCGGTGCAGAACATGCTGCAAGCCCTACGCACATGGATGCATGCTCCGCATGTTGTTCTGATTACTGTCATGCTCGTGCTTTGCGCACTGGGTATATATTTCCTCATTTTTGCGGCCAACTCGTTTAGGAAACTGGTTGGAAACAAATCGATACAGCCTCGAGCCGAGCGTATGTGGGGAATCCTCGCGACCATCGCGGGAGTAGTTTCCTTGCTTGTAGCCTGGTTCCTAGGACCCGCGGCGGGATTCGCTACGGTCCAAAGCCGAATCCATCTCTTACAGGCCGTATTCCGTCAGTTGATCGAGTTCGTGCCGCTCCTGTTTTTTGCCGTGTGGGTCTATTTTGTTCAGGAGTATCTGGGGGACGTAGCGGTTTATGTGAATACTGACCAAAAAGCCAAGAACTACGCCGCTCGAGCGGAAATCCTGGACGGCTCCACCACGGCACTTAGCCGGTTGTTGAAGGCGAAAGTCAAAGATGACCAAAAAAGGGAGGGCTGGAAATACGACGAGGTCCTTCTGGTGGGACACTCTTTGGGTAGCGTCATTTCCTATGACACCATTGATGAGCTGTTGGCGCGGTGCGATGCCACACACGACGAACTGGAGCCCAGGGCAGGGGGCTTGCATATCGATAAGGAAGACCTGGAAAAGTTGACCGGCCTGGTCACCTTCGGTTCGCCCCTAGACAAGATCTACTATTTCTTCCGCCAACATGTGGCGTCGGACCAGGCGATTCGGGCGCAGATTCTTTCTTACCTCCACTCCTTTCGAAAAGTTTCTTCTCACCGGCAGTATGAACCGTACAAGTTCGAATACACTGCCCCGGACTTGCCGCGCCTGAAATGGCTGAATGCCTGGTCAATCATGGACATGGTGAGCGGGAAACTGCATTTCTACCGGGTGGATTGCCGGCGGCATTTCTGGTACTGGAAGCCCCTGCTGGCACACTTGAGCTATTGGGGGGACCAGAAATTCTACGGTTTTGTTGCAGAGAATCTCCTACTTGTAGAAGCTGCGGTGTCGGCCGCGAAGGCCGCAGCGAGTTCCGATACACGGTAATTGGAGCGTGGTTATCGCTTGCCCGGAGCGTCTTCGACGATAGCTTCCACGACACGGTCAATGGCATCCTGTGCGCGGCGTCCCGGCACATCAAAATTATTCGTAAAGATCGAAAAGGCCACACGGTCTCCGCTGACCGTGGTGGCGTAGCCCGAAAGTGACTTCACATGGTCGAGCGAGCCGGTCTTCGCCAGCACCAGTCCCTGGGCTCTGGTGCTATGGAACCGGTCGGCCAGAGACCCGTCCAGGCCGGCGATGGGGAACGTTTCGCTGTACAGTTGCCCCCACGGTTGCTTCGCCGCGTATTGCAACAAGGCGACGACGGCATGCGGGGTCACCAGGTTCTGCCGCGACAAGCCCGAGCCATCGTAGAAAACGTATTCTTCGGCCGGTATCCCAGCCTGCGTCAAGAATCCTTTCAGGACTTCCAGTCCGCCTTCGACCGTGCCTGCCAGCCCCTTTTCTTTCCCAAGCAACCGCAGCAGAATCTCCGCATGTAAGTTCTGGCTGACTTTGTTAATCACGCGCACATCATCGCTCAACGGCTTCGATTCATAGTTGGCCAGTACGGTGGGTTGCTTGGAAGCAGTCGACTTCTGTTCTGTGTCCCCGCCGCCGTGCGCCGACGCCAGTGCAGTCACGCTGAACGTAGAGAGGCTGGCCAACTCCGTGTGATGCGTAGTGGTGCGTCCATAAACGACTACTCCCCTCTTTTCCAGGAGGCTGCGGAACAATTCGCCGGCAAAACCGGCAGGATCTTCTACCGCGAGAGCCTCGTTCGCTCCTGTATCGCCCAGAGGCATATTGCCCCACAAGGTCAGCAGCATGGAGCCGGGTTCGCGGTTGATAAAGATTTTGCGGCCGGTGCCCGCAGGGGTGGTAATGATGCGGTTGTCAATCTGATAGTAATCCGCAAACGGCGTAATGCTGACAAAGGCGCGCTCTCCAGCGCGGTCCGCAGGCTGAATGTCCACGAACACCACATTGTCATTGATGGTAAGCGCGGAAACCGGCGCCCCATCGGCCCAAACCAGGTCGTCCTGCGTCCAGCCTTCGCCATATCGCTCAAAAGCGAAATAGGAGTCGTCGGCGATTACGTTCCCGTCAACGTACTTGAGTCCCTTCTGCACCAGCGTATCGGCCAGATCTTCCAAAACTTTGACTGGCAAGTCCGTGCGCTCCGTGCGCAAGCTGTAAGGTAAAACGCGTCCTGAGAGATTGGGATCGCCGCGACCCACGAGAATGAGATCGCCAGACAGCCGCCCGTATTGGTCGAGATTCCCAGTGCTTTCGACTGTGGTGTGAAACTTGTAATTCGGCCCGATCAGCGCCAGCGCGGCCGCCGTAGTGAAAAGCTTCGTATTAGAGGCGGGGATAAAGAGCTTGTCAGCATTCTGCGAATACAGGACCTCTCCCGTATTAAGCGATACGACTTCTATGCCCCAGAACCCGCGAGCTAAGTCGCGGTCGGAGAGAGCGGTATTAATGCGAGGCGCAAGAGGCCGGTGTTCGGCGGCTTGAAGCTGAGCCGCACCCAGAAGCCACACGACTGCGAGGATGGCTGCGCGCGTCCGGCGCATACCTGGATTCTAGCACTCGGAGAAGCTGAATTCCTCTGCTTGAACGACCGTACATGCAGCGCACATCCCTTCCGTGTCCTAGGCTCTGGTTCTGGCTAATCTACAATCGTCCTATGCGGCCGGTCTACCAATGGGACGTGGGCTCACGCACCCTGGAACTGGGCAAACGCACGCTCGTTATGGGTGTGGTCAACGTCACCCCAGATTCATTTTCCGATGGCGGCCAATACTTCGATCGCGATCGCGCCGTCGAACATGCGCTCCGGCTCCTCGCAGACGGCGCCGACATCGTTGATATCGGCGGCGAGTCCACCCGTCCCGGTGCCAGCGTCCTGGCAGGCAGCGCTTCCGAGAAGAAGAAAGGAGCAGCGAGCGGCGCCAAACCCCGAACCGCGGTTTCCGAAAAAGAAGAGCTGGACCGGGTAATCCCAGTTATCAAGTCTCTCAAGCAGAAAAAGCCCGATGCCCTGATCTCAGTCGACACTTACAAGGCCAAGGTTGCGAAAGCCGCAGTCGAAGCCGGGGCGGAGGTTGTGAATGATGTCAGCGGCTTCCGCTGGGATCCGCAAATGAAAAAGACTCTGGCCGAGCTTAAGTGCGGCGTCGTGTTGATGCACATGCGTGGCCGGCCGGAGGAATGGCGCAATCTACAGCCAGCCACCGACATCGTTCTACTGGTCAAACGGGAACTCAGCGATTGGACCCAGGATGCGGTGCGGCTAGGCATAAAGCGTTCCCGGATCGTGGTGGATCCCGGCCTGGGCTTCGGCAAAAACTTCGAGCAAAATTATCCCCTGCTGAAAAGGCTGGAAGAGCTTCACTCGCTGAAGTTTCCGCTCCTGGTGGGGGTATCGAGAAAGTCCTTTGTCGGCCGTGCACTCGCGAAAAACGGCAAGGACGCGGCGGTCGACGACCGTCTCTACGGCACCCTGGCAGCGGAAACAATGGCCATACTCCGCGGAGTGCACATTCTGCGGACTCATGATGCGAAAGCCTCGGTCGACGCTGCCAAGATCGTAGATGCACTCGCCTGATTACCTTCGAAACGACAAAACACACATGTGTGGGGACGGGTCTGTGACCCGTCCAGGCGGGTCGAAGACCCGCCTCCACACATAGGTTTGTGGTCCATGAGCATCCACGGCTAGAAACTCTTCGCTGAATCGAGCAGGATGGTGACCGGTCCGTCATTCACCAGTTCGACCTGCATCATTTCCTGGAAGCGCCCAGTCTCACAGGTCAGCCCCGCAGCGCGAATTCGCCCGACGAAGTAATCATAGAGGTGGCGCGCTTGTGCCGGAGGCGCTGCGGAATCGAAGGACGGCCGCTTGCCTCGTCGTACGTCGGCATACAGCGTGAACTGGGAAACGGCCAGCACGCCGCCGTCTATCTCTGCCACGGCCCGATTCATCCTGCCGTTTTCATCCTCGAAAATCCGCAGCCCGGCGATTTTCTCGGCCAGGTAGTCAGCATCGGATTCGGTATCGCCTCCGCCGACGCCCAGCAGAACCAGCAACCCGCGTCCAATCTTGCCCGTGACTTCGCCGCTCACCGAGACCTTTGCATGGGTTACGCGTTGCACGACCGCTCGCATAAAAAGAGAGTTTCTAGTTTTCAGTTTGCAGTTTCAAGTGGAAGTCTGGCACGGGAGTGCGGGGCAAGATTACGGAGATGTTCCGAGTCCCGGCACGGGACCGTACTGGGTCAAGGCTTTAGCAGCGTCTCCTGGCCCGCCACGGCCTGCCAACGCCCGTCCCGGTACGCAAAAATGTCGGTGAACCGGACCCGCGCCAGCGGGTTCCCGGATGCATCGGTAACCTGGTTTATCCCACGCACGAATGCCGAATCCCCATAAATGTGAGCATGCATATCTTGGAGACGATTCAAACTTGGCCGCCGCTGGGCAATGCGGTCCAGCGCCTCCTTTCGGTCATGCACTGCTCCATCAACATCGGCATCCTGAAACTCGTCCGCCAGCAAACAGCTCACGGTTTCGATATCGTGCCGTTCAAGCGCCTTGGCCCAGGTCCCCTCAAGCCGTAACAGTGTCTTCTCATCTTTCGCCTGCCCTCGCTCGCAAGGAGCAGCCCAAACCGCACCAGCCATGAGCAACACAGCCAACAAAAACACATCCCTCATGTGTTGTTCCTTTCTGCTTTCATGAATGATCTGTATGGGAGCCGGTCTGTGACCCGCTCAGGCCGAGCCCCGCTCGGCTCCATTGCACAATCCTGGTTGACGCCTTCCGCAACGCTCACTAGAATCGCGTGTCTTTTCTGGGAAGGAGCAAGCGATGTTACATCGTCTCACGATGTTGATTCGACTTTTGCCAATGTTCCTTGTGCCTACCGTCGTGGCGCAATCCCCTCCCACTGCTCACAACGACGTCCTGATCAAGAATGCGGTGCTCATGACGGTCACGCACGGCAATATTCAAAATGGCAGCCTGTATGTCAAGGACGGCAAAATCGCCGGTGCGGGGACAAACGTGAGTGTACCCGCTTCCGCCACGGTAATTGACGCGGGCGGCAAGTACGTGACTCCCGGCATCATCGACTCCCACTCCCATATCGCTCTGGACGAAGACGTCAACGAAGCGACCAGCCCAGTTACCCCGCAGATGCTGATGATGGACGCCTTTGATTATCAAGACAAGGCAATCTATCGCGGCCTGGCCGGTGGTGTGACCACGTCGCTGCTGCTGCACGGCTCCGCCAACATGATTGGCGGCCAGGCGGTTGTCATCAAGCACAAATACGGCGCCGGTCGCGATGCGATGCTGTTTCCCGGCGCGCCCAAGTCCATCAAATTCGCCAGCGGCGAAAATCCCAAGCGCGTCTATGGCACCCGCGAGCAACTCCCCTCGACCCGCATGGGCAACTTCGAGGTACAACGGGAGGCCTTCGTTCAAGCGCAGGATTACATGCGCGAATGGGAGGACTACAACGCCAAAGTGAAGCGCGGTGAGAAAGACGCCAAGATGCCCAAGCACGATCTGAAGCTCGAGGCGCTGGCCGATGTCCTGCGCGGAAAATTCCTGGTTCAGATCCATTGCTACCGCGCTGACGAATTCCTCACCGAGATGGCCATGGCCAGGGAATTCGGCTACAAGATACGGGCTTTTCATCACGCGCTGGAAGCTTACAAAGTGCCCGACAAGCTTGCTGCCGAGGGCGTTGGGATCGCGACGTTTGCCGATTGGTGGGGCTACAAGAACGAAGCCTGGGACGCGATCCCGTGGAATGCGGTCATGTCCATGCGCAAGGGCGTGCGGGTTGCCATCAAGAGCGACTCCGATGATTTTGCCCGCCGCCTGAACCAGGAGGCCGCCAAAACCATGCGCTACGGTGGCGCCACGGAAGAAGAGGCTCTGAAGATGATCACTCTCAACGCTGCCTGGATCATAGGGGTGGATGATCGAGTCGGTTCCCTTGATGTGGGCAAAGACGCCGACGTCGTCATCTGGGACGGGTACCCGCTCTCCAGCTATGGCGTTCCCAACAAGGTTTTCATCGACGGAGATGTTTATTTTGACCGCTCGCTCCCCGGTTTCGGCATGCCGCATTACAAGGAGGGACAATGAAAAAAAGCAGATTCCTCGCTTCGCTCGGAATGACTAGCGTGGTGTGCTTGTTTGTCCTATTCCTGGCCACCCTGGCGGTGGCTCAGCAGCACCCAGTTGTGCTCAAGGGAGGGAAGTTGCTGACCATTACCCACGGAACAATAAACAACGGCGTGCTGGTGATGCAGAACGGCAAGATCACCGCTGTCGGCGCGGCTGGTGCGACCAAAGTCCCCGCCGGCGCCGAGGTCGTGGATGTCACCGGAATGACGGTCTATCCCGGCTTGATCGACTCCGAGACCCACCTCGGGCTGACGGAGATCAACGCCGAGCAGATGACAAACGACCTCGTCGAAATGTCCGACGAAATCATGCCCCACATGCATGTTTACGATGCATTCCATGCCGAGTCGGAGCTGATTCCCGTGACCCGCATGAATGGGGTCACGAACGCGGTGGTGGCGCCGGCCAGCCGCGACACTCTCCCCGGCCAGGATTGCTTCGTACAGCTCGCCGGCCGTTCTGCCGACGAGATGCTCCTGGTGCGTGACATTGCCATGCCCCTCAACTTCACGGGTGACGAACGCCGCAATAAAGGCCCGTTCGAGAAACACAAATTTCCCTCCACGCGTATGGGCTTGGCGGCCCAGATGAGACAGGCATTCCTGGATGCCCAGGACTATTCACAGAAACGGGTGGATTTCGAAAAGAAAAAGGGCGAAGCTGACAAAGATGAAAAGGCCAAGAAGCCTGAGCAGCCAAAACGTGATTTGAAGTTGGAAGCGCTGCTGCCCTATCTGCAAAGCAAGAAGCCGATCGTGCTGGCCGCCGAAGAAGCCAGCGATCTGGAGACCGCAGTTCATCTTGCTCGCGAATTCAATCTGAAATTTGTTCTGAACCACATCAGCTACGCGCAACCGATCCTCGACGAGGTAGCCAATTTGAAGGTGCCGGTTATCGTCGGACCTATCTACGAAAATCCCAAGCCCTACGAGCGTTACGACGCGGTCTACAGCCTGCCCGGAGAGCTTGCCAAGCGCGGTGTAAAGATTGCGTTCGCCTCGTTCGAGGCTCACAATTCGCGGAATCTGCCGTATCAGGCGGGTTTCGCTTCGGCCTTTGGTTTGCCCTATGACGAAGCGCTGAAGGCAATCACCCTGAATCCAGCGGAAATCTGGGGTGTGGCGGATAAACTGGGTTCTCTCGATGTGGGCAAACTGGCTAACGTTGTAGTCGCCAACGGAGACCCGCTGGATGTGAAGACCGACGTAAAGCAAGTCTTCATCAATGGTGAATCGATCCCGATGGTAAGCCGGCAGACGAGATTGAGAGATCAGTACGGAGGCAAATAACTCAACAATCGAAAATCAACAACTAAAAGCACGATCCGTGAAGATCTGTGGCTGCTTTCCCCAAAGCCGTTTGACCCGTGTCCGTGCACCGTTTAGGATTCTAATGGCATCTACTGCAGGGGGAAGAGTTTATCTCCGGCTGCTCAGTCTTCCTTTACATAAATTCAAGGTCACAATTACACTACTCGTTTCGTCGCCAGGAGGGAGTTCCCATATGGCCGCCGTAGATGAAAAGGTAAAGCAGATCGTGGTCGAGCAACTGGGCGTAGAAGAGAGCGAAGTCACACCTAAGGCGTCTTTCGTCGATGACCTCGGGGCGGATTCGCTCGACCAGGTGGAACTGGTCATGGCCTTCGAAGAGGCGTTTGACGTAGAGATTCCCGACGAGGACGCCGAGAAAATTCGCACCGTCCAGGACGCCATTGACTACATCGGCAAACATGCCAAGGTAGGCAAGTAGGAACTAGAGCGCGGCGGCGCCCCACCGGCCGCCGTCATCGAGGAGAACCATGGCAGCCGTTGACGAGAAGGTGAAGCAGATCATCGTGGAGCAGTTGGGAGTGGACGAAGGCGAAATTACGCCCAACGCCTCGTTCGTGGACGATCTGGGCGCCGATTCGCTCGATACGGTCGAGCTGGTGATGGCCTTCGAAGAGGCTTTTGACATCGAAATACCCGACGAGGACGCCGAGAAAATCCGCACCGTCCAGGATGCGATCGATTACATCGGCAAGCATGCGAAAGGTGGAAAGTAGTTTTGGGACGTCGGGTGGTAGTTACAGGCATTGGCCTGATCTGCGGGGTTGGCAACACCACGCAAGAAACGTGGAAGAATCTGCTGGCCGGCAAAAGCGGCGTCGCCCGTATTACCCAATTTGACGCCTCCAACTTCGCCTGCCAGATTGCCGCCGAAGTCAAAAACTTTGACCCCCTGAATTTCATCGAAAAGAAAGAATTGAAAAAGATGGGGCGGTTCATTCACCTGGCGCTTGCTGCCAGTGATGAAGCCATGAAGTCGTCCGGCCTCGAAGTCTCTCCTGAGCTTTCCGATCGCGTCGGCGTCCATATCGGATCCGGAATTGGTGGGTTCGATGTCATCGAACGCGAACACTCGAATCTGTTGACCGGCGGTCCGCGCAAGATCTCCCCGTTCTTTATTCCCGCTGCCATTGTCAATCTGGCTGCCGGGCATGTCAGCATTCGCTACAACGCCAGGGGTCCCAATGAGGCTACCTGCACGGCTTGTACTTCCAGTGCTCACTCAGTCGGCGACGCGTTTAAGATCATTGCGCGCTGCGACGCCGACGTGATGATCGCGGGAGGCACCGAAGCTGCAATCACCCCCATGGGAGTAGGCGGATTCGCCGCCATGCGCGCGCTTTCCACCCGCAACGATGAGCCGGAGAAGGCCAGCCGCCCCTGGGATACTGGGCGCGATGGTTTCGTAATCGGGGAAGGCGCGGGCATCATGATTCTGGAAGAACTTGAATTTGCCCGCCGGCGCGGAGCGAAAATCTTAGCCGAGGTTGTGGGCTACGGCATGAGTGGCGACGCCCACCACATCACTCAACCCGCCGAACAAGGCGACGGCGCGCATCGCGTCATGGTGAACACACTCAACGACGCGAAGGTCCAGCCCAACCAGGTGGGCTACGTCAATGCTCACGGAACCTCTACCGATATCGGTGACAAGCTGGAAACTGTCGCCATCAAGCGCACGTTTGGCGACCACGCCTACAAACTGGCTGTCAGTTCCACCAAGTCCATGACCGGCCATTTGCTGGGCGGGGCAGGAGGCTTGGAAGCAGGCATCACTGTACTAGCCCTTTGCGACCAGATGCTTCCACCCACTGTCAATCTTGAGCACCCGGATGAAGGTTGCGATTTAGACTACGTTCCCAACCATGCCCGTCCTGCCAGCCTGGAATACGCCATGTCGAACTCCTTCGGTTTCGGCGGGACGAACGGCGCGCTTCTGTTTCGCCGCTGGACGGAATGAGTTGCTGATTGCTGATTCCGTGATTGTTGATTTAAGAACCTGTCCAGGTCGGCCTGACAGGAGATTGGCCCTTGTTTTTCAATCAACAATCAGCAATCTCAAATCAGCAATCGGGCGCCAAATCCCCAACAGTAATAGCACTTCTGTACCTGTTTTCGAGGCCTCTAACCCTTTGCCAATCCCTGAGATACAGGCCACAATAGAATTTCAGGCGAGACCCAATGCCCTTCATGGACAAGGCCTTCGGAACCTTACCCGCGATCCCCCCCACCCGGAAGGCCGCAGCCCGGGCTGCGTTTGTTGACGTCAGGGAACCCGCCCACACCATCCTGTCAGAGTGCTTCAAACAATTCGGCATTGATTCTGTGGTCATGCACAGCCATGCCGCGGAACGCCTGGCTAAGGAGAAATTCGAAGCCTGCGTGGTGAAGCTCAGCCCGGCAGCAGAAAAGGTGATGGAAGCCGCCCGAAGCTCGCCCTCCAACAGCCGCATGATCATTTACGGCTTAGGCGGCAGCGCCCAGGATGCCATGCGCTATTCCCGCTACGGCATCAACGCCGTTTTCAGCGAGCCGGTAGAACGTCCCACCGCCCTCAAGCTGGTGCGTGCCACTCAAATGCTTGTGGTGCACGAATTTCGTCGATACGTCCGCGTTCCGGTGATCACCGAAGTTTCGGTAGTCTGGGGCAATGTCCGCCGATTCACCGCCACCAGCAAGGAACTCAGCTCCGGCGGAATGTCCATGAAGAGCGTCGAAGACCTTGGAGTAGGCACGCAGCTCGAACTCTCTTTTGCTTTACTTACGCTGCCGCGAATCTGGGTCAAGGGCGTGGTCTGCTGGAAGTCGAAGAACACCTTCGGCGTGCGCTTCGATGCCAATGACGACCGGCGCCTGCGCATCAAAGACTGGGTCGACGCCTACCTCGAAGCCTGATCGTTTATCAAGTAGGTCGTGCTGAAGCGAGCGTCAGCCCGGTGAAGCATCTCGCGTGCAGATCGTGAAACGCCGCCGCGACTCACCCCTTACAATTACTCTGTGAGCACCGTGACGACACCGTCGCTCTCCACGGAGCCGACCAGCAAAACTCGCCGCTGGACATTGCTCGAACGGCTCCTGTTGTGGCTTATTACCTGGGTTGGCTACCTGGCCATCCGCCTGATCGGCCGAACTCTGCGTTATTCGGTGCACATCGAGGAAGGCGGTCCCGCGGAACTGGCCGCTCGGCCGCTGGTCCTCTGCTTTTGGCACTGTGGCATCTTCCCGTCAACCTACGTCTTCCGCAATCAGCAGATTGGGGTCATCTCCAGTTACAGCTTCGACGGTGAATACACCTCCCGCATCATCGCGAAATTCAACTACGTTCCCATAAAGGGCTCCAGCAGCAGGGGAGCCGTTCGGGCGCTGCTCGAATCCAGACGCCTGCTCGAACACGGCCAAACCGTTGCTTTCACCAGCGACGGTCCGCGAGGCCCCGCGTTTGTAGCCAAGCCCGGCCCCGTGCTGCTGGCCAGCAAAACGGGAGTGCCACTCGTGGCATTTCACATCGCGCTTGAAGACCCATGGCGGTTGCCGTCGTGGGACCAGTTGATGGTCCCCAAACCGTTTTCCAAAGCTTTGGTTTGCCTTAGCAAACAAATGGTCGTGCCTGCCGACGCCCCGGACGATCAAATGCAGGGTTTAAACGCAGAACTCCAGTCCGCCTTGGAAAAAGTTCGAGATTTCGCCGAAGCCAACATCCACAAAGTGGGCACGCCCGAATTCCCGGTGCATCGCATCTAGCCTGTGTGGCCAGGCATCGTGGCGCTAGTACTCCTGCCCGCGTTTCTGTCCTTTTCTCGGCGACCTCGGCGTACTCGGCGGTGAATGTTTTCTTTGGCGATCACGTCCATTGACACCCTCGCGCCCGCCGAGTAGAGTTTTTCGCATCCGTTATCAGCTCTTTCTCAATTCCTCAGGTTCGCGCGTCCTCATCACCTCGATGACGATTGGGAAGCGGGTGAAACTCCCGCGCTGCCGCGCAACTGTAAGCGAGGAAATGGCAGCCGCCACTGGAATTTCCGGGAAGGCCGGTTGCCGTATTGGACCAAGCCGAGCATTGCTCGGCTGGACGGGTCAGAGACCCGTCACCACCAGGTCCTAACTCGCCAAGCCAGGAGACCGGCGCGAACCGCCAACTCAAACCCCTTTCGCGTGTAAAGGAGGATTGCTTGCGCACCCCTCACGTTATTGCCATTGTGCTCCTCTTGGCGACTGCTTCTGCCGCCGAACTGAGAGTCAAAGTCTTGGACCCCCAATTGGCTGCCGTCGCCGGCGCCGAGGTCGTACTTCTGCAGCAAGACCGCTCAGTAGATGTGGAAGTCACGTCTGCCCAGGGAATAGCCCTCCTGCGAGGTGCTTTAAACAGTGAATCACGCATACGCATCCTCGCTCCCGGATTTGCGCCACAGGAACTCGCGCTTCCGCGCGCCCAAGCCGAGTTAACAGTGAACCTGCACCTGGCAACCACATCCGAAACTGTGGTTGTCACAGCAACCCGCACTCCGGCACCGGAAGAAGAAACCGGAACGAGCGTCTCCATACTCGATTATGGGCAACTTACGCTCATGAAACCGGTATCCGCCGGCGAGGCCCTGAGATTCCTCCCGGGCGCGGTGGTGGACACCGCTGGCCAGCGCGGCGGCTTGGCTTCGCTGTTCGTCCGAGGTGGCGACTCCCGCTACAACAAGGTGATCGTGGACGGGGTTACGGTCAATGATCCCGGCGGGACCTTCGACTTCGGAGTAGTCCCGCTTCAAGAGGCGGAGCGCCTGGAATTTCTACGCGGTGCGCAAAGCACGCTCTACGGCTCCGACGCCATGACCAGCGTGGTCGAGGTGTGGACTCGATCCGGAAGCACGCCTCTTCCCGAACTCCACCTCGGCGCCGATGGCGGCAACTTCGGAACCGCCGATGGATATGCCGCACTCGCCGGGGCCCACGGTCCCTTTGACTACAACCTGTTCGGCAACCAGTTCAATACCAACGGCGAAGGCGTGAACAACCAGTATTCCAACTCGTCCGAAGGAGCGAACCTGGGCTGGGCGTTCAATGACCGGACTTCACTGCGCTTCCGTGTCCGGCACTTGAACAGCGGAACCGGCGTGTCGGGTGAATGGAATTTCAACGGACAAGCATTGCTTCCTCCCGACATCGACCAGCGTGCCCATCAGAATAATCTGCTTGCCAGTACCGAGTTGCTGATCTCCGGGCCCTCACAATGGCAACACCGCTTCACCGGCTTCGAATACAACACTCGGCGCTTGAACCTGGACAACACTCCCGACCGCGGATGCGATCCCATCAACTTCAACTTTCTGGATTGTTATTTTCTGAACACCGCCCACAGCAACCGTGCGGGCTTAAGCTATCAGGCGGACTACACCTCCCGCGCTTGGGCCCAGACTACGTTTGGCTACAACTTGGAAGATGAAAATGGAAACTTTGATTCGGCCTTCCTGACCTTGGACGCCAGTGGGAACCCGGTCATTGGCCAACAGTTCACCCATGGGTTGCGATTGAATCACGACTTCTTCGGCCAACAGAAGATCGCCCGCGGGCCGCTATCGCTAATTGCAGGCTTACGCTATGCGCATAACCCGAGCTTCGGCAATCGCGTTGTTCCACGCATCGCAGCCACATTACAGGCGCTTCGAGGAAACGATCGGTTTTCGGGAACTCGCCTTCGCTTCAGCTACGCAACGGGCATTAAAGAACCGCGCTTCGAGGAGTCTTTTGGCATATCGGGGATTTTTCCCACGAACCCGAATCCAAATTTAAGGGCGGAGGAGAACCGCTCGTTTGAAGGCGGGATCGAACAGAATCTCGCGGGCGGCCGCTACTCACTCTCTGCAGTCTATTTCAGAAACCTGTTCCGGGACCAAATCGAGTTTGAATCGACTCCGTCCACCTTCATCGGTCAGTACATCAACATCAACCGCAGCCTGGCGCACGGAGCAGAAATCAATCTTGAGGCGCGGCCGACGCGAAGACTGGATGTGAGGACCGGATATACCTACACCTCGACCCGCATCGAAGAGGCCCCCCTATGCACTCAGCAAACTTTTTGCGATCCGATGTTCTTCGCGGGGCAGCCTCTGCTGCGACGTCCCAAGCACTCAGGCAGTCTTCTCCTGAATTACCTCGGCAATCGCTGGGGCGGGAATCTGGGGGCAAGCTTCGTGGGCCGGCGCCCCGATTCCGATTTCCTTGGCTTTGGTATTAACCACGCTGCCGGCTATGCCCGAGTTGATCTTGGAGGCTGGTACGCTCTGACGTCCCGTATCAGTGCATACATCAATATGGAGAATGCTCTCAACCGGCGCTATGAGGAGGTAGTCGGATATCCCGCTCTGGGCGCCAACTTTCGCGCCGGAATGCGATTCAGGATAGGCGGGGAGTAAGGTCTGCCATCCTGAGCGAAGAAAGCATCCGCTAACGATATCGTCATCCTGAACGGCCGATAGGCCGTGAAGGATCTTGCGTGCGGAACCGTAACGGTTGTGCGCTCGAGATCCTGCGGAGAGCTGACGCTCTCCTCAGGATGACGACATGAATCCGATCAGCGCGAGTTCAGGGATTCGTCGTTTCGCTCAGGGACGACTGACACTTTGGACTTTTGCGTTAGACAGCGTTGAAGCTGCCCTAGCCTCGCCTCGCGGGAACCTGTTCAGGGAAATCGCTCTCTTTACCGCTTTCAGAGGCGGGGGCGTTATGATTGTTCCCGCTCTCTTTATCGTTATTCAAATCCACAGGCATGGGAGCGGCCGATTTTGCCCCCGCATATTTGCGCCGGAGTCCGACGAGCTTTGCAATTTCCTGCTCATTCAGCGGCTGCTCATGCCCGAGCAGGCGCGCCACCAGGGCAATCCTGGCAAAATGCTCGACGGTTTCCATCTTCATGTACGCGTGCTGCAGGTCTTCTCCGTAGGCCACTACCCCGTGATTGGCCATCAGGATAGCGTCGTATTGTGGGATGAGAGGCTCAAGTGCCTCCGACAATTCCGGCGTTCCCGGAGTGCCGTAGCGGGCCAGCGGCACACAACCAAGCCCGACCACCAGTTCGCAGACCAAGGGCTGATTTAAGGACAGGCCCGAGGCAGCAAATGCGGTAGCAGTGGGGGGATGCGCATGCACCACCCCGCGGATATCCGGGCGCAGCTTGTAAATCAGCAGGTGCATGGCGATCTCGCTGGATACGTTGCGCCGGCCCGCCAGTCGGCGCCCTTCCACGTCCACAATGACGAGGTCGGACGGCCGCATCATCCCTTTGCTCATGCCCGTTGGTGTCACCAGGACACGTTTCTGGTCCAGCCGCACGGAAAGGTTGCCGTCGGTTCCTGCCACAAAGCCGGAGCCGTGCAGCATCCCACCCAAGCGGATAATCTCCTGCCGGTATTGGCGTTCACGCGCCGTCATTACCTTCCTGCCTAGTCGCGTATAGTACCGGAGGCTTTCCCGGGAAACAACCGCAGATTCCTCGCCGTATGTGAAAAATCGAAACGCGGGGGTTGCCGATGGACGCGGGTTTCGGCGTCCCATCCTGAGCAACTCCTATAATCTCTTGCGTGCTGGTTTCTGACTTCAACTATCACCTGCCCCCAGAACTGATCGCGCAAGAAGCTCTGCCCGATCGGGCCGCTTCTCGGCTGCTTTACCTGAATCGCACCGCAGGTGAGGTCCAGGATCTGAACTTTCGACACTTTCCTGAGCTGCTGCATCCCGGGGATCTTTTAGTGTTCAACAACACGCGAGTATTCCCCGCCCGTCTGTATGGAAGCCGAGCTGGAACCAAAGCCCAACCGGTCAGTCCTCGAAACCCGGCCGCGAGTGACTTCCTCAAGGGCCGCGTCGAGGTCCTGCTCACCCGTCAGATCTCACGGGAACCGAATGACTGGGAGTGCCTGGTCCACCCCGGTCGGAAAATCGGAGTGGGCGAACGCCTATTCTTTGGCCAGCAGGGTGAACTGCAAGCGGAAGTGCTCGACCGCAGGACTTTTGGGGAACGCACAATTCGGTTTTGCCAGGTTCCCGATTTTTTCTCCGTGATCGAACGTATCGGCCATGTGCCTCTGCCTCCCTACATAAATCGCCCGGATCGTCTGGCAGACCGCGAGCGTTACCAGACTGTCTATGCGCACGAGCACGGGTCAGTGGCCGCTCCCACCGCCGGCCTTCACTTCACGCCTGAAGTCCTTACCCGCGTAAGAGAGCGCGGCATCGATACGGCGGAGATTACCCTGCACGTCGGCCTGGGAACATTCCAGCCAGTTCGCGTGCAGATCGTCGAGGAGCACCAGCTGCATGCCGAGCGGTACTCGATTTCCGCCGAGGCATCCGCCAAAATCAACTACGCTTTGGACGCCGGGCGCCGCGTGGTCGCAGTCGGGACCACCACCGTGCGTACTCTGGAGTTTTCCGCCAAAGAGACCGGCCGAGTGCAGCCCGGCAGCGGAGATGCCGATCTCTTCATCTATCCCGGCTATTCTTTTCGGGTAGTCGGGGCCCTGCTTACGAACTTCCATCTGCCGCAATCCACCCTGCTCATGCTGGTCGGTGCCTTTGCCGGGCGGGAGCGTGTACTTGCCGCTTATCGGCATGCCGTCGAGCAGAAATACAGGTTCTATTCCTACGGCGACTGCATGTTCCTGGAGTGATCCGTTGTCATTCCGAGCACCCCAGACCTTGTCATTCCGAGCGAAGCGAGGTTTTGCTCCCTCTCCCTGAGGCGCTATACTGAGCCACTCAGACGGTGAAATCATGAGTACACAAACCACATCCCGGCAGGTCTCCATCCAGGATTTCGTCTCCGAGCTGCAGAAATTTCCGGAATCTGCCTTCGTTGAGACCGCTCAGATCCTCAGTTTTATGCAAAGTGCGCCGGTTTTGCCCAAGACGTTAACACCCTATCTAACCTGGGATCGCCAGCATTACACCCGCAACCTGATCGACAAGACACCGCTTTACGAGCTGATCGCCATCTGCTGGGAAATCGGCCAGGTCAGCTCGGTCCACAATCACCGCGATCAGAATTGCTGGATGGCAGTTCCCATCGGCAGATTATTGGTAGGCAACTATCGCGTGATTTCGCAAGATCTGAACGCTGGCCAATGCCATCTGGAGCCCGCCGAAACCGTAGAAATGAACGCCACTCATCCCTCCGCGGTCGATCCCCGTGAGCCGGTACATCGCGTCTACAATCCTCGCGAATTCAACCAACGAGCCGTGAGCCTGCACGTCTACTCCCGCCCGTTTGACAGCTGCGTTGTCTATTCGCCCGAGCAGGGCACCTGTGGCGAAATCAAGTTGCACTACACCACGGAATATGGAAGGCCCTCGGCCAATGGATAGCGAAGAAGCATGTAGGTACAGCCCACGCTGCCGGCGAAAAGGTCCCGAAGGTACTGCTAAACTTAACAGTTGTTCCCCCGCATGCCATCTCCGGTCAAGAAATCCGTGCCCGCTGAGGCCGCCACGCCTACTCCTGTTCACCCGCCGGCGCTTCCTAGCGGCGACAAGGGCCGGATCTTCCTGATCGACTCGATGTCCTTCATTTTCCGCGCCTACCATGCCATGGCGCGACAGCGCTCGATGTCAACCAAGACTGGCATCCCTACGGCCGCGACTTACGTGTTCGTCAACATGCTGCGCAAGCTGCGGGATGACTTTTCACCCGAATATCTGGCGGCGGTGTTTGACATTGGAGCCCCGACCTTCCGCGACCAGCAGGCCGAAGCCATCACGGTGGTCCGCAAGTTTGATATCAAGACGCAGACTTTTCAGGAAACCGCGTACGGCGGCTACAAGGCGAACCGTTCCGAGATGCCTGAAGACCTCGCTCAGCAGGTGCCCTATATCCGTCGCGCCCTGCAAGCCTACCGCATCCCGATCCTGCAATCGGAAGGCTACGAAGCGGACGACGTCATCGGGACCCTGGCCCAGAAAGCGGCCGCCCAGTCGTACTCCGTCTACGTCGTCTCCAGCGATAAGGACATGCTGCAGCTCGTCGACGAAAAAATTTGTGTTCTGAACCCGCCCAAGAACAACCTCATCTGCGACGCAGAAAAGGTGGAAGAGATCTTGGGGGTGCCACCCGAGCGCGTGATCGATGTCATGGCATTACGCGGCGACTCGATTGATAACATCCCCGGCGCACCGGGCATCGGCGACAAAGGTTCGGTCGAACTGATCAAGCGCTTCGGTTCAGTCGAAACCGCTCTCGACCGCGCCGCTGAGGTTGAGAAGAAAACTTACCGCGAGTCGCTGCTCAATAACCGCGACGTCATTCTCGCCAGCAAGCAGTTGGCTACCATCGACCGCAATGTCCCGATTGAACTCGATGTAGACGCGATGCATACAGGCGAGCCCGACGTGGATGCCCTCCGCCAGCTCTTCACCGAGCTGGAGTTCACGTCGCTGTTGAAAGATCTGCTGCCGACTGTGCAGGTCAGCGAAGTGCAATACGGCGAGGCAAAGTCTGCGGTCGATGTTGAGGCGGTGCTGAAGTCGATTCCGCCGGGTGGCTCGTTAGCGGTGGCCCTCGAAGTAGCGAACCCTGCCCTTGTTGCCGACGAGCAAGAAGAAGAACCCGAAGAAGGTGCCCTACCGTTAACAGCCGGAACTGCGCCTCTGCCCACCGCCGCCCCGAGTCACAACATCGCGATCTCGTCAGCGCCGGGTACTGCAGTCACCGTTCCCCTTGATTCGAAAGCTGCGGAGCGCCTGAAGTCAGCCTTATCGGACCCCGAACTACCGAAAACGATCCACGACTCCAAAACGGCAGCCCACGCTCTGCGCTCGCTCGACATCGCTGTAGAGAGCCTGCGCCATGACCCGATGCTCTACTCGTACCTTCTCGATCCGACCTACTCTTCGCACACCTTGCCGGAAGTTGCTCTTCGTCGCTTCAACATGAAGCTGAGCGGCGGGCTTGCCGAATCGGCCGACATCACCGGCCGCCTAGCGACGACGCTGCGTGCGGAAGTGGAAGAAACCGGGCTGATGAAGCTTTACGAAGAAATGGATCTCCCGCTCGTGCCGGTGCTGACTAGGATGGAGCAGGCGGGGGTGAAGATCGATAAGGGCGCCCTCGCCAAGATGTCAGCTCGCCTGGAAAAGGAAATTGAGGCCAAGGCCAAGGAAATTTACGAGGCGGCCGGCGGCTTCGAATTCAACATCAGCTCACCCAAGCAACTCGGCGACGTGCTCTTCAACAAACTGGCTCTGCCCAAGCCGGTGAAGTATGGCAAAGGCAAAACGATCTCGACCGCCGTGGATGTGCTGGAAGGGCTCGCTCTGACCCACGAAGTTCCCCGCCTGGTCCTTGAATATCGCCAGCTCACAAAATTGAAATCCACCTACGTGGATGCCTTGCCGGCCCTGCTCAATTCCAACACCGGCCGCCTGCATACGACTTTTGCCCAGACCGGGACCGCGACCGGCCGCCTGGCCTCATTCAACCCGAACCTGCAGAATATCCCGATTCGCACCGAGCTCGGCCGCGAGATTCGCGCCGCCTTCATTGCCGAACCCGGCTGCGTTCTGCTCGCTGCTGATTACTCGCAGATTGAACTGCGTCTGCTAGCGCATTACTCGAAGGACCCGCTGTTGGTGGAAGCCTATCGCCGCGGCGACGACATTCACACGCTCACCGCGTCCCAGCTCTTCGGAGTTCCACCTCTGATGGTGACCGCGGAGCATCGCCGCCAGGCCAAGGTAGTCAATTTCGGAATCGTGTACGGCTTGTCGCCTTTCGGCCTATCGCAAAATCTCGGAATCGAGAAGTCCGAAGCCAAGCGTTTCATCGATGCCTACTTTGAAAAGTATGCCGGCGTCCGCAAGTTCATCGACAAAACTCTAGAAGAGGCCCGACGCGAGCAGAAGGTCCGAACGCTTTTCGGTCGCATCCGTCCCATCCCAGACATCAACAGCAAGAACGCCAACATGCGCGGCTTTGCCGAGCGCACCGCCGTCAACACTCCGCTGCAGGGCACCGCCGCCGACCTGATCAAGCTAGCCATGATCCGCATCGATGGTGCCTTGCGGGAACGAAAGCTGAAGTCCCGGATGACCCTGCAAGTCCACGACGAGCTGGTCTTCGAGGTTCCCGAATCCGAACTAGGCGCCATGCGCGCGCTGGTTCGGGAACAGATGGAAAACGTCCATCCGCTAGCCGTGCCACTGCTGGTGGAAATCGGAGTAGGAAAGAATTGGCGCGACCTGGAGTAAGTCGCCGAGGAATTTTATCTTCTTGTCATTCCGAGCGTAGCGAGGCATCTGCTTTTCTTAGCACAGATCACATCCGCTAGTCCTTCTCGGTTTTTTCCATCCGCTCCCGCATTAATCTCTGGAACCGGAGATTAGCAATTCTTCTTGCGCGCAGGAGCCTTCTGAGGAAGAACCAATACAGAAACCAAGCGAGAGTCGCTGCCGCGGCTAGCAGCAATCCAACACTCCAGAGTGCCAGCAAATTGTGAAGCAAGTCGGCCATTTTCATTCCACTTCAAACAGCGCCGGCAATACCTCTCCTGCCTTCCCCAAATAGCACGCTGTGAACGCATACCGATTGGCGGGTTCTTCCGGCCCGACGTACACGGTCCGAGCCTGCCCACTCACGTGAGCCACGAAGCTCGCGGCCGGTTCCACCACGCCTGAGGTCCCGACGGCCATGAACAGAGTGCAATCGTCCAGCTCCCGTAAGATGCTATCCATCTCAAACGGCATTTCCCCAAACCAGCAGATGTGCGGACGTATGCGGCCGCCGCACTCGCAACGCGGCAGTTCGGCGGGCGGCTCGTACGTTTTCGTATCAGCAAAAGGCACCCGGTTACAGCTGTCGCACCGGCTCTTGAACAATTCGCCATGCATGTGAACCACGCTCCGTGCCCCAGCCTGTTCATGGAGATTGTCGACATTTTGTGTACACAGGAACAACCGATCACCGATGCTCTGTTCGAGCTTGGCCAGAGCCAAATGCGCGGGATTCGGTTTAGCTTCTGCTGCCACGCGCCGCCTCATGGAATAGAACTCCCAGACCAGCCGGGGGTCGCGCCGCCACGCGTAAGGCGACGCCACCTCCTCAATCTGGTAGCTGCGCCACAACCCACCCACCCCTCGAAACGTGGGAATACCGCTTTCCGCGCTCACCCCGGCACCGGTGAGAACGAAAACGCGATCCTTAGAAGAAACTCGAACCACGGGTTTGCGCTCCTAATAAGTTTGTCATCCCGAGCGAGCACGTTCTTTGCGCGAGTCGAGGGACCTGCTTTTTGGGGCCGTCAAGATTTCGTGAAAGGCCTTGTCTTTGGCTGCTACCGTGCCCTGAAGTTACCTTGCCGCCCGTCTTCCTCCTCAGAATACTGGATTACAATGTTCCTAGCGGTAGACTCCGGGGACGAGGCTCCACGTGCGCCAGCTGCTTTTACCCCTACCACACGTGTCGGTGGTCACTATCATCGACATCCTGCTGGTGGCGGTAATCATTTACGAGTTTTTGGCCATCATCCGCGGCACCAGGGCGGCGCTCATGGTGGTCGGCGTGGCGGCCCTGGCGCTTGCCTTCTATTTTGCCCGCATCGGCGAACTGACCACCCTCAACTGGCTGATCAGCACGCTTCTCCCCTATGCGGTCTTTGCATTGATCGTTGTGTTTCAAGGCGAAATCCGCCAGGCCCTGGCGCGTCTCGGTCGCAAACTAACTTTCCGGTCGGTCAGTTCCTCGGAAGGCGATGCTTACGACGACATCGTCCTCGCCGCCAATCTGTTTTCCCAGAACCAAACGGGCGCGCTGATTGTCATCGAGCGTGAGGTCGGCCTGCGTACCTACATCGAAAGTGGCGTTCCTTTGGAGGCGCGCCTTTCGTACGACCTACTCGCCACAATTTTCCGTCCCAGCGCTCCTTTGCACGACGGCGCGGTAATCATCCAGGGCGATCGCATTGCCGCCGCCGCCTGCTTCCTGCCGCTTTCCATGAACCCGGTACTTTCGACCCAGCTCGGCACGCGCCACCGCGCCGGCATAGGGATTACGGAAGAGACTGACGCCATCGCTGTAATCGTCTCCGAGGAAACCGGAGCCATCAGCCTGGCGGTGGGCGGCAAGATCGAGCGCGACCTCACCGTGGAGGAGCTGCGCACGCGCCTCTCCAGCTTGCTCCGCCGCTATGTGCCTCCGGCCACCTTGCCGACTCCGATTGCCGCCGGTGCGGAAAACGGCTTGGTGGATGAATCCGTACCCCGCGCCCCGGCGTCGCGCTCGCAGGATCCGAGTCTCAAGTCTGGGATGGACGACTGACATGTCCAAGCTGCAGCATTTCCTGTTCCATAACTTCGGCCTCAAGCTGTTCTCACTGGCTCTGGCGGTGAGTCTGTGGCTGGTGGTTGCCCGCAATCCCCATGCGGAAGTGGCGGTCGACGTGCCAATTGAGTTTCACCACATTCCCGAGAATCTCGAAATCAACTCGGAAAACATTCCCATGGCGCAGGTGCGCGTGCGCGGCCCCGAGCACCTGGTTCACCGCCTGCGTCCCTACGACGTGCACGTGGAAGTCGACCTTACCGATGCCAAGCCGGGCGAGCGCACCTTTGACCTCACCGCGCAGCAGGTACGCGAGCCGCGGGACTTGAGCGTAGTGCAAGTCGTACCCAGCCAATTCCATCTCAGCTTTGATACCCGCATGATGCGCCAGGTGGAAGTCCGTCCGCGGGTGATAGGAAACTTTGCCTCCGGGCTGCGTATTGCTAAGGCAATTGCCAATCCTGCGGTTATAACCATAGTCGGACCGCGCGTGCGCGTGGAGGCGGTGGAAGCGGCCACTACCGACCCGGTGGATGCTTCCGGCGTGATGACCAGCCAAACCTTCAGCACGAATGTCTATGTCTCCGATCCTCTGGTCCAGATCGTCCATCCTGCTCCTGTCCACGTAACGGTTATCATGGAGAAGTCCTCCCGCGCTTCCGGAGCGAACTGACTACCAGAATGAGAGATCAAAGGCAGCTTTTCGGGACTGACGGCATTCGCGGCGTAGCCGGAGAGTTTCCCCTCACGCCGGAAAGCACCTACGTGATCGGACGCGCTCTTGGCCACGATCTGGTCCGCAATAATCCCAAAGCGCGCGCCGTGATCGGTCAGGACACCCGCGAGTCCAGCCAATGGATATCCGATCTCTTGATGCAAGGGCTCACCACGCACGGTGTGACCGTCGAGAGTGCCGGCATCATTACAACCCCAGGCGTCGCCTATCTGGCGCGTGCTCGCAAGTTCGACGCGGGAGTCGTCATTTCTGCGTCGCACAATCCCTGGACAGATAATGGCATCAAGGTATTTTCCGGCGACGGATATAAACTCCCCGACGCGCGTGAGCTCGCCATCGAGCGGGAAATCTTCCGGCACATGCAAAGTCCCGCTTCCCGTCCAAAAGGCGGTGCAACAGATCCACCCAGTCTGCCGGGTGATGCCGCCTTGCGGCGCGCCTATATCGAGTGGCTGGCTCACAACGTCTCGGCCGACCTAAGCCACCTCAAAGTTCTGGTCGATTGCGCCAATGGCGCAGCCACGGCAGAAGCCCCTGAACTGTTCCAAGCCTGCCGAATCCAGGCCACCTTTCTGCACGCCAAGCCGGATGGCAAGAACATTAATGAAGCCTGCGGCGCTCTTCATCCTGAGAACGTGGCAAAAGCCATCGCCGAAATGGAAGGCCAGTTCGACATCGGAGTAACCTTCGACGGCGACGCCGATCGTGCCCTGTTCAGCGATGCCCAGGGCAGAGTCGTAAATGGCGACGCAATCCTGCTCCTCACCGCCCGCGACATGCAGTCGCGTGGCGTTCTCACCGGAAGCACAATTGTCGCCACCACCATGTCGAACATGGGCCTGGAGGTCGCCTTAAAACGCAGCGGCGTCTCCATGCTGCGTGCCAACGTGGGCGACAAGTATGTCCTGGAAGAGATGCTGAGAACCGGAGCTATCCTCGGCGGAGAGCAATCCGGCCACATCATCTTTCGCGACGGAGATGCGACTACTGGGGATGGCCTGCTCACCGCTCTGCGCGTCATGGAAATCATGGCGCGCACCGGTCGCTCCCTCGCCGACCTGGTCAGCGACCTGAAAGTCTTCCCGCAAACCATCCAGAACGTGCGGGTTCGGGAAAGGATTCCGTTCGCCCAGGTCCCCCAAGTGCAGCGCGCCATACAAACCGCGGAGCGCGAACTGGATGGCAATGGTCGCGTAGTAGTCCGCTACTCTGGTACGGAAGCCTTAGCCCGGGTAATGGTGGAAGCCGAATCAGAAGAGAAGATGCGCTCTCTCGCTGGCAAGATCGCCGGCGCAATCAAGCAAACCTTAGGTACTTGATCCCGGTAATGCTTGTGTGGGACGGGTCTCTGACCTTTTCGCCGAGTTCTGCCACAACTTCGTCTGAGGGCGCGGACAGGAGTGTCCGCGCCACACTTACGATCTTTTCTTTACCGTCGCGGTCATCTCTCCCCGCGCCAGTCGGACCGAAATGTCATCGCCGGGCTTAATCTTCTGAGCATCCTTGAGCAATCGCCCCGACGCGTCGAATACCAACGCGTACCCACGCTCGAGAATCGCCAGCGGCGACAGTGCCGCTAACCGCCCGGAAAGCTGATCCAGCCGCGAGCGCCGTTGCAACAACATCGTCCGAAAAGTCCCCACCAGCGCAGCCGTCCGGGCATCAAGCTCCTGCTGAATTCCCGCCAAGCGTCGCCGCACATCGTAATGCCGCACCGCTGCGGCTGCCAGCTCCCAGCGTCGCCGCTGCTGCTCCAAAACCCGCCGCTCCGCTTTTTCCAGGCGATAAACCATGTCATCGACCTTCTGCTGACGCCGGCCCAGGGCATCCATCATCCGGGCGAATGCCCCATGCTGTGCCAACTCGGTAAGCGACTGGCGTGCCATCAGCAGGCGGTAGCGCACGGCTCGTCCCAGCCGTTCCCGCATTGCTTCAGAGCGTTCCTCGATCTCCTGTCGCGAGCGAATCACCAGTTCCGCCGCAGCCGATGGCGTTGGCGCCCGCAGATCGGCGACAAAATCAATGATCGTGAAATCGGTTTCGTGTCCAATCGCGGAAATAACCGGAATTTGCGAAGTCGCCACCGTTCGTGCCAGACCTTCGTGGTTGAAAGCGGCCAGATCCTCGACCGAGCCTCCACCTCGCGCCACGATAATTACGTCCACGTTGTGAGCTTTATTGAAATAACGAATCCCAGCAGAAACTTCGATCGGCGCAGCGTCACCCTGCACCTGGGAAGGGAAGATCAGCACGTTGGCGGGTCGATGACGCCGGTGCAGAATGTTGAGAATGTCCCGCAGAGCAGCCGCCTGCGGCGAGGTTACAATGCCAATCCGTCGTGGCAGAGGCGGGATTGCCTTCTTTCGCGCGTCGTCGAACAAACCTTCAGCCTGGAGCTTGGCTTTGAGCTGCTCGAAGGCAATCTGCAGAGCGCCCGCCCCCTTGGGTTCCAGGTACTCAGCCGAGACCTGCAGTTCGCCGCGTTCTTCGTACACCGTTACGCGCCCGCGCGCGATAACCTGCATTCCATCTTCCGGGCGAAAGCGTAGCAGGCGCGCCGATGAGCGGAACATCACGACCCGAATCTGCGCAGCGCCATCTTTTAAGGTGAAATAAAGATGACCTGAGCCGTGCGCCCGAAAATTGGAGATCTCGCCTTCCAGCCAGACGTCGGTATACTCGCGTTCCAGCTGAGTGCGCACGGCGGCAATCAGGTCGCGCACCGTCCAGATGCGGCGCTCTGGTGGCCGGAAGTTGAATCCTAGCTGGTCAAGCGACGCCATTCGAAGGCAGTTTACCGCAGACTGCTGCCAGCTCACCGGCGGTAGAGACGTTCGTCACAGCCAAGGCGGACCCATGGGTGAAGAATTGTGCGTGTATTTTGTAGCGCTGGCATCCTGCCGGCTGTCGCCAGGGCATCCTGCCATCGCAAGGTGCGGGCGAGACGCCCCCACGACAGCCGCCGAGACAGCGGCGTTACGTAGCCCGCCCAGGAGGCCGCCATGCGATTGCTCTCCTTGTTCACCTTCCTGCTATTCTCGCTGATGGCCGCTGCGCAGCAGCCCAAAGTTTCCCATGAGGGGCAAAACTGCCTGGATTGCCACGCCAGCAGCACGCCCGGCATCGTTGAGCAATTGCGCGACAGCGCTCACGCCCGTCGGAAGGGGAAGTTGGGCGTGATCTGAACAAACTGCCGCCTCCCGTGGGCGAGGCAGTTTCCGACTAACAACTTGATAGGCTTCGGAGCATTTCGTGCCAACGCATCCGACATCTGAATCGGCATGGGCAGCTCCGCCGCGCGCCGCTTCAGCACATCGGCCAAGTTCTCGCCCGCATGTTGGCGACCCGTGAAGAACAGAGCGATCTTGCGCCCTTCAGCCGTCGATACTACCCCAGAGGTAAAGATGCCGGTCCGCTCACCTGCTTCCTCGATGATGGCTCGTCTCAGCGATAACACTTTCATGCTCGTATCGTCGTTGTGCAGGACCTCGCCTTGGGCCGCCTCGCGGATCATGTGAACGAATCTTCTGCACCTTCGAGACCGCGGCCGAAAAAAGCCGCAGCAGCGGATTTCCTAATGCCGCAACCTGCCGATCACATACAGCAGCACGGAAAGCACAACGCTCAGAATGATGGACGTGGTCAGCGGAAAGTAAAGGGTAGTCCTCTTGCCACGGTAAAGAATATCTCCGGGCAGGCGTCCGAGGGGAAAGCTCGTGCGCCCGAGGAGGAGGAAGAGCCCTCCCAGTACGAGCAGGATGATGCCGAAGAAGATCAAGAGCTTCCCAATCTCGCTCACGACATCAGTCTAAACTAATTGCCTTGGCCAGCCCTTGGGACTCATCTGCTTGTGTGGAATGCAGAGATCCTTCGTTACGCTCAGGACGACAAGGTTGGAGAGTGCTAGAATCCGGCCACATGAAACTGCGCTCCTGGCTTCTTGTCCTGGTTGCCGTCGCAATCGTTGCCGGTCAGACGACCGGCGAAGTAGAGATCACTGCTGAGCCCGGTCATCATCTCGCCCTGGAGAACAAGTATGTCCGGGTCTTCCAAGTGGAAGTCCCTCCGCATGCGGCCACGCTCCTTCACAGGCACCACCACGACTACATCTTCGTCACTCTTGGACCCTCCGAAGTGGAAAGCGACGTCGCCGGCAAGCCACCGGTTAGGCTTATGCTGCAGGATGGCGAAACTCGCTTCACGCCGGGGAACTTCGCGCATGTCGCGAAAAACCTCTCCGACCAGCCGTTCCGTAATGTGACGATCGAGTTGCTCCAGGATGAGCAGGCACGCAAATCGCCTCCGCCGAAGTGGGACGAGGAGCGCGGGGTTCACGTCCTCGAAGGCGGGACTCAGGACATCCTGTTCGTGAAGGACGGCGTGCGCGTGACAGATGTCGAGTTGCAGCCGGGCGCGATGCTGACCAGCCACCATCATTTCGGACCTCACCTGCTTGTGGCGGTCAGCGAGTTGGAGCTCCGGAGCGACGTGGCGGGGCAGGGCCCGATGCCGGGGCATTTCAAGTCGGGTGACGTGAAGTGGCTGCCAGGCGGGTATACGCACACGCTCACCAATGTGGGAAAGCAGGCAGCGAGGTTCATCACCCTGGAGTTTCCGGCAGAGAAGACCATGGAATGAAGGCCGCGGGCAGGAATGCCCGCGCCACACAGGTTAGGGGTCTCCCGACCACCCGGTCGGTAGCCAAAGTAGTTAACCCCCTCTTGCGGAAAGCCGGCCCGGGTGGTATAAAAGAGTACGTCGAGAGCAGTACGTGGCTAGCCGGACTATTTTTTGAAACTCTCGCGGAGGTCCGGCATCTAAGGTATTACAGCAGAGAAAAATACTCTGAAATTGACCCCGGCCACGGGGTTCTCATTCGGGGCCAAGGTGCCTCGAAGGGTTTAGCGTTCGTCGCAATAACCTCCAAACGGTCTTTTTTCAAGTCGTCTACTTCCGCCTTGGCTCGTGCCCAAAGGCATGAGTTTTGAGTGCGGAAGCGCGCTTTGCTGTCTGCAGACGAGCTCCCAAGGTTGGTCGAAGCTCCCCGGTGTCTGTGGAAATCCTGTGGGCACAATGGGTTGACAGTCGGCAAGGACGAGGGCTAGATTTAAAAGGTTTTCGAGGACAGACGAATTTGTTCCAGAAAGGCTGCGGACTGGAATGTCCGCACCACACGGACAAATTCGTTCTGGACTGAATACGCGCCGCTCAGGCGGAGAGCGATTCGGTCTTTGACAATAAGGTTGAACGTGCCAGTCGTGAGATGAAGGACTCGGGCGCAAGTTCGAGTGATCTCACAAGATAGATCCATCGCAGGCTTTCGAGCCCTGCGATGGCAGTCTGCCAACCACCCGTCGGCAGACTTCAGGTTACAAACGAGAGTTTGATCCTGGCTCAGAATCAACGCTGGCGGCGTGCCTAACACATGCAAGTCGAACGAGAAAGTGGAGCAATCCATGAGTACAGTGGCGACCGGGTGAGTAACACGTGACTAACCTACCTTCTTGTGGGGGATAACCTCGGGAAACCGGGGCTAATACCGCATAACATCTCTGGGATGAAAAGCCGGAGATCAAAGGAGCAATTCGCAGGCAGAGGGGGTCGCGGCTGATTAGCTAGTTGGTGAGGTAACGGCTCACCAAGGCGATGATCGGTAGCCGGCCTGAGAGGGCGCACGGCCACACTGGAACTGAAACACGGTCCAGACTCCTACGGGAGGCAGCAGTGGGGAATTTTGCGCAATGGGGGAAACCCTGACGCAGCAACGCCGCGTGGAG
>DASQIH010000255.1:0-44936 GCA_035631655.1 Terriglobales bacterium
CGCCCGATCCAGCCGGGCTCCAGCACGTGCTCTTCGTCCAGACGCCGGAGCCGCGCCGCCATAATTCCGGGGCGTCCGAGATAACCCACGATGCGGCGGGAATGGTTGCGATCCACCACGGGCAGCCGTCCAATGTTGTTGCGCAGCATCTTGGCGGCGGCATCGTGCAGCAGTTCATCGGCATAGGTGACCACCACGTCGCGTGTTCCTGCGTCCAGCACGCTCATCGCGCCCGCACGGTCCTGGTCCAGGGCGCGCAGGATATCGCCGCGGGTGATGACCCCTTCCAGGTTACCTTCCTGGTCCACGATCAGCATGCCCTGATGCTTGCACACGGCGGGATCGCGCTTGGCGATGCGGTCCGCCAGTTCCCCGACCCGCATGTCGCTGGGAATAGTAGGCGGATCCTGGTCCATGGTCTCAGCCACGGCCACCTGCTGCAGCACATCGGCTTCGTAATCCTGATGTATGCGCAGACCGCGGCGCGCTAATTTCTCGGTCATGATGGAGGACTTCGGCATGAACAGCATGGCCACCCCATCCGCTATCACACTGACCAGCATCAGCGGCAACACGGAGTTGTAGTCGCGCGTAATTTCGAAAGCGAAGATGATAAACGTAAAGGTCGCTCTTGATGCCGCTCCGAACACTGCGCCCATGGCCACCAAAGCGAAGGCTCCGGGAGCCAAAGCAGCGCTGGGAAACGCACGATTCATCAGCACGGCGTAGACGCCGCCCAACGCGGCACTCGACATGAACATGGGCGCCAGCAGGCCGCCCGAAGTCCCCGAACCCAGCGAAACAATCAGCGCCATCGCCTTCGCAATCATCACGATTACCAGCAGCTTGAGAGCGAGGTTCGCATTGAGAATGTCGCCAATCGTATCGTAGCCGACGCCCAACACGCGCGGTACGAAGTAGCCAATGATGCCCAATCCCAAAGCGCCAATGGCCGGCCACCAGAGGTGGTCAATCGGCAGCTTTTCAAATTGGTCTTCCACCCAGTACAGCGACTTGCTGAAGATGACCGCTGCAACTCCACAAATCCCACCGAGCAAAAGATAAAACGGCAGCGCCCGCGGAATTCCAAAATCAACCGGTGCAACCGCAAACATCGGTCCTGCACCCAGCAGCCGCATGTGGACAGCCGTGGCCAGCGTGCTGGCCACCACCAGCGGAATGAAGGAGCGCGATTTGAATTCGAACAGCAGCAGTTCGATGGCCAGAATCACTCCGGCAATCGGAGTGTTGAAGGTAGCCGACATGCCGGCCGCAGCACCGCAGGCCAGCAGCACTTTGCGTTCTGCCGCGGTGGTGTGGACGATTTGCCCCACCAGGGACCCCACGGCGCCGCCAGTCTGAATGATGGGACCTTCCGCTCCGAACGGTCCCCCGGTGCCGATGGCAATGGCGGCCGAGATTGGTTTCAGGATTGCCACCCGCGGCTGGATGCGGCTGCGATTGACCAGCACTGCCTCCATGGCCTCAGGGATACCGTGGCCCTTAATTTTCTCGGTCCCATACTTGGCCATGAAGCCGACAATGATTCCCCCGATAACCGGGATGATGATCACCCACGGGCCGAGATGATTGAAACGTGCGCTGATAAAGTCGGTCGACCAGCGATGATAGAAAGCCAGGTTGGTGAACAGTCCGATCAGCTTGTAGAGAAGATAGGCGACGAACCCGGCGAGCAGGCCTATGCCCGCGGCCAGCAAAGACACCAACACCATGCGGAACTGGGCGGGGGGCATGATCGCAGTCTGGCCGGTCGGAGTAACGGCCAATTGGGAGCCGTTACTGCCTTGAGTTGTACCGTTTTCAGTGACGTGAACTCCTTCGGCGGCGAGCCTCGTGCCACTCATGTTCCTTAGGCGGTTCTCCTGTTTCTTGCGGATGTGGTCTGATGGGAGGCAACCGAGTTCTTGATCCCGCGCGTGGCCTGACGAAGCGCCCCGACCAGGGCAGGACCGGCGTTCTGCAACTCAGCCCGGTGATGCAGGGAAAGCTCACGCAGGACTTTTTCTCCCTTGCCGGTAAGCGAGAGCAAAACTTCCCGGCGGTCCTGCCCGCCCCGCCGGCGCCGGACATAGCCGCCTGCGGCTAGCCGGTTCACCAACTCCACAGCACTGTGGTGCTGAATCTGCAGGCGTTCGGCAAGTTCTCCGATGCGCGGCCGGGCGTTGCCGGGCAAGCCTTTGAGGGCCAGCATGAGTTGATGCTGACGCGGCTCCAGGCCTGCACTTCGGGCAGCTTGCTCGCTGAAGTGCAGGAAGCGGCGAATCTGGTGGCGCAAGTCCGCCAACGCTCGAAAATCCGCCGATGTGAGCGCCTTTTTCATGCGAATTATATCGTATCCAGACTATATCACTGGCAGTATCGTATCACGACATATATAAACAGGAAAAGGTGTTTTTCATCGGCGCGCAAGGCTCGCCGTCCCACACGGGGGCTTGCGATAGGTAAGAAACCGATCCTGATAGGCGAGTGGCGGCCGGCATCCTCCTCCATTTAGAATCCCTAGTCCTTGATTCCTCAAATTCGGCAAGGAGCGCGTTGTGATCCCACGCTACACCCGTCCCGACATGGGACGCATCTGGAGTGACGAGAACCGGTTTCGCACCTGGCTGGCGGTGGAAGTCGCAGCTACCGAGACCCTTGCGGAAGCCAGCTTGGTGCCCAAGGATGCTGCTCGCGCCATTCGCGACCGCGCCGACTTCAACCTGGACCGCATCCAGGAAATTGAAGCCGAGGTGCGGCACGACGTGATCGCCTTCACCAGCGCGGTGGCCGAGATCGTCGGGCCCCACGCCCGTTGGTTCCACTACGGCCTGACTTCCAACGACGTGGTGGACACCGCACAAGCTCTCCTCATCCAGCAAGCCTCCGCGATCATCGCCGAAGATTTGCAGCGGCTGGCTGAAGTGCTCAAGCGGCGTGCCGGGGAGTTCAAAGATACGCCGATGATAGGGCGAACCCACGGCGTACACGCCGAGCCCATCACTTTCGGATTCAAGCTAGCCAATTGGTATTCCGAATTACAGCGCGATATAGCCCGGTTTGAGCACGCGGCCGAGGACATGAGAGTGGGGAAATTTTCCGGTGCAGTCGGCACCTTCGCTCATCTTACCCCGGAACTGGAAGAGAAGATTTGCGCCCGCCTGGGCCTGAAGGCGGCGGCGGTGTCGTCGCAAGTAATCCAGCGAGACCGGCACGCCGCCTACCTGGCCACTCTGGCGGTGATCGCCTGCACTTTAGACAAAATCGCTACTGAGATCCGGCACCTGCAGCGCACCGAGGTACGCGAAGCAGAAGAGTACTTCAGTGAGAAGCAGAAGGGGTCATCAGCCATGCCGCACAAGCGAAATCCGGTCACTTGTGAGCAGATCAGCGGCCTGGCCCGCGTGGTTCGATGCAATACCCAAGCCGCCTTTGAGAATGTCGCCCTCTGGCATGAACGGGACATCTCCCATTCCTCGGTCGAGCGCATCATCCTGCCCGATTCCACCACTCTGGTGGACTACATGCTGCATAAGACGACCAACCTGATTGACACGATGTTCATCTATCCCGACCGCATGCTGGCGAACCTGGAAAGCACCGGAGGCTTGGTTTTCAGCGGACAATTGCTGCTCGACCTGGTGGCACATGGTGTCTCCCGCGAAGACGCCTACCGCATGGTTCAGCGCCACGCCATGCATGCGTGGAAGGAAGGCCGCAACTTTCACGACTTGGTAATGGCGGATAAGGAAATCACCGGGCGTGTCCCGCGCAAGCAGATCGAGATGGCTTTCGATCTCAAAAGGCAGTTGAGAAATATCGACAAGATCTTCGCGCGGGTCTTCGGGGAGAAGGAAAGCGGGCCGGCCCGATCGAAAAAGAGCTCTGGGAAACGGGCACGCTAATCCGGCCAGCTCATGTTTGGTGAGGCATCCATGCCCATTTTGCCGAGGTTCTCTGGCCTTATACTCCTTGTAAGCTGGCTTCTGTTCGCTCAGCAACCGGAAACCCCGTGCGAGAGGACCCCAAAGCCCGAACCGCAAACTGCGCCGGCGATTGAACACTTGTCTCCCAGGGAGCCGGCCTGGAACCTGCTGGAAACCGGTGTGAAGGCGGATAAAACTGGCGACCGGAGTATCGCAGTGCGAGTCCTCGGATTGTTGCCCGATAACCCCCGGGCCCGGAAGATGGCGGAGATCGCGCTCAACGACGATAAAGCCGAGGTACGTGCGTCGGCCGCTTCGGCCCTCGGCGAAATCCGCTCTCGAACCAGCATTCCTCAACTACAAAAAACTCTGAACGACGACGACCCGTCAGTTGCCTTGGCGGCCGCCCATGCCCTCATCCTGCTCAAAGATGATTCGGCCTACCAGGTCTATTACGAGATTCTCACGGGAGAGCGGAAGGCCGAAAAGGGCCTGATTGCGTCGGAGACTTCCAAGCTGTCCGACCCGAAAAAACTCGCCCAACTCGGCTTCGAGGAGGGCATCGGGTACATCCCCTTCGCCGGCATCGGATGGGGAGCTATCAAAGCCCTAACAAAAGATGACACATCTCCCGTGCGCGCCGCCGCCGCCAAGGTTCTGGCCCACGATCCCGATCCCGGTACCACCGAAACTCTCGCGAAAGCCACCGGCGACAAAAGTTGGCTGGTGCAGGCCGCCTCCCTGGAGGCGCTCGCCAAACGCGGCGATCCATCGGTTTTGAAGACAATAGGGCTGTATATGGACGACAACAAGCCCGAGGTCAAATACACAGCAGCAGCAGCCGTCCTGCGCCTCATGGATATTCGTGATACTGGAAAACCACTGCAAGCGGACCCCAAAGACGACATCCCAGCAACATTAAAACCCTGTCCACAGTAGGAGGATGTTCCGCCGCTCTCCGGTCCGGCAAGCTCGGCGGCCGAAGAGCTCGCTGTTCTCGCCCGCCTCGCGTGCCCTCGCGTTATCATGCAAGCCAGGGAGGGCGCAATGCTCGAATTTGATTCCGTCCGCATGCAATTCCCTTCGGACACCAACATCATCGTGGGCCAGTCACACTTCATCAAGACGGTGGAAGATCTGTACGAAGCGGTGGTAGCAACAGTTCCGCAGGCAAAGTTTGGCCTTGCTTTCAACGAGTCTTCCGGGCCGTGCCTGGTCCGGTCCGATGGCAATGACGACGAACTCAAAGCCGTCGCCATCCACAACGCGCAAGCCCTGGCGGCGGGACACGTCTTTGTCATGGTGATCCGCAACGCCTATCCCATTAATGTGCTGAGAGCGATCCACAATGTGGATGAGGTCTGCTCCATTTTCTGCGCCACCGCCAATCCGGTTGAGGTGGTGATGGCCCACAGCGAACAGGGCCGCGGGGTCATGGGCGTAATCGATGGCAGCTCTCCGAAAGGAGTGGAGTCAGCTGCCGACGTCGCTGCCCGCAAGGAACTTCTACGGAAGTTTGGCTATAAGCGCTAGGAGGGGTGCTTGGCGGCACGAGTTCACTCGTGCCGTCCTGCGATCGCATTATCGATGGCCAGCGCGCCCGATCCACCCACCACTAACGCAATATTGGCGATCAGCAAGGTAAGGGCATACTCAAAGCCATTGGGCAGGAACAACCCGTTCTTCCCATGCACCCGAAGCACCGCCACTAGCATGTCAATGGCGAGCAGCGCCGCCGCGGCTCGCGTCAAAACACCGATCAGCAGAGCGGCTCCACCCAGAAATTCAACGAGCGTTAGAAGCACGGCGGCTACTCCCGGCAAAGGAACACCAATATGCCCGAGAAACCCCGCGACATTGTGGAATCCCCATACAAATAGCTTCTGCCCTCCATGCATGAGAAACACAATCCCAACGATCGCGCGAATGAGCGTAATACCCCAGGCTTGCGAGGTTGAAGTCTTGCTGGTTGAAGTGATCATTGTCTTCCTCTCTCCTCGACTGAATCAATGGTTGCACTGCTCATAAAGCCACTCTCCTTTTTATGGGTAAACAGATGTCGTTATAACGACAATAGACACAAAAAATCAAGCTGCCCCTTCCCTTACCCTTTCCAGAAGGCGCAGCAGCGAGCGTAAGCGAGCCTGCCCCATGTGGCCCAGCATTCTCGTGTTCAGTTCGTGAACCGGCCGCTCCAGTTCCCGGAGGATCCCCAGGCCTTTGGCAGTGATACGCGTGACGATCACGCGGCGATCCTTCGCGTCTCGACCACGCGTGCACCAGCCCGCCCGTTCCGTGCGATCCAGTAAGCGCGTGATATCGGGGTCGCGGCTGATCATGCGTTCCCCGATCTCGCTGCAGGCCAGTCCTGCTTTTCCGGCGCCGCGCAGGATGCGTAACACGTTGTACTGTGTGCTGGTCAGTCCGTGCGCCTTGAACAGCTCGTCGAAGTGACGTTCCAGTTGGTCCGCGGTGCGCGCGAGGGCGATCGCGGTCTCCTCTTCCAGGCTGCCGAACGGCTTGGTCTGCTTGATCTCGGCTTGAATACGCTTGCTCACCAGTGATCTTACATTATTCGTTATAACGAATACCGTCAACTCCTAACGCTCTGAGCCGACATGCCTAAAGTCGATTAATCAGCGAAGCCACGTACCCTGCTCCAAAACCATTATCGATGTTGACCACGCTGACATTGGAAGCACACGAGTTCATCATGCCTAACAGCGCCGCGACCCCCTCGAACGCGGCTCCGTAGCCGATGCTGGTGGGTACTGCGATGACGGGGACGCCGACCAAGCCACCCACCACGCTAGGAAGGGCCCCTTCCATGCCGGCACAGACCACGACGACACGCGCCTTGGTCAGCGAGTTGCGGTTGGCCAGCAGCCGATGAATGCCGGCCACGCCGACGTCGTAGAGGTGCTCGACATCGTTGCCCATGACCTCGGCGGTGACCACGGCTTCTTCCGCAACCGGAATGTCGCTGGTGCCGGCTGACACCACAGCGATTCTGCCCTTCCCGTACTTCTTGCGGTCACGGTGCAGCACAATGGCGCGTGCCAAGGCACGGTATTCAGCCTTCGGAAGTTCTTTCTTCACTGCCTCAAATTGCTTCTCACCGGCACGTGTGACTAGTACGTTTGGATTGTGTTTGGCCAGGCGTGCAAAGATCTCGGCAACCTGCGCGGGCGTCTTTCCTTCTCCAAAAATCACTTCCGGCATGCCGGCCCTCAAGGCACGATGATGATCAACTTTGGCGAAACCGAGATCCTCAAAAGGGAGGTGCCGCAGGCGATCCACGGCGTCGTCGGGCGAAAGCCTGCCCTTGCGAACTTCGGCGAAGAGCTTGCGAATGGAATCGGCGTTCACTCGCCTTCTAGGTTAGCACCGCCGTAGCGGCAGGCGCTGGCGCCGTCCCTGGCGGGACTCGGTACATTTCACATTCGGCCACCCGGCACTCCCGTGCCGGGCTTTCCCATATCGTGCCTTCGGCACTTGTGCGTGACGGATATGTACCGTCCCGCGGGGCATGTCTTGCTCCCGGCACACATTGCAATCTGTGCCGCAGATCACGTCCCGAGAGTTCAGAGGAACATAAAACGAGACATTGGCAAAGGAAGATGGGGCTCCGGAAGGACGGCCTTCGGAGCTGGAATTTTCTGGGAAACTAAAATCTGCGTAGAGTGACGCAAAAATTAAAAGGGCCGTGACATTGGTTATGCTCTAGCTGCCGACTCCTGCGAGGGAGCCAACAGCGTGGAGGCATGTACCGTCACAGCCCCTGATGCGACCACTGCTTTCACAGTGCCAGACCCCAACTTCTCCTCGCAGAGTCAGTCGGTTTTTTCGGGTCTGGTCGCCCGCCGAGTTGCCTCGCGGAACGGATCACCCAGCCTACTTCGGACTGGCCAACTTTTTATTTTTAGCCAACCCTTTCAGCCGTCGACGGTGCACACGTTAAACGCTAAGACAAAAAATGTCAACGCCGCATATCGGTGCAATCAAGAATTTCTTTTGGCATGGGATGTGACAACGGAGATGCTCCGTAAGCTGTTCAATTACCGATACTTATGGAGAGTGCCCCATTCTGGTTGCAATTTTTGCACGGCCCATCCACCGTTATTCCACAACCTTGTGCGGGACGCGATGACGTTGCAGGGGAACCAGATAAATGTCTTGACGCCGGCAACATTCCTGACGCATGTTGTAAACGAGCAGCTGGAATGTCCCATCTCGTGGCCTATGTAGACGGCGGATCGCAGGGAAATCCTGGACCGGCGGCTATTGGCATCGTCATCGACGGTGCTGAAGGCCATCGCATTCGAATCGCGAAGTCCATCGGGCACCAGGACAACAACGTCGCCGAATACGTAGCCCTGCTCGAAGCCCTGCAGTACGCACTGTCCCTCAAAGCCAAGGCGCTGCATGTCTACTCTGATTCCGAAGTGGTAGTCCGGCAGATGAAAGGCGAGTACAAGTGTCGCAGTTCGCGGCTTTACTCGCTAAACTGGATCTGCCGCAAGCTAGCGCGTTCGCTGGATTTCTCGATTTCTCATGTCGCCCGCGAAGAGAACGCCGAAGCTAACGGGCTGGTGAACTCGGTCGTCCAGAAGAGGCCTTCGTAATTCCTGGAAGTCATCCTGCCTAGTAAGAATAAGTAAAAATAAAACGACCCGCGAACTGGTGAGTCCGCGGGTCGCCGGTAGACTGTTGGGATTGACTCGGAGGTGGTCACTCATAAGTGGCCCCTGCGGCAAACTCCGGGACCCGGCGCAGCTTACGCCGGGCGGATCGTACCCCAAATCACCGGTAGTCGTGCGAGGTTTAGAGCGACCGCTCTAAGTCTCAGCCACCTCACCTAAACGTTTGCCACTACAGTCAGAACTTTTTGCCATCGGACCACCTCCTTTCCGGTGTAGGGCTACTCTATTACACAAGCTATTTAGGTGCAACTGGCACGAAGGTGTGTATCGGGAGAGTCAACAGAAATTGTCGATTGCCGATTTTCGATTGTCGATTTTGGAGTCAAGCGTTCTTGTCATTCCGAGGCGCTTCAGCGCCGAGGAATCTGCTTTCGTGCGTCGCCCCCAAAGGTCATGGTCCGTAGGAATCTAGTCCCTTGTACTTCCGGTTTCTAAACTGGAAGTCTCCCCCCAGAGGAACGAAGTTCCGCCCAATCAGCCTTTCCAGCGATACGCGTTCGGCTGAGGCAAGCCGATGTGGGCCAGCACGCGAAAAGCGAATTCGCGCGCCATCACCTCGGGACTGGCTGGACGATTGTAGAAGGCGGGAATCAAGGGGAAGACCGTGGCGCCCGCGTCGGCTGCCCGGTACATGTTGCGGATATGGATTTTGTTGAGAGGGGTTTCGCGAACGCACAGCACCAGCGGCCGCTTCTCCTTGAGACAGACGTCGGCAGCGCGTTCGATCAAATGCGACGCAATCCCGTTGGCGATGCGGGCGAGCGTTCCGACACTGCAAGGGATGACGACCATCGCGTCGGCAGGATAAGAGCCGCTGGCCACGTTGGCGCCAATGTCAGCATTGGCTTGCTCTTGGATTTTGCGGGAGGAATGGCCGAGCAGCTGGCTTACGAGGTTGCTGCGCCCGCGGATGCCGAGCTCCTCCGCCAGCACGCGCAGTCCGCTGTCGGAAGCGATGAGGTTGACGAATTTGACTCGCGAGTCGCGGTCGGCAGCCAGAAGTAGTTGCTGCAGGAAAATCGAGCCGCTGGCCCCGGTAGTCGCGACGGTCAGGTTCCTGGGAACCGATCGGAACGGAATCGAATTTGGATGTTCCTGCTCGCGCAAACGTTGGCTCCGAGCTGCGAATTCGAGCCTTGAGGATAGGGAGCCCGGCTCCGGCAAGTCAAGGAGAGCGGTCGGGGTAATCGGGTAGTTGCGGGCGAGTACGTCGCCCGTCGGCATCGAAAGGAGTAGGACGAACCATGGCCAGCACCGCCAGCTTGCGATCGCGTCGCAGTGCTGCGCAACTACACGCTTTGGCTGGCGTGGAACGCGAGATTCGGGCCAGCGATCACAATGGCCGCCGCAAGTACCTGCGCGACTTCAGCCAGGCTTTCCGCGCCTATGATTCCGTGCTCGCCCCAGATCAGCTGCCTGAACTGTTGCAACAGGCCGACATCGTCCTCATTGGCGATTACCACGCGTTACCCGGTTCGCAGCGCTTTGCCGCGTCCTTAATTGAGGAGGTGGCGCGCGGCACAGAGCGGCCCGTGGTGCTGGGTCTGGAGACGGTCTTTTCCCGCGATCAGCACATCCTGGACGAGTGGCTGCGCAACGAAATTGAACTTGACGAACTGCGCGAGCGAATTCGTTTTGACCTGGACTGGGGCTATGAGTGGGAACCCTTCTCTAACCTTCTGGGCATGGCTCGGCAACATGCGCAGGCGATCTACGGGCTGGATTGCATGCCCCGCCAGGATCTGCGCAAAATCGGCGCCCGCGACCGCCATGCCGCCGCAAAACTGGCGGAAATCCGGCAACGCCATCCGGATGCCCTGATCCTGGTGCTCTTTGGCGAATCTCACCTGGCTCCTAATCATCTGCCCCAGCTTCTCCGTGACCGGCTCGCAGGAGAGCGCCTTCTTACTGTTCTGCAGAATGTGGATACGCTGTACTGGAAAGCTGCCGGGGAAAGCTGTGATCGCGTGGAAGCGGTGCGGGTTGCCCAGGATGTGATCTGCATATTCAATGCCACTCCTTTGGAAAAGTACGAAAACTACCGCCTCTGTCTGGATCGCTGGAGCCAGGAAGGCGCAGGTACACCAGACCTCAGCCCAACTATTTACAACCTGATCGACGGCCTGCTTCGGTTCCTCGGGATAAACCTCTATTCGTCTCACAACACAACCCAACCCAGGTTCCTGGTCGACTCGCTCCCGGAAGTCTGCTGCAGCAACTCCGATGTACCGCTGCACAAGCTGCTTTCGCGCAAAGGGATGACCGAGCACGAAAAGAAAGCCATGCTGCGTAGAGTGGAAGAAGGTGGGAGCATCTACTTGCCCCACCTGAACACGTTCTACATTCGCGAATTCCAGATGATGCACGCCGCCGAAGAGGCGGCCCGCTTCCTGCATCATGCCTGCCGGGGATTACCTCTTCGGGCCAACGGTAATGGTCTTTCGGCGGAGGGCGGCGAAGACAGGTTCTACACTCGTGCCCTGGAAAATGCCCTCGGATATTTCGGTTCGCGGGTGTTGTACCCCGGACGGCCAGCGGTACGTGAATCGGAACTCTACGAATTGTATGATCACACCCGCGAGGACGTAGAGCAGCAGACCACGTTCGAGTTCCAGGAATTTATCCGGATGGTGGACTTCCTCGCCCTGCATCGCGGCTTCGAACGCAATGCGCGGCGCTATATGCAGCGTCCCAAGCCAATCGCAGAAGGCCTGCAGTACGAGGGCGCCAAGTTGGATTATGTCACGCGACAACTTGGGTACATGCTGGGCAGCGACCTGTATGACGCGTATCTCGAAGGCCGGGTGACCCGGCGTTTCTTAAAGGGATTGTTCCTGCTCCACCTCGAGCAAGCGGGCGCGGCTGCAGCGGCCTATTTCGCCACGGTGCGCAAAGTGCGCGCCGCAAAGAACCGGGTTCACGCAGTAGCCAAGTAACACCTCAATGCCGTCATCCTGAGCGGCTTGCAAGTCGCGAAGGATCTCGCGTGCACAACCAACCAGCTATGAGCATCAGCACCGCGCGCCAGATTCTTCGGGACCTGCCCTTCCCTCAGAATGACGACATCATCTTTATTCATTTATTTGTCGCGGCGTCCAATCCTTTACGCACCACTTCGGCCGTCTCCGGCGCAAGATTCAGGCCATCAATTTCGTCGCGTTTGAACCAACACACCGCATCGGCGTCGCTTCCCGCCTTCAGTTCACCGGCGACCCGACGGCACAGGAAATCAATCAAGACATAGTGATACCGGATGCGGTCTCCATCACGGATCAGACGATCGTAAACACCCAGCACCTGACCCGGCTCCACCGTGAGCCCGGTTTCTTCCTGAGCCTCGCGCACAGCGGCTTCGCGAAGCATCTCGCCAACTTCCAGCACGCCCCCTGGAATCGACCATTCTCCGGCCAGCGGAGGATGGCCGCGCTTCACCAAGGCAACGCGATCCTGCTCGACGATGATCGCTCCAACCCCTACCAACGGAGTTTCCGGGTACTCACGTTTCATAGGCTGATGGCTTATTGATTTCTGATTCCTGATCCCCATTACTGGGTGCTGAATAGTTCCCGCGGGCTCAGGTCCACGATCTTCCAGCCCTTATCGTTCTTTGCGACGACGAGGCGCAGAGCAACATCCTTGCGGACACTCGGGGCGCCGCCTCCAGCGGGCGTAGCCTCGATGGCGAAATCCGCCAGCAACACGCCTTTGTCCCCTTCCGTCGAGGTCTGCGTGAGGTGATAGCGCACCTGGAAGGCTTCATACTTCTGGAAAAAATCTGCAACCTGTTCCCGGAATTCCTCATAATTCGGCACCTTCGCCGCATCGAACATTTTGAGAAGACGGTCCTGGCGGTTATTTTCGATGGCTTGGCGCAAATTGCTCAGTAGACCGACACCGTCCTCATCGGTAAAAAATGGGCCAGCCGACGGCTCGTCGTTGTTCTGCTGAGTTTGCCTGGCGAGGGAGTGCAGACCAGCGGAAGCGATCACAAGCAAGACCGCAGTGTATGGCAGGATACGAGACCTCGATAAATGACGATGCCTCAACAAGAATGTCGCGTGCATGTCTTGGATTCTAAAGAAAATCGTCACATTATGACAGCCGACTGAAGCGAGGAATCTGGCGGTACGCGCGGAAAAGCAGATTCCTCGCGCCAAAGCCAGGCGCTCGGAATGACAAACGTCAGCGAGTGTCTACAATAGAATCCAGTCATGGCCCTGGAAGAATACAAGCGCAAGCGGCGCTTTGAAGAGACGCCCGAACCTCCGCCAAAAGTCGAGAAGAAGGCGGGCCATCGCTTTGTGGTTCAGAAGCACCGTGCTACGCGCCTGCATTACGACTTCCGCTTGGAGATGGATGGCGTCCTGAAGTCCTGGGCGATTCCGAAGGGCCCCTCGCTTGATCCGTCTGACAAGCGACTAGCCATGCAGGTGGAAGATCATCCCGTTTCTTACTTCGATTTCGAGGGAACCATTCCAGAAGGCAACTACGGCGCCGGCACGGTCATGGTCTGGGACGTGGGCACCTGGCAACCGCTCTCACCCAAGCCCGTGAATGGCAAGTACGTGCCCGCGACTGACGCGGAAGCGCGAGAGATGCTGGCCAAAGGCGATTTGAAGTTCCGGCTTGACGGCAGGCGCCTCATAGGAGATTTCGCGCTGGTGCACATCCGTTCGCGGCGCTCAGGCAGCAAGGGGACAGAGTGGTTGCTTATCAAGAAGCACGATGAGAACGAAGTCCCGGGTTATGACATCAACCAAGATGACACCTCGGTGCTGAGCAAACGAACCATGGCGCAGATTGGCGGAGACGAGGACTCTGCCGAGTGGAAGAGTAGTCGGCCGGCATCGCGCGGGAGGTTGAAAGCTCCGTGGCTGGCCGAAGCTTTGGCTAAAGCGGAAAAGAAAAAACTCACCGCCGAGAGCGCCGAGAACGCAGAGAAAAAAACCGCCAAGTCCGCGGCCGCGCGACCTAAAAAAAAACTAAAACTTCCGACCCCGGAAGATGAAGAGTCTTCCTCGGCGAACTCGGCGGTGAGTTCTTTAAAAGGCGCCGTCGCCAAACCTATGCCCTCGGTAGTGCACCCGATGCTGGCGGTCCCGATCGAGAAGCCGTTCGACTCCGACGAATGGCTATTTGAAATCAAGTGGGACGGCTACCGGGCGGTCTCTTTCATCGAACACGGCAAACTCCACCTCGTCTCGCGTAATCAGAATGACCTGACGGGACAATATCCTGAACTCGCCGACATCCCCAAATTCGTGCGCGCAGAAAACGCTATCCTCGATGGCGAAGTTGTAGCGGTAGACGAACAAGGCCGGCCGTCGTTCAGCCTCATGCAGCAGCGCACAGGCATACGCCACGGACGCTTCCGGGCGCCGGGGCGCTCCGATGTCCCGGTTCTCTACTACGCCTTCGATCTCATTTATCTCGACGGCTACGACCTGCACAAAGTGGACCTCGAGGAACGCAAGCGGCTGTTGGCAAATGTGATCATCCCGGGCGATAACCTACGCTATTCCGACCATGAACTCGGAAAAGGAACTGCGCTCTTCCAGGTTGCCGCACAGCAGGGGCTGGAGGGCATCGTAGCCAAACGCCGCAAGAGCTGCTACGAAGAGAAACGCACGCGAGAATGGCTGAAGATCAAGATCACGAAGCAAATTGAATGCGTGATTGGAGGCTACACCGAACCCGAAGGCAGCCGCGAGTATTTCGGTTCCATCGTGCTCGGGCTCTACGGCAAGCAGGGCCGACTGATTCACGTTGGCCAGGCGGGCAGCGGCTTCGACCGGAAAACGCTGCAAGCTGTCTGGAAGCTGCTCCAGAACCTGGAGACGAAAACCAACCCGTTCTACGGACCTGTCGAAGCGCTAAAGACAGTTCACTGGGTCAAACCCGAGTTGGTTGCCGAAATCAAGTTCACCGAGTGGACCCACGAAACCAAAGAGGGCGGCCTAAAGCTGCGTGCGCCCGTGTTTCTGGGATTGCGGGAGGACAAGAGCCCGAAAGAATGTACGTTTGAGGAAGAAGTGGTCAGTGGCTAGAAGAAGTGGTCAGTGGCTAGTGGTCAGTGGCCGGTAAAGACGACTCTCTCTTGCTGGCTGGCCACTGGCCACCGCCCACTCACTTTATATCTTTCATCGCCAGCAGCGACCCATAATCCCTGCCTGAGGGCTCGACGGCGCGTGCAACAACCGCGCTGAATGCCTCGCGCAATTCCGGATATTTCGCTACCAGCGCCTTGATCACGGCCATGTTGTCTTGAAAAGTCTGGGTGCTATTGGACACGTCGGCCGACTGGTATTTCACGACCAGATCAAGCTCATTGCCCACGCCCAGCGGAAAAATTTGCGTCAGCTTGTAGGTCTTTCCCCCTGCAGGAAGATCCACGGTGTTACCACCGGCCGGAATGTCGGGCGGCAACACGGACTGGGCCTCGTCGTAAAGCTTGTCCGTCTGCAGGGTACTCATGAAATCAAGCGGCGATAAGAGGGACCTGGCCTCCTGAAAATAGAGCCATGCATTGTGAACCTGGCCCTTGGCCTTGTATTGCCGGGCGCGATCCAGATACCACGGCGCATCGTGGCCGCCTGCCTGCGCAGACTTGGCGTAAAAACCGCCCAGCTTCCACTCATTCCCAATCTGCTGCAGGATGAACGAAAGTGTGTACGGCCCTTTGGCCCCATTCACATCCATGATGACGACACCGTAATTTCCCGGCGGCAGGTTAGGAAGTACAAAGACGGCGCTGTCGCGGGTCTGACCCTGGGTTCCAAACACCCCACACAGAAACTCGGCGCGGGCGATTGGGGTGTTCCCTTCCGCCTGCAGCAGAAAGGGTGGGCGAGGCGCCGCCTGCGCGCCTTGAAACGCAGCTTTGTTGTCCACCACCGCCGATTCGACTCCGCCAAAATTGGAGGCCAAACTCGGGATCGAGTTCTGTTTCAGAGAGAACACGTCGCCCTTGGACGCCATATCAAAATAGCGGTGCGCGCTATTCTCCAGGGCCGAACGAGTGGCCGCGTCCATGTCGGAGGCCGACAGACAACTCTGTGCCTCTGCGGAAGCCGCGAACAACAAAAATAAGCTCACGCAGTACGCAAGAACACGCGCCAATCGCGATCTTATATGGAGTCTCGTCTCTCGTTCAGAATGCTTCATAGAAGTCATATGCCAGGCAACTCTCTTGATTCTCCCACATCGTACGATGCGAGTTCCGGAAGCGGGGGCTGTAAGGTAAGTTCCTTATTATCATAGCCCAAGGTGCCCAATGACGGCTCCGGGCGGTGCTACAATTGGTACGAGTGATTTTATTGCAGTCTTCCTCTTGGGGTGGTCGGGTTCACATGTCTTTGGTGCGACCCAAATTCGCATTTATTCTACTTCTGATGGGTGGGTTGTGCTTGCCGATTTCCAATTCGGCACAAACCGCGGACTCGTCCACCAAGACAGTATCGCATCGTTCAACCAAACCTAAGGCGGCGAAGGCGGCCAAGAAGGTGGAGGAGGAGCAACCGCCCGCGACCGCGCCAGCGCCACCGCCTCCGCCCACTCCTGAGCAGATGCCCTCCCAACCTCCTACCGTGACTTACGAGAACGGCCAGCTGGCGATCGTGGCGCCGAATTCGACGCTCAGCGACATTCTGCACGCGGTGCGGAACAAGACCGGGGCCAACATCGATATACCGCCCGGGGCCAACGAGCGTGTGGTCAGCAGTTTCGGCCCAGGACCGGCGCGCGATGTGCTCGCTTCCCTGCTCAACGGTTCGCACTTCAACTACGTGATGGTAGGTACCGAGGCTGATCCGACTGCGGTCGCGCAGGTTATCTTGACGCCTCGAACCGGTGGCGAGACCCCTCCCACGGTGCAAGCGGGTCAGCCAGGCGCGCCGATACGGCCGGCGCTGCCGGCGCAGCAGTTCCCGCAGCCCTACCCTCAGCCTCAGATACAGGGCCAGGCGCAAGCACCCGGGGTCGAAGAACCTGCGGCTTCGGACGGCATGGAAGAAGACGATACGTCGCAGGATAACAACGCCGACAACAATAATGATCAAGGGGCTCCCGAGCAAGTTCAGGGTAGCGAAGCACAAGGCCAGAATCCCAACCAGCCCGTCGTGAAAACGCCCGAGCAGTTACTGCTGGAATTGCAGCGTCAACAGCAGACGATGCAGCAGCAACAGCAGCAGGGCAAGCAGCCTCAGTCAGTTTCTCCCAACCCGCAGCAGCCGCCCCAGCAGCAGCAACAACCGCAGTAAAGCATTTCTGCCAAACTTTGGGGTAGAGACGCCGCTCTGCAGCGTCTTAAGGGCACTTCGCGAGAGATGAGGGATCCGGGGGGCGGGGCGCCCGCGCCGCCCGACTAGTGGTTAGTCAGCGCCCGCCTGCGCCTTGTGTGCCAACAGCACCGGCTTAGCTTCGGACTCAGCCTGCGCACTGCGAAAGGCATATAGAATGGCACTGACCACGCCGTAAGCACTAATCACGCCGACGCTAACAGACGTTAGAACGGTAAAAGAAAGCACCACAGATACTAACCAAGCGTTCAAGTTCGGCCCACCTTTTGTGCGCATCCTGAGATGCTGCACCACCAACTTCTGTTCCTGCCAGTTCCTCCGCTTTTGACCGTACGCGAGGCACCTTTTCACTGTACTGCGCGTTGACGGTCACAACTATTTACAAATAAGATACGGAGTAGAGCTGCGTAGTCCCACTTTCCAACGTTTCTGGGGACCCGTCCACGTTACGGAAGGACATTGCTCGCTAGACCTGCATGGCGATTACCAACATCACGGTGCGTGGCGCGCGCCAGCATAATCTTAAAAACATTGACGTTGTGATTCCTCGTAACACTCTGACGGTGATTACCGGCCTCAGCGGTTCGGGTAAGTCTTCCCTGGCTTTTGACACGATTTACGCGGAAGGCCAGCGGCGCTATGTGGAAACCCTCTCGGCCTATGCACGCCAGTTTCTGGACCAGATGGAACGTCCGGATGTGGATGCAATTGATGGACTTAGCCCCTCCATCTCCATCGAGCAGAGGACCACCAGCCGCAGTCCGCGTTCGACAGTCGGTACAATCACTGAGATCTACGACTATCTTCGCCTTCTATTCGCCTCGATTGGTGTGCCCCATTGTCCTAAGTGCGGCCGTGCCATCAGCCGCCAGTCGGCCGAGCAAATCGTGCAGCGCGTCATGTCGCTCACGCCTGAAGATCGCGTCATGGTACTGGCGCCTATCGTTCGCGGGCGTAAGGGCGAGTTCAAGAAGGAAATGGAGAAACTGGTCCAACACGGTTTCCCGCGCGCCCGTATCGATGGCGAACTGGTGAATCTCGAAGACGATATTCGGCTGGACAAGCGCAAGAATCACACCATCGAAGTCGTCATTGATCGACTTCTGGTGAAGCCGGGAATTGAACACCGCCTCGAGCTCTCCGTCGGACTCGCCATGAAGCTCGCGGGCGGACTGGTGCAGGTGGTGGTGGTCGGCGGCGAAGAGCAGATGTATTCCGCGAAACTCGCATGCCCGGATTGCGGAATCAACGTGCCCCAGCTGGAGCCGCGCTCGTTCTCCTTCAACAGCGCGTATGGCGCTTGTCCGGAGTGTCATGGCTTAGGCAGCCGCTATGATTTCGATCCCGCGAAGATCATTGTCGACTGGTCCAAGCCGTTGCTGGATGGCGGACTCGGCCCCGGCTCAGCGTCCTCTAACCTGGTACACATGCTGCAGATCACGGCGGCGGCACATGGATTCAACCTGAATACACCGTTCGATAAGTTACCCGAAAAAATCCAGACTCTTCTCTTATATGGCGAGCCGGAGAAGGGCGGCGGTAAAACCGGGTTCCGCGGCATCATTGCCCAGCTCAAGCAGAACCTCGAGGAATCCACCTCGGATACTTACCGCGAGTATCTTCTCGACTATATGTCCGCAACCGAATGCCCCGCGTGTCACGGTAAGCGCCTGCGTCCGGAAAGTCTGGCGGTGAAAGTGAGTGGCATGTCGATCGCCGATTTCACGGCTTTGCCGGTCTCGCGTGCCTTGGAAGTTGCCGCCAGAATCAAGCTGGCCGGCCGGGAACAGATCATCGCCGGCCGGGTGATGCATGAGATTGTTGAACGACTGCAGTTCCTCAACGCGGTAGGCTTGGGCTACATCTCGCTGGATCGCTCGGCCGCTACGCTATCCGGAGGCGAAGGACAGCGAATTCGTCTCGCTACCCAGATTGGATCGAAACTGCGAGGCGTGCTCTATGTTCTGGATGAACCCTCCATCGGCTTACACCATCGCGACAACAATCGCCTGTTGACCGCCCTCGAGTCGCTCCGCGATCTGGGCAATACCGTGCTGGTAGTGGAGCACGACGAAGAAACGATTCGCCGCGCCGACTATGTGATCGATCTCGGCCCGGGCGCTGGACGTCTCGGCGGCAACTTGGTTGCCTCTGGAACTCCTGACCAAATCGTAAAAGTCCCGGAGTCGCTGACCGGCGGCTACATGTCGGGGAAGCTGCAGATCGAGATGCGTCCCGAGCGGCGGCCCACCAACGGCAATGCCATCGCCGTACTTGGCGCGCGAGAGAACAATCTCAAAAACATCGACGTCGCATTTCCCTTGGGCGTGATGACGGTCATCACGGGCGTATCCGGATCCGGGAAATCCACGCTGGTGAACGACATCCTTTACCGCGCTCTCGCCAAGCAGCTTTATCGCTCGCGCGAGGAACCGGGAGCGCACAAGGCAATCTCCGGTGCCGAAAATGTTGATAAGGTTATTCGCATTGACCAGTCGCCCATCGGGCGCACTCCCCGCTCTAATCCGGCAACCTACACCGGCGTCTTCACACAAATCCGTGACCTCTATGCGATGCTGCCTGAATCGCGCGAGCGCGGATACAAACCGGGGCGTTTTTCGTTCAATGTGCCCGGCGGACGCTGCGAAGCGTGCCAAGGCGAAGGCCAGCGCCGCATCGAGATGAACTTTCTGCCGGACGTGTACGTGTTATGCGAGGTATGCGGCGGCAAACGCTACAATCACGAAACGCTCGCTGTGCAGTATAAAGACTATTCCATCGCCGACCTGCTGGAAACGCCCGTAGCCGACGCTTTGCCGATCCTCGAAAACATCCCCCAGGTGAAACAGAAATTGCAGACGCTGGTGGATGTCGGCCTGGGTTATATCGAGCTGGGCCAGTCCGCGGTCACTCTTTCCGGCGGTGAAGCCCAGCGCATCAAGCTGGCTCGGGAATTGAGCAAGCGCCAGACCGGCAAAACTCTTTACCTGCTTGATGAGCCCACAACCGGCCTGCACTTCGATGATGTAAAAAAGCTACTCGACGTGTTGCACCGTCTGACGGACTTAGGCAATACCGTCATCATTATTGAGCACAACATGGATGTGATCCGCAACGCCGACTGGATTATTGATCTCGGCCCCGAAGGTGGGGAAGAAGGCGGTCGCATAGTAGCCCAAGGCACCCCAGAGCAAGTGGCGCGCACCAAGAAGTCCTACACCGGACAGGCTCTGGCTCACTTCTTCGCAAATGGCACGCATGCAGCCGCAGGCAAGAACTCGGCCAATGTCTAGCGGTTCAGTTCTTAGCTAACATCGTGTAAATTCAATGCAGGGACGGGAACCGCTTGTCTTCAGAGCAAAATCCGTTGGAGAACCTGCCCCCGGTTGAAACCACCTACCCGCCGATGGTTTCGCCCCCGGAATTCAAGCCGAAGCCTGAGGATCCTCCCTGGAGTGGCTGGGACGTGCTGGTGATCGTCGCGACTACTATTGGCGCAAGTTTTTTCGTCGGAATGGCAGTCCTATTCGCGGCCAAGCTGCTGGTGTACAAGTCCACGCCCGTGATGGACCTGACGCGTATTCCTGAATTAGCGGTGCTCGCCGAATTACTAACGTATTTCGTAGTTTTCGCGATCATGTACCGGGTAGTGGAGGTTCGTACGGGTGAGTTCTGGCGAGCGATCCGCTGGAATTGGCCGGGGGCCTCGTGGGCCGGTTTTCTCCTCGCCGGCGCCCTGCTTTATTTTGTCTTGGCGGGGATTGGGCAATTGTTGCCGATTCCCAAGCATCTCCCAATTGACCGCTTCTTTCAAAACGCCCGCCAGGCGACCATCATGTCCATCTTCGCCGTGACCGTGGCCCCACTGATGGAAGAACTCTTTTTCCGAGGTTTCCTCTACCCCGTACTGGCGCGACGTTTGGGCGTCGTGTCCGGCGTTGCGTTAACGTCGGCGGCCTTCGCCATACTGCACGGAGCGCAACTGAAGTACTCCTGGGCCGTGCTGATTATTTTCCTGGTCGGAGTGGCCCTCACAACTGTGCGGGCGATAACTAGGTCGGTCGCGGCCAGCTTCCTGCTGCACGTGGGCTACAACGGAACCCTTTCTCTCTTGATGTTCGTAGTCACAGGAGGGTTTCATCATCTGGACAGATTGAATCAATAATGGTGTCAGGTCTCAGGTGTCAGGTCTGACGGCCTGAGACCCGGGACCTGAGACCGTCGTGGTACTGTAGATTTCTAATGTCGTCTGCACGCAAAGAATTACTCGCCCTGCTGGCCGAGAAATCTTTCCGTTTGGGAGAGTTCAAGCTCTCTTCCGGCAGGACCAGCGACTACTACATCGACTGTCGCACCACCACACTCGCTGCGAAGGGCTCTCGCCTGACCGGCCAAGTTTTCCTCGACGAGATTCGTGCCCGCAAGTGGAAGCCGCAGGCGATTGGCGGCCTCACTATGGGCGCTGACCCGATCGTCGTGGCTGTTTCTGTGGTCGGCGGAGAGTTAAACGGATTCCTGGTGCGAAAAGCCGAGAAGCAGCATGGCACTGGCCAGCGCATCGAAGGCTTTCGAGAAAAAGGGGCCCGAGTCGTCATCGTGGATGATGTTTGCACCACCGGCGCTTCCACCGTTCAGGCCATTGAGGCAGCACGCGATTTTGGGTTCGAGGTTGTGGGCGTCATGTGCCTGGTCGAGCGCGAAGAAGCCAACGGCCGTGCCAGTGTCGAGAAGGCGGCGGCGCCCGCGCCTTTCATCGCGATCTTTACGGCCGATGATGTGCGGCAGGAATACCTGAGGCAAAATCAACCGGGGGATGCTCCGCCGATCTTTGCTGTAGCCGCGGCCTGTGAGCTCTGCGGGCGGCCCGCGGTCACGAATGTGCCGCGTAACCGTTGTGCCGCGCATCAAATCTAACTGTCATGCTGAGCGAAGCGAGGGATCTATGTATTCGCTTGTAGCGTGCAGAAATACAGAGATTCTTCGCTTCGCTCAAAATGACAAAGTTTATTGAGAACTGTGATCCAGACTCTTGAATGGACCGACTCCGGCGTACGCTTCCTCGATCAGACGAAGCTGCCCACCGAAGAAAGCTACGTGACCTGCAAGACTTACGAGCAGGTCGCCGACGCCATCCGCAACATGGTGGTGCGGGGGGCACCCGCGATTGGCGTGGCTGCGGCCATGGGCATCGCTTTAGCTCTGAAGAATTCCAAGGCGGAACGTGTCTCGGAACTGGAGAAAGTCTTCGATCAGGCCGCCGATGCCCTCAGCAAGACTCGCCCGACGGCAGTTAATCTTTTCTGGGCGATCCGCCGCATGGCCGAAAAATTTGAGCGGGTACGCGTCCGGCCAGTTCCCCAGATCAAGCAGGCCTTGATAGAAGAAGCACAGCGAATGCATGCGGAAGACATTGCCGCCAATCAGGCGATGGGACGTCACGGCGCAACCCTGATGCCTGCCGCGGGAGGCGTACTCACTCATTGCAACGCAGGCGCACTCGCCACGTGCGGCTACGGCACCGCCCTGGGCGTAATTCGCGCCGCGGTGGAGCAGGGCAAGAAGATTGAGGTCTATGCTGATGAGACCCGCCCTTTTCTGCAGGGCTCCCGCCTGACCGCATGGGAGTTGATGAAAGACGGCATTCCCACCACCGTCATCGCCGACAACATGGCGGGAGCCATGATGAAACAGGGCAAGATCGGAGCAATCGTCGTGGGCGCCGATCGAATCGCCGCTAACGGCGATGTTGCCAACAAGATCGGGACTTACACGGTGGCCGTGCTGGCCAAAGAGCACGGCATTCCCTTCTACGTGGCCGCGCCCTTCTCGACCGTAGATCTGGAAACTGCGGACGGCAGCAAGATTCCTATCGAGCAGCGCAATACCCGCGAGGTAACTCACATTGGCGGAAAACAAATGGTTCCGGAGGGAGTGAATGTCGAAAATCCGGCGTTCGATGTAACTCCTGCAAAATACGTCTCGGCAATCATCACGGAACGCGGTATTGCGCGCGCTCCTTATCAAGAGTCTTTGGCACGATTGGCGCACTCGGCGGTAGAAGCCGGAGGTTAGGCTCTGGGCGCAGGCCATGCACGGCGAAACCGAGCAGAAGGAACTTTTCAGGGAGCATGTGCGTAACTGAAAGCAGAACCTCAGGAGGTCACCTTATGCTTACATTCCTGCTCTGGTGCCTTCTGTTTGTGCTGTGCTGGCCCTTGGCCCTGCTCGCCTTAATTCTCTATCCGTTTATCTGGCTGCTGCTATTGCCGTTTCGAATTGTGGGAATTGCAGTGCACGGCGTGCTCGCGCTGGTCTGGGCGGCGGTTATGCTCCCGGCACGGCTTCTGTCAGCACCGTTTAGGCTGTGAGCAAAGTGGGCAATGGCCAGTGGTCAGTGGTCGTTGTCAGCGGCGAGTAGCGAGAGGAGATTTGTCGTCCTGAGCGAAGCGAAGGATCCCTGCATTCGGGCGAAATACATGGATTCTTCGCTCCGCTCAGAATGACAAGGTTCTTTTTGGCCGACGACCAAAGACCGAGGACCAACGACCTTGTTCACCCTGCCATGGTCTTCAACTTCGGACTGATGATCAGCGTGGGTTCGGTCGCATGTTGCACGTCATCGGCCGTAAGGCCCGGCGCTACTTCTTCCAGCACTAATCCGGTGGGCGATACCCGGATATAAGCCATCTCGGTGACAATCGTGTCCACCACTTTCAAGCCCGTCAGCGGCAACGTGCATTTCCTAAGAATTTTAGGCTGACCCTCACGTGTGGTGTGCTCCATGGCAACGATGACCCGTCGCGCGCCCGCCACCAGGTCCATCGCGCCCCCCATGCCCTTCACCATCTTGCCGGGGATCATCCAGTTGGCGATGTTTCCTTCCTCATCCACTTCCATGGCGCCCAGCACGCTCAGATCCACATGGCCGCCGCGGATCATGGCAAAGGAATCGGCACTGGAAAAATAAGCCGTGCCAGGCAATTCTGTGACCGTCTCTTTGCCGGCATTGATGAGGTCTGCGTCTTCCTGGCCCTCGATCGGATAAGGACCGATGCCCAGCATGCCGTTCTCACTTTGCAGGATGACATCGATTCCCGGGGGCACGTGATTGGCCACCAGCGTAGGCATGCCGATTCCCAGGTTCACGTAGAAGCCATCGCGCAACTCGCGCGCGATGCGTTTCACGATCCGTTCGCGCTTTTCAACGTCTTTACCGACTTTGGATATTGTCGCCATGGTAGTTCTCAACTCGTCTTTGGTCGTTGGTCATCGGTCGTTGGCTCGCCTTACCTGCAACGCTCTCGACCATCCCTTCTTGGTACTAGGTACTGGGTACTAACTCGCTTTCCTCACTGTGCGTTTCTCAATACGCTTCTCGTACACCTCACCCTGGAAGATGCGCTTTACGAAGACGCTGGGTGTATGCACCATGTCGGGGTCAAGTTCACCGGGGTTAACCAGGTGTTCTACCTCGACGATCGTCACCTTGGCCGCAGTCGCCATCATGGGATTAAAGTTGCGTGCCGTCTTGCGATAGACGAGGTTGCCCCACGTATCTCCCTTCCATGCCTTGATCAACGCGAAGTCCGCCTTCAGCGCGTGTTCCATCAGATAAAGCCGCCCGTCAAACTCGCGGGTTTCTTTGTTTTCGGCGACCACGGTGCCCACGCCGGTGGGCGTGAAGAATGCCGGTATGCCCGCTCCGGCTGCCCGGACGCGTTCTGAAAACGTGCCCTGCGGAACCAACTGCAGCTCCATCTGGCCCTTAAGCACCATCTCCTCGAGCAGCTTGTTCTCGCCCACATAGGTACCGATGTGTTTCCGGATCTGGCCGGCGGAAAGGAGCAAGCCAATCCCAAATCCGTCGACGCCGGCATTGTTGCTGATGGTGGTAAGGTTCTTGACGCCCTTCTTGACCAAAGCGCGAATAAGGTTCTCCGGATTGCCGCACAATCCGAAGCCGCCTACCATGATGCTGGCGCCATCAGGGATGTCGCGGACCGCCTCGTCCGCATTGCGCACGACCTTGTTCATGAACAGCCTCTCCCAGAAGCTTTGCCGTCGAATTCCGAACTCGGGATTCTACCGCAATTGACGCTAGGATTTCTTGAGGTGGTGGGCCCGCTCGAACTCTTCGGCCAATTGGCGCGTATCGAGATTCTCACGAATGTGAGCCAGCCGTTGTTCCAGTTTGAGGAGAGCTTCCTGGATATTTTTCTTATTCGTCAGCGCAATGTCGCGCCACATGGAGTAGGGACTGGCCGAAATACGCGTCATTTCCCGCAAGGCGCGCCCCCCAGCCGAGAGCAACGAAGGATCTTCCCCGAATTCATCTACCAGGGACGCCGCGAGAGCAGTCGAGACCATTTGGGGCAAGTGGCTGATCCAGGCGCACAGGCGATCATGCTTCTGCGGTTCCAGCGCCGCGACCCTGGCTCCAATCCTCTCCACCCATTCCAGGAAATCGCCACAAAGGCCATCGTCTACATTCTGGCCTGGCAAGGGCGTGATCAGCCAAGCTGCGCCCTGAAAAAGATTCGCGTCAGCGAACTCCACTCCGCATTGCTCCTTGCCCGCCATGGGATGCCCGGCGAGAAAGCGCTTGGGCGCGTTCTTGCCGAAGACAGTACGCGCTTGTGCGACTATTCCCACCTTCGTACTGCCCACGTCGGTGAGGAGAGTTTTAGGCGGGAGCGAGCGTCCCAGCATGTCAATGAAATCGATAATTGCGCCTACCGGAGTAGCCAACACGACCACTTGGCTGCCACGCACGGCATTCTTGGGATCAGGATCGCCCTGATCAATCGCAGCTTTCCTGTAAGCGCGCTCCAGAACGGCGGCTCGGTCACAGCCGACAATCCGCCCCAGGAACCCGTGGGCCTTCAATGCAAGCCCGAGTGAGCCGCCGATAAGTCCGGTGCCGATGATTGTGATCTGGCGGACAGGCATGTGCACAACAAAGTACGTTGCGCACACGAGTTTTGCAACCAAGCGAGGTGTTGCGGCAACAACGTCATTCGCCAAGCGTCAAGAACGATCGCGCGGGATCAGCACGGGCGGGATTGCAGGATTGCGTCCATCGCGGCTTTAGGTCGAATCTTCGGGCACTGTGTCCACCGAGACGCGACGGGCCTGCGCCGGGGTTCGCCGAGTGCTCCGGCGCAAGCTATGTTCTCTCTCTTCCAGCGTTTTGTTGAGTTCGTCCACCAGCGCCAACAACTTGTCCGGATCTTTCTCTTTCATAATGGTTTCGCACAAGCTCATCCATTTTCTGTCATCCATGTTGACCTGCTTCCCTTTTTTCGCCAGTCGAAATTGCCAGCGCGTGAAGCTCTCCTATGGCGTTATTTCTGTCCCTGGAGAGAAATGCAGCTGCCGTGCCAACGATGACATCTTTTGTAAGGGCAAGACTCAGCGAAAGCAGCAACAACTCTCCGATGAAGAGTCTTCAATGAGGGCGCAAGAAGTTCCTACCAAGCAAACTGTAGGGCGGACGGCACATCGCGGGTGGCTGCTCTGGAGAACCCAAGGAGAGAAGCTCAATCGCCGCTGATCTGCACCAAAGCTGGTTCTTGCGGTTTGTTCGCCGGACGACGGTCCCAGCGGGAAGGCGGCGGCACTTTCGCCTGCAAACGGTTCACAACCGATCCGACTGCCATGGATCCTCGCACCAGGTGATCGATCTTCACGGGGCCGGCCACGGGAATAAATTTCAACCAATGCAATCCGCTGCTGATGGCGCACCCACACTGGCTGCAATCGGGAGTACCGCCAAATACGCAGGGCTCGACACGAGTCTGCAGATCGGCGGAATAGTTCACCGACATTTTCGAAAACAGGCAGGCGCTCGGATTGTTCGGCGGTTGCGCCAGAGCCTGCGCGATTCCCTCGTTAAAGAGCAACTTGGGAAACCGCTCTCGCAACCTCAGCAGTTGGTCGAGCAAGTTACGGCGATCTTCGAGCGTGAGCATCTCGGCACTGTGCTCGTCCAGTTGCGGGCTGTATACGCTGACCCAGATGCGGTCCACCTCCGGCCGCGCATTCCAAAAAGACACGTACCGCTCAATATAGCCCGCTCGTGCCAGCATGGGCCGGGTCACTGTCCAGTGAATATTCACACGGCGATCGGCGATGTTCTTCAGGACCCTTTCATAAGTGGCGGGGGTGCGACGTACATCGTGATGCTCCGGCAGACCATCCACCGAAACCGCCACGATCAGCCGTGGAATTTCCATCCATGCTTTGGGAATCGGAGTGACGGCACTAGTCACCACCATGGTAAACACACCCGTAACGCTGAGAGCTGGGAGGATCTGGCTCAACTCGCGGTGCCGCAGCAAGGGTTCTCCGCCCACCAGAGAGACTTGCAATGGGCGGTGTTTGCGAACCAACTCGAGAACACCCTCCACCAGCGCGCGACCACGAAAATCGCTGAGCTGGCGCAGCGTGGTCTCGCCGCCCAGATGCATATCCCCGTAGGCATAACATCCCGGACAGCGCAGCGGGCACTCCCGCGTGATCTCAATGGACAGCATGGGCAGTCTTCCGCTAAGGATTCTTCCCCAAGCCGCAAGCAATTTCTGTGGACCGAATTCCGACCGGTGACCCCACATCACCGTTGATTAGATGTCAGGAGAGCAGAATTTGGTTTCGTCCTTCCAACAAATCTCGGGCAAGTTTCCTGTCCCTGAAATCTGCACAAAACAAACGATCTAGAGTTTATCGGGATCAACAACTTGGTCGAGGTAAATCCACAACACGCGCGCCAGGAGTGTGAGTGTCGGCGCCAGCGGCAAAAACAGCAGAACGGCCCATCCTACGTCTTTCACCAACGACCAATTCGTAACATTTCTTAGAACGATCACGATCACGGCAATAGTGAGCAGCGCCAACCCGTAGCTGATGTACATGGCTCCGAGAAAATAACCTTCTTCGCGCTCAAACTTGAGATCGCAGACCGGGCAGCGCTCGAACATCTTGGGAAAACCGCGGAAGATCGAGTACCGGAAAATTCTTCCCACGCGACAACGAGGGCACAGTTGCCGCAGTATGCCACCCACGATAGAGGCTCGCACCATCGTCTTTGTGGAAACTTTCGCTAGTTTACAGGACCCGAGGCGACATGGGAGGGATTGCGAGGCGGAACTTATTTCTTAGGTGGGTGCATGTGGCGCCGTAATGCCAGGTCAGCCACCACTTGGACTTCATCGAGAAATGATCGGGCAGCCGCGGAGTCCGGACAGGTTGGCGACTCTACCTCATGACGAAGCACGTGCAGGAGCTCGCTGGCCCGCAGCATGCGGTAATTCTGCAGCGCTTCCTCGATCGTGTGTCCGGAGTAGCCTGCCAATGCCTCCAGCAGTGCCCATACCGAGTGGCGCGCGTGGTCCAGAGACGACTTAAACTCGGAAAGCACGTCCATCGAGACAGGCTCGCCATCCAGATAGTATTGGCCGCCCGCCAGCTTTGTTGCGGGAGATGTCAGTTTGGCTTCCAGGAACCGCAGCTGTTCCGAGAGTTCATGAAGTTCCTGCGCAAACGCCCCGCTGTCGATTTTCATAGTGGCTCGTGGGTTCGTGGAATTCCGAGGGCGTCCGCACAGGGGGTGAAACGTCGACCTGCCACAAAGTTAATATTCGCCCACCAAACGGTCAATGTACGAAGGTAATGAAGGTAATGCCGAGTTGAAGTGGGATCGGCGGAGCTGCCGGCCTGAACCTGGCCATTGCGGAACAGCCGCATGCCCTTAAAACTGCATCTCAGGATGTTGCCCGCCCGAAAGCTCGGGCATGGCATTGAAAATCAGTTGCTTGCGCAACACTTTAGGAGCCACTTCCGATGATGCATCGCGCCTCCGAAAATCGCCCCCGTTCTCCGGGACCAGCTAGATACCTGGAACGGTTGAGTAAGGCCTTGCCGGGAGCTCGAAACTGGACGGGGGCGCGCGGCTCGCGGGAGTTCTGGCCCGATGGGGCAAAGCTGGTCATCTCCATTTCCTTGCAGTTCGAAGCCGGAGCAGAACCCGAGCGCCCGACCGGCGGCCCTGTTCCCGAAACCAACCAAAAGTATCCCGATTTACCGCTCGCCCCGTGGTATGAATACGGATTCAAGGAAGGCACTCCCCGCCTGCTCAACGTTTTCCAGAGGAGACGAGTGAGGGTAACCTCGCACATGCGGGCTGCAGCGGTGGATCGCAATCCCGAACTGGCTCGAGAAATCGTACAGCGCGGTCATGAGGCGGCGGCTCACGGAGAAACTCGCACACCCCGGTACTCCGTGACTCCCGAGCAGGAACGCACGGCTTGCGCGGCCAATATCCAGAGCATTGTGCGCGCGACCGGAACGCGACCCGTCGGGTTCCACGCCTCAGGGCTTCACACAACGCCGCACACGCTGGAGGTCCTGCAAGATCTTGGATTTCTCTACTACGTTGACGACGTGGGCCGCGACGAGCCATTTCTGGCGTCCGTGCGCAGCAAGGCTTTCCTGGTTATGCCCTCCACATCCGGCATGAACAACTTGGCGGCCTACCCAGCTCCGCTTTTCACCAGCGAGCAATACGCGAGCGAACTTCGAAACGAGTTCGAGATGCTGTACACGGAGGCGGAGAGCCGTCGGCGCATGATGTCGATCAGCGCCCACGACCGTATCGCCGGACGGCCCGCGCATGCCAAGGTGCTGGAAGAGTTCATCATTTATGCGCAAAGGCGTCCAGGCGTGGTCTTCTCGCGCAAGGATGACATTGCGCGTTTCGCACTGGCTAGTTCCATCACGCCACGCGAAGAAGAATTCACTCCGGGTTCGGAGGCAGCCTAGCTGGCCGTTTGACAGCAGACCCAGGACTCCGTGGCCCCTGAGATCTGCTTAGCACCAATTGGCAGAGAACTAGTCCCGTGCGCCGTCATTCGTTAAGCATCGTTGCCATCGCCATTCTCGTTCTCTGGATCGTTCTGTACAGCTTCTCCAGTTCCACCACTCATGTAGGCTCGTTTTTTGGAAATGCGATCGCCGATTGGACTGGCGTCGTGGTCACCGTCATAGCAACGAAATACTTTTTCGAGAAAGGCTCGGCAGAAAGCAGGCGCCCACCTCATGGCGTTCTTAACCCCCTACGCGAGAAGCTGCGTAACCATTCCCTGAGCATCTTCCTGTTGCTGACGGGCGGCGCCTGGGTCGCACTTTACGCCGCCATGGACTCGGAAAGCAAATGGGGCCAGGTAGTCGGCAATGTTGTCTCTGAGTGGACCCAACTGCTTGGCCTCGTACTTCTAACAAAACGCCTTATTGAAACCCATTCCAAAGAAAGCAAGCAGTAAGAAGCGCCGCGTCTCAGTCCGACCAGGTTGCAAATGCATCCTAGTGGCATGCAGCATCAGCACTGCCGCCGTCTACTATGCGTTGTCTTTCTCACTTCCATCAGTTTTTGCTCGGCTCAATCTGCGGGAGCATCACCCAAGGCCAGCCCGGTAAAGGTCACGATGCAAAATGTCATATACCACTTCACCGACCAGATCGCAGTGCACATCCGCTACCTGGAGGGAGATCTTGTGCCCACGAAGCCGGACACCATTCCCGTCTTTGACGACAGCAGCTCTTTCAAGCTCACGCTTGGTTCAGCCGAGATTTCACTGCGCACCGACGATCTGGCCAGTGCTTTGAACCATTATGTATTCGCAGCGCCGGATGCACCGCTGAAGGAGATCGAAATCACAACGACAGGCAGCACTCTGAAGATCAAAGGCCGGCTGCATTCCCGCGGCGACCTGCCATTCGAGACCGAGGGCACACTGGCGGCCACTCCCGAAGGCGAGGTTCGCCTTCACGCCGACAAGGTCAAAGCTGCCTACGTGCCAGTGAAACGACTTCTGGACCTGCTGGACGTCAGGATCTCCGACTTGATTAACACAAAAAAAGTGACCGGTCTTCGGGCTGACGGAAACGACCTGCTGCTGAACCCAGGACAGGTGTTTCCCCCGCCTCTCATTCAAGGCAAGATCACCGCGGTGCGCATCGAGGGCAACCGCATCGTTCAGGTTTTCGGAAAAGCTGCAGCCCCGTCCGAAGGCCGGTCCGGCGGAAATTTCATGGCGTACCGGGGTGCGCAGCTAAAATTTGGCAAACTCACCATGGAAGACACTGATTTGGTGCTCATGGACATGGATCCTAAAGATCCCTTTGACTTCTTCCTCGCGCACTACAAGGAACAACTGGTTGCCGGATATACGAAAACCACGCCTGACTTCGGATTACGCGTCTTCATGCGCGATTTCGATAAGCTTCACCAGCCCGATTCCCATCGAAATCCGCAATCACGGCCCCACACTCGGTAGTCAGGGTCGGGGGACCGGGTGTCACCTCCGCCATCAACATCGTTCACCGACAAGAGCGCCAAGTACGCCGAGATTTCTTGACCTGTGTCACTGCGACCTTCATTATCCTATCAATCTGAACTTCCTTGTCTCTATCGTTCCGAACTCCTTCACCTTGTCATTCCGGCCGCCCGGTCTTGGCGCGAGGAATCTGCTTTCCCTGTATTCGCGACGACACAGCAGATTCCTCACCGGCTAAAGCCCGTTCGGAATGACAAGATCGGGTGGCGCTTTCCAGCGCTAAACGTCTTTAATGTGAGTAGCGATGTACCACTGATTGCCGAATGCGTCCTTGACGCCGCCGCTGCGATCGCCGTAGGGGTGATCGGTCGGTTCGCCGATCGAAGTCGCTCCAGCCTCGAGCGCGCGGCGGTACAGCGCGTCGACATTCGGAACATACAGATAAAACATGGTCGGCATCGGCTGGTATGGTCCATGGGCTTCGCCCATCTCCAGAATGGAGTCGCCAATTTTGACTGCCGCGTGATTAATGACTCCGTCGGGTGATGCATACTTTGCCACCTCTTCGGCACCAAAAGCGCGCTTCAAAAAATCGATGAGGGGCTCGGCCCGCCGGGGATGCAGGTACACATTGACGTTCCGCAGTCCTTCGGGGATGTACTTCTTCCCCTTGGCGGTCGCGATGTACCAATAATTGCCCGCTTGATCTTTTATGCTGGCGCCGCGCTCGCCGTAGTCGTGGTCTGTCGGCTTATCGATGGAGATTCCGCCTGCCTCCAGGGCACCCTGATACACCGCGTCCGTGTCGGGCACGTAGACGTGAAGTCCCGTGACCATCGATTCTCCGCGCCAGGAGAGACCGGGAGCACCGCCACCAACCATCAGCATGGAATCACCCAGGCGAACTTCCGCGTGAATTCCCCCGGCCGAGCCAATCGCCTGGAAACTCTGCTCGGCGCCGAAGGTCTTTTTCATGAAGTCAATCAGGGCTGGCGCGTCCTGAACGACCAGGTAAGGTGTGATTGTGTGGTAGCCCTTTGGGACAGGACTGACTCCGGCTACTTTTCTCTCATCTTGCTCAGCAACAGCCTCAAGCTTCTGACTTGTCATGCCTGCTCTCCTCTCCAGCTCAGTTTTCAGATAAGCCTTGAATTCCTGGCGCGGCAAATCGCGCAACTCAGCAGCGACACCCACCAGAGCCGCCAGTTGCGCACCCACCTGGGGCACCTGTGCGTCAGGCTTCTCTAGAATCGCCTGCACCGCCTTATCGAGTTGTTCGATCAGGCTCTGCCTAGCCATTTTTTTCACCTAGCTGCGTTCGTAGAGTCTCCAGACCGCGAAACTGGAGTTGCTTAATCGCGCCTTCGCTGCGCCCAAGTTCACGCGCGATCTCGCGGATGGTCTTTCCCTCGGCGAAACGCATGGCAATCACTCGCCGCTGGTCCGGCGGAAGGTCTTCTACCATGCGGAAGAGCCGCGCCCGCCGTTCGACTTCCTCCACAGTTACCTCATTCGTTGCCTCGGGTGGATCCTCGACCAATTCTTCTCTTGCACTTCGTTTCCACTGGTCATTAACGACATTAGCTGCAATGCGGAGCAGCCAGGCAGCAAAGGGGACACCACGCCAGTCGAAGCTGGGCAGGTGGGCCAGCGCCTTGTGGAAAACGTCGGCCGTCAGGTCTTCGGCAACCTGCCTCTCGTGGACTCTGCGAGCGACAAAGGCGTACACCCGCTCGAAGTTGTTCTCGTAAAGCCCGGCGAACTTTGACGGATCCTTCTGCGCAGCTTCGACCAGGAGACGCTCCTGCGCCTCCTGCCGTGACTCCCTCGTTGCCGGCTTTCCAACGGGCATCATCCCCACTCACCTATATAAACTGACGACCGCGCCAAAAGGTTACGCGTGTATTGGCACGGCAGGACAGGTCCAGGGCGCGTACCGAGCAGCCGCAGGTTCCAAGAAATCATAGCGAGAGATTCTCATTCTTGTGTTCCATCGTGTTTACGGTTCCGCCTGACTACCCCGCGAAGCAGAGTTCCATACAGAAAACTCCCCTTTGGCCTAACCTGTCTCCCCGATATCCTCGCACGTCCTGAACCTTGACACTGAAGGCTCAAACTAGCGAGCAATCGCGCGGAGGTTTCCATGAAGAGAAAGACAACTCTGTTAGCAGTCCTGCTGAGCTGTGCTCTTTGGGCAGCTGCCCAGACTCAGGGCAACAGTAATCGCCAGAGCGGCTCGGCCAACTCATCCGGCTCGCAAGCGACTTCCTCACAACAAAGCGCACAGCCGGATTCGTCACAACAAAGTGCACAACCGAGTACGAGTAGCAGCAATCCGAGCGACCAGTCCAGTTCGTCGGCAACCAGCAATGACCAGACGAATACGGGAAACAATGCCGCCACGAGCGGGAGCAGCACGAGCGCCAAGAAGGGTCGCAATAAAGGCAATCTGCCTGCAACCGCCTCGCCTTTACCGGCCATCACGTTGCTGGGAATAGGGTTCCTGGGTGTCGGGCTATGGCTGTCCCGTACCCCAAAGTCACATCGTGCACTGTAAGCAACACTGGACAGTGCACTAGCACTCCTCTTTCTTACCTTGGACCCAAACCGTCGCGGTTTGGGTCTTTTTTTGCCAACTGGAGTTCTATTTCAGCTTCGGATGGGGTCCCAGACCGCTGCCATGCAGCCATCGGGAAAGACATAGGACCGGTAATTCACGGGCACGTGCCGTCCGGTTTTGTGCAGCAGGATGTAGTCGCCCTCCAGGCCACCTGGCTGACGACCTTTTTCAAACCGTGGCAGCACTTCGTTTGGACTAAAGCTGATGTCCTCCATGGTTTTGTCCAGTAGCTCGGCGCGGCTGTAATCCAGAAGCTGGCAAACCCCCTCCGAACAGTCCACGCAGCGTCCCGAGGAATTCGCAAAGATCACGTACTCCGACTGCAATTCTGGATGAGAATGACTGCGCACTTTGATCAGGGACTCAATAATGTTCAACAACTGAGCAGGCGAACCACCCTTTTCAATGAAAGCATCAATCACTTTTAAGACACCCTCCCGAGCCGAAGCATAAGCGGAGAGCATGATCACCGGAGTGCGCGGTTTCCTTCGCTTAATTTCGACGGACACGGCGCCGCCGTCCATTTCCGGCATGAGGTAATCCACCACTACAGCATCAACCGATTGAGAATCGAACACCTTCAGGCCTTCTCGGCCGCTGGTGGCGGTGAGCGCCACGAACCCAGAGGACTCCAGCAGCATCTTTCGAATAGTCAGTCCGGACTGTTCATCATCAATGCACAAGACACGCTTCTGTTCCGTGCTCACGAACGCTACTCCGCAGACACCGTCATGCCTGAACTTTGTGGGAAACACTGCCGAAATTAGTTAGCACGCACGATATACCGCGGCTGTGACTGGCACAACTGAAAAGAAGAGATAAGCGGCTGGGCCTCTGGTTACGCGACTCGACGCTTGTGTTCGATCAGAGGCTTCTTGCCATTGGCCACTCGCCCGCCGATGGGTGGTCTGGGAATTTCCATCACGGCGAGCATCCCCGCTACGATCTTTCCTCTATGGTCGCGCAAAGGCGCGGCATTGGCGATCACGTATCCATAACTCCGGTCGGCTCGCTGAATCTTGGAGATTTCCCCAGCCACCACCTCGCCATACAAAATGGCTCGGGCCATCGGCCATTCGTCATCTTTATACGGTCGCCCGTCGGGGTGTAACAGTTTCCACTGCCGGCGATTCAGCACGTCCTTCAAACCCTCGAACGGCTGGCGCAAAATATCCTCCATGACATGGTTGCCCATGATCAGCCTTCCGGAAGGAGCGGACGCGATCACCACCCCGCACGGCAGATATTGCAGAACCGACAACAGTAAAGCGTGTTCCTGTTTGAGCTGCGCTGTGACCTGCCGCAATACGCCCAAGGTGTCCCGATCTTTCTGCAGCGTTTTGGCCAAGGAGGCCAAAGCCTCGGTGGAAGCTTTGCGGGTCCGCTCGACGAGAATGGGTCGCTTACTTGGCATGGTTCCTCGCGGATGCTAACGAATTTGCTCTGCCAATGCCTCAGGTCTTTACCCGAGTTCCGACTGGGAAAGCATCTACATTCGCAATCCAGTGTTTCGCAACCTAAGGTTTGCAGTAATCGATTAAGGGCATATTGCGGCGAGGTTGATCTGCAGCAACCTTCTTGAGGCAAGCCTGTCCTTCGTGCCAGCATTTCACCTGGCATCTCTTTTCCAGCCATCATCGTAAGCAATGACGGTTAAGGCCGAGTGCGTGCTCGCAAGCGCATTTCCCTCGTTAAGGCCGCTTGTAAACCACACCACCCTTCATCACGAAGTCCACCCTCTCCAGCACGGTTACATCCGCGAGCGGATCTCCCGGTACAGCCACGATGTCGGCATACTTGCCGGCTTCGAGAGTTCCAGTCGTCTCCTGCATGCCCATCAATTCTGAGGCGACCGCAGTCGCGGAGCGAATCGCCTGCGCCGTCGTCATTCCCCACCTCACCATGTAGGCAAACTCCTTGGCTGGATTGACAGTCCAGGCAAAGCCGCCGGCATCGGTTCCGAATGCGATCTTCACTCCCGCCTTCAGCGCTCGCCGAAAGGTGTCTTCGTGAAGCTTCAGCATTTGAGGCCAGACGGTGGCACCTTCCGCCGCTCGTCCTTGCGCCACATATTCGCCTACGAAAATAGTGGGCACATAACAGATGCCCTTGGCGACCATGGTTTTCAGGTCCGCGTCCGCGATGTAGTTCCCATGCTCGATGGAATCCACACCGGCTTCGATCGAGTTATGCACGCCGTTGAGCGCCATCGCATGGGACGCGACTTTATGCCGCTCGCGGTGCGCCTCGTCCACGATCGCTCGCAACTCTTCCATGGTGAAGGTCGGGATATCGTCGAGCACCCCATCGGGTCGCACCCGGTAGCTGCGATCCGAGTACACCTTGATCCAGTCTGCTCCATACATGATCTGCTCACGCACCGCCTTGCGCCCTTCTTCGGGACCGTCCACCACCTGGACACCATGCGGCACCGGAACATTGGGCGCATAGCCAAGCAGCGGATAGGCGCCGGTGACGTCCAGCGCCCGCGTTGCCACCTGCATGCGCGGCCCGGCGATTACGCCGCGGTTGATGGCATTGCGAAGGTCCACATCTGCATAGCCAGCGCCCTCCGTTTCCACATCACGAATCGCAGTGAAGCCATATTCCAGCGCCCGCCGTGCATTCACCGTCGCCAGGATGGTGCGATACTCCGGCGATTGCTTCAGCAGTTGCACATCGTAATCCGCCGCCGTGATGTCGCCCTGAAGGAACACATGCGTGTGCGTGTCAATCAGCCCAGGAAGGCACGTCTCGCGCGACAAATCAATGACCTCGCCTCCTGTTCTCGCGCCTCCGACTTCCTTGATCTTCTCGCCCTCAATCGCGATCACGACGTTCTTCCGCGCCTGATCTGATTTGCCATCGATTAACGATCCGCAGTGGATGAACGTGGTGTGCACTGGCTGCACCTGCCCCGCAACCACTCCCGTCAGCAAACTCAGTAAGACAAGATCAATCGCAGATCGCACGAGCCCTCCTCTCCAAGCTAACTGGGAACTGAGAACTGACTGACTTGGTACTTCGTACCGAGTACTGGCAACTGTTCTTTTCCTGTGGGCCCCTTGTGGAAAATACGGCTGGCGAGTGTAGCAGATTTTTCCCTTCTTCTCGTACTTAACAGACAAGGCAAGTTCCTGCGTGGCTTAGCAGCCTCTGATCATGGTTTTCTTGATCCCCATCCGTAGCTGCCAATCCGTTTCCCGTTTTTGTACCCTCTGCACCAAACTTATGGAATTGACCTCGTCCCTTAGTGCGCGTACATTCTCGTCACCTTTAACAAAATTCGAGCATCAGACGGCAGGTCTGAGCGCGCCAACTACGTCGGCACATTGGGATCTAAGAAAAATGCAATCTTGCAATCTTGAATTCGCAAAACCCAAAACGTCCTCCCTCCCCCAAAGGTTGGATACTGTGAGGAAAGCTTCGACTGATTGGCAGGTTTATCGCACACGATTTCTGGTGAAGGCCAAGCAGCTGACAGAACCCTTGGTCTTCACTGATGCACTCGGACGTGAACACCAGGGCGACAGAGGCGATTATCTCGTCGAGACCGCTGATGGCAGCCAGCGCATTGCGCCTAAAGACATTTTCGAAGACATCTACGTTGCCATGGGACCAGCCAACGACAATCGCTGGCCCCCCTTGGCAAATCGCAAGTCAATGCCCGAACTAAGCCGACGCCGGCCCGTGGTCAGCCGAGCGTTGTTTGTCTGAAGTGACCACGGCTGAGGTGCGCAGTAATGACGCGCCCAGGAATCTCGTTATCCTGAGCGGACTTCAAGCCCGCGAAGAGCCTGCCCGAAGCGACCCAACCGGGGCGAGGGGGGTCGAAGGGCTCTCGCGCGTACTACCCACATCTCTAAGCTTCCGGTTTCACCCGCAACAAGACTCCCATCCTGGCCGGGCATCCGGTCCAATTTGGGAGTAAAATATGGATTAAAGTACAATAGGTAGCGGTACCCTCTTGACAGACGCAACATACAGGAGTACTGTGCCATCCCATACCGAGCAATTTTGCCCTGATAGCTGGTGGCAAATCGGGAAGGAAATCGGGGCGGACGCTCTGGGCTGAGGTGCCCCCGCGCCGCCCCGTCTAACGGGCTAGCCGAGCGGGCTTCATCCCCCCGGCAAGTGGATGAGAGTTGTGCGGTGGCCGCTCCCCGGTCCAGTCAGGACATCCCCTCGGGGGACGACAAACCTTTGACAAATCGCTGCTGAATGATGCGGCTGCTGGCCGCGTCATCCGAAGGAGTTCCCCATGGAGGGTTTGACCCGCCTGGTCGAGGAGTCGATGGCACGTCACGGTTTTGAGCCCCCGCTGGATCACCGCCATCTGCGGTGGTCGCGGTGGTTCCGTTGCGAGACCAGCTTCGACCTCCTGCTGGTGCCCAGCCAGCCGGGACTCTTTGCCCTGGGCGAAGAAATTCTCGCCGCAGGCGAGATGCCAGGCGGGAAGCGGATGCTGGCCGTCTTCGAGGTCGCGGAAACCGAGGATCTGCCGATCGCCATGAGTCGCATGTTCGCGCCCACCAGCCCTCTGCGGGAGCACATTGACAGTGGAAGGGTGTTCGCGCGCTACACCGTAATCGACGATGAGGCCAATCGTCATTCGGCCTGTGCAGCCTTCCAGCGCTGGCTCGCCTCCTCGGCGGAGACAGCCTCCGGCCTGACCAGCGAGTTCAGCATCCGGGCAGCACAAACGTCCCAGAATGAAACGGATCCCCAGGCTCAGCACGAGGAAGCGAAGCCACCCGCGCCGTTTCCGGCCGACTTCCAGATAGACTGAAGGCAGGCGGAGACACGGGAGAACGATGAACAGAGCCCCCGAAAAAAGACTCCGAATCATTTAGGAGAGAGCGATGTCCGAAGTACGAGAAAAAGTGAGCCCCACGCAAACCGCGGTCCCTCAAACGACGTCCACAACCGAGAAGAAGAAGGCGCCGGGCCTCACGTTTCGCCGCTTCTTTACCGTTCCAGGTGTCAGTCCGTACGACTCGGTCGAGTGGGAGAAGCGGACTGCGCAGATCACCGACGCCCAGGGCAACGTGATCTTCGAGCAGAAGGATGTCGAGGTTCCCAAGGATTGGTCGATGACCGCCACCAATATTGTGGCGAGCAAGTACCTGCATGGCCCGCTGGGCACGCCGGAGCGCGAGACCGGCGTTCGTCAGCTCGTAAGCCGCGTGGCTGAAACCATCCGCGACTGGGGATTGGCGCAGGGCTACTTCCGCACTCCTGAAGACGGTGCCACGTTCCACGACGAGCTGGTGCATATTCTGGTTCGCCAGTATGCGGCCTTCAACTCGCCGGTCTGGTTCAACGTTGGTTGCGACCGCATCGAGCCTAACTCTGACGCCCAGAACTGGCACTGGAATCCGCAGAGCCGCCGTGTCGAGTTCGGCGTCACCGGCTATCGGACGCCGCAGTGCTCCGCCTGTTTCATCAACTCGGTCAAAGATTCGCTCGACTCCATCCTGACCCTTGCCAAAACCGAGGGCATGCTGTTCAAGTGGGGCTCGGGAACGGGCACCAATCTCTCTCCGCTGCGGTCTTCGACCGAAGGTCTGAGCGGCGGAGGCACGGCCAGCGGTCCGCTCAGCTTCATGAAGGGCTTCGACGCCTTCGCCGGCGTAATCAAGTCCGGTGGCAAGACGCGTCGCGCCGCCAAGATGGTCATTCTCAACATTGACCATCCCGACATCGTGGACTTCATCGACTGCAAAGCCAAGGAAGAGGCCAAGGCGCACGCGCTGGTCGCGATGGGCTATGACGGCTCGCATCCCGACTCGGATGCCTACTCGTCCATCTTCTTCCAGAACGCCAACAACTCGGTGCGCGTGACCGATGACTTCATGTACGCGGTGATCCGGGACACGGAATTCTCCACCAAGGCTATTCGCGACGGCCGCGTCGTCACGACCTACAAGGCCAAGGATCTGCTCAAGAAGATCGCCGAAGCCACCTGGCAGTGCGGCGATCCGGGCATGCAGTTCGACACCACGGTGAATCGCTGGCACACCTCGAAGAACACGGCGCGCATCAACGCCAGCAACCCGTGCTCGGAGTACATGTTCCTCGACGACTCGGCCTGCAACCTGGCCAGCCTCAACCTGCTGAAGTTCGCGCCTAACGGCACGTTCGACGTCGAGCCCTATCGCCACGCAGTGGACGTCGTGATCACCGCGCAGGAAATTCTGGTGGACAATGCCGGCTATCCGACGCAAGCCATCGCCGCAAACTCGCATGACTATCGTCCGCTCGGCCTTGGCTACGCCAACCTGGGCGCGCTGCTCATGGCTTCGGGTCTGCCCTACGACTCCGACGCGGGACGCGACTACGCAGCCTGCGTCACCGCCATCATGTGCGGTGAGGCGTATCTGCAGTCGTCGCGAATCGCCGAACTGTGCGAGCCACTGGTGCCCGCGACCGAGCCCACCAAGAAAAGCCTGGCAGAAACGAACCTTGGTTCAGGTATCGGCCACGTGGGGACGGGCGTCTCGCCCGTCCAGGCCGAGCGAAACTCGGCAGCCATGCCGGGAGCTGCTTGTCCCGGCTGGTACATCAACCGCGAGCCGTTCCTCGATGTCATCCGCATGCATCGCGCTTCGGTGAACAACATCAATAAGTCCAACGTGCCTGCGGCGGTTTACGAAGCCTCGAAGCAGTGCTGGGACGAGGCGCTCGCTCACGGCGAGAAGTTCGGCTACCGCAACTCCCAGGTGACGGTGCTCGCTCCGACCGGCACCATCGGCTTCATGATGGACTGCGACACGACCGGCATCGAGCCCGACCTGGCGCTGGTCAAGTACAAGAAGCTGGTGGGCGGCGGCATGATCAAGATCGTCAACCAGACGGTGCCGACCGCGCTGTTCAAGCTTGGCTACACGCACGAGCAGACCGACGCGATCGTCAGCTACGTTGACGCGACCGGCACCATCGAAGGCGCACCGCACGTCAAGGACGAGCACCTCGCCGTCTTCGACTGCTCGTTCAAGCCGGCTAAGGGCACGCGCTTCATCCACTACATGGGACACCTGCGCATGATGGCGGCGACACAGCCGTTCATCTCGGGCGCAATCTCGAAGACCGTGAACCTCCCCGAGCAGGCTTCGGTCGAGGAGATCATGGAGGCTTATATCCAGTCCTGGAAGCTGGGACTGAAGGCAGTTGCCATTTATCGCGATGGCTGCAAGAAGTCTCAGCCTCTCAGCGCGGCTGGAACCAAGACTGCGTTATCGGGTAGCGCCGGCGTCTCGCCGGTATCTACACCTGCACTCGCGGAGGAAGATCTTAATGCTCCGCCACGTGCCGTGCGCCACAGGCTGAAAGAAGAGCGCATGGCGGTGACGCACAAGTTCTCCATCGCCGGACACGAGGGTTACATCACTGTCGGCCTATTCCCCAACGGAGAACCCGGCGAAATCTTCATCAAGATGGCCAAAGAAGGTTCGACCGTCAGCGGCCTGATGGACAGCTTCGCGCTGGCTGTCTCGGTCGCGCTGCAGCACGGTGTCCCGCTTAAGCTACTGTGCGACAAATTCGAGCACACCCGCTTCGAGCCCCAGGGATGGACCAACAATCCCGACATCGGCTATGCCAAGTCCATCATGGATTACATCTTCCGCTGGCTGCACCTGCGCTTCCTGACCGGACAGCAGCAGCTGCTGTTCGAGAACCTGCGTCCGAAGTCGGTAGCTTTGCCGGAGCCAGAGGGAGTGGGAGATTTAAACGGTTCCACGCCGCAACCGAGAACCGAGAACCGAGAACTGAGAACTGGTCACGTTGCCGACGCGCTGTCCAGCCTGGTCGAGATGGGCGACGCGCCGACCTGCTCGTTCTGCGGCTCGATCATGACCCGCAACGGTTCGTGCTATCGCTGCATGAGCTGCGGAAGTACGAGCGGCTGCAGTTAATCATTCTTGTGTGGCGCGGGCATTTGTTGTGGGTGAACGTTTGAAATGAAAATGGTGTCCGATTAAGTGAAAATGGGGACCCCATAAGATGAAACTGGAGACCCCATGAAGTGAAAATGGGCCCCATCTGATGAAAATGAAGTTCCGGTTGTGCTGACTAAAGATGGCCCGACCTGGAACAGTGTTGAAACCATGAGGATACTGGGCTCTTGGCCGAGTTATTAGGTCCCGGTTGAGTTTTCATTCCCGGATGCTCTCTCGTGGCGAGTCCTTTCGCCCCATTCCTGTCTCAGAACACTAGGGCCTGATTAGAATAGTTACTCTTTCAGACTCGTTTTTGTCGCCTGACCGCGCTTGCCATCATAAACTCACTCCAGAGGTGTAACTGTATGCCAGAGTACCCCGAATTCCTGTCAGAACTTTCCGAGGACGACGGAAGCCTCACCCCAAGGCGGTTATAGATTTCCACAGCCCGTACCCGCATCCGGGAACTTCACTGTATTGACTTTCCCCAATCAGCAGAATAGGTTTTTGCCCTCGTAAATCCACCGGCCGCGTTCCATCGGCCACTCCGGGATTGAGCTGGTGTTACGCGTCCGAGTCTCGCAAGAGGAGGAACCGGATGATCCCCCAGCCCATACGCACCCTGTTCATTACCATTCTGCTGACTTGCACGTTGGCAGCAGCCCAAAACAACAATTCGGCTCCCAGCACCTTCAATGAGGCCACCGTTTCCCAACTTCAGGCCGACATGTCCTCCGGCAAACTCACTTCCGTCCAACTGACACAGTTCTACATCACCCGTATTCTCATGCTGGACCAGAAAGGTCCAGCAGTGAATTCCGTCATTCAGCTCAACCCGGATGCGCTGGTCCTCGCGCGCAATGCCGATGCTATGCGCAGAAGCGGCGCCAGCGGCCCTCTTCTGGGCATACCCGTACTTCTGAAAGACAACATTGATACCGGCGACAAAATGCAGACCACCGCCGGATCCTTCGCGCTCTTTGGCACGCCCGCGCTGCAGGATTCCACGGTGGCAGCAAACCTGCGAAACGCCGGCGCCGTGATCCTTGGCAAGACCAATCTTTCCGAGTGGGCAAACTTCCGCTCCTTCTTTTCCACGAGCGGCTGGTCAGGACGCGGTGGCCTGGCCCACAACCCCTACTCTCTCGATCGCAACGCCTGTGGCTCCAGTTCGGGATCGGCGGCGGCTGCGTCGGCAAACTTCACCGCGGTGTCGCTGGGCAGCGAAACCGATGGCAGCATTGTTTGTCCGGCAAATGTCAACGGGGTGGTAGGGATTAAACCCACTGTCGGGCTGGTCAGCCGCGGCGGCGTGGTTCCCATCTCCCACACCCAGGATACGGTGGGGCCGCACGCCCGCAGCGTGGCCGACGCAGCGATGACTCTCAGTTCCATCGTCAGCCGCACTCCCGATCCCCGCGATCCCGCAACCAGCGGTGTTCCGCTGGGCTGGCAGGCTTGCAGTCCCACTTGTTCGCCGTCAATGCCACTCTCGGGCAAGAACCGTCCAACCATCCCCGCCGACTACACGGCGTTTCTGAATCCGGCGGGTCTCAGCGGCGCACGCCTGGGTGTGACGCGGCAGGGCATTGATAATGCGCCGCCACAGGTGGTAGCCGCATTCGATGCGGCCCTCGAGGCGATAACCAATGCCGGCGCGACCCTCGTTGATCTGGATGATCCCGCAAACAACTTCAGCTTCTCGCCCGCCGATGGCGAGTTCATGGTGTTGCTCTACGACTTCAAGTTCGATGTGGCTAAGTATTTCGGTACTCGCGTGGGCGTGCCGGTGGCAGGCGGAACGCTACAGAGCGCCATTGATTTCGACAATGCCAATGCGGCCGTGGAGATGCCGTACTTCGGCCAGGAAATTTTTGACTTGGCCGAGACCATGAATCCCGACCCAAACTTCTGCGATCCGCGCTTCACCTCGGCGGTTCTCCCCAGCACTGCCACCTGCATGTCCTATAACGACGCGCTGGTGATCGATCACCTGGCGGGCGCCAGCCTCGATTCCGCCCTCAGCCGGTTCAACCTGGACGCTATCGTCGCACCGACCGACAGCCCCGGCTGGACCACCGATCTGATTCTCTCCGATCACTTCCTCTTCGCCAGCTCGGGTTTGGCCGGTCCTCCCGGATACCCCATCATTAATGTGCCGGCGGCAAACGTTCTGGGAATGCCGATGGGCATCAGTTTCATCGGAACCGCTTTCAGCGAGCCCACGCTGATCAAGCTCGCTGCCGGCTTTGAAGCGGTAACTCACGCGCGCTTCCTGCCAACTTTCACCGGAAACGTCACCACGGCGAATACGTCCGGAACCACGCTGGTACATCCTCCCAAGGTGAGTGCTCCGACGAAGAAGCCGCCGCATCGCATGTAACCCTATTTTTGCCCTCGATTTTCCCAAGCGGAGAGTCGAGGGTAAGGAAATGCTGTTGAGACGCATTCAGCGGCGCCGGCATCGCAAACGATGGTGATTCTGGCGCCGCCGCAGTCTGTGTGCGTTGCCTCGCGCTTACGAACCAACGTCAATGAGCGCTATCGGCTGATTGCGTCAACCACCGGCTATCTCAAAGAATGCCGCTGAAACATCTTTGATCGCAGCAGGTGAGGCGAAGAGCCCTTCTATCGGTCCTCCGTCATCTCAGGCGCAAACCCAGCATGAGATCGCTGAACTAAAGGGAATCTTGCGCAAAGTGAACAAACTGGCTTCTACCGCCTTGCGCCTGGCCGCACAGCGCAAGACTTCCCTGGTCAATGAAGCCATCTTGCTCGATGCCACCGCGGAGGCACTGCTGTGAAAGATACGGACCGGCAGAAAGCCATTCCCGCTCCACGCCGGGTTCTGGTCTGCCAGTTCGAGCTGCCCTTGCCCCAGTTCGTCAATCGCTTGCTGGTCATGCGGCGTAATCTCGGTCCCGCTGCCGATCATCGCTTCCCCAACCACGGTGTTGTCGCTGGCTCAGCTGCTCGAACAACAGCCGCCTACTCCACCGCCTTCCCTAGTCGAGCCAGGACTGCTGCCGGCACAAGGTATCTGGTTCGTAGGCGGAGAGCCTAAGGTGGGAAAATCCTTGCTGGTCGCCAATCTCGCATTGGCGTTGGCCGCCGGTTCCC
>DASQIH010000256.1:0-12638 GCA_035631655.1 Terriglobales bacterium
TCCCCCGCTGAACTAGGCTGCGCTTGCGCAGTCGGCCCCAAGAGTCTCCCTCGGCCCAACAAATTCAATTTCCCAGGAGGTTGCGATGATGCGCACGATCCTTTACGTTGTTTGCCTGTCGGCAGCGTTGTCACTGCTAGTCAGCGGCGCGTACGCTGCGAACGTCACAGTTAGGTGTGGCCATCAGGGTGAGGGTGAAGACTCGTTTCCCTCGGTTTCGGCGGCCTTGAGCCACTTAAACCCCTCCGCGACTAACACCATTACGGTTTCAGGGGCCTGCAACGAGAATGTGGTCATCCAGGGCTTTGATCGGCTAACACTGGTGGCCAGTCCTGGGGCGTCGATCAACGACGCTTCAAACGGCGCGGACTGGGTCGTCTTTATCACCGATTCGCACCGGGTCGCGCTACAAGGGTTCGCCGTCAATGGTGGTGGGGGAGGCATCGCTTGCTTCAACAACAGCCTCTGCCGTTTCGCCGGGAATACTATTCAGAATTCCATGGGCGATGGCTTGTTCGTCAATAGTTCGCAGGCGGAACTGAACGGAGACACCATTCAAAACCATGCCGGCCGCGGTTTGGTACTCGGGCAAGGCAGTCACGCTCGCGCGATTGGAGAGTCGATTGTGGGAAATGGTGCTTCCGGCATTCGACTGGTCAACGACGGGTTCTTGTTCGCGCTTGGGAATACCATCAACAACAACGGCTTCTATGGGATTCGTTTAACCGACCATTCTTCGGCGCAGATGACGGACAACACCATCACGGGCAACGCGGCGGGCGGAGTCGGTCTCGAAACGAGTTCGGAAGGGCATTTCTCCGTGTCTGCAACGGGCAATGTCATCACCGGCAATGCAGGGAATGGCGTTACAATCAGCGACCTCTCGTTCGCCAATTTCGATTCGCCGGGCAACAACATCAGCGGGAATGCGACCCAGCCGGATGTCGCTTGCAATCCGCAGACCTCGGCAGCCCGCGGAGCGCTGGCAAATATCGGAACTGGTACCACGAACTGCGCCCAGTAGGAAGAGTGTCCGGGAACGTGGACCGCATGGCGATTGAGTGAATAGGGAAGCGACAGCGGGAGACACTTGGTTCTCGCTTGCAGGTAAGTGTGTTCGCAGCGAGATGTGCCAAGGTTCGACCTTCGGCGGCAGCTATCAGCCTAGAGGACGACTCCTTTGGCTCTGCCCCGGCGTCGCCACGTTATAAGTGGCTCAGGTGGGCCAGCACTTTACCAAGAATCGCGGCTAGAATCTACCATGAGTGTTGAGAACAGGCCTTAGCGCTCATCGACCTTCTTGAGCCGTATTCCGGAACACTGTAGAGTCGTAAACAAAAACACATCATTCCATTCAGCCCGGTTTCTATGGCCGTTTGCCCAAAAATTGGAAACCGTAGGAAATTGTAGGAAATGTTTTCTGGAACCCGGAACAAGCGGGTGACTTAGCGCTGGAAAAACTAAGATCGGTTTCTGTCGTGACCAAACCGATGGGTTGTTGATGCGCTTTTTGCCTGCGTGTCGGCGTCGTTCTAGAGGGGGAGGGAGTCCTGATATTGCGCGGGCTTTGGCGGCTTTGGCTTTCGGCGAACAGCCGATGAGCCGCCGGCGAGACTACATGTCATCTTACGTGGCCCCACGAGGATCTATTTTCTGGCTCAGAAGATAGAGGTCGGCGTCACCGCCCGGGCGCGCATAGACAATGGTGGAGAGATCCCGAGAGAAATCGCAGGCATTACCGTAGTAAAACAGCGGAAATGCAAAGGGAACTTTTAACGCAACCCGTGGCCTCCCGGTGGTTTTGCCGTCTTTCCAGGATTGACGAAAAATCGTGACTTCGCCGCGAGTTGAGATTGCGTATAAAAACGACTTACCGTCGCGAGGAAAGAGATTCTTACAGGACATCGCTATTGTTATGCCCAAACAGCACTACTTCTTCAAACTGATTCCGCCGCGCCCCACGTTCACGAAGGACATGAACGAGGGGGAGAGACGATCACATTGACAGGCACGCTCAAGACGCTACCGAGGTTTGTTTCTTAGGCATTCAGGAAGCATGCCAGCAAAAGCGCGATATTCACTTTTTGCATAACTTTACCTCTGGCGAGGCGAAAGCATACTCCTCAAGGAAAATCACGGCAATTCACCCCCGCCGACGAGAGGTCATCGAACACCCAACAACCGACACCTTTGCTCTTCATTGCCCTTTGGCGCGTGCTGCGGATACCCGCATGGGGTGAATCTCGAACTTGTTCAGCCCTGTCCTCACGGACGGGTCACCTTCTCCAAACTGCGCGCTTGGAGGCAATCCACGCCGGGTAGCAGCTGCTACCTCCGTGGTTCCTTCGCTGGATGGCACTCCCATCTTTTATGTCAAGTCTGACAGCCCAGGAGTCTTCCGTTCAAAAAAATCAGGACTGAACGAAGAATTAGCGTACCAGTCGGAACCAGCCTGATGGCAGCGTGCACGATCTATTTACGATTCGCGGACGAGCCGATGCACACTCAGCGCGGTGAAAGATGATTTTCCGGTAGTCATCGATGGAGTGTGACAGAGAGCGCATTTCACAACGTCCGTGAAAAGCTTCCTCCCGTTCTGGATTGAGGCAGAGCAGGCTGCGCCTGTACAGGAAGGTGTCCGGGTCTAAAAATCGCATGAAGCTGGCAAAGGCGTCATCATCACTGGGCACGCCCACCGGGTCGCCTGACCCATAGTTGGTCTATCTTCCGGCAAGGGGGTAAAGTTGACACAGTTGGCCGGTGGCGGATTGGGAAAAAACCGCGTTTCTGCGGAAACATCTGATTGGTCTCGTGGCGTCCAGGCAAACCTGTTTTCTGATTTGCTGCTGCATCATATGGGTGAAAGGTTGAGGGACGGAATCTCGCAGGGAAGCGCAGGGCCGGATGAGTTCCGGACGGCTCCGCTGTGGGGATTGGGTCAGCGGGTGTTTTTCCTGCACGACGGACTGGCCAACGACTTGCTGCAAGCGATCCGCGAGCACCGGAGTGAGGGTTCGGAAGCCAATGCGGTGATCGAGAAATTCAATGCGCTCCCGCCGGCGGATCAGCAAGACCTGCTGAACTTTCTGCGTTCGCTGTAAAACCATCGGACCCGAAATCGGGATAGCGTCTCGGGGCCTCAGGAGTCGCCCAACCAATTCGGTATCGGCGGAGGGAACCCGGGATTCCGCATGTCTTTCCAAGGCGATTGGAAACCCGCACCAAATGCGGGTCTCCCGCCTTCCTTCCAAACATCCCTCTTTCACGAATGCAGTTTGTGTTCTGCCGCCACTACTCTAATCATCTAGTCCGCGGCTACTGCTGGAGGTACAACGGACTACTGTGGATTTTCCGTCTGATGTTGCACGACAATTGTACCGATTACCGGGAACCATCGTAGCCGGGACACAGTTGATGACGAACCCTGATTTGCTTGCAGCTAGTGAACACAGCGGACCTGATTTCGTCACGGTTACAGTAGCAGATGCAGACTTGGTTGAATCTTGAACGGAAGTAGCTTTGACTACGCCCTGACCAGCTGCCGAAGCTGTGAACAATCCATTACTATCTACCGTTCCCACTGCGCCAGTTGCTGTCCAAGTGACTCCCGCTGTCGAGCCGGTCACGTTGGCTGTGAACTGTTGCGTGCCTCCTACACTGACCCCCGCGCTAGCGGGACTAACCGTAACCGAAATACCTCCTGTAGGAGGCACTTGGGTCACCATAACTTGGGCAGTAGCCGATTTCGTCGTATCTTCCACGGAAGTCGCAGTGACGGTTCCGGTACCCGGGTTCACGGCTGTATATGCTCCCGTTTGGTCGATCTTTCCGACGCTCGTCGCACTCCACGTTACGCCTTTGGTCGAGTTGGCAACGGTTGCGACAAACGTTTGCAGCTGTCCCGGTGCCAATGACGCTGTTGTAGGCGAGATCGTGACACTGATTGCAGAAGAGACCAGATTGCCAATTATAGGTAGTACACCTTCCACTGATATGCGTGATCGAACACGGTACGTATAACCGCAACCATGCCCAGCGCGTGGATCTGGGAGTTGCTGCTCAGGGTCTCCGCGTCCACCTGTGCTCTGTCCTAGTCGGTCGCCTCCTCGTGCCCATAAGCTGCGTGAGGAGGTCTTCTTCGCAACTGTATGCTCGAGCCGCGTCGACAGGGGACCAGTCGAAGCCGATCTCAGCCGAAACGTGGAAGGGTTCCCTGCTCCGAGGTTCAGCTCTGATGATATAAACTCTCCAACGCCGAACGGTGTCCGCGAGGTCGATACCCTCAACACGTTGATCGGCGTCATGGACGAAGAGGCTCGCCTCCCGAAGAGCACCTTCGAATCGGTCACGAAATTCCGCGTACCGCACAGTGTTGTCTGCTGAAAAGATTCGACAAAGGTACCATGCGCACACGTCCGCACCACACACGCGGCAAACTCGGAGTCCCACGTTCTGCACCAGCGTATAGCAACTGCGCCGAGGCTCGCCCGGCAGAGAAATCCGATAACCTTCTGCTCTAGATTTCTTATGCTCATGTGAGAAGAACCCGAGGAGGGGCGGCGGGCTAGAGAGGCTTGATGTGCTGACGGATCCACTCGAGGATCCGGGGAAAGCGGAATTCGCTTCGGCTCATCGAGCGGTCGATAAACTCGTGCCCTTCCGGGCCGCTGACATCGATGTAAAAACCATTGCGACGCAGGAAAACATCCGTTGCGGTGAAGGCTATGCGCTTGTTGCCATCGATGAACCCGTGATTGTTTCCGAGAGACTCCATCAGAGCGGCAGCCTCTTCCTCAATGGAGTTGTAATAGCCGGCCTGGGGCCGGAAAACGGCGGCCTCAACTGCGTTCTTGTCCCGAACACCGTGGAGGCCGCCGAATCTTTCGACCAGCAGAAACTGCATGCGGTACACTTCTGCTACGGTCAGGTATTCCGCCATTTACTTGGCGAGCCGTTCGAGCAGGTCGCGGTTGCGAGCCACCGACTCCTCGAAGGTATTCATCACCTCAGGCCGAACTAAGTGCTGAGACGGGACCACGTTGTGCAGGTAGTACCGCAAGGCCTCTTCGAGAACATACCTTTGCGTGTGCCCGCTCTTCTTGGCAGTCGCAATCAGCTCGTCGTAGAGCTGGGCATCGATCTCAGGAGTGAACTTCTTGGTCCCAGCTGGCATAGACCCCACCTCCGATACGCTGCTATTGTAGCTCTGAGCCATGATAAGTCAATATAAGCCTTGATTTTAGCATTATACTGCAAACAAAAGACTTAGTACATATCGAAGTCGGATTTGACGGAGCCGGTGTCTTGCAGCTGGCGATCGCGCCACGCCGACAAGAGTTGGAACCTGGGTAGCTTGGCGTTCCTGGCGGCCGGCGTCCACGGCCAGCCTCGCGGGACGGATCGCACATCCATCGCGGGATTTCCCAAAATGTGGCCGGGTCATAACTGCCGCAAGGAAGCTGTCGGGAAGGCCTCGGTTCTGAAATCGCCCTCTAGGGCGCGCCAGCGCTTTTCTCTTGTCCGTTCAGGCACTTGCGGCAGGGGCGTTCTGGCGTTTCGAACCATTTCGAGGTCGCCAGTGCCAACCAGGATGCCAGTTCCGGCACCGCACTGCAGCCTTCTCCTCGTTGCCATCGCGGTAAAGGGCCTGCGCGACTTCGCCACTAACACAGACTGGCGGCCGAGACAATTGCCTCAGAGCGGGTCCCAAGCTCGATCATGAAATCGACTTCAACTACGGCTCACGGCTCACCATAAACTCCCAGTGATCGCGCGATGGCAGCGAGGCGCCGGTCGGCGCTCCAGAGCAGTACGCTTTCCAATGCCGCCGATGCCAGCAGATGCACATCGACCCAGCCAACACCCCGACCCATGAGGCGATGCCGCTCGACGAACGTCATCACTTCCTCATTCTCGACGACCGGCACGGATGGCAATCTCCGGAGCAATTGCAGGATCTCTGAGCGGCGGCTTATGGAACCACAGGCCAATTCGCCGATAATAAAAGGATGACACTGAACTTCGGCGCGATGAAGAAGCGTGACGAGCCCGAGCTGGCCATGGCGCAAATGCTCCACCCAGATCGAAGTATCAACAAGCATCAGCGGCTGGCCAGAGGGGTCCGAGGACGGCGTCGCCGAATTTTCCGCAGACGCGGCTCGCTGCCGCCCAGTGCCGCCAGCCTCTTAGCACTCTCACGGGCGACCAGGGCTTCCAGTCCGGCGTGAACGATAGCAGTCTTCTCCGTGATACCGCTGAGCCGTGCCGCTTGCTTGAGCAGGTCATCGTTAATGTTCAGAGTCGTCCGCATATGTATCAGTATGCATGATTCATGCATACGGTTTCAAGAGGGTAAGAAAAGTGTAGGCCACGGCGCTTTTCCTTCAAACTCCTCCAAGCTGGGCTTTGTCAGTCGCGAACTCACTCACTCTCGGGCGCCGCCAACGCGCTGCTGGACCACTCGGTTCATTTCTGCTTGAACGGAATCACGGTGCTCGGATGGGCGCCTTCTTGTGTTTTTGTTGCCTCAAGGGTTGATTCAGCCAGACGCAAGAAGCGCGGAGACACGTTCCACCGATGACCGTCGTCTGTGATCACGGTGACCGATTTTTTGTTATAGCGAGTCAGGATTCCGAACACAGGAGTTCCACCCTCGGGTTCGAATGTAACGCGATCGCCGATGCGGAACTCCAGCATGGCCTTGTGAGCGTGCACCTGACTTATGAGTCGGAGGCGCTGCACGATGCGATGATTCAAGTCTATGAGTTCAGCTTCGGTCAGATGATCTATGTTAATGCGGTTCATGTCGCTGCCGGGTGATCAACGCGTTTACCAGCCTCCGTGCTGGCTGATGGAACCGTCTTCTTCTGATTCTAGAGCCTTAACGACACCTGCGCGCGCAAAAGGAAAACTCGAATAATCCTGCTCGGTTCTTTTGACGAGGAATGCGGCATTATACCCCCAGAACAAGGTCAAAATGGGCGACCGTCGTCAAACGCAAGAGTTCTAAAATCGTCCTCTAGGGCGCGCCATTCCTTCAAGCTTTTTGAATTCATAGTGTTATCGATATACCCTTTGCTGTGTTTCGAACTCAGTGATGGAAGGGCCGAGGCTTCACTGCTTCAGGGTCGCTGTGGTGGCAGATGAATCGGAATCGCCTCCCGCCGATTCCGGCGATAAACGCGAAAGTCACTGTCAACCGTGATAACAACGTGCCGAGGATAAAGCTCGCTCATCCGTATCAAACAGAGATCGGCCAGATCTGGGTTGCGGTCACGATAACGCCGGGCGAGTTCTGTCAAGGGCGCGATGTTGCGATTGCAGTCGAAGGCCAGGCGCAGCATCTCATCCTGCAGCAGCGCGAGAACATACGAACTGGATTCAAGTTGAAAGGCAGCTTCGGCCAAGACAGCTTCGCACGTCAGTAAGGGTTCGGTAATTTGCTTCGCGATATCGACAGCCCAAACATGATGCTGGTCGTTCCCTCGGGCGAATGCCACGATGAAGCCAGTGTCGGCAATGCCCTTCATGAGCGGGAAAATCCCTTGCGAGAAGAAACATCCGGCGGCCCGCCAGCGATCGCTCCCGCATGGCGAAGGAAACGCTGTTTTCCTCCCTTGGACTTAGCAGTTTCCAGTTGCTCGCGAATGAGGCGCCCGACGGGAATACCCGTGCGGCGTGACGTTTCTTTAAGCCAATCAAGAATCTCGTCTGTAAGACGAACCGTAAGTGTATGACTCATACGCTACGATTGTAACACACAACGCCTTGAAGCTGCATACGAAGACGCTCGTCATGGGGCTCGAACGGTTTGGGCTAAATGAAGCCTCATTCGCCCGTCTAGGCGGTCGGAAGGTGCAGGCCTACGTGCACCTGCGGACCTACGACGTGACCGCCGCAGTCCGGAGACTCCGACCTTCGAAGCGCCTCAGATATATGGCCAGCCGCGTGGATCGATGGATCGAAAGCCTGCGCCGCCTTCATCCGCAAGTCTCATTTAGAGCGAAAGCGGGCAAGTTCGCCGGTGATGGTGTCCGGCGCTGGTCGGAGCTGCCTTCCTCACTGGAAGTAAGGGGCTCCGCCCGTGAAATCTCGGCGATCGCTAACGCGGCGGGGGTCAGGTCTATCTATGTCGCAAAAGTCGCGGGGCGTCGGCATCGCCCTTCACCGAAAGCGGCGTCGGAGTGGTATTGCGTCCGAGCGTTCGTGGTGATCCGGGTTGAACGTGCGAAATCGGGCCTACAGCATACGGAGGAGCGTTTCATGTTAGTTCGCGCTTGTTCCTTCGAAGACGCGAAAAAGCGTCTCAGGCAGCAATGGCGCGAGTATGCAACTCCCTACCTGAACTCCGAGGGCCAGATGGTCAGTTGGCAACTCGACCATGTGATTGACGTCTATCAGACATCCGAAGAAGAGATTGACCCTGCCGGAACCGAGGTGTACTCGAAGCTCAGTAAGCGCAGGATGCGCCAGAAGTATGTATGGCGCCCGGGCAAGAACGACCCACTTACTGGGCCAAAACCGTGAAGTTCAAGGCTGGGATATCGCCACAAGAGTTCTAAAATCGTCCTCTAGGGCGCGCCATTCCTTTTTTCTTTGTCACTCAGGCACTTGCGAGCACGGGCCTTCCAGGGTTCCGAACTTTCCCGAGGCCAGGGCTGGTTATGGTGATGCCGGTGCAGGATGCACCTGGCGCTCGATTTCAGAAAGCTTGCCCGACCGCCTGGAGATTTCCAGGTCATAGAAGTTCTGCAAATTGAGCCAGAACTCCGCGTTGGTGTTGAAGAACCGGGCCAAGCGCAGAGCGGTCTCGGCTGTTATCCGGCGGCGCTCATGCACAATTTCGCCGATACGGGTCGCAGGAACGTGCAATTCAAGCGCGAGCCGGTTGATCGTCAGACCCAGCGGCTTCATAAAATCTTCGCGAAGAATCTCTCCGGGATGGACTGGCGGCACTAGCCCTTCAGTCTTGTTCTTCCTCATGTTCTGGGACCCCCACTCCCTAGTGGTAATCGACGATTTCTACGTCGTAGCAATGGCCATCCCGCCAGGTAAAGCAGATTCGCCATTGGTCATTGATCCGAATCGAGTGTTGACCTTTGCGGCTGCCACGCAACGCCTCCAATCGATTTCCTGGAGGTGAGGCCAAAGTCTGCAACTCTGTCGCGGCGTGAAGCTGGAGCAATTTCCGTAAGGCGATCCGCTCGATGGCTCGAAAACGCCTGCTGTGACGGTACTGAAAAAGATCTTCGGTCTCCTTCGAGCCAAAGCTCTGGACCACACGCGCAGGATACTATGCGTAGCGTTATACGTCAACCGTTTAATGGCACGTTTTGGCACGTTTAATGGCAGAACTGGGAGAACTGCGAGAGGCACAGGCAGCCCCAGGCGTGGACGGAGCAACGTGGCGGCACTACGGGGAGGATCTCGAGGGCAATCTCCAGGACCTCTCCCATAGACTGCAGCGAGGAGCCGCCCGCGCGTTGCACCACCAGTTTTGCACCGCCCTCATCGCGCCCCTTGGGTTGCAGAGAAGCTGTGTTGAACAAGAGCGCCTCGCAGTTTGGCGGCAACGTCGTCGAGCGTTAAGGGCTTGCTGAAGTAGTATCCTTGAATCTCGTCACAATGATGTGTCCGCAGGAATGACACTTGCGCCTCGTTTTCGACCCCTTCGGCAATCACCTTAAGACTCAGGCTTTTGGCCATACTGATGATTGCGGTTGTGATCGCCGCGTCATCAGGATTCACGGCGACATCCCGGACAAACGAACGGTCGATTTTGAGCTTGTTGACAGGGAATTGTCTCAAGTAGCTGAGGCTGGAATAGCCGGTCCCAAAATCGTCAATCGCCAACTTCAACCCCATGGCCTTTAATTCTCGAAGCACTGAGAACGTCACGTCTGCATTCGATAGCAGGAGGCTTTCCGTCAGCTCCAGTTCGAGGTATTGGGAAGCGAGGCCACTCTCCCGGAGCACCCGGCCGATGAGTTCGCGGAAGCCCTTTTGGCGAAACTGTGCCGCTGACACATTTACGGCCACCGACACGGCGAGAAGCCCTTCGTCTTGCCATTTCCGGACCTGAGAGCAGGCCGTCCTGAGCACCCATTCACCGATTGGCACGATCAGACCGCTGTTTTCAGCAACTCGTATGAACTTATCGGGCGGGACAAGACCCAAGTCCGGGTGCTGCCAGCGAAGGAGTGCTTCCAACCCGGTGATCCTTCCAGTGGCAATGTCCATCTGCGGTTGATACACCAGAAAGAGTTCTCTTTTTTCAAGTGCGGTTCGCAAGCCCTTCTCCAAGGTCAATCGTTCCACAACGTGAGCATTCATATCCTCTGTGAAGAACCGAAAGTTGTTACGTCCCTGATCTTTGGCGAAATACATGGCCGCATCGGCATTCTTGATTAGGGCTTCGCTGTCCGTACCGTGTTCCGGGAAAATGCTGATGCCGACGCTGCAACTAATGCTATGGGAGTGACCTTGAACGACGAATTCAGCGGTCATTGCGTCCATGAGCCGCTCAGTGGCAACTGCTATGTCGGGGATGTCCTTTGCAGTGGTGAGCACGATGAGGAATTCGTCTCCGCCTAGCCGGGCTACCGTGTCTTGTTCACGCGCCCATCTCTTGAGGCGTTCTGCGACGTCTTGTAGTAGAAGGTCGCCGACCGAGTGTCCGAGCGAATCGTTAATGATTTTGAACCCGTCGACGTCGAGGAACAGAAGCGCAACTTTGTCCTTCCGCCGGCGAGCGCTGGCAAGCGCCTTGGCTAAGCGATCCTGAAGGAGGGCACGATTGGGCAATCCCGTAAGCTCATCGTAGTAGGCTAGGTATTGGACCCGTTCCTCGGCGGCTTTGCGGTCCGAGATATCCTCAACCGTGCCTTCGTGGAGCGCGATGTTGCCCTCGGTGTTACGCACGGCTCGCCGATTCATCAACACCCACTTTTTGGTGCCGTCTCTACGGTAGACTTCCACTTCGGCACCACGCACCACGCCGTTCTCGGTCAGCATCTGTTCCAATTCAGCTATGCGGCCGGGATCGACAAATAGCTGGCGTGCCACGTTCGGGACCTCCGCCAGGAACTGTTCCGGAGAATCGTAGCCGTGCATTTCCGCTAAGGCGCGGTTGATGCTTAGGGGACGACCATCAGGGGTAATCTGAAAAATTCCAACAACCGCATCCTCAAAGATAGCCCTGTACTTTTCTTCCGCTTGCCCAAGTTGAGTTTGCAGGCGTTTCAAATTGTCGAGAGACTGGTGGGACGCCTGAAGCAGACGGATCAATTCTCCATCCAGAAGGTGCTGCTTTAACAGAACCAGGACGCCCATCACCAGCATGGTGCCTATTGTTAGCAACAGTCGGTAAGTGCGTACGCGCCCGGGGGTGTTTGGAGCAAACTCGGCCCAGGCTACCATCAGTGGCGTGGAGAAGACGGCTAACAGCGCCAGTCGGGCAGCCCAAATCGCGTGCCCTTTCTCGGTTGTTGTGGCGGACTGCCCCTTGTGCAAATTCATGCGGGTAACGAAGCCCGCGCCGACAAACCAAACCATCGCCGCCAGCAATGGAACGTCATAGAGGCTACCTGTGTAGTAGACGTGAAAGTCAATGGCAACGCTGGCGACAACCGAAATGATGGCATACAAGCAACTGGCACCGAGCCAGTGAGCGTAGGCAGCCTTCCAAGAACCCGCGCTGCCGCGCCACGCCAGCACCAGCGCAGCCAGAAAGACAAGGTGCTCCGCCAGATACGCGATATCGAAACTGCGGCCGTAGACCGGTTCGTTTGGCGAGATATACTGCCAGGGAATGACGGCAAAAAGAAAAAGATATAGCCACCAGACTAGCAGCAGCACGAAATCGAGCGGGCCGACACGAACCGACCGGTCTGCCTGCCGGAGATGAGGCTGCACGGCCAAGGCAGCCATCATGGGCACGACATGCAGGAAGAGAATGATATCCCCCGCAAATGGGTTCGGAACTTCCTGGCGTCGATAAACTTCAAAGTATGTCCAAAGAACCTGCGCTGAGAGCCACAATATGAAGCCGAGACTCATTAACCAGCAGAAAAGTCTAGTTCGCCAGTCAGTGTGGAAGGCAACTGGGAAAACAGATAGCAGAGCACCCAGTAGAAGAATGCACTGGGTGAGGTCACCAAACGCCGTTAATGGGAATGACGGTTTGATCGACAGAGCGAGGACTAGCTGGGCACACACCAGCAGCGAACCAACCACTACCCACGCCCTCGCTGGCCCGACTGAACGCGAAGCCATACGGCTATTCTAGGCGCGGAGGTGTTCATGCAAGGGGTTACCCAGGTAACGGTTTCGCCATCGGCGATCGGACGGAAACTCCGACTTCGGGCAAGGGCATGTCTCACAGGACGATGATGTTAATTTTGTGGTGGCGGGCGAAGGTGCGCAAACGGCGGCGATGGTCAGGAGCAAGCAAGTGGATGCTCTCAGCCAGTTCGACACGCAGTACGCGCTGGTTGAGAACGCCGGCGTGAAATTACGGATGCTCGACAACAGGGCCATCGAACGCTATCCGTCGAATGGCTTCCTGGCGCTGGAGGAGACGTTGCGGACTCACAGAAAGGAAGCGGTCGGCCTGGCGCGGGCCTATGCCAAAGGAACGA
>DASQIH010000257.1:0-13722 GCA_035631655.1 Terriglobales bacterium
GCATCCGGTCACAGCGAGGCCACGATCAAGACTCGACTTTTCGAGTGTTTGAAATCAATAAGTGCCGAACAGTCTAACTACGAAATTTCTCTTAGTTTAGGCGTTGCACGATTCGATCCGAGCAACCGCACGTCGATTGGACAATTGATGGCCAAGGCCGACCAGGCCATGTACGAACAGAAACGCGGGCGGACAAGGACAGTTCTGGAGACAGAACCGACCTTCCAATCTCAATAAGTGATATGGGCTCTCGCGAATCGTTCTCGCAGGATTCTTGTTGGCTCCGGCAACTCTTTGGCACCACCCAGCCAGATACAAGCTGACAGAGCCCGGTTGGGAGGGTTATTTCACAAATGCCTGCGCGGTCTGGAAGAATTGAGAAACGGATTCTACTGGCGGTCCCGGTGCAGATTTCCAGTCCGCTGGGTCAAGCCGCTGCTGAACGGACTACGACTGAAAATGTCTGCTCCCTGGGAATGCGTGTATTGTCTCATCATGCCCGGGAACTGAACGAGCGACTCATGATTAGTTCCATCTTCGGTGATCTTCGAACTCTGGCTCGCGTGGTGTACTGCCAGCGGCTCCCAGACGGTCACTTTGCCGTCGGATTGCAGTTCCAGTGTGTTCCGGCCGATTGGCCAAAAGGTTCGGCTCCCAGCGCGGCCGATTGAGTAAAAGATGCAAAACAAAGTCCATCTCGCTACCCGGCCAACTTCGTTCAGGGTCGTAGTCCTAGGGCCCTAAGCGTTCTAGAATGGCAGCGGCTGTGTGCTAATGGCAGCATCGTCGATGTATGTGGTCGCGGTATTTGGGGTTATTCCGCTTGAGTAGTTGTTCACGCTCCACGCGCAATCCCCGTCGGCATACCGCGTGTTAACGTTTTGCACGTCCCAGAGTAGTGTGCTGTCCCGCCAGATCTTTATTTCTCCTGCTCCGCCGGCATTGCAATTGTAGAATGCCTCCACGTGAAACCAGCGTCCAACGGGAATACTAACGAATGTCTGAGCATTTTGCTGGTAGGTTGTGTTCAGATGGTTGTCACCCAGATAGAAATACATCTCCCCCGTGCCCAGGCTTCCCACCTCCAACGTAAAGAGCGGACCACTTGTCATAACTCCAGAAATCAGGTGCTTAAACTTCCACTGAAGGACGTTCCAGAACAGGGCTGGGGAATAGCTCCGCGGAAAGTAGTACCACACGCTGTAGTAAAGCTGAGGGTACGTCTCGGATTCTCCCCAACGGAACAGCCGCGTCCCGCGAAGGCCTGAGACCGCTCGGTTGCTGTAGGATCAAGCTGATCTCATTCACCGTGCTGCACCAACAGGCCTGAGTGTTATTGTTGGCCGGCGCAGAAGCCTCTGCAATCCGGCAAATCCTCGAAAGGCGATAGGACTGAAGTTCTGAGGTGACCACCGCGCAGGTCAGAGTGCGAATCGCAAGCCCAGAAATGGCCAGGGTTCTCTCGCTTCCTGGTTCTGAGGTTTCTATCTTAGCCTATTCTCCACACTTTTCCTGTGTTTGGTACCGTTATCCATCTGATTGCTTGATTTACCTCGCTTGCTTATTTTTCATTCGATAGCTGGGATCGTGGCAACTTTCGCGAACCCGAAAAAGCAGAAACGAGGTTCAGTCTCGGGCTTGAGTGGTTTCGCTTGGACGGCAAACCGATGCCCGACACACAAAAGACAATGCAAAAATGCGATGTAGCGATTATAGGAGCTGGCCCCTATGGTTTGTCTGCGGCGGCTCATCTGCGTGCAGCGAATGGATTGGACGTGCGCGTTTTCGGCGAACCGATGTCTTTTTGGGAAAGGCATATGCCGAACGGCATGCTGCTTCGCTCCCCGCTGGCGGGATCTCACCTCTCCGATCCTTCTCGATCATTCACGCTGCAAGCGTACGAGGTAGCGAGTGGAAACCGGATCACCTCTCCTCTCCCTCTGCATCGATTTACTGATTACGGACGATGGTTCCAATCGCAAGCCGTGCCTGACTTGGATCCCCGAAAAGTGGATTGCGTGGAGAAAAATGGGCAGGGTTTCCGACTGGCGCTGGAAGACGGAGAAGCCTGGAAGGCGCGGCGGGTCATTGTTGCCGCCGGAATTATGTCGTTTGCTTGGCACCCGCCCGAGTTCAGGAATTTGCCATTCGACCTGGCTTCGCATGCTTGTGCACATCGCGACCTCAGCCGCTTCGCCGGGAAAAAAGTAGCCGTGATCGGCGCTGGACAAAGCGCCCTCGAATCCGCCGCTTTACTCAATGAATTGGGCGCTGAAGTCGAGGTCCTCGCGCGCGCTCCTTTCATTCGCTGGCTCTGGCGCCAAAAATGGTTTCACACCTTCAAGCCGGTTGCTCGACTCTTGTACGCCCCGCCAGATGTAGGGCAAGCCGGACTTAGTCATCTAGTGGCCAGGCCAAATCTGTTCCGGCGCATGCCACGCCTATGGCAAGATCGTCTCGGGAAGCGCGCCATCCGCCCCGCAGGAGCAGGCTGGCTGAATCCGCGCTGCGAGCCAGTCCGCATCAAGAATGGAACTGCGGTCCTTTCCGCTGCCGCCCGTGGCAATCAGGTGGAACTCCGGTTGAGTGACGCCACCGAGCGGCGCGTAGATCATGTCCTGCTCGCAACCGGTTATCGGGTGGACATTTCACGCTATCCATTCCTTGCCGGACGCGTCTTGGAATCCATTCGGCGAATCGACGGCTATCCCCTGCTCGATTCCGGATTCCAATCTTCAGTTCCCGGCTTGCACTTCCTGGGAGCGCCGGCAGCTTGGAGCTTTGGTCCCCTCATGCGCTTTGTGGCCGGAGCGGAGTTTGCTTCCAGTACCGTCACTCGAGGGATTCTTGGAACTATGAAGTCAAATGGCAGGTCGTAGAAATCTTGGCAGCCACCGCCGCAATTCCAAACTTGATCGAATCCTCGACGCACGACACGGCGATTACCACCGGTCCCTGCGGCGCACTGGTGATGGGTGCGGACTACCGCGCCCTAGGTGTGGCACGAAGCCTGGGACGACAGGCCATTCCGGTCTGGGCCATTAATCAAGGTGGACATCTGGTTGCTGCCGCCTCACGTTACGTCCGGCGCCGATTGCCATGGCCAGCCGCGGACGACCGCGCAAGAGTTGAATATCTCCTGGCCCTCTCCGCTACGCATCATTTAGACGGTTGGATGTTGGTCCCCACGGACGACTACACAGTCGGATTGGTATCCAACAATCATGCATCTCTCGCGAGCAAATATCACCTGACCGTCCCAGCGTGGGAGAAGTTGCAGTGGGCATGCGACAAACGGTTATTGCATCAACTCGCGAAGAAACTACGCGTTCATCAGCCCTGGACCTTCTGCCCTTCAAACCGGGATGAACTTGCAGAAGCGGACTGCCCTTTTCCGGTCATTCTCAAGCCAGCTGTCCGCCTGCAGCCAAGCAGTCTTGCCATTCCTAAAGCATGGCTGGTCGAAGATCGCAATTCGTTGCTTGCACGCTACGATGAAGCCAGCGCTTTGTTATCAGCGGAAAATCTAATCATCCAAGAAATCGTACCTGGCGGAGGCGAAACTCAGTTTTCCTATGCCGCTCTTTGTAAGGATGGCCGTTCGCTGGCCTCCCTTGTGGCTCAGCGCACACGTCAATTCCCCAGGGATTTTGGTCAACTGAGCACTTACGTTGAAACAGTTAACGCACCAGAAGTGGTCGAGCCGGCAGAGCGCCTGCTGTCTGTTATCCGCTTCACAGGCCTTGCGGAAGTTGAGTTCAAAAGAGATCCCCGGAATGGCCAATTAAAGGTTCTTGATATCAATCCGCGCGTTTGGGGCTGGCACACTCTTTCCAGACGCGCCGGCGTCGATTTTCCATATCTTCTTTGGCTTCTTGTGAAGGGTGAACCTGTTCCACCATTGCGCGGACGCGCGGGCGAACGATGGGTGCACTGGACAGCGGATTTGAGAATGGCAATCGAAGAAGTAATGGCAGGCCGACTTTCTTTGGGCGACTACCTGCGATCGATCCGTGGCCCCTTGGAGTCTGCGATCTTTTCCTGGGAAGACCCCATGCCAGGAATCCTCGATCTGCCGCTCTTCGCTTTCGCGGCTGGCAAACGCGCCCTGAAGTCGATCAGTGGCTAGCTCTGCTCGCGGCTTGCTATTCGTGTGCAGGAGTTAGCGCAAGCATCGGCAGTACAGCCAACTCCAGCTAGGCCTTAACGCGCTTTCTAGACGAGCACTACCTTCACCACACCGCGAACCGACTCGTCAGGAGTTCACCGGCCCTGGATTTGGGGTTTCCGCCGGATTGTTAGGCTGCACCGGATCGCATACGGTCCAGATGGACGGCCATGGAGCAGGGCGCAAAAAGGGACGGTTGATTGGACGCTGTGAGGAGGTCACAGTCGCGGCGTTTAGCTCGCGCCCGCTGTCGGTTTCTCTCTTGGGAGAAGGCTGCTCGGGCCGTCCACGACTCAACGTTTTTTGCTAGATAGGTTCGGTTTCGTATTGAGTGCGCAGTCCCTGGAGAAAAGAATTGAGAGGTCTAAAGTGCGAATTTCCGTGATTGGTTGCGGATATGTGGGTTTGGTGACGGGAACATGCTTCGCAGAGGCAGGCCATCAAGTCGTATGCACCGACAATGATCCCCAACGCATCGCATCATTAAAGGCCGGCGTCGTCCCCATTTATGAGCCTCATCTCGATGCCATGCTCGCTGAAAATCAGGGCTCGCACAGGCTCTCCTTCATCAGTGATGCGGTAGAGGCGGTGCGAGCGGGAGAAGCCATTTTCATCTGCGTCGGTACACCACCCCTGGAGAACGGTGAAGCCGACCTTTCTGCGATTGACAATGTGGCGCGCATGATCGCCACCAACGCCTGCGAGTCCAAGCTGGTGGTAGAGAAGAGCACCGTTCCCGCGCAGACGGGGCAGCAACTGAAGCGCGTGCTGGAGGTCTACCGCCGCAATGACGGTGCACAGTTTCGCGTGGCTTCTAACCCTGAATTTCTGCGCGAAGGCACGGCGGTGGAAGATTTTCTTCACCCGGATCGCATTGTGTTTGGCGTGGAGGATGAAGTTTCAGAAAAACAGCTTCGAGAGATCTACCGGCCAATCCTGGAACGCCGATTCCGCTGCACAGTACACTTTAGCGGATGCCCCACTACGCAGCCGCCCACGGTGGTAGTTACCACCATCAACAGCGCCGAGCTCATCAAGCACGCTTCTAACTCCTTCCTGGCCATGAAGATTTCCTACGCCAACATGATCGCCGATTTGTGCGAGAAAGTCGGCGGCAACATTAAAGAGGTGACGCGCGCCCTAGGATTGGATCCACGCATCGGACCGCGGTTCCTGGATGCGGGACTTGGTTTCGGCGGCTTTTGCTTGCCCAAAGATGTCCAGGCGTTTATCCGGTTGGCGGAGCGCTCTGGCGTGGACTTCAGCATGTTGAAAGAGGCCGAGCGGGTGAATAAGCGCCGCATCGATCGGTTCTTCGAAAAAATTCGGCAGTCGCTTTGGATCGTAAAAGACAAGCGAGTAGGGGTGCTCGGTCTGGCGTTTAAGTCCAACACCGACGACATCCGCTTTGCACCGTCCCTCGATGTTCTCCGCCGATTGTTGGCGGAGGGAGCGCAAGTACATGCTTACGACCAGGAAGCAATGGATCGAACTTCTGCGATTTTTCCCCAGGTTCACTTCTGCCGAGAACCTTACGAAGTCGCCCGAGACTCTGACGCGCTGCTGATTCTTACGGAGTGGGACGAATTTCGGCAAGTTGACTGGGAGCGGATCCACAGTCTCATGGCCCGTCCATTAGTGATCGACGGCCGCAATATGCTCAATCCCGTGGCAATGAAGGAATACGGCTTCGAATACTACTGTTTCGGTCGACCAGAGGAAACCGCGACGGTCCAGTTCATGCTTGCTCCGGTTTCCAGCGTTTCCGGGCTGAGTGCCAGTGCTTAAATCGCCGTCGTTTTTTTCCGGCACAACAGCCATGCACAAGTTGATTTCGGGTCGCCAAGGCTATCACCCTGTGCAGTACAAAACCTGCGCAGACTGACCAGGGCTTCCGGCCTCCAGAAGCCTCGACCCTTTGGTTCGCAGTGGCCCGACTCTACACTGTACCTGTACCTTTCCGCACTCCTCTTCTTCCCTTCCTGATTCAGGCCTATCCCCTCATTTTTCATAGCACTAGAGCTACGATCACGTGAGCTTCCCTTTGTAAGACTTAGCCTGATAGCCCTGTTGGTTAGAAGTCTTACCGCCCAATTTCTGGCCGTGCGAGCAGTTGTTCCTTCAACGTTGTTCTTCTAACGTCTCTCCAGCAGCTAGTCTGTTTCCAACATGGGATCGGGCTAGCGAAAACACATGCACCTCCTCGGCTCATATGCGATTTGACAAGCCACGCGCCGGGGAGACTTCGTGAGAGAAATGCGCAATGAACCGCTTGGCCCTTGTTTTATTTGCGATGCTTCTCGCCAGTTTGAATTGGGGATGCTCGGGGATGGTCCAAGGTAATGCGGCTGCAGTAGCGCCGTCCATCACGACGCAGCCGGCGAGTCAAAGTGTCACGGCGGGGCAGACCGCCACTTTCTCCGTGGCAGCTATGGGCACTGCTCCCCTGACTTATCAATGGAAGAGGAATGGTGCCAACATCAGCGGCACAAACTCCTCCAGCTACACCACGCCAACAACTTCTACCGCCGACAACGGTGCGCAGTTCTCCGTTGTAGTAAGCAACTCCGCCGGCAACGCGACAAGTACAACGGCTACGCTTACCGTGAATGCCGCCTCCACACCTTTGCAAATCTCAACGGCGCAGTTGCCTGGGGGAACTGTGGCGGGCGTTTATAGTTCAGCGCTCGCGGCCACGGGCGGCTCTACGCCTTATTCCTGGAGCCTGTTCAGCGGTTCGCTCCCCAGCGGGCTTACGCTGAATGCGAGTGGAACGATTTCCGGCACTCCTTCTCTTGCGGGCTCTTTCCCCTTCACCGTGCAGGTCAAAGACTCTTCTTCTCAATCCGCTTCCAGAAACTTCAGCGTTAACGTCGCCACGCCCTCGCCGTCGGTTGCCATCACTTCTCCCGTTAGCGGCACCACCGTCTCCGGCACCATTTCCGTTTCTGGCACCGCTTCCGATAGCATCGCTATCAGCTCCATCCAACTCTCTGTAGACGGCAGCAGCTATTCCAATGCTTCCGGCACCTCCAACTGGTCCTTCTCTCTCAATACCAACTCCCTCTCCAACGGTTCCCACACCCTTATCGCCAAGGCTACCGACGCCGCCAGCGTCTCCGCTTCCAGTTCTCCCGTCAACATCACCGTCAGCAACGGCTCGCTTGCCTCAGACTGCACCCTCTTCGCTTCCCCCTCGGGCATGGACTCCAATTCCGGCGCCTCTCCCTCGACCCCTAAGTCTTTCCAGGGGGCCGCCAACGCCACCCAGCCTGGTTCGGTCGTTTGCCTCCTCGGCGGCACTTACAACTTCAGCTCCTCGTTCACGCCTCCCTCCAACGGCTCCCCTTCTTCCTGGATCGTCTACAAGAACTACGGCGACAACCCCGTCAACATCCAATGGACCGGCCCCGCCGATGCTTCCGCCATGTTCCAACTCGGCACCGGCGGCTTCCCCTCCGGCCCCGCTTATCTCGAATTCCGCGGCCTCAACCTCGATGGCCAGGGCAACGCCGGTGACGCCTTCTTCTGCCGCGGCGGCCACCACCTGCGCTTTATCTCCAACTCCATGAGCAACACCGGCGGCTCCGGCGTCGGCTCCCGCGACTGCGATTACCTCACCGCCGATCACAACCTCATTAACCACAACGGTTACATGCCCGCCTCCACCTCCGTTCCCCAGTGGTACGGCTGGACCAGCGGCATCTCCTACAACAGCAACCAGTGGTTCGATAACTACACCGGCTTCCACAACATCATCTCCAACAACATCGTGGTCGGCGAATTCGACAGCTCTTCCAACCACACCGACGGCAATGGCATCATCCTCGACCTCAGCAATGGCTCCTACAGCCCCAGCACCGCCAATACTCCTCCCGTCCTCATCATCAACAACGTCGTCTATGGCAATGGCGGCCGCTGCATTCACGCCTTCATCGTTACGAACTATTGGGTTGTGAACAATACTTGCTACAACAACAACCTGGACCCGACTCTAGGCACTGCGGGCTCCTTCAGCACCAATGGCTCGCAAAACGGCTACTTCATTAACAACATCGCCGTCGCCTGGAGCAGCAGCTACCCCGCCTACATTCAGGAAAGCTCCAACTCCAACATCCACTACTATGCCGATATGTATTACGGCAGTTCGCCAAACTTTAGCTCTTCACAGCTGGTCCAGGGTGACCCGCTATTCATCAATCCACCGGCGTTGGCTGAGTACGGCTACTCAACGGCACTCTCGCCTACACTGCTTGGCACGGGCCTGACGCTGCTGCCTACCAGCCCTGCCTACGGCAAGGGCATTGACCCCAGCACGCTGCCAGGGTTGTCAGCAAACATCGTGTCCGATCTGAAGCAATACATTTACACGGACATCAACGGCAAAGCCCGCCCCCGAGGTGGCGGATCCGACCTGGGTGCTTATCAACACTAGCGTAAGAGCCTCATGAATCCTGACGGCATGCCTTCGCTGCTGAATGATCGGGCATCACATCGCCCTCTCAAAAACATTTGGATTACTCCACTCAGCGAGCCGCTGAAGAAGCCTTGCTTTTGTGCCGCAGAAGATCATGGAAGATCACTGGAATCTTTTCGAATTCCGACGACTTGTCAAGGAAGAAATTCGCTCCGGCGGCGATGCATTCCTTGCGATATTGAGGATAGGGAAAATTCGTGCAAATCAATACACAAAGGGAGGGATGCGTTCGGCGAATGGCACGTAACACCTCCAAACCGCTACCTCCAGGCATCTGGAGGTCGAGTATTACCGCATCCGGTTTCATCTTCAGAATGGAATGTATGGCTTGGGGAACATCGTTGGCTCGTCCCACGAGCTCAACACCAGGCACTTCGTTCAGTAAGTCGGCAAGACGTTCCACGACTACCTTGGAGTCATCGGCAATAAACACTTTCATCCTGTTTCTCCTCGAGAATCGTGCGCCCATATACAGATAATGACGAATTCGACTGGAAATACATCCGGTGGAAACAGGAATCTCGTGTAGGACAAAGTGAAGTCGATCGGACAGGATTCAGCCCACGCCAGTGGAATTTCCTCGATTGTGCCAAGATCCCAGACCCCCGTTGAATGGAAGTGTAGTTCGCGCTCCTGTCTAATCTACAAGTTGAGCTTGAAAGGCGTAGCGAATCAGCTCCGCCGTTGTCTTCATCCCGGTCTTCTCTAGGATGCGCGCGCGATAGGTGCTCACGGTTTTTACGCTAAGGCAGATTTCATCCGCAATTTGTTTCACTGTCTTACCGGAAGCGATCATTCGCAGCACTTGAAACTCGCGATCTGACAAGAGTTCGTGAACAGGCACGTCCACTCCATTCCTCAAATCGTAGGCAAGCCTTTCCGCGAGAGTCCCACTTACGTAGCGGCCTCCAGCCACAATTTTCCTGACGGCACTCTTCAACTCCTCCGGGACGCTCTCTTTGGTCAAATAACCTGACGCGCCGGCTTTGAGCGCCCGCCGGGCGTATTGCTCTTCGGGATGCATGCTTAAAAGAAGGATCGGCAGTTTTGGTCGCAGTCGCTTTAAATCGTTCAGAATATCGAGCCCGCTTTTTCCAGGCATGCTGATGTCCAGAATGACGATATCCCAATTCTGAGCACGCACACCTTCGAGCGTTTCCAGAGCGGATTTTGCTTCGCCGAATGTCACTTTAGGAAATGCTTCCCCAATCGTCTCTCTGAGGCCGCGACGAAAGACGGCATGATCGTCGGCGATCAGCACTCTCATTTCGAGTCCGAGGGGGCAGGGCTCAAGTGGGGAAGCGGAATTCGCAGCGTCAAGGTTGTTCCGGCACCGGGGACCCCTTCAATCTTGAGTTCCCCGTTAAGCAAGAGCGCACGCTCTTGCATTCCGACCAGGCCGAGAGACCTGTGCGATTTGGCGTCCTCAGAGTTGAAGCCTATCCCGTCATCGCGAACCTGAAAAATGAGTCGGTCTTCTTCCCGTTCCAGACGCGCTTCGACGCGGCTGGCTTGAGCGTGCCGCACAATATTAGTAAGCGACTCCTGAAAGATACGGAAAATGGCCGTCGATCGTTCCGAATCAAGAGAGAGCGGTTCTTGAAGCAATGTAAGGTGGCATGGGATTCCAGTGCGACTCTCAAACTCCTGAGCCTGCCATTCCAAGGCAGCCGCTAAGCCTAGATCGTCCAATGTTCTTGGCCGAAGTTCGGAAGCAATTCTTCGCAAGGTGCCAATCATCTCGTCAACCAATCGAACCGCAGAGTCAATCTTGACCCGTAGGTGAGATTGTCTCGTGGTTAGCTTGCGACCGACGAGTGCAAGGTCCATCTTGAGCGCTGTACAGGACTGGCCGAGTTCGTCGTGGATCTCTCGTGCGATGGAGGTACGCTCTTCTTCCCGAACGCTCTGAAGACGTGCTGCGAGCGAGCGGAGCTGCTCCTCGGCGTGGGTGCGCTCAGCAATTTCGGTTCTCAACTCGTGATTCACTTGAGCGAGGGCAGCAGTTCGCTGCTTAAAGCGGAGATCCAGCAGCTCTTTGGCTTTTTCGAGCGCTTCCTCTTTCCCGTGCCAATCGGTCATGTCCCGGGTGACCTTGGCGAATCCTTGCAGACTCCCCTTCGCATTCCGCAATGCGGTGACAACAACGTAGGCCCAAAAACGAGAGCCGTCTTTGCGGATTCTCCAGCCCTCGTCTTCACTCTGTCCGTGCTGAGCTGCCTCCGCCAAAAACCTCGCTGGCTTTCCACTTTTAACGTCTTCGGAAGGATAAAAAATGGAGATCTGTTTTCCGATCACCTCCTCGGCACGGTAGCCTTTCAAGCGCTCGGCACCACCATTCCAACTCACAACCTGGCCAAGCGGGTCCAGCTGGAAAATGGCGTACTCCTGAACGCTCTGGACGAGCAAACGGAAGCGCTCCTCGCTTTCGCGCAACGCCTGTTCCGACTGATGTCGAACGGTGACGTTTTCGAAGGCTACACCCAAGAGATTGTCGTAGAGAGGAAAAACTTGCACGGAATATATGCCTTGGCGAATGCGGTCGTCACCGCAGGCTATCTCACCTAAGTCTTTTGGTTTGCCCCTTTCAAAAACGTCTTTGCACCCGTGCGGGAACGGGGTTTTCAAGAGCTTTGGGAATTCCGCAAGTGTCCTGCCACGGACGTCTTCAAGCCTGGAGCCCGTAAGAGAAGCAACCGCAGGGTTTACGTCAATGATTCTAAAACTGCTCGGGTCGCCGGGGTGTTCTAAATGCAAAACGACTACCCCGACAGGCAGGTGGTTGAATATCTCAGAATAGAGAGACTGGTTGGCATTCCCAGACGGAGTCAAGGCGGATTTTGCGGCTTGGGCATGCTGGCCGGTACCTCGTCGCGTGGTCATTGGATTGTGCTCGTAGCGTGAAACGGTCCTAACTCCTGGACAATCGAGGAAGGACCGGTAGAGGGCGGGCTTAAGCACCTGAGTTCGGCCACCCGTGTTTCCCCGAGTCTAGACTTCGATTATTGGACAGAGTACAGGTTGAACCTGTCCTTCTGTAGGACTGCGGGGGACGCGCCGGGAACATAAGGTCTCACGCGAGAATCATTTACCCGCCGACAGAATCAGAAGCACCGCTGCATTAGCCTCTCCCTCGGACGTCGAGAACAGTATCAAGGGCCCGAACTCAGACTGACCAGTTCTTCCCCAGCGTGGTCATCCCTCAGAACCCAGGATTCAGTTCTCACATTTGATCGTTAAACACCTAGCCAAAGCGATCTCTCGCGCCCACCTGAAAACAAAAACGCTTTGGGAGGTCTTTCCTTGAACGCTAAAAGCTTATCTCATTTTTTTTGGAGCGCCCTGCTCATATTCCTGATTTTGATGGGTAGCAGCCGCGTACAGGCGGCTCCCACATCCGTACGGATCAACGCAGGCGCGACGACGTCCTATACCGATAACAACGGCAACACCTGGCTTCAAGACCAGTACGTCACCGGGGGAACAGCCTATATTAATTCCAACACCATCACCGGCAGCACTCCCGCGCCTCAGGTGTATCACTCCGAGCGTTACGGCCAGGCGAGTTCTTCGTTCGCATATAACATTCCGGTTTCCAATGGCAACTACAACGTGAGCCTGGATTTTGCTGAAGGCTACGTGACCGGCCCTGGAAAGCGCATTTTCAACGTCTCCATTAACGGCACTCAGGTCCTTACTAACTTCGACATTTATGCCGCAGCCGGAGGCATGAACATCCCGGTGGTGAAAACGTTTAACGTCGCCGCAACGAATGGAACTCTGAATATCAACTTCCTTCCCGGGTCCATTGAGAATCCCAAGGTGAACGGCATCGAAGTGGTGCCCAGCACAGGCGGAGGCGGCGGATCGACTCTCGCTATCGCTACAAGTTCCATGACGAGCGGCACAATGGGCATGAACTATTCTGCGACGCTCGCAGCCACCGGTGGCACAACACCCTATAGTTGGAGTATCGCTTCGGGCACGCTCCCCTCCGGTCTTACCCTCACAAGCAATGGTTCGATCTCGGGTAAGCCCACTTCAGGTGGCTCGTATTCCTTCACCGCTCAAGTTACGGATGCAGCGGCTCACTCCGCATCCGCCAATCTCAGCATAAACGTGCTGGTACCTTCTCCCTCGGTGGCCATCACTTCCCCCGCGAGCGGCGCAACCGTCTCCGGCACCATCCCGGTGGCGGGCACTGGCTCTGACAGCGTTGCTGTTTCCTCGGTCCAACTCTCGATCGACAATGGCGCCTATTCTCCCGTTTCTGGCACCTCCAACTGGTCCTTTTCCCTCAATACCAACTCTCTCTCCAACGGTTCCCATGCTCTAACTGCCAAGGCGACCGACTCTGCGGGGGTCTCCGCCACCAGCACAACGGTCTCAGTAACCGTCAACAACACGTCTACCGCCGGCGACTGCACGCTGTTCGCTTCACCGTCCGGCAATGATTCCAATTCCGGAACCAGTGCTTCGACTCCTAAGACGTTCTTCGGCGCCGCGAACGCCACGCAGCCTGGTTCAGTGGTGTGTCTGCTCGGAGGTACCTATAATCTTTCCTCTTCGTTCACTCCGCCGAATAGCGGCACCGCTTCGGCGTGGATCGTTTATAAAAACTACAACTCAAACCCGGTCAACTTCGTCTACACCGGGCCTGCCGACGCTTCCGCCGTCTTCCGCATTGACAACGGCGGTAGTTTCCCGAACGGAGGCCCGGCTTATCTCGAATTCCGCGGCCTGAACCTAGATGGCCAAGGTAACTCCGGTGATGGCTTCTGGTGCGGCCATACCCATCATCTGCGCTTTATCTCCAACACGATGCACAACGGCGGCGGCGCCGGGATCGCCTCTCGCGACTGCGATTACCTGACCGCCGCTCACAACACCATCTGGCACAACGGATATATGCCCGCCTCCACCTCCGTTCCCCAGTGGTACGGCTGGACTAGCGGCATCTCCTACAACAGCAACCAGTGGTTCGATAACTACACCGGCTTCCACAACATCATCTCCAACAACATCGTGGTCGGCGAATTCGACAGCTCTTCCAACCACACCGACGGCAATGGCATCA
>DASQIH010000258.1:0-3961 GCA_035631655.1 Terriglobales bacterium
AAAGAAGCTACGCAGGTTGTCTTCCAGGCGATCATCCCATCCGCATAGTGGCTTGAGAACGCTGACTGGCGGGAATTCTTCAACCGCAGGTTCCGTGGCGCGCAGAAATAGGCGCGCGGCAACCGCGATGAGCACGGAGCACACCCAGGAACCCACTAAGAGGAGAACTAGCACCCTTTCGAGTACCATCATCAAAAACAGTGCCATTGGCTCCCCCAGCGTTGGACTGAAAATGCGAAACACAGAATCTGGCTGAAGAGGCTCAACTAATGAGCTATAACGGCGCGATGCTACTCGCCGGCTTTGGCGACCGTGATGTAGGCTCGCCGAAGTAATGCCACCCTGAACCGCTCATGGACGATATCGTGGTTCGTAATGCAACCGGTTCAGCACCTTGGTAGTACGGAGGCGCGGTATAGACCGGGGAGGGCAAGAACACCGGCTGGGCGAAGAGGAACCGATTGCGGAAGAAAAACTCCCGGCAGTTCGGGCCATTGTAGCCACGCGCAAAGGACGCCCAATCGTGAGCTTGCAGAGATGCGGCAAGTCCGGTGCTGGTGAGAAAATTTCCCATAGCTGTCAATTGTTAGTCTTCGGAATCCGACATCGCGGCGACCATGTCTTCCACATTGTGGAAGCCCACACGAGTGTAGTTCATTCCCATGATCTGGCCGATTCCCCGCGACGCACTCTGCAAGGCGGCAGTTCGATCCTTGCTGATTGCGAGCGCGAGGCGGTCGTACTGAAGCGCGCCCCTTGGCCCGTATCCTCCAGGAGTTGGATCGCTGATGTCGGCGTCATCGTATCGTCCATTTGTTAACCGATGGAGGATATGCCGTTCATAGATTATCCTCCAAGGCCGCCACCCCCAACGGGCGTTGCCGCTCATCTTCTTTCTCTATGTACACTCATCGCGAGGACCTCGCTCGGAATGCTCCGCGGTGTACCCGGCTATGCAGGTCGACCAGTCGACCTTCCAGTTCGGGCTCATACTCCTGCCACGTTACACCGTCTACTCCGGGTGCGGCTTTTCTCTTCAGCGAGTAAAAGCTTTCCCGCAGCAACTCGATCGTCACGTGGTGGAGAAAGGCAGTGAACTTCATCTGCTTATTTTCCCTTGCTGCTTTCTGCACGTTCGCGGAAAGAAATCCACCAGCCTACCGGTTCTCGCATTTCTACCTCAGCAGAGGGGGAAAAAACGGACGCGACAGCAAAAACGGGGGCCCGAAAAAGAAGCGAGGGCCAAAAAAGAATGATGTGCTGAAAAACAAACTCTGGTCAAAGAAGAAAGCATTGAACACAAAAGGATTGAATACAAGAGGTGCGAACAGGGGACGAGGGAAGAAACCATTCCCGAAGAAAATAAACACGCCTGGTCCGAGGAAAAAGGATGGGCGGGCTAGCAAGGGAGGACCAAAAAAGAAAGGAGAACCAAAAAAGAACGATGTGCTGAAGAAGACGCTTCGGTCGAAGAAGAGAGGATGTGGAAAGAAGACGCGCTCAGAGAAGGGAAATCGCCGGAAGGAGAGTCTGCGTCCCCCGAAACCCAGGTCAACAAAGGGATGGCCGAACGTGGTTCCCACCGGAAATTGCGAATTTGCGAAGGCTGAGTTGCCGAATGCGATGCTACCAAATCTAGCATTGCGCAGTGTGGTATGTGCGAAATGTGAGTTTTCGATATCCGGCAGCACGCGACTGGGCGTCGTCGGCCTCGAGTTATTCGCCCACATGTTGCGGCCCTGGTCCGAACCGTTTCTTGTCGGAGAGGCCGTGGCTCCTGGTGCCATTGTCGACGAGCGGTTCGAGCCAGCGCTCAAACTTGGGGCGGGTCCGTTCGCCGTGATCGCGCCGATTAGCGCCGAACCCCTGGGAGCTCTTGCAGCAGAGGTATCGCCCGCACTTCCAAACGAATGCCACCGGCCATCGGCGTTAGCGCGAGCCGCCGATGCGATCGAAGCCTCTGACGATCGCTCCGCCACCTTCGCGAAGTTGCGAGCCGTCGCCGATGAGTCAGGGGCACCGCCCGCGGGTCTAAACGAATGCCACCGGCCATCGGCGTTCACAGAACTGTGATCTGCCGACGCCCTTGATGAACCCACGGTCGCATTACGGAAGTTGCCAGCCGCCCGCGAGTGGACAAAACGGACGAATGGCGGAGTCATACCCGCCCTGCCCCCGCTCATGCCACCCCAGCCAGCCCAATGCCTGTCCCCCCGCGAGGAACTATCGAATCCAGGAAAACCATTCCTGTTCCAGCCACCGGCCATGGGCGCCGCTATATGAGATGGTCGGGCCGACACGCCATGGGAAAAAGCGCCCCCTCCGTGGAACCCCCCGCCACCGCCGCTGTGCATTCCTCCACCGTATTGAGAGAAAACAGCTTTCGGCGTGCAAACGAACGGGATAGACGCAACCCCTATGAACAGGATTCTTACTAAGGTGGATTTTCTCATCTCACTTCCCTCCACCCAACCAAGCCCAGCTTCGCCTCAGAGGCAAATGATGCGCCGTCGCGGAAGCGCGTTTTATCGACAGCTTCGCTGACAGGATCGGAGTTGATGGGTGCGCATCTGCCCCTCACGGCTTGGCGGGAAAGCCGCTTAGCGACCCGGGAAGCCGCTATTGCGAGCACACGGTACATAAGTACATCTCAACCACAGCAGCAGCACAGACGCTGCCCGGCGGTGCCACACAACAAGGGTGCGACCTACTCCCTTGCGATATGTCATGGAAATGTAAAAATTTCGTCAGCTAACCTTGTCGTGCTCTTGCCCCGTGTAGCTCACCATCAGCTTGCGTCCACACTTCCTGCATCGCACCAAACCCGCCAGAAGCCCCAGCCCTTTCTTGGCAGCACCCGGAACCGAGCTAAAGCACTGTTGTGAGTTGTGCGTAATCATCTGGCTCACCTGTTCAAATTGATCCCAGGTAATGTAGCCCTCATGATGACCCGGGATCAACGCCGACCAACTCTTTAAGGGTCTCCGCACGGTCCGCTTGCGGAGCCGCCCCTCCCCTATGCTCGTAGTGACGGCCGTTCTGCCATATCGATAGGCTCCCGCATAAACCGGATCACGGAGAATATTCAGAACGCTCCCGTAGCAGGGACGCTTCCACACTGTCTTCCTTCCAGTGGCGTGGTGCTCAGCCACGGGCAGATTTATCCCCTGTTCGACCAACCCTAGCAGCGTTTGTCGTACCGTCCCCAGCTCAAAGAACTTTCGAAAAATTAGATGAATCGCTTCCTGCACTCGCCGGTCCGGATCTTTCTCCAGACGCTGATCGGCAGTTTTCTGATACCCAATCGGCGCTGCAACCACCAATTCCCCGCGTGAGACTTTTTGACGCCGCGCTTCTTGAGACCTCTGGCGGAGCAAGTCAAGTTCGTATTCGTTCAGACTCCCCTTCAGTCCCAGCAGCAGGCGATCGTTACTGTTCCGGGGATCATAAATCACTTCCTGATCCATCAGGAGGGTATCAACCATTCGGCAAACCTCGATCAACTGCTGCCAGTCCTTGCTATTGCGAGCGAAGCGAGATACTTCCCGCGCGGCTACCACCCCCACGCGGCCCAGACATACCTCCGCAACCATTTTTTGAAATCCCCTCCGCTCCACCTCGCCGGAAGCGGACCGGCCCAAGTCCTCGTCGATGATGCTGACTTCTTGCCATCCGAGATTCCGAATCCGCTGCGTCGTGGCATATTGCAAACGGCGGCTTTCCTGGTTATGCGTCACTTGGAACGTGGAGGACTGGCGGATGTACAAGACCGCCTTGCGAGCCATGTGTTCGGGTTTGATCTTTTCACTCATCCTTCGACCCTCCTTGCTCCTGGCCCTGATCCACCCTACGTTGCTCGAATCGATCCCGGAACATCCCAGTGAGAGCTTCGAAAACTTCCTCTCGGACACTCAGCGGGAGGACCTTCCAGTCAGGGATCCTCCTCGGTCGGTAATCTAGT
>DASQIH010000259.1:0-6985 GCA_035631655.1 Terriglobales bacterium
TTTGGACACGCGTGGAGATTGCGCCAGTTTCCACACCAGCGCGTGTTCGCGACCCCCGCTGCCGATGACGAGAATCTTCATGGACATTTAAACAGACAAGGGTAGGGGGAGCGACGGACGATGTCAAACCTGAGAAAAAATTGCCAATTTTCAATTCCCAATTGCCGATTTGCGGCGGCGCGGCTCAATTGGCAATTGGCAATCGGCAATCCTTCCCGTTAACTATGCTTAACTCAAGCCGTATAATGTTTTCGCATGATTACGGTCTCGAAAGAGGATTACCTTAAGTCCATCCTGGAAGCCGAGAGCGAAGGGGAAAGCGTGATTTCCGCCACCCTGGCTCATTGGCTTCTGGTATCACCTCCGGCGGTCACCATGGCTTTGCGCCGGCTGAAGAAGGATGGGTTGGTGCGGGTGCATACGGATGGCAACGTACGCCTGACATCAGCCGGCCGGAAGATCGCCCGCAAGTTGACGCTGCGGCACCACCTCATCGAGCGCATGCTGGCCGAGATGTTCGGCATGGAATGGTACAAGGTGCACGACGAGGCCGAGCGCCTGGAACACGCCGTATCGCCCGATTTCGAGGCCAAGCTGCTAGCCCGGCTGGGGCGGGGCGGCGCCTGCCCGCATGGGAATTTGAGCGAACTGGAAGGTCCTGACAGCCGCCGCCGCCGCGGCCTTGTCCTGTTGGCCGAGGCGACGCCTGGCAAGGCTTATAAGGTGAGCGGCATCTACGAACGGGACCGCCGCCTGCTGGAATTTCTGGAGCAACGCGGAGTCCGCCCTGGCGCTCAGGTGCAGGTTGTAGGACGGAATTACGATCAGACACTTACGCTCCGCACCGATGCGGGAACAGTCTCGCTCGGCGCCGCCGCCGCTGGGAAGGTCTGGGTTTCCGGACGCGGGAAGGGCGGGTCCCGCAGCGCTTCCTCCTGACTTAACTATAGTTTAATCACTGCTGTATACTGACGCTAACTGACGGACCCTTCTGGGGATGAGCAGCTTATTCGATGGGAGACACACCCCAAACCGCCGTGCCCGCCGCTAATGGCCGTGCACGTTTCAAGTGGCTCCCATCGTTTCGCGACACCCAGGTCTGGTATTACTTCGGCCCGGCCTTCGTAGCTAGCGTCGCCTACATTGACCCGGGAAACTTTGCGACCAATATCCAGGGCGGGACGGAATTCGGCTACACCCTGCTCTGGGTCTTGTTGTGGTCCAACGCCATGGCGATCCTGGTGCAGTACCTTTCTGCCAAGCTGGGGATCGCAACCGGGCGTACGTTGCCCCAGAATTGCCGGGATCAATTCTCGCGAAATATGAATCTTGGTTTGTGGGTGGCGGCCGAACTCTCCGCGCTGGCCACTGATCTCGCGGAATTCCTGGGCGCGGCGCTGGGTTTCTACCTGCTGTTTAACCTGCCCATGCTGCCCTCCGCCCTGGTCACGGGCGTGCTGGTTTTCCTGATTTTGGCCACCGAACTGTACGGCTTCCGGAAGTTAGAACAGGTAATCATGGTTTTCGTGGCCGGGATCGCGACTTGCTACGCGGTGGAGATCTTTCTCTCCAAACCGAACTGGGGGCAGGTCGTTTATCACGTGGTGGTGCCTCACATAAATTCGGCCAGTGTGTATATTGCGGTGGGAATGCTGGGAGCTACGGTTATGCCGCATGTCGTTTACCTGCATTCGGCCCTGGTTCAGGCGCGGCTCAAGCAAGATGCGCAGCGTTCCAGCCATGAGCCCTGGCTACAGAAGCTGCACCATGCGCGCTACGAACTGATCGACGTTTTAGCGGCTATGAACGGCGCGTGGCTGGTCAACTCAGCGATGATCGTCATGGCTGCCGCAGTCTTCTTTCATGCGGGACGTCCGGTCATGACCATTGAACAGGCCCATGAAACCTTGCGCCCTCTGTTGGGGAGGCTGTCGGCAACCGCTTTTGCGATCGCCCTTCTCTGCTCCGGTCTTTCGTCTTCCACGGTGGGAACCATGGCCGGGCAGGTCATTATCGAAGGTTTCCTGAACATCAAGTTCAGCATTTTCTGGCGGCGGCTGATCACCATGATTCCTGCGATCATCGTTATTGCTGTTGGCTTGGACCCGCTCAAAGTGCTGGTGCTCTCGCAAGTTGTGCTGAGCTTCACACTGCCGTTTGCGCTGGTCCCTTTGATTGTGCTGACGCGCCGCAAGGGCCTGATGAGTGATCTGGTGAACAGCCGCCGTACCAACTGGCTGGCCTACATCACTGTGGGCGTGATTCTCAGCTTAAATGCACTTCTGCTCTACCAAACTTTCGGTGGAAAGTTCTAAACTAGAGGTTTTAAGCCTTCAGATAGATCCCGTTCTTGTGGAGGTGGGTCTTTGACCCGCCTTGCACGGGTCAGAGACCCGTGCCCACGTAACCCGGGCCACACGAAAAAGAAAGGACCGCACTCATGTCTGGCAATACCTATAACAGCCGTTCTACCCTCCGCGTTGGCAACAAGCAATACGAAATTCACCGCCTGGACGCACTCGATAAGCAAGGCATCTCGACCAAACACCTGCCTTACTCGCTGCGAATACTTCTGGAGAATCTGCTGCGTACCGAAGACGGCCGCAATGTGAAGAAGGACGACATCCGCGCTTTGGCCGCGTGGAACAGCAAAAGCAAACCCGACAAGGAAATTGCTTTCACCCCAAGCCGGGTTCTGTTGCAGGACTTTACCGGTGTCCCGGCGGTCGTTGATCTGGCTGCCATGCGCGATGCCATGCGGCGCCTGGGCGGGGATGCTGCGCTGATCAATCCGCTGCAACCGGCCGAGTTGGTGATCGATCACTCGGTGCAGGTGGACGAGTTCGGTTCGCCGAACGCTTTCGAGATGAATGCCCTGCTGGAGTTCCAGCGCAATAAAGAGCGCTACGCGTTTTTGCGCTGGGGTCAGACGGCGTTTCGTAACCTGGCCATTGTGCCGCCGGATACCGGCATCGTGCACCAGGTCAATCTCGAGTACCTGGCCCGCGTCGTGTTCGTGCAGGAGACCAACGGGAAGCGCCAGGCTTATCCGGACACGCTGGTCGGCACCGACTCGCACACCACGATGATTAATGGCCTGGGCGTATTGGGATGGGGTGTTGGGGGAATTGAGGCAGAAGCCGCCATGTTGGGCCAGCCGGTCTCGATGTTGATCCCATTAGTTGTGGGTGTGAAACTGACGGGCAAGCTGCGGGAAGGCGCCACGGCTACCGACCTCGTGCTTACGATTACTGAAATGCTGCGCAAGCATGGCGTGGTAGGCAAGTTCGTTGAGTACTTCGGTCCCGGGCTGCGGGATCTGCCATTGGCTGACCGCGCTACCATTGCGAACATGTCGCCAGAGTATGGCGCCACTTGCGGCATTTTCCCGATCGACAAAGAGACTTTGCGCTACCTGCACCTGAGTGGGCGCAGCGACGAGCAGATCGCCCTAGTCGAAGCCTATTGCCGCGAGCAGGGTCTGTTCCACGATGAGAAGACGCCGCAAGCAGAGTATTCCGAGCTGCTCACGCTGGATCTGGCAACGGTGGAGCCCAGCCTGGCCGGACCCAGGCGGCCGCAGGACCGCGTGCCCCTGGCCATGGCGAAGCAATCCTTCGAGTCGGCGCTGCCTTCGTTGATCAAGCCCAAATCTGCTGCGAAGGCCACTGCTCCTTTGGCGACGGCGAACGCAAGCAATCAAGTCGTACGCTGGGAGGCGGAAGGCGGCAACCCCACCGCTGTCGGCGTGGAGGATCGCCAGGTCGAAGAACATGTGCCTGCGGATGTGAAGAGCGCATTGCGGCATGGGAGCGTGGTGATCTCGGCTATCACCAGCTGTACCAACACATCGAATCCATCGGTGATGGTGGCCGCCGGTCTGCTTGCCAAGAAAGCGGTCGAGCGTGGGCTGTCGGTTCCACCCTGGGTCAAGACCTCGCTGGCGCCGGGATCGAAGGTGGTGCGCGATTACCTGGAGCGTGCCGGCCTGACTCCCTATCTTGAGAAGCTTAGGTTCCACATTGTGGGCTACGGCTGCACGACCTGCATCGGTAATTCCGGGCCCCTTCCAACCGAGGTTTCCCAGGCCATCGACGAGAAGAACCTAGTGGTGGCTTCGGTGCTCTCCGGCAATCGGAATTTTGAGGGCCGCATCAATTCCGAGGTTCGCGCGAACTACCTGATGTCGCCTCCGTTAGTGGTTGCCTTCGCCTTGGCTGGCCGTATCGACATTGATATGCGCAAGGATCCCATCGGCAAAGGCAAAGATGGAGGGCCAGTTTACCTCTCTGACATCTGGCCCTCGCAGCAGGAAGTGGAACAAACGATCGAGAAATCAATTGACTCCAACATGTTCCGTAAGAGCTATGGCGAGGTGTTTGCGGGCGACGAGCGTTGGCGCTCCTTGCCAGTTCCCAAGGGACAAACTTATGCCTGGGAGAAGGATTCCACGTACATTCGCTGCGCCCCCTATTTCGAGAACATGGCTCTTAGGCCCTCTCCCGTAGAGGACATCAAAGGCGCGCGCGTGCTGGCGGTATTGGGCGACAGCGTCACCACCGACCACATCTCGCCCGCAGGCTCGATCAAGAAGGATAGCCCGGCGGGCAAGTATCTGATCGAACATGGCGTGAAGCCAGCCGACTTCAACTCGTACGGCTCGCGTCGGGGTAACCATGAGGTTATGGTGCGGGGCACATTTGCCAACGTCCGTCTGCGCAACAAAATGGTACCCAACCTGGAGGGCGGCTTCACCCGCCACCTGCCCGACGGGACGGAGACGACCATCTTCGACGCCTCTGAGAAGTATCTGGCAGAACGGGTACCGTTACTGATTATCGCGGGCAAGGAATACGGCTCGGGATCGTCTCGTGACTGGGCTGCGAAAGGACCTCTTCTGCTCGGTGTGCGCGCAGTGATCGCCGATAGCTACGAGCGCATTCACCGCTCCAACCTGGTGGGCATGGGTATTCTTCCTTTGCAGTTCCTGGCCGGAGAGAATGCCGAATCGCTGAAGCTGACCGGCGAGGAAGTGTTCGAGATCACGGGCATCCGCGAGGCGGTCGAGAGATTCGCGCCGGGACGACAGGCAAAGATCCGTGCCACTGCCAATGGCAAGAGCACGGAATTCCGGGCGCTGGTGCGGATTGACACGCCGCAGGAAGCGCAGTACTACGCGAATGGTGGCATCCTGCAGTTTGTTCTGCGTCAGCTGCTGGCCGGTAAGCCGGAAGCAGTGAGCGTGTAAACTCGCGCGAAGAACTCAATTTGAAGGGGCCGGATTCCTGGCCCCTTTTGTCTACTGTTTCTGATCGGGTGGTTTGGGATTCTGGCTCTTGTCGCTAGGCGGAGCAGGATGCATGTCACATCCCGGGCAGGGTTGGCCCATGCCATGTCCCATCATGCCGGGACGGCCCTCCATCATTTTGGACATCTGATCCATGTGGCTGACCATCATCTCCCATAGGTCTACGTCATTTTGAAGCTGCTGCTTGAGGGCAGGGTCCTTGACGTTGGGGAGGTTCGCCTTCATGGCCTCCACCTTGGCGCGCATCTGATCGACCTGCGCCTTCATTTCTTGCATGTGTTGCTCGTGCATCGCTGACATATCGTGATGCATAGGGTGGTGCATCGGTGGGGCCTGCGACGGCTGCTGAGTAGATGGCTGTGTGGCCTGGGCCGATACGAACAAGGTAAGGAGTAACACTGCGACTAAGGAGCCGAGAATCTTCATAATTTTTCTCCTCTGTTCTTGGATGGATCAAACGTCGTGAGGAAATGCATAGATCCTTCGCTGCGCTCAGGATGACAAACGTGAGCGGCTTCGCTCAGGATGACAAAACCTAAGCCACTTCGCTCAGGGGGTGACAAGTTGGAGCTTCCAGCAAGTATACGCTCGCATTGGTGGAGAGTGCGTGCGGCCAGCTTGGTTGCGCGCGGTCGCACGAACCCGCTGCTATAATCAAGTATTGAGCTCATGAACGCGAAGCGTGTAGTGCGTTCCACCACAGTGCTTTCCGTGCGTCGCAATGGCAAGGTGGTCCTGGCCGGGGATGGCCAGGTCACGCTGGGCGAGTCCATTATCAAGCACACCGCCAAGAAGATACGCCGGCTTTACCAGGACAAAGTTCTGGCTGGATTTGCCGGTTCGACGGCCGATGCTTTTTCGCTTTTCAGCCGCTTTGAGTCCAAGCTGGAGTTGTACCATGGCAACATCGGGCGGGCAGCGGTGGAATTGGCAAAGGATTGGCGCACCGACAAGTATTTGCGACATTTGGAAGCGCTGCTGCTGGTCTGCGATAAAGATCAAACCTTCCTGCTTAGCGGCCAGGGGGATGTGATCGAACCCGACAGTGGTATTGCAGCAATCGGTAGTGGTGGCCCGTTTGCCCAGGCGGCCGCCGAGGCTCTGGCCAAGCACACCCAGCTTTCCGCGCGCGAGATCGCGGAAGAGGCGATGAAGATTGCCGGCAAAATGTGCATCTATACGAATGAGAGTACGACTTTTGAAGAGTTGTAATCGAGCTCTCATTTCCCAGTTCTTAGTCCTCAGCTGGAAGCGGCCAATTCGGCTAACTGAGAACCGAGAACTAGGAACTGAGCACTGTTGATCATGGCAATTTACTTACCCGGAAACGTCGAAGAAGAACAGCTCGCGCTGGATGAATTGACGCCGCGCGAAATCGTAGGCGAACTCGACAAGCATGTGGTCGGGCAAAAGGACGCCAAGCGCGCCGTGGCGATTGCGCTGCGCAACCGCATGCGTCGCCAGAAACTGGCGCCCGAGTTGGCGGAAGAAATCATTCCCAAGAACATCATCATGATCGGGCCGACGGGCGTGGGGAAGACCGAGATCGCCCGCCGTCTGGCGAAGTTGGCGAATTCCCCGTTCCTGAAGGTGGAGGCTTCGAAGTTCACCGAGGTCGGCTATGTGGGTCGCGATGTGGAATCGATGGTGCGCGATCTGGTGGAGATCGCCATCGAC
>DASQIH010000260.1:0-6109 GCA_035631655.1 Terriglobales bacterium
CTAGGTCAGGACAGGATATTACCGTCTTTTGCGGACAGGCGTGATCCGCCTCTGCCATCGTGATCGGCAAGGCTACCTGCGTCGTTGGTTACCGGCAAGCCAACCATGACCCGGAATCTTGGGCGGGAGAGTGCGGCGGCCTCTCCCATCCCGGACCATGCCCTGTCCCTTCCCGTACACTTGGCGCATCTAAGAATAATATAGAGAGGTAAGAGCGTCGGAAGAACTTCCTCATGTCAAAAGTGCATTTCGTACAGTTATTAATTACAGCTGCCCTCCTGTCGTTCGGTGGCGCTATGACCGGCCTCTGCTGGGGGCAATCTTCTTCCCAGAAAAATGATCGGGACCATTCCGTCGAGACCTTGAAGGTCAACGTCAACGTTGTGCAGCTTTTTCTTTAACGCGATGTTCCGGGCCGAAATGCCGATGACATCGGTACGGATTTGCAGGACTGCATCCGCGATCGCGGATACCTCGCTGCCTGCCACGTTGGACAAGAGCCGCACCGGATGGCCGGCCTTCTCCGCTGCAGCAGCAAACACACACGCCAGACCGAGTGGCAAGCGAACATCGATCCCAACCGATTCATTCCGGGCTGAAAGAAGCAGGACTTTCACTTCCTTATGGCCTCGACTCGAATCGACAATATGGAAGCAACGAGCGTCGGATTAAGTTGTGAGTAATGCGCGCTCCGCGCGACAGTTCAGGAGAAGTGATCCGCCGATTTTCGGTCGACTATGAATGAGCCTGAGAAGTCGCTCAATGTTTTCCGGATATCTCTCGCCGATTTCGGCACTGCAGCTATGCCGCTGCTGCCAAGGCCCGCAGGGCCTGCTCGTCTTCAATAACAACGGTTGTGCCGCGGCAACGAATAAGTTCTTTCTGCTCGAAAGTGCCGAGCAGCCGTGTGACAGTTTCACGGGCAATGCCGAGGATTTCAGCGAGTTCCTGATGGGTCAGGGGAAGCCGAAGCCGAAGTCTACTCTTGGGCTCATCATCTTCGTGCATATCCCATTCGACAAGTACTCGGGCAAGCCGTTCCGCTGCCGAGTGTGACAGTCCAAACAGTCGCGCGCAGTCGCGCATTTTTCGAAGGTCATTGCTCAGGCATGTTGCGGCCGCGAAGCACGCCGCTTGGTCTTGACGTAGAAGACCTAGAAAGCGACTCGCTTTGATCACTTTCAGTTGACAGGGCTCGAGGGCCTCGATCAACACTTCGTGTGGTTGTCCTGAAATCGCAGCACTCAGACCGAGAACTGCTCCAGGTCCGGCAATCCCAAGGCAGATCCGCCCGCCACTCTGCGAACCTGTGCAGATCTTGACGTGACCTACGCAGAGCACTGATATTTCGCGCGCTGGTTGCCCCTGTGCGATGAGTACCGAGCCCTTTGGGCAGGCGCTGGTGAAACCGAGAGATTGAAGCACGTCGAGAGTGGCGCCTGGCAGGTCACAAAAAACTCTCCCTGCTCGCAGCTTGCAGCGTCGGCAGGTTTCCACGATCTCAAGCCCATACGGTGACCGCATCTTACTCTTTCCCAGGTTGAGATTCCAGATTCGCGTCCACTAATACCACACTACCACGAACGCCTCATCCCCACCGGAAAACCTCTTTAGCAATTGTTGGCATTGGTTGTCGAGTTGCTCGTGGTGGGAAGGAGTACTTTGCGCAGGAAGGGAGTTATTTGCCCGTGCAATTCATAGGCCGCATTTTGTGAACTGTCACAATTGCATGTGTTCGCGGTCACCGAGCTTGTGATCAGAGTCACTGAAATTTTGTTCCGTTGAGAATAAGAAGAAAACAAAAGCAAGTTCCGAGAGTTGCCCCTCGCCAGTAACTCTGGGGAACACAATCGAAACGCTGGATACCCGTGATACTTCACGGGCGCAACCTTCCACTGCTAGAGCCGAAGTGCGCAGGATTCCATGCTCGCCAAATGCGCCAATCCAGCCTGTTCCGCCACATTCCATTATTTCCACGAAGGAAAGCTATTCGCAATCGAGTCGAAGATTGATCCCCTAAGTAGAGAACGGCCGATTGATCCGGAATACACGGGCGGGCCTCACGGTGTCCAATATTTCTGGCTGTGCTCCTCGTGCTGTCGTGCCATGACAGTGTTGCCGGACGGAAATCAGGGAGTCACCGTTGTGCATAAGGGAGGAGTGCCGCCCAATATTTCCGTGATGGAAGATCGTGTGCAGAGGTTTGCATGAAAGACGTTATCTCCTGGCGCGAAGTTTTGCCGTTTCGGAGGTGTGTATGAAAAGTGTTGAGGACACACTCCAGGTGCTTAAGAGTGAATTGCAATTCTTACAGAAGGGCGGCTACCGCGCACCGCGTGTGTGGAGGTTGCCTCTCATCTTCGAAGACTCGCCAACCTGCCCCAAAGAAGGGTGCTCTGCTTGCCCGGATACCGATTGTGCGCTGATGGATTTTGTTCCGGGAGAACGCCGTTATGAGGGCGCTCCGTGCCGTCATATTCCTCTGAATGAAATCGGCGAAACAGTTGACAGTCTCTACCGAACAGGAACGAATGAAGAGATTGAGCAGACCCTTCAAAGTTGGCTGCTGAAGACCATCCGCCAACTCGAAGCATCATCCGAACGACGGTGGTTTGAGAAAGCGGCGTCCCAGGGATCTCGAACACGCAAAGTCGGTTGATAGGAATCCGCCGCCGAAGCAGATCGGCTCGTAGGACAAGGTCGGTGTTGGGAAACTTGTTGTGGAGGTAAGTCATGCCGTTCGTCGAGGACCAAACCCATCTCTCCATCAAGAACATATTGCTGGACGCACAGGTTTCGGAATTCTCGCGAGCGATCGTGCCTTGCGTACTCGGTCTCGCCCAGCGGTACGGCTCAACCATGTCCTTAGCCAACTTGACTTCTGCCGCCGCGATCTGCGAGATCGCCCAGAGTCGACAAGCCGACTTGCTCGTGATTGGTACGGATAAGCTACAGTTGCGGAACCCCGACGCAGGCTCGACGATCGAGGAAATTTTGCGCACTGCGCCCTGTCCCGTGCTGATCATTGGTCCGGAGGTCACGCACAGGGAACACGCCAAGTTTGTACTAGAACGAATCGCATATGTCACTGACTTTTCTACTAGCTCGTTGGATGCTTTGCCCTACGCGCTTGCCTTGGCTCTGGACAACGACGCAAAGCTCACGCTTGTCCATATCGCACAGGAAACCACGACGGGTCCCTTCCACTATGGGGATTCCAGAAGTGTCGCATTCCGAAAACGACTCGAGAGCCTAATTCCAGCGACAGGCACTCTTCTGGCTGAATCTGAGTTTGTGGTGGGAAATGGGGACCGGACGGAAGGATTGGTTAGGGTTGCGGTGAATCTAAATGCGAGCTTGATCGTTGTGAGTGCACGAGGAACTCCCGCTAAGACATCCGCGCCGATGCTGTGGCCCATCGTGGGTCAAGTGGTCTGGCGTGCGCCCTGCCCAGTGCTCATAGTGCGGGCTGATCGTCTGAATATCCTCGGAAGGAGGCGCCATGAGTGAGATCCCTCGCTGGATGGAGCACAAGTTCACATTCGATTTTCCGGTTGAACTGTATCCGAACATCCTGATCCGGTTGCGCGGCACACCCGCGCGGCTCGAGCAATTGACGCATGGCCTTAAACGCGAAGCGTTGGTTTCGAAACCCGACGGAAAGTGGTCAATCCAGGAAAACGCAGGCCACTTGCTAGACCTGGAAGCGCTGTGGCTTGCCCGAGTCCGGGAATTTCTGGCGGGAGCACAAGTTCTGAGTGCCGCCGATGTTAGCAATGCCAAGACCCACCAGGCACACCACAACGACCGCGTGCTGTCGGACATTGTAATAGCCTTTCGCAGTGCGCGTGAAATCCTGGTCGGTCGCCTTGATGTACTGGGCCGTGATGATTTTCTTCGCGTCGCCCATCACCCTCGTCTGAACGTTCCCATGCGACTTGTGGATCATGTCTACTTCATCGCAGAACACGATGATCACCATCTCGCTCGCATGTGGGAAATACAGCGGGCGCAACAAGTGATCGCCCGTGTTGCGATGTGATGACGGATAGCCGGTCGAAATAGGTGATCCAAGAATCGGCAAGCCGAGCGCTATATACACCGTAGGATAAGGGTGCCTAATGTCTCAGTTTCGTAAGGATGTTTTCACCGGGCGCTGGGTAATCACGGCAGAGGCCGAGGTGGTGCGGCCCTCAGACTTCCGTTTCAAGAAATTTACGCGAGAAACTACTTTCTGCCCATTCTGTGAGACTCACGAGGCGTCCACTCCACCGGAAATATTTGCCATCCGGACCACGGACTCGCCGGCCAATGGACCGGGCTGGACGGTTCGCGTGGTTCCAAATTCCCAACTGCGGCTGAGGATCGAAGGCGATTTGCGACGCCGCCCTGAGGGATTTCACGACATGATGAACGGCATTGGAGCGGATGAGATCATAGCTGAGACACCCCGGCACGACCGCAGCCTCCACGAGTTGGAGGTGAAGGAAATCGCGGACGTCCTACGGACCTATGTGACCCGTATCCTCGACCTGGAACAGGACAAACGGATGCGCTATGTCCTGGTCTTCAAGAACCACGGCCAGGAAGCTGGTGCGCGCACGATTACGCATTCGATTTCGCAGTTGATGGCATTGCCTGTAACGCCGCGTGTCATCAAGGCCAAACTTATGGCTGCTCGCGACTACTATGCTTTGAAGGAGCGCTGCATATATTGCGACGTGCTGCACCAGGAACTGACGGACAGGAAGCGTCTGATAGCAGAAAATCAAGATTTTGTGTCGTTGGCGCCTTTCGCCTCGCGCTCTCCCTTCGAGGCCGCGGTGTTCCCAAAATTTCACAGCAGCGCCTTTAGCCGGATCAGTCCTGCACAGATGGCAAGCCTGGCGGCGGTCTTGCGCGCGGTCCTACAGAAGTTGGACAAGACCTTGGGTGGGCCACCCTACAACTTGGCGCTTCAGGACAGACCCTTCCTACGTCCTCGAGAGGGCTACTGGAAGACAATCGAAGAGGATTTTCACTGGCACCTGGAAATCCTGCCCCAGGTCATTGGAATGACCGGGTTTGAGCGGGCCTCGTGGTTCTTCTACAACCCCGTGCCACCGGAGCTTGTGGCTCGATGTCTTTCGGGTTGAGGCAACGGGACCCCGGGCGCGGGGTTGTGGTCCCAAAAAGATTTGGCATTCAGGGTTTAGTCGACCGCAATGCGACGCAGTAACGCGAAGTTATCAAGAAGCTTCGCTGTACCCAGCACCACGCTGCACAATGGGTCGTCAGCAATGCATACCGGCAAGCCGGTTTCTTCCCGGATCCGCTTGTCCAGATTTCTCAGCAAGGAGCCGCCTCCAGCGAGCACGAGACCGCGGTCGCTGATGTCTGCGGAGAGCTCCGGCGGAGTGCGCTCCAAGGCTACCCGGATAGTGCTCACGATCGCAGCAACCGATTCGCTCAATGCCTCGCGAATCTCGCTGTCATCCACAATCAACGTCTTTGGCACGCCCTGGATAAGGCTCCGCCCCTTGATCTCCATGGTCATCGGTTTGTCAAGCGCGTGTGCCGAGCCAATCTCGATCTTGATCTGCTCCGCCATGCGTTCTCCGATCAGCAGGTTATATTTTCGCTTCAAATAATTCATGATGGATTCGTCCATGTGAGTGCCGGCGGTGCGAAGTGAATGCGAATAGACGATGCCGGACATCGAAATGAGGGCAACGTCGGTAGTTCCGCCCCCGATGTCCACGACCAGGTTGCCGCCTGGCTTAGTGACGGGAAGACCTGCTCCGATCGCCGCCATCATGGCCTGCTCCACGAGGTGTACTTCTGCTGCCTTGGCCCGGTAGGCCGAGTCCGTAACGGCACGCCTTTCCACCTGGGTGATTTCGGAGGGAACACTGATAATGATGCGTGGATGCACAAGCATCCTTCGTTGATGTGCCTTTTGGATGAAGTAGCTCAGCATTTTCTCGGTCACCTTGAAGTCAGCAATCACACCGTCCTTCAAGGGCTTAACTACTCTGATCTTGCTGGGCGTGCGGCCGAGCATCTCCTTGGCTTCCTTGCCCACGGCCTGCACCTCACCGGTAGTGTCGTCGAGCGCAACAGCTGAAGG
>DASQIH010000261.1:0-47439 GCA_035631655.1 Terriglobales bacterium
GAAACGTACACGCGGGCCGTGCGGCTATCGCCTTCACCCGCCGACCTGCTGCCTGGTTTGACGGCAGGTGTTTCCGAGGTCTCCCGGTTCTCGTGCATGAAGTTTCCAGGCGTGTCTGGGGTCTTCGACTACGCCGGACTGGCCAGGAACTCGCGCTATCGCTCCTGCCCATGTTGCCTTCCGCACATTACAAAGTCGTCGGCGTCCGGATTTACAGTTTACGGAGCTGAATACCCACCCCACCTGTTCCCCTGTTTACGCTTCGCCGAGCACCTCGCGATGCCCGGTGCAAAACTCGGGGCCGAGCGGTTCGCTAGTCCTTTCTCGTAAGGATTCTTCCTCCTCTGCTTCATGCCGGTTTACCCCGGCGCACTGAAATGGCCTGCTTACATCAGTCATAGCGTCGGAACGCTGCCACCGGGTTTTTCACTTCGGCGTTGCCTGTTGACAACGGTACTCTTCGGTAGCAAGCTACGCCTCATGAAACCCACAATATTGACTATTTTGCTGCTCGTCTGTGGGTTGGCCTTCGGGCAGAAATTGCACGACGTGTCTGCGAAGGGTAGCCCGGTATCCCTCATGGTCAAGGATGATGACGCGGGTATGGGTCGTCCGTACGCTGCAGCGCGTAACAATTCCAGTAAGGGCATTCTCGCAATGGTCGCAGTCGTCAGTGCGACCGATGAACACGGAAACGTCATGCCGTGTCATTCCTACATGGATAACGCCTTTAAAAACGGCGTGCTGGCTCCTAAGGAAGAACGCTTCTCTTGTGTCCTGACTGACCTTGACGCTGAAGGTGCAAAGGCAAAGGTAAGGAGTGTAGAAGGCGCGGTTCGTTTCGTTCAATTCGATGACGGCACAACGTGGGGAGACCCGGACGCTGGAAAAGCGCTGCTTGCGCAACGCCCACAAAAGCTGGCGTTTCTACAAAAGCTTGTCGAGACCTATTACGAAAGTGGCGAGGATGCCTTTGATGCTGTGCTGAACGAAGGACTGCATAAGCATCCTGAAGGCACGGTCGCGGCATGCCTGAAGGCGGATGCTGAATACGAGAAAATCGCACCGATTGAACTGGCTAAGAAGCGGATGGCCGCTGCTCAACAGTGGCGGGCGTTAGGCATTTTCTAAAGGAACGTGCGCTAAATTTCCGACCTAATCCCCAAAGAAATATTGAGCAAGGTATTGCAATCGCAGGTACGGCGTTTCGCCGCGTAGTTGGCGCTAAATCCCGATTGCGGCTCAATGACCAACGGTCAAAACGTGTAATCTGGTTACGACAGTTATCTTGAGTCCAGTTTGTGAACGTAGTCCTCCATAGGCGATGCTGAAGAAAACCCTTTCTCAACGTACCTGACTTTGCCGTCTGGACTGACGATGACGTTCACTGGGATGCCGCGCACGTTGTACGATTTCCCCACTTCATCGTCCGATTTCCCCGCAATCAGCACTCTGTACGATACCTTATTCGTTGCGATGAATCGCTCCAGGTTTTCACGTTTGTCATCCACGTCCAACGCCAAGACGGCAAGTCGTGCCGAATAATCGTGCGTCAGTCTGTTTAGAACAGGCACTTCCTTTTGGCACGGTATGCACCAGGTTGCCCAAAATGTCAGCAGTACCCATTCACCCCGAAAATCCTCAAGGGAAACCCAGTTACTTTTCATGTCTTGAAGCTTAAATGTCGGGGCCTCCAGCCCCATCTGCATCGGGAAGGCAACCTTTGCTGGCTGCAGTTGCTTATACAACTGGCTGATGGGCATCCTGTTCACTTCGCGAATCAAGGTCTCAGGGCCGCGGCGAATGCGCAACTCAACCGGAACAGGACGAGTCGAACTAACCATTTCGGCGATGTCACGGAGGTTGACGCCTGCGACTTGGTGACCGTCAACTGCGAGAAGTTCATCTCCTTCCTTGACTCCAGCACTATCTGCGGGGCTGCCGGGGATCACGTCGCCGATCTTCACTGCTGCCGGTTGTTTCTGAGCCATGAGGCTAGCGCCAATTCCGAATCGCTTGTAAAACTGTGTCATGTATCCATCCGGTTGGGACTGCCCCAACCGAACATTAAGTTCTTCTGTTCGTCGCTGTCTCTGTACCGTCACAGTCACGTCGCGCAGGTAGGCGTCCTCCAAAAGCGATGCAATGGACAACGGATTCACGTGCGACACGTCTACGCCATCAATGTTGAGTATGAGATCACCCGGGCGTAGTTGTGAGTTCCAGTTGCCGAGTGCATGAGTACTGGCGATTTGCCAGCCGTCGTTGCGGTGCGTCAATTCGGCCCAGTTGACGCTTACGTATGCGCCTTGCTCCACGTCAGGCGGTACAGGCGTTTCCTGAGAGGCCCCTGGCCGGGCGATGCAGAAAGTGCAAACTAGAACCGCCAGGGCAGCCTGGACCTTCTGCTTCATTGATCTAGTTTATGCCTCTCGGCAATTAAACGACCATGGCGACACGGCGGATGTCGTCCTCAACTGTCATCTAGAACTCCGCGCCCGGGTGAAAGTCGGCGAGCGCGTTTTGAATTTACAGGCCGCGCTGGCCGCGCAATTCGCTGCCCCGGAAGACGCCCTGGCACGGGAAAGGCAACTCCAAGCGCTGCTCCCAATTTGCCCAAGCTGTAAGCGGATTCGTGCCGACGGGGAATACTGGCACCAGGTGGATCTCTACGTCCACTTGCACGCTCGGTCTCAGGGCAGCCCGCACGGCATTTGCCCCAGCTGTTTCGAGAAGATCATCACTTCCGATTTCCAGCTGACGGCCGGCTCTCCGGAACATTCAAAGAAGTAACGGCAGGAATTTTCTAATCAAGCCCTTCCCAGCAGCGCTCTCCGTTCTGCAGGAAAGTGGTTACGAAAACTGGGCCGCGGATATCCAGGTAGACCAGGCACATGCCTTCATAACCTGGGAGCGGCTGATCCGTGTTCCAATCACGAACTACGTTGCCAGCGCGATCCCAATAAGCACCCGGCCGCTTCGATCTCGGCGTACAAGCATTCATATCCCATGCACCTCGAGGAAGAAAAGGAGCACAGAATATCCTTTATTGAAACGATTTTGTCAACCCCACTTCCTGGCCTCCGCGCGGTGGAAAACCCGGCACTTAAGTGGAATAGTCAGCGTTTATCCGTACGTATTCCGTGCTCAGGTCCGTCGTGTAGAAATGCAAACTGCTCCGCCCCCGTCCCAATTGAACACGGACATCGCATTCTGGTTGGGCAAGATGAGAATGTGCCTCCTTCTCATCAAAATTGGCTGCGCTTCCGTTGCGGCACACTTGCTGAGCCCCAATAAAAATATTGATGCGTGCGGGATTCACCGGAGCGCCGGAATATCCGATAGCTGCCAGGATGCGTCCCCAGTTGGGATCAGCTCCGGCCCATGCCGTCTTCACCAGAGCAGAATGAGCGATCGCCTGCGCTACCTGTCTGGCTTCCTCTCGTGTCTTGGCCTGTTCCACCACCAAACGGACCACATGCTGGACTCCCTCCCCATCCCGCACGATCTGCCGCGCCAGGGATTGGCACACTTCCAGAAGCGCAGCCTTGAAATCTTTTCTGCAGTCATTCAGGCGGACGCCCGCTTGTCCGCTGGCCAAAAGCAATACCGTGTCGTTGGTGGAAGTATCCCCGTCAATCGAGAGGCAGTTGAATGTTTCCTCGCAGGCCTGGGACAGACACTGTTTCAACTCGGCCTGCGCTGCAGCAACGTCCGTGAACAAGTAAACCAGCATGGTCGCCAGTTGCGGGTGGATCATGCCCGCACCCTTCGCGATCCCGAGCAACCGGACCTCCTTGCCAGTGCTGCAAAACGCGGTGGAGGCCAATTTCGGCCGCGTATCCGTGGTCATGATGGTTTGGGCGAACTGACAGGCGGCTTCTTCGGTTGCCCTCAGTTGCACGGCCAGTTCTGACAATTTGGCGACCATCTTCTCGGCAGGCAAAAGCACCCCGATGATGCCCGTTGATGAGGGAAACACTTCCGCTGCCTTGATACCCAGATGTCTCGCGGCCTCTCGACAGACTCGCTGGCAGGCGGCCATCCCCGCTGCGCCGGTTGCGCAATTGGCGTTCCCGGAATTCACAACCAGCGCACGCACGCTCCCGCGCGCGCTCTTCAACGAAGCGCGGCCAACCTGAACCGGTGCCGCCAGGACCCGATTCTTAGTGAACACGGCGGCCGCCTTGGTTTCTGGGGAACACGCTACTAGAGCAAGGTCCGCACGTCCGCTGGCTTTGATTCCGGCAGCTAAGGAGGAAAAGGAGAATCCAATCGGCAGGTGAATTTGCAGCGGCGTATCCGGCAGAGTCATGCCTCGAGTTTGACCAGCGACGAAGCGGGCTGCAGGATGGCAAAGCTAGGCAGACTGCCGCGTACCATGGCAACTTCGTCGCAGCAGTGAAGCTTGGGGCAGACGCAACAATCTTTGTAGAGCTTGTCGGGAATGTCTTCGCGGGTCACGACCGAGAATCCCAGCGGAGAAAAGAATTCCGGAATGCGCGTAAACAGGCAAACGCTGTTCACGCGATGTTTCTTAGCCTGTTTCAGCAAGGCTCGCACCAGACGACGCCCGGTTCCCTTGCGACGCCCGGACGAATGCACGGTGATGGAGCGGATCTCGGCAAGATGCGGGCCATACAAGTGCAGAGCTCCGCAGCCCACGATTCGGCCATCCTCTTCGGCGACGATGAAATCGCGCACATTCTCGCAAATTTCGGCAAATGTTCGCGGGAGAAGCGTGCCGGTTTCGAAGTGGGCGGAGATCAACTGGTGAATCTGTTCCGCATCTGACAGGATCGCTTCACGCGTGCGCATGGGTCACCTCCCGAAGCGCTGCGATTTTCTGCTTTGCCTCTGCAACAGCCTCCTTCACCGGTCCCGGCGCCGTGCCGCCGACCACATCGTGAATGTTGAGCACGGAGGACAACGTCAGCCGCGAATAGACATCCTGATCGAATGCCGGATTCAGTTCCCTCAATTCATCCAGCGACAGGTCTTGCAGTTCACAGCCTTTTTCCAGGCACCGTTGGATCGCCTTCCCCACCTGCTCATGCGCCAGACGAAAGGGCACGCCGCGTTCGACTAGATAAGTGGCCGCGGCCCAGGCATTCATGAATCCAGACTGTGCCGCAGCCTGCATGCGGGAGTAGTCGAACTCCGCTGCCTTCATCCAGCCAGTGACCAGCGGCAGCAAAGCGAGCAGCGTCTCGCTGGCATCGAATAGTGGCTCCTGGGTTTCCTGAAGATCTTTGTTATAGGCGAGCGGTAGTCCTTTCACCCCGACCAGAAGGGCCGTGGCGTCGCCGATCACCCGGGCCGCCTTGCCGCGAGTCAACTCCAGCAGATCGGGGTTTTTCTTCTGCGGCATAGCGCTGCTGCCCGTCGAGTAAGCTTCCGGCAGCTGGATGAAACCGAACTCCTGGGTAGAAAACAGGATCATCTCCTCCGCCCAGCGACTCAAGTGCGTGGATAACAACGAAAGCGCATTCACAAACTCGATAGCGAAATCGCGCTCGCTCGTCGCATCCATGCTGTTTAGCGTGGGTCCGTCGAAACCCAATTCGCGGGCAATTGTTTCACGATCCAATGCCAGGGTGGCGCCAGCGACCGCTCCCGAACCCAGCGGACAAAGGTTCGCTCGCTTGCGGCAATCGGCGAGCCGCTCCGCATCGCGGCTAAACATCTCGACATAAGCCAGCAACCAATGCCCAACCAGCACCGGCTCAGCCCGCTGCAAGTGCGTGTAAGCTGGTATGGCCGCATTGCCGGCCTGCTCCCCTCGCATCACCAGGATTTCCATCCAATCGGCGAGGAACTCTCGCAGCTGATCGATACTGGCCCGCACGTACAATCGCAGGTCGGTCGCGATCTGCTCATTCCGGCTGCGTCCGCTGTGCAGTTTGTACCCCGTATCCCCGATCACCGAGACCAGTTGCTTTTCGACGAAGTGGTGCACATCTTCCGCGTCATCATCCTCCAGAAATGACGGAGAACCAGTTGCCCGCTCGGCAATCTGGTCGAGTCCGAACAGAATCGACGCCAGCTCTTCCGCCGACAAGATCCCGGTCCGCTGCAAAGCCCGGGCGTGAGCGCGACTCGCATCCAACTCGTGGATGAGCAACCGCCGATCGAATGGGAACGACCCTTGCCAGTGCTCGAATTCAAGATCGAGCGGTTGCCGGAACCGCCCCGACCACATCTTCACTTCGCCACCTCCATGCGCGCCTGCGCCCGCGAGCGTGCGGGCAAGCCGAGGATGCGAATGAACCCGGCCGCATCTTTCTGGTCGTAGCTGTCTCCCATGGTGAAGGCTGCCAGGTCCGTACGATACATCGAGTACTCGGAACGGCGGCTAACCACCGAAACATTCCCCTTGTAGAGCGACAATGTTACCGTCCCGGTAATTTCCTTCTGTGTCGTCTCAACGAATCCGTCCAGCGCTTCGCGCAAAGGCGTAAACCAAAGGCCGAAGTAGACCATCTCGGCATACTTCAGGCCAATGTGCAGCTTGAAATGCATCAGGTCGCGATCGAGGCACAGGGCTTCGAGTTCGCGGTGGGCGGTGAGCAGCAGTGTGCCACCGGGTGTCTCGTAGCATCCTCGCGACTTGATCCCCACAAACCGGTTTTCCACCAAGTCCACGCGGCCGATCGCGTTGCGCCCGCCGATTTCGTTGAGCAACTCGAGCAACGAGACCGGATCCATCTTCATGCCGTTGACAGCAACTGGAATACCTTTCTCGAAGCCGATCTCCGCCTGCTCTTCGCGATCAGGCGCATCTTGCGGAGAATGCGTCAGTTGCCACGTGCTCGGGCGAGGCGCATTGGCGGCATCTTCCAGCTCGCCGCCTTCGTGGCTGACATGCCACAGATTGCGGTCCCGGCTATGAATTTTCTCTCGGCTAGCCGCCACCGGGATGCCATGTTGCTCGGCATAATCCAGACAGTCTTCGCGCGATTTAAGGTCCCACTCCCGCCAGGGAACAATCACTTTCAACTCCGGGGCCAGCGCCTGGTAGGCGAGCTCGAACCGAACCTGATCATTGCCCTTGCCGGTGCAGCCGTGCGCTAGGGCGGCAGCCCCTTCCCGCAGCGCCAATTCGACCTGATGCTTTGCAATCACCGGTCGTGCCAGCGAGGTCCCAAGCAAGTATTTGTGCTCGTAGACCGCCCCAGCCTTCAGCGCAGGCCAAACGTACCCCGTCAAAAACTCTTCACGCAGGTCCTCGACCACGACCTTGCTTGCCCCGGTCTTGTATGCCTTGTCCACGACCGCTTCGAGATCCTCGCCCTGCCCGACATCACCCACCATGGCGATCACGTCATAGGCATAGTTCTCCTTCAGCCAGGGAATGATGATCGAAGTATCGAGACCGCCGGAATACGCGAGTACCACTTTTTCAGGCATGGGCGCTTCTCCTTGGGGAGCGGCTCATATTGCCCCCCAACAGCAGTAAAAGAATGGCTTTTTGCACATGCATCCGGTTCTCCGCCTGGTCGAAGACGACCGACTGCGAGGAATCAATTACCGTGTCGGTAACTTCCTTGCCGCGGTACGCCGGAAGGCAGTGCATGAACAGAGCATGAGATGCGGCTTCGGCCATCAGTGCTTCATTCACCTGATAGGCAGCGAAGACGCCGGTTCGCTGTTCCGACTCTTGTTCATGCCCCATGCTGACCCAGGTGTCGGTGTACACAGCATCTACCCCACGCACCGCCTCATGAGGATCGCGGAACAATTCGATCGTGGCACCGGTTCCCCGAGCGATGCCTTTCGCGTCGGCGAGAATGAGAGCGTCAGGTTCGTAGCCTGCGGGCGTAGCTATCCGAATTGAAGATCCCAGAGACGCGCACGTTAGCAACAGCGAGTGTGCGACATTATTTCCATCCCCGACATAAGCAATCCGGACGTTCTTCAGCTTGCCGAACTTTTCTTGCAGCGTGAAGTAGTCGGCTAGCGCCTGGCAAGGATGCTCCAGTTCGCTGAGAGCATTGATGACGGGAATTCCCGCATATTCGGCCATCTGCTCGACAGTGGCATGGGAAAAGGTCCGCAGGACGATCACATTCACCCAGCGCTCCAGGTTGTGAGCGATGTCGCTCAGGTTTTCTCGCGCATCTAGCCGGCTGTGTGTCTGATCAACGAAGAACGACACGCCACCCAAACTTGCCATACCTGACTCGAACGTCAAACGCGTGCGCAGAGATGGCTTCTCAAAGAACATCACCAGCTGTTTGCCAGCCAACGATGCCCGGAAATCCTCCGGGCGCGCCTTCATGAGAGCCGTGAGTTCGAGCACGGCTTCCACTTCCCGTGGGGCAAGATCGCGAATGGAAACCAGATCTCGGCTCAACAGTCCCTTAGGGCTGGGAAGACCAGAGACCGGTGAAGTCCGGACTGACGTGCTGTTCATGCCTGACTCCTTTTCGTCTTAAGTGAAGACACGGTCGTCCCCGCCCGTGCCAGAGCCAAATCGAGCGCCTTAATGACCTGGTCCACGTGCTTCTCCTGAATAATGTAAGGAGGCAAGAAGCGCAGCACAGTCTCGTGCGTACGATTGATGATGATTCCTTCCTGAAGCAGTTGCTTGGCAACTGCCTTGGCGAGATCAGCCGAGTTCAGATCGACCGCCAACATCAGTCCCAGGCCCCGCACTTCGCGAATCTGCAAGTATCTCGCGGCCAATTCCTCGAGCCGCGAACGGAAGTAGCTGCCGATTGTGCGGATGTGAGGAAGCAATTTCTCCATTTGCTTCAGGAACTCAACTGCAACGGCACAGGAGAGAGGGCCGCCTCCGAACGTAGTCCCGTGCAATCCGGGATGCATGCAGCTCGCAACTTTGTTGCTGGTCAGAATTGCGCCCAACGGCAATCCAGCAGCGAGAGGCTTCGCCACAGTGACAATATCCGGCTGGATGCTGTAATCCTGGTAAGCGAAATATCGTCCCGTTCGTCCGAGCCCGCATTGAATCTCGTCGATGATCAGCAAGGCGCCATGCCTCTCGGTCAACTCCCGCGCAAGTTTGAGAAACTCAGGGCTCACCGGAAAAACTCCGCCTTCACCCTGGATCGTCTCCAGGCAGATGGCGCAAACGCTGCCATCGAACTGGCGCTTCAGATCCTCGAGACTGTTTAGGGCTACGAAGCTGACGCCCGGCATCAAAGGCGCAAAAGGCGTCCGGTACTTTTGTTGACCCGTGGTAGCCAAAGAGCCAAAGGTCCGGCCATGAAATGAGTTCTCCAGCGCGATCATCCGCCACTTGGCCTTGTGTCCATTGTGATTCTGCGCATGGGCATAAGCACGTGCGAGCTTGAGAGCGCCTTCCCAGGCTTCGGTGCCGCTGTTGCAGAAAAAGGCGCGATCAAAACCGGAAATCTTGGTCAGCCGCTTGGCCAAATCCGCCTGGTACTCATGGAAGAAGAGATTGGAAACGTGAATCAGCTTGGCGGACTGGCGAGCCACCGCCGCCTGGATCGCGGGATGCCCATAGCCCAGCGCGTTCACGCCAATACCACTTAAGAAATCCAAGTACTTCTTGCCCTTCGAATCCCACAAGTACACGCCGCGCCCATGGGTAAACAACACGGGATTGCGCTCATACGTTGGCAGGAGCAACGAAGCTTCCGACCGCATCACAGAGGCGAGACTCATACCACCAAAACCTCCGTCCCACATTCCAACTTCGAGAAGTAAAACTCCGGCAGCATATGTACCTGCTCAGCCGGCAAAATCCGGACACGCCCTACGCCGTGATGCAAGGCGTGGCCACAGGCCTCCAGCTTGGGAAGCATGCCACCAGCAATCACCGAATCGCGGATCAATTCCTGAACTCGCTTCAGTCCCAGCCAGGGAATGACGGAACCCTCGGCATCTTTGACGCCCGGTACATCGGTCAGGAAAATCAGCGCATTCGCGTGGCAGCCCACAGCGCAAGCGGCCGCCATCTGGTCAGCGTTGACGTTGTAATACTCGCCATCCGAGCCGATGGCGACACTGGAGATCACCGGGATCCCGCCCTGACCCCAGATCGCTTCCATCCAGCGCGGCTCAACCACGGCGATCTCGCCGACAAATCCCAGGTCATATCCGCTGGTGTTCTTCTTGCGCGCCCGGAACATCATCCCGTCACCGCCGCATAAGCCGACCGCCGGCAGCCCCGCGGCGCCAATCGCCGCCACCAAACTCTTGTTCACGATTCCTGCGAGCACCATCACGGCGACATCACGTGTTTCCGCATCGGTGACGCGCAAACCATTGATGAAATCGCTCTTTTTCCCAAGAAGCTGCAAGGTGCGAGTAAGGGCTGAACCGCCGCCATGCACCACGGCAATACGGTGGCCATCTTGAGCGAGTTCCACCACGGCGCGCGCACAGTTGTGCAGCGTCGTTTTGTTTTCCAGAGCAGTGCCGCCGATTTTGACGACAACTTTCAATTCAAACCTTCCGACTCGTTCCACCCGTACATCACATTCATGTTCTGCACCGCCTGTCCGGCGGCGCCTTTCAGGAGGTTGTCGATACAGGAGACGAGAACTAGCCGCTGTCCGTCCTGCGCGAGGCAAAAGCCGATGTCGCAGTAATTGGTATGGAGCGAGAACTGGATTTGCGGCAATTGTGGCGTGGAAAACACGCGTACCCAAGTCGCACCTTTGTAAAAGTTGCGAAAGCAGGCTTCCACTTCGGCTGGCATGCTCGGCCGCGCAAGATGGAGATAGATGGTCGACAGAATCCCCCGCGGGATCGGCAGCAGATGCGGCGTGAAGATCAGCTCTTGCGCTTGGAGCTGCAGCTGCTCGAGGATTTCCCCGGTGTGCCGGTGTCCGAAGACCGAATAGGCAGAAAGATTGTCCGCCACGGAAACAAAATGGGTTCGTGACGTAGGCTCTTTCCCGGCTCCGGACACCCCAGACTTCGAGTCGGAGATAATTCCTTTCTCTTTGTCTACCAGCCCTGCCCTGAGGAGAGGAGCGAGCGCAAGGATCACCGAGGTTGCGTAGCATCCAGGATTTGCAACTACCGTCGCATTCGAAATACCCTCACCGTTCAACTCAGGGAGGCCGTACACCGCTTTTCTTGAAAGTTCCGCAGCTGCGTGCAGGTCCTTATCTTCAAATCCATACACCGCGCGGTTAGCTTCCTCTTTGAGTCGCCAAGCCCCACTCAGATCGACAACACGCAACCCACGGTTCACAGCTTCCGGCACCAGCGCACGCGAGACTTCGTGGGGCGTTGCCAAGAACAGTAAGTCAACACGGCGCGGCTTCAATTTTTCCCACGAAAAGGACTCCAGCGGATAGCCGCCGTTTCCTGACAGAACCGGAAATGCCTCCGCCAGGTCCGCCGGCCCTTTCGTCTCGCCGTCGCGGCGCAGTAGCAGAGGTTTCTCGGTCCGAGGATGACGGACCAGAAGACGCGTCAATTCCAAGCCAGTGTAGCCAGTCGCGCCTACGACCGCGGTTCTGAGTTTTGCCGTCATCAGGCCAGCATCTCTCGAATTCGGTGCGCCAGCTTGCCGGTAGCTTTTTTGTTCGGAGAAACAATGAGAATGGCATCGTCACCCGCAATGGTGCCGACCACCTCGGGCCACGACTCGCTGTCCAGCGCCGCCGCAACGGGCTGGGCACTCCCCACCGCTGTCTTGATGACTAAGAGATTCTGCGCCGGCCGGACGTCAAGAACAAATTCGCGAACCAGACGCGATACCGGAGGCAAGGTTGGATCCCCCGTGCCATTCCCTCCGGGCAGGGCGTAACCTTCTCCGGTCTTAACCAGGCCGAGCTCGTGAATGTCTCGCGACAAAGTGGCCTGGCCGACCTTGAACCCACGTTTGGCGAGTGCCCGCTGAAGCTCCTCCTGACTGGCCAGCGGCCCGTTGCCCATGAGTTCCAGGATTGTCTTATGTCTGGCGAGTTTAGTCATCCTGAATAGCTATCCATCCAATTGGATAAATATTCATCGATAAGCGACTGAGGTGTCAAGTACGAATTTGAAGAACGGGTTTACTTCTGCCAGCGCCCGGGTATGTTTGACGCGGAAGTGTTCCAAACCCGCATGAACGCTGTCCTTCCCGCAACCTGGAACTCGTGAATCTGATTGGTTCAGAAAAATCCATCACCGTCATCGAAATTCTCGATTGTACTTTTCACTGCATTTAAAGGTAGACAAAGGACAATGGCAGAGAATCGCCTCAACTTTTCTACCGATCATGACGCGTGCGGGGTAGGTTTCATCGCGCAACTCGGTAGCTCCGGTTCCCACGAGATCGTGGAGCGCGCTCTGACCGCGCTGGCCCGACTCGCCCACAGGGGAGGTGTCGACGCCGACGGCCGCAGCGGCGACGGCGCCGGCCTGCTTACCGCTCTCCCCCAATCTTTCTTCCGCGGCCGCGCCCGTGAGATCGGCCTAGAACTCCCGGAACAGTTCGGCGTCGGCATGGTGTTTCTTCCTCCCGAGCGGGGAATCGAATCCTATGTGGCCGTGGAAAGGGCCGCCGCCGCAGTTGGCCTCCGATTTCTGGGTTGGCGGACGGTTCCGACCGACTCCTCCATCATTGGCCCACGCTCCCTTGAGTCGCTCCCGGATGTCCGTAACTGTTTCTTTGCTCCAGGCGAGGACGCTTCAGACCTGGAATTAAGCCTCTTTCGGCTGCGCAAGCAGGTGCAAGCCACGGACCCTAGCGTTTATTTCTGTTCGCTCTCATCCCGCACCATCGTCTACAAGGGACTCCTGACACCGCAGCAATTGCCGGCTTTTTATGTTGACCTCGCCGATCCTGGCTTCGAAAGCCCCTTTGCCATCTTCCACCAGCGCTACTCGACTAACACGCAACCCAGCTGGTCTTTGGCACAACCCTTTCGTTTTGTGGCCCATAACGGCGAAATCAATACAGTGAGCGGGAATCGCCGCTGGTTGAGAGCACGCGAGTCGATGCTTTCCCAGAGACTTGGCCTGTCAAGCCGGACATCGCTCCTGGAACCCGGAATGAGCGACTCGGCCAGCTTCGACAATGCTCTGGACGTTTCTCTCCGCCAGGGTCATACCGTGGCGGAAGCGGTTTCGCGTCTGGTTCCGCCCGCTTGGGAGAACGACAGTCGCATGGAGCCGGGATTACGCCAGTTTTTCCAAAGCAGCGCTCGAGAACAGGAACCCTGGGATGGTCCCGCCGCTCTGCTTTTCAGCGATGGTGAGACGGTAGGAGCCAAGCTCGACCGCAACGGGCTCCGCCCCCTCCGCTACACCCTCACGTCCGACGGCCTGTTGGTGGTCGGCTCCGAGGTCGGCATTACCGATCTCCACGAGAAGCATGTCGTAGAGCGACAGCGCTTGGGTCCAGGCGAGATGCTGCTGGCCAATCCGGCCGCCGGAGTTTTCTTTCGTCCCAGCGAGGTTGCGGGGCTTCTTCAGCGCAGCACTACCTCAGTTCCCCTGCCGACCACGGTTATTGCCCCAACTGAGCAGGCCACGTCCGCTCCAGAAACTGACTCCAAGCGCCTGATGGCAGCTTTGGGCTGGACCGAAGACCAGTTCCGCATGCTCTTCCAGCCGCTGGTGGACGACGGCCAGGAGCCGCTTTGGAGCATGGGCGACGACGCCCCTCCGGCTTCTCTCTCGGCGTTGCGGCGCCCCTTGTGGGATTACTGCAAGCAGCGTTTTGCACAGGTCACGAATCCTCCTATCGATCCCTTGCGTGAAACCCACGTGATGTCGCTGGATGTTTACCTGGGCGAATCCGCCCTCGTCTCTTCGCCGTTGCTCGATTCCAGCCAGGTAAACGCGTTGACCGAGAACCTGAGGCCCGCCCGCATTGATTTCACCTTTGCGGTGGCGTCCCGCATGGAAGGCGCCCGCGAGGCGCTGGACCGAGTTCGCGCAGAGGCGCAGGAAGCCGTATCGCAGGGAGCTGCCCTGGTGCTGCTCAGCGATCGCGGAGTAAATGAAGATCGCGCCGCGCTACCGGCTTTACTCGCGCTCTCAGCCGCTTGGAATGCCATGGTGGAAGTGGGCGCATGGAACATTCCCCTAGTCAGCGAGACCGGCCAGGTCATCGACACGCACCACGTTGCCGTGCTGATTGCTGCAGGCGCCAGTGCTGTGCATCCCTACCTGGCCATGGAACGCGCGGCCAGCCACAAGCCGGGCGGCGCAGCCCGCTATCGTGCTGGCGTGGAAAAAGGTCTTCGCAAGGTACTGGCCCGCATGGGCATTTCGACCATCGCCAGCTACCGCAACAGCCGGCTTTTTGAAACTGTCGGTCTGGATGAGGCGGTTTCCCTCGAATTTTTCGAAGACGCCAGCCGCACGCTGGGCGGCAAAAACCTGGACCAGCTTCTGGAAGATTGCCTATTCTTCCACGCGGCTGGTTACGGCTCGCCTGCCGCAGAATTTCGCGACGTCGGGCTCTATCGCTTCCGCCACAACGGCGAACGGCATGCCACGTCCCCCGAACTGGTGCGGCGAATGCATCGCTACATCAAGTTCCCCAGTCCCGAGAACCACGAGGCGCTGTCGATACTCGCCAAAGAACGGGCGCCGGTGGCAGTCCGGGACCTACTCGAAGTTGCGGAAGGCAGCCCTCTCCCCCTCGACGAGGTCGAGACCGAAGCCTCGGTCCTGAGCCGTTTCAGCACCCAAGCCATGTCGCTGGGAGCGATTTCGCCTGAGGCGCATCGTACCTTGGCGATCGCGATGAACCGCCTGGGCGCACGCAGCAATACTGGAGAAGGCGGCGAAGATCCCCACATCTACACCACGAATCCCGAGGCGAACAACCGTGTGAAACAGGTAGCTTCGGGCCGTTTCGGAGTGACGGCTGACTACCTCGTCCACGCTGACGAACTTGAAATCAAGATGGCGCAAGGTTCGAAGCCCGGCGAAGGCGGACAGTTGCCGGCTATCAAGGTCACGCCCTACATCGCACGCTTGCGCCATGCCGTGGCCGGGACTTCGCTGATTTCGCCGCCGCCGCACCACGACATCTACAGCATTGAGGACTTGGCGCAACTAATCTATGACCTCCGCGCCGTGAATCCTCATGCGCGCATCGGAGTCAAGCTGGTCTCCAGCTCCGGAGTAGGAATTATTGCAACCGGTGTGGCCAAGGCCGGTGCCGACGTGATCACAATCAGCGGCCACGACGGTGGAACCGGCGCGTCGCCCTTGACCTCGATCAAAAACACCGGAATTCCCTGGGAAGCGGGCTTGCGCGATGCTCACACCGCGCTGCTGCGAGCCGGATTGCGCGCCCGCGTTCGTCTGCGCGTCGACGGAGGTTTGAAGTTCGCCCGCGACGTAGTGATCGCGGCTTTGCTGGGCGCTGAGGAATTCGGCTTTGGCACAGCAGCTCTGCTTGCCATTGGTTGTGTGATGGCTCGGCAATGCCATCTCAACACCTGTCCGGTCGGCATCGCCACCCAGAATGAACAACTGCGCGCCCGTTTTACCGGCAACCCCGAGATGGTGGAAACGTTCTTTCGCGCCTTGGCCGCCGACGTCCGGGAAATCCTGGCCAGCATGGGAGCACGTTCCATCGACGAAATCATCGGAGCAGTAGATCGGCTCCGTCCACGCACCTCGGAATCTGAAGAAGCCTTGCAACCTCTGCTGGCCCCGATCACGGATTCCCCCTTGCAGTTTCCCTGCCCGCATGAAGACAGCAGCGAACTGCACCTGCAACTGAATCGCGCCGTAGAAGAACTGGAATCGCTTTCCACGCGTTCGCATCGTTTTCGCATTACCAACTCCGACCGTGCTGTCGGTGCACACTTCAGCGGTGAAATACTTCGCCGCCTAGGTTCTTCGTCGCTCGAACTGAGCGGCGTCGATTGTGAATTCGTCGGAACCGCCGGACAGAGTTTTGGCGCTTTCCTGATCTCCGGCGCAAACTTCCGCCTGGCCGGCGAAGCCAACGACTACGTAGGCAAAGGTCTTTGCGGTGGAACCATCGCCGTCAGCGCCGGAGCGGAAGCATCCGAACGCGGAGACGTGCTCGTGGGCAACACGGTGCTGTATGGTGCAACCTCCGGTGAGCTTTACGTCGCCGGACAGGCGGGCGAACGATTTGCCGTACGCAACAGCGGCGCCCTGGCCGTGGTGGAAGGTGTCGGCCAGCACGGATGCGAGTACATGACGGCGGGCGTTGCGGTAATTCTAGGAGCAACGGGCATCAATCTCGGCGCCGGCATGACCGGTGGCTTGGCCTACGTCTTGCGCGACTCCGCCCGCGACCGCCTCAATCATCACTCGGTGCGATTCGCAACTCTGGAAGGAAACGAAGAGCGCTGGCTGCGCCGCATCCTGCGCCGTCACCTGCAGCTCAGTGGTAGCCCTCGTGCCGCGCGCCTGCTGAGCAGCGCGGCTCTGCCGCTACTCCGCGTCGAGCCCTTACAGCCGCCTTGCTCGATCAAGGAAACCTGGTCAACGATCCTGTTGCGCCTCGACCGGCAAGAAGCCCAGGCCTTCGAGCCTCGTCAGTCCCTCCCGTCCGAGGGTCCGCTCGTCATGTGACGAGGTGCAATTCCACATTTCCCGGTTTGAATTTTTATTCATTCAGGCTAGTAAGTTTCCATTTTCCTTCTTGCCCACTTGGCTATAATCTCGAGTTAGGCGATGGATTTTGATCAACTCATAACGTTCCTGGAAGTCGCGAAACAAGGCAGTTTTTCGCGCGCCGGGGAAAAAGTGTTTCGCTCGCAGTCAGCCGTGAGCGCCCAAATCCGCCAGCTCGAGCAGGAATACGGCGACCGCTTGCTGGATCGCTCAGGAAAGTCGGTGAAGCTGACCCCGGCGGGACAAGTCCTGTTCGAATATGCCGAGCGCCTCAAAAGCCTGCGCGACGAATCGCTGATGGCGGTGGCCGACCATGGCCGCACCCCGCGCGGCACCCTCTCCATCGGAGCCAACGAGGCCACCTGCCTCTACGTCCTGCCCGAAGTCTTCGCCGAGTACTGCCGACTGTATCCCGGCGTGCAGATTAGCATTTACCGCAACTTCACCTACAAGATTATCGAGAAGTTGGAGAACGGCTCGATTGACGTGGGCATCGTGACCTTGCCTGTTAAGTCACCCAGCCTGAAGATCCAGCCGATATTTCGTGACAAGCTGGTCCTGATGGTCAGTCCCAAGAATCCCTTGGCCAAATACAAGGTAGTTCCGGTCGGCGAAGTGCTGAAATACCCTCTGCTCTTTCCTAAGACGGGTCACACACGGCGCCTGCTGGACCGTCTGTTCCGCGGGCACAACTCCGACGTACAGGTCAGGATGGAACTCCCCAGTGTCGGAATGATCAAAAGTTTTGTAGCGGCGGACCTTGGTGTCTCTCTTATCAGCACAACGTTTGCCCGCGACGAAGTGGCAGCCGGACGGGTGAAACTCATCGAACTGGAAGATGTCGAGCTATGGCGGGAACTGGGATTGGTCTACCGCCGCGACCGCACCCTGCCGCGCGCCACAACTCTTTTCATCTCCACCATACGGGAAGTGTCCGCCAGGGCGAAGAAGCAGGAGCAACCCTGAAAACCGCCTGCGGATTTGTTGATGACCTCCATTAAAATTTCGAATTTCACCTAGAGGAAGCACCCGGTTAAAGTAATAGAGGAAGAATCTTTGAAATTATTTGTGGGAGTCTGCCGTGAATGAACTGGAAAGCGGATTGAACAAGGTTCTGGAAGAGCATCAGCACGAGAGTGGCCTGCACATCATCGGCGGCCGCACTCGCCTGATCGCCCGGCTGGCCGAGTTCTTCGAGCAACTCGTGACGCACGAGAACCAGGGCACCACCCACGCCGGGGGTACCAGTCACTGACCCTGATCCAGAAGTTTACGCGTATTCTGGACAGCAGTTAAGCCCTTCATAGTCCCTGACCCACCGCGAAGATGCGGTGGGTTTTCTTTGCTGCCGAAAAGGTGCGTCCACGGGTCTTCGACCCCGTGCAAGGGCGGGTCAGAGACCCGCCTCCACACAGATCAAAGGCTTAGCTCACGCCTCCGCTACAGAAGCCGGCTCGATCGCGTGCAATCCGCACTCGGTTTTCGCAAATCCTGACCACCGCCCCGCTCGCGGATCCTCTCCCGGCCGGATCGCGCGCGTACAATGAGTGCACCCGATGCTCGGGTAACTCCGATCATGCAGGGGGTTGTACGGAACCTTGTGCTCATGGATGTACTGCCAAACCTGTTTCGACGTCCAATCCGCCAACGGATTAATTTTTATGAGACCGAATTTGGCATCCCATTCGACTTTACCAGCCCCCGCCCGGATCGCGGTCTGGTCGCGTCGAATACTGGTGATCCAGGCACGCAACTCGCCCAGCTTTCTCCGTAGCGGCTCCACCTTGCGCATTTCGCAGCACTGATCCGGATCGCGGCTCCATAAAGCGGGCCCATGCACCCGTTCCTGCTCCTCCGGCGATGAGAGGGGATAGACCTTCTCAATCTTGATTCCGTATCGCTCCTCGATCTGGTCCATCAGGTTGTAAGTCTCGGGGAAGAGAAACTCGGTATCCACCGTGAAAAGACGGAAGTCACGCCGGACCCGTGACGCGATATCAATGAGCACCATGCCCTCAACCCCAAATGCCGACGAGATCGCGACGTCCTGCCCGAATCGGCCAAATGCCCAGCGCAAAACTTCCCGAGGGCTCCAGCGCTCCACGACCAACTGCATATGCTCGACAAGCTTTTTCACGATATCGCCTCCTTATCTTGTGCCTGGCGTTCGGCCGGGAAAGCACCGAGCAGAGAGAAGAAATTCTCGTCCTCCTGTTGTGCGGACCGAACTACTTCGCCGACAACGAGGAGCGTAGGAGCCGGAAACTGCGGTGCCCGATGAAGATCTGCAATCGTGGTCACGTGGACTTGCTGCTCTCGGGTTGTAGCGCGGGAGATGATGGCACACGGAGTCTCATCCGCCAGTCCAGCACGGCGCAATCGGCTGGCAATATCTGTATACCGATGTCCGGGCATGTAGATCACCACCGTTGCCCCGCTGGACACCAGTTTGCTCCAGTCAGCATTCTCGTCATCCGCAGCACGATGTCCGGTGAGAAACACCAGCGCGGATGACTGCCGACGATGCGTGAGTGGAATCTGCACAGCCGCAGCCGCGCCGAGTGCCGCAGTCACTCCGGGCACGATTTCACACTCAATGCCCGCCTTGCGCAGGGCTTCCATCTCCTCACCGGCGCGTCCAAAAATCAGTGGATCCCCGCTCTTAAGCCGCACCACTTCCAGTCCCGAAGCCGCCAGGGTCACCAGCAGGAGGTTGATTTCTTCCTGGGTGATCTTCTTGTTGCCGCAACGCTTGCCCACGTTGTGCAGCTGCGCCGTCGAGGAGACGAGCTTCAGTATCTCGGACGAGACCAGTTCGTCGTAGAGCACGGCACCGGCAGTTTTCAGCATCCGAAGAGCTTTCAAGGTCAGCAGCTCAGGGTCACCCGGCCCCGCCCCCACCAGATAGACGTTGCCGGTCACGCGGCATCTCCTTTTTCGGCCATTACTAACTCTGCAAGTCTGGCTTCGAATGCGTGCCGGCTGGCGAAGGACTGTAAAAGCTCACGTTTCGTCGCAGAATCGAGATCGCTTTTCAGCACGTCGCGCCGTGTAGCCCCCAGTTCAGCCACCCAATCCGCGTAACCCGGCCCGAACTGCTGTTCCAGTTCCTGACGAATCCGCTGTGCCAGCGACGGACTCTGGCCTGAAGTCGAAATGGCGATCTGCAGGTCGCCGCGGCGAACCACCGCGGGATAAAAGAAATCGCACAGCTCGGGGACGTCTACGACGTTGCACAGAACGCCGCACCGCTGCGCCTCGCGAAAGACGGCTTCATTCAGAGTGCGCGAGGAAGTCGCGACAATCGTCAGGAACACACCTTCGAGATCGACCGGAGTAAAAGGACGCTCTTCCAAAACGATCTTGCCCATGCGAGCCCATTCGCGAACACTGTCGCTGGCTTCGCGCGTGACCACCCGAATCCGAGCGCCCGTATCGAGCAGGCCTTTGATCTTGCTTTCCGCAACCTTGCCCGCGCCGACTACGAGCACGGGGCGTCCTTCGAGCTTCACGAAAATTGGAAACATGCTGTTCATCGTCATCCGTCATCCTTCCATTCCATGCGGCACGCGTCCCGGCGACGGATCCCGCGCCACCGCCTCCATCAATTCCCCACCCAGGAACTCGCGCAACTCCTCGTCACGATGCCGGGCAAGAAACTGGCGCAGGTTTTCCCCGAAGTAGCGATCTTCTAAGTAGCGACGCAAGAGCCGCTCGATCGCATCGGGGACCTCGCTGGCCGGGCACCGGTAGCCAATCGGGCGCGCCGTTGCCTGGTTCAAACCAACCGCGCCACCCAGACAAAAGTAGTAGGCGTCCACCAATCGGCAATCCATCTTGACCTTCTTGCCCTCAATGCCGATGTCGGCGATCCAGTGCTGGCCACAACTGTTCGGACACCCCGTGACATGTAGCTTCAGATCTTGGTCGAAGCCAGGCAGCCGTTCCTCGAGCTCCTCCACCAGCCAGCGTGAAAAGCTCTTGGTTTCCGTGATCGCTAGCTTGCAAAATTCCGTGCCGCTGCAGGCAATCGCTCCGCGCCAGAAGGGAGAACCGCCAACCCTCAGCCCGATTGCATCCAGTTCTTTCGCCAGCGGCTCAGCCTTGACCCGTGGCACGTTCACGATCAGCAGGTTTTGCATGTTGGTGGTGCGCAATTCGCCAGCAGCAAGACGGTCGGCCAAATCGGCGGCGGCGTGCATCTGCTCGGCGGTGATTCGCCCGCGTAGCACCGCTGCCCCCACGTAGCAATAGCCAGCTTGTTTTTGCGGATGGATCCCCACGTGATCGCGATAAACATCGGCAGGCGGTTCCTCTTCGACCCCGGGCTCGAGTTGGAACCCGATTCGCCGCTCCAGTTCCTTCTGAAAATCGTCGGCAGTCCACCCATGTCGCAAGAACAGGAACTTGAGCCGCGCTCGCTCCCGATGCTCGCGCAACTGGTCTGACTCCCGGAAGATTTCGGCGATCCCTCGGACGACCGGCAGCACCTGGTTCCACCGCACGAAAGCATTGAGGCGCGCGGCGAGGTGCGGCTCAGCAGAGAGGCCCCCACCGACGCGCAGCGAAAAACCAACCTCCGACCTTCCGGCTACGGCGCGCCTGATAGCCGTCAGCCCAATGTCATTAATCTCCGGATATGGGCACCACACCCGGCAGCCGGTAATGGAAATTTTGAATTTGCGGGGAAGATTGTAGAAATCGGAGTTGCCGACCAGCATGCGGTTGACTTCCAGCGCCAAGGACGATGCGTCGCAAACCTCGTCGGCGTCAACCCCCGCCACGGGGCAGCCGGTGATGTTTCGAGTTACGTCCCCGCAGGCTCCAAGGGTATTGAGCCCGCAGCGCCACAGGGCCTCCATAACTTGGGGGAGGGCCTCGATGGTGACCCAATGCAACTGGATGTTCTGACGCACGGTGATATCGGCAATTCCGCGCGCATAGTGTCGTGTGAGCTCCGCGATGGTCCGCAGCTGGTGGGAGTGCAACAGTCCGTTCGGGATGCGAATGCGCACCATGAAGTAAGGCAGCGCCCGGCCCTCGCCACCCTGTCCACCCACAACGCCGGAGCCGTCCCCTTGGGTGTACACGCCCCACCAGCGGAAGTACGTTCCCAACCATTCCGGCGGGATGGATCCAAAACCCTCGCGCGCGAAACGGCGAATCTCTTCGAGCCCCTCCCAAGGATTCTTTTCCCGCTTCAGACGCTCGACTCGCTGTGCTTTCGTTTCGGTAGTTGCCATAAAAACAAAAAACCCACCGCCAGCTTTCTTCTGGCGGTGGGTTTTGAGTGCCGGTGTTAAGAGATTTCTAAGTCAGCAGCCCCCTCGCGCCAGAAGACACGTATGCACAACAACAACACGTGCACAGGCACATCAGGCAAGAATTCAGGCTACCCCACATAGCATGCAATTCTAGAGTCGTTTGACTATGCCGTCAACTAAGCTCAACAACCCCTTCGATGAATAATTCGGATGGAAGGAATCAGAAATTCCTACGCGGACCAAGCCCCTAACGAAACACGCCCCACCTGTGGTCCCAAATCCGAATTCCAAGAACTCAAACTTACGCTCTTTCCGGCAACGGCCCACCGCCAAAGACGTACACTTAACTGTTAGAAAGGCACGACTTACAAGACGAAAGGAGCAGGGGCCATGAAAAGCAAACTGCGCATCGTCGGCATCATAATCGCAATTTTCCTAGTCATCCTGATTGCGCTCCCCTTCCTGGTGAACGTAAATGCTTTCCGACCGAGGCTCGAATCCGAACTGAGCGAAGCCTTAGGGCGCCGGGTTAAGATCGGCAATCTGGGCCTATCCATTATCACCGGTAGCGTAACTGCCGAGGACCTCTCGATTGCTGATGATCCGGCCTTCAGCCAGTCGCCCTTTGTTCATGCTAAGTCGCTCAGACGTGGCCGTTAACCACAACGGGCACGATCGCATACGAGAGAAATTGACACCTTGGGCTAATTCGCAAATGTCAGCGGCTGGATTTGCACCAGTGGGATTGAGGACTGAGCTCGACTCATTTTCAGCATGTTCGCGGACGGGATGCCCGTCCTTTGGAAAGACTTCTCACAGTCGGCGCTAGATGGTCCGCGCATATTGCCCTCCATGTAAGCTAGCCCCGGGCAGCGCGAGCAGGTTCCAACATGAGCGCAACTGGAGCAGGTGGGAAGATCTTTGGCCCGGATCGAGCGAACTTCGTGCAATTGCGGGGAGTCTCGCCAGATATCGATGAACTTCTGCCGCCGGACATTGCCGCTGGGCAAGGGAAACTGCACGCAAGGAAAAAGATCTCCATAGGGAGAAATGTAACAGCCGGTATGCCCGGCGCTGCAGGGATATCCATCCATGACATCGTCGCCAGGTGCTGGCGGAGGAGCACAGAACTCTTCTACGTTCCCCACTAGTTCCGGGTTGCGAAAAACCTGCCGCAGTTCCGATCCGGGCGCGCGCAAGGCGAGCACCGACATGTCGCCATCGATCTTAGGCGTGATCGTCGGGTCCAGGGTATAGGGAACGCCCAACTCTTTGGCGAGTGCAATGACGCCGGCATTGTCAAACATGTTGGCGGTCATCAGAACGTTGGCCATCGTGACCTTCAAGCCTTGCGACTTCAGGAAACGGATCGCATGGATGGTCCGCTTAAGTGATCCGGGCAGCTTGGTAATAGCGTCGTGAACTTCCGGGCGATGAGAATAGACGCTGATCTGTACCTGCTCTACGCCCAGTTCTCGAATCCGGCGCGCCTCTTTTTCGCAGATCATTACGCCGTTCGTCTTCATTTTGACGTTGAACAGCAACCGGCGCGCGTCCTCCACGATTTCAAAAAAATCGCGCCGCATCAGGACTTCTCCCCCGCTAAGCGTCAATAGGAACACCCCTGCGTCCGCCATCTGGCCAAGCAGGTCCTTGATCTCGGTCGTGGTCATCTCACCGCGATCATCATGATCGAGATAGCAATGCACGCAGCGCTCGTTGCAGCGATAAGTGATGTCCAGGTGCACGCTGATGGGAATCCCCAACTCCAGCGCTTTCTGGTTCATCTCCGCCAGCAGCGTCATCGCGCCTCCTGCAAACTTGTGGAAGGATTTTCGATCGGGCGCTCCGAGACCAGCAGAATTCCGTGATGCGATAGTTCCTCGACGAACTGCTCGGCATCGCGTTCTGCTACCGCCGGATCTACATCGAATTCCTCGCACACCTTGTCGGCCACGATTTCCGAAAGAGGCGTGTGCCCGTCCGCTGCTTGCCAGATCGCGGTCGCGACTTCGTTCAGAGTAAAGAAGGTCGAATCCACTGCCGACATGACCATCATCTCGCCCCCTAACATGCGGGCGGCAATTGCGGAACTCCGTGCAATGTATTTTTCGCTCATGCGGCTACTCGAAAGAACTCAGCCTATCATCTCCCACACTCGTTGATCGGGAACGAAACTGAGCCGGCGTACCGGAATCCGTTCTACAAACTCGCACGCCGATTGAAAAACCAGCTTGACTGATTCCTCATCCTCGGCAAAGAACAAAATATTCCGTAAGAGCGGGCGAACTGCCACTCCGGGTTCGATACCTTCGATACGATTTTCCGGCCCTTTTTCGAGGAAGAAAAGCGTATGCAGGGGTGCAGACTTGTTTTCGCCTATTTTTGCCAACTCTCCTGCAAACGGTGTGCCGCAGGCAAGATAACCATCTCCTTCCCGCCGCACATAGGAAACCTCGTCGGTTAACAAAGTCGCGTCAGGAGGGGCCAGGCGCGAAATGGTCGTTTTGCCTGCTCCGGAAATTCCGGCAAACAGAAATGCCCGCCCCTCGCGAATAGCACTGGCAGCATGGACAAGAAATCCGCCTCTTCGGCAAAGAATCAGAGTGTGCACAATCCGCAGGACGGAATCGATCGCGTAAGGATTGCGCGTTTGCCGAATTTTCCCGTACCCGGCTCGTGCATCCCATTGTGCGCGGAAATCGCCACGCTGCAGCAGCCACTGAGTACCTTGTTTTCGCACTTGAACATCTTCGTCGGCGTGTAACTCGTCCGAACCCTCCACCAAATCCACGTCAAACTCAAACTCAGGCCTCGCAGAAGACTTCACAAAGCCGTTGTACCGATCTTGCAGCATGCGACGAAACGCCGCATCCTGCGTGCGCAGCAGGATTGGCATCCCGCCAATCTCGATGGCGAGAGATTCCGCTCGCATCGGGCTGCCATTGCTCATCTCAGAAATGCTGCCCTTCTGCCGATGACTTCGTTAGCGAAACATCCACAGCCGCTGGTTCTTGCCGGACCGCGTGAACCCGCAATGCAACGCCGCGAAGAAAATCGCAGTGACACAGCATCCATGCAACAATCCTGCGAGTTCTCGAGAGTTTCGTCGTGGGAATGATATTGCAGCCCTCCCGCTGAATCGCCGAAACCGTGCCTAGCACCTCACCGTGAACCACAGGCGGATCATCCGCGGGTGCGCAATCTCCGCGTGTGATCCATTGATGTTCGTGCTCGAACCCCAACCTTTCCACCACGCGATGAATGAAGAACCGATCCGCGCGCCCGAGCAACACCATATCGCCGAGGCGAATCTCGTTCCTTCTTTCGATGGTGAGCAGATCGCCGGGCCAGATGGAAGGTAACATACTGGTGCCCCACGCTTGCAGGTGTACGCTGCCACCCGATCGCAGAATTTCCACGGCTAAACCCCGCTTGTGATCCTCGCGAGTCTCCTGCACTAATTGCATAGAAGGGGATAGTTAGGAGCGCTTCCGGTTAAACCGGCATTGCCCCTGCGTGGGATGAACTTTGCCGCACGCCAGCGCCATGGTCTCGAATACCTTTTCATGCCGGAATTCCGGCTTCTTGTATGGCTTCTTGGCGCTGGTGCGGCCCTCACCGGCGTTGTGCTCGCCAGCGCTTCGATTCCTCTGAGTCATAAGAAATCCCAGCCCCGCCTTCGAATCATGGGCTCGATTGCTGCGTCAGGATCTCTAAAATCTTGGCTGCAGTGTACAACAACTTCACAAATAATTGGTAAACGTTATTGTTACTCAGATGGTCCAAAGCCGCCCCTCGGATGCTGGTCAGTCTCAATAAAACGACAGCGTTCCATTGAGTCGTGCGGATCGCAGGGCCCGGGAAAATATCAGCAGGCTTAACGGAAGGAGTAGGCAGCAAAATGTGCCCAGAATCAAAATTTCTCGGCCCAAATCGCCAAAAGAGGCGCCCTGCAGCAGTGCTAGACGCATTCCCTCCAACGAATGAGTGATAGGAATGACTGCGGAAATTCCGCGCAGCGCTGGTGGCAGCACATCCACGGGGAATAGTGTGCCTGTCAAAAACCACAGCGCCGATCCCAGCAGCCACACTACCGCAGAACCTTTTTGCGTGGCCAACTGAACCGCCCCCGCTGCGATCCCGATAGCCACTGCGATGCCTAACGAGAGCAGGAAAATCAGCAAGCACCCCACTATATTCAAATTCCGTACGGGCACTCGGAACAGCAGCAGGCCTCCTGCAACGTAGGCGATCAGCCCAAGGCTTTTTCCCGCAAAGGACGACATTGCACTTAATAGGACCAGAACCGGCGGAGGTGTGGCTGTCGTCACCAGCACTTCCAGGGTTCCGTTCTGCTGTGCCTCCTGCACCGTACTTAGAAAAGAATTGATCCCCACCATCAGGAACGTATAAAAACCTGTACCGACCAGCAGAAATGGATAGTAGTCCATGCCTTCGGGACGGAAACCCGGTCCCACCGCTCGTGCCAGATAATAAAATGCCGCCATTTCCCCGAGCGCCCCGACGATGCCAAGGGCAAAGCCGGAGCGATAGCGAATGGCGGTCAACAAGTCGCGCCGCGCTATCGCCACCAGTTTGTCAAACAGCGACCCAAGACTCACTGTTATTCCCTCCCAACTGGACTGGCCATCTCACCCGTTTCGCCCGTGGCCTGGAAGTAGGAGGATCGCAGATCCTCAACGCTGGTCGAGTCGGAAATGTGTCGGAATGACACAACCGTTCCGCGAGACAGAATCGCAACGTAGTCCGCTACGGCAACCGCCTCTTGAAAACTGTGGGTCGCCAGCAGGACTGTAGAACGTTGCTTTGGCAACTCGCGCACCAGGTTCCAGCAATGCGCCGCCGATCCCGGATCGATGCTGCGAGTGGGTTCATCCAAAAGGATCACCGAGGGCCCTTTAATCAGCGCCCGAGCTATCCCCAACCGCTGATACATGCCGCTCGAAAACTTCATCACAAGCGTATCGGCTGCCTCGGCCAACCCGACCGACTCCAGCGTTACTTCGACCTTCTCGACGCGAATGCGGCGGGGAACGTCATCCAGCGTCGCAAAAAAATCCAGGTTCTCGCGGGCCGTAAGTCTCGGGAAAAATGACCTCTCCGCAGCCACGGCGAAACCCACGTGCTTGCGGACCGTCCCCGGATTGCGCCGAGTGTCGGCGCCGACAACCAGTACCTGTCCATCATCCGGCAACAACATGGTGGAAACCAGTTTGAGCGTCGTCGTCTTCCCGCTGCCATTGGGCCCGAGCAGCACCAGAATCTTTCCTGCCGGCACACTCAAGGAAACGTTGTCCAGCGCGCAGCTTTCCCCCGCCCGTTCGCTGCCCATCCAGTTGAAAAGAGCAGGGCGGTGGCGAAATTTCTTGCTTACGGACTCGAGGACAACTGTATCCATGTAGCGCCGAGGTGCCGGTTGGGAAAAAGTCTTTGTATTATAGTGTGCAAGTTCGAAATATCGGAGACCCTGCTCGCACTGCACAACATCAGGAATTTTCGATTGGTGATTTCTGATTGATGATGCAATGGGCGGTCTTCCAATCAGAAATCAACAATCAGAAATCAGCAATTAACCATGCCCCCAACTCTCGCTCCGTTTCCAACCCGACCGCAGCCACTCTTGGCGCGCGTTCATGCGTCGCGCGAGTTCGAACTCGTTCTCGCAGCGAGCTCATTCCAGTCGAGCACCGAGCGCTCTGTGCAAATCCGCGCCTTACTGGAACAGCAACTCGACTGGTCCAAGCTCATCTCTCTTGCCGAACATCACTGCATGATCCCTCTCACCTATCACAATCTCGCCGCCCACTCGGCCGTCATCCCGGCTAATGCATTCCAAGCCCTGGGTGGAAAATTCGAGAGCAGCACCCGACAGGCCTTATGGCTCACGAACCAGTTGACCCGGGTCCTAGACGTCCTGCAAGCTCGCGGAATTCAAGCGCTTCCTTATAAGGGTCCGGTCTTGTCGAAAACGCTCTATAACGATATTGCCCTTCGGCAATTTTCTGACCTCGACATTCTCCTCCGCCCCTCTGACGTGGCGCGAGCGAAATTCGCGTTGGCCGAAATCGGTTTCAAAAGCAGTCTCCACCTGACCCAACCAGCCGAGCGGCATTATCTCGCTGAAGGCTACGAGTGTTCCTTTGACGGATTCGGCCAGAAAAATGTCCTGGAACTCCAATGGCGCATTTCGCCTCGCTTTTACTCAGTCGAGTTTGACGTAGATTCTTTCCTTGAAAGAGCACCCGTCATCCAGTTCGAGGAACGACTCATTCACACGTTTTCGACCGAAGACCTTCTCCTCGTACTGTGCGTTCACGCCGCGAAGCATCTGTGGGGCCGACTCTCCTGGATCTGCGATATAGCGGACCTCGCGGCCTCGACGCCAATCCATTGGGAACAGGTAAAACGTGATGCAAATCGGCTGGGGATCAATCGGATTGTCGGAATCAGTTTCTTCCTCGCGCAGTCCCTGCTCGGTACCGCTATTCCGCATGCATTCGAGACGCTGACGAGCGACCAGAAAGTTCAGCACCTTGGCAGTCAGATTCTCAGTGACGTAGTCGAGTCCGCTGATTGCGACACCGAAGCCATAGGTTATTTCCGGCGCACGGCCCGCCTGCGCGAGCGCACCTCCGACAAGGTCCGCTTTTTCACTCGGCTGGCCTTCACTCCCAGTGTGAGCGAATGGTCTGTCGTCCGCCTCCCTGCGCCCCTGTTCCCTCTCTATCGCGTCATTCGCCTGTTCCGATTGCTGAGGAAGCTTTAATGGCTTGCCTAATTCATGTCGTCATTCTGAGCCGGGCGCCAGCCTGGCGAAGAATCTCGCGCGCACGACGACCCTCTCACACGCAATACCTCTCACCCATTTGCATTCGCCTTGGCACGCGCCACCCCCGCCCGCAAAGCTTGTTCCACCATGCGCTGGTATCCCGCCTGATCCATCGCGTCCATCACCGTGGCCGCAATTCCCCCCGGCGTAGCCGCCTCACGCAAAAGCTCCTTCAGCGAGACATTGCCTTCACGCCAGGAGAGAATCCCATCGGCCAACGCGTGAGCTGCAGAGATTAAGGCGTTCTTGCGGTCCAAGCCAATCCGCTGAGCAGCTCCGGCCAAGGTGGCTAGCGCGTGATACCCGTGGCTGCACGAATAGGTGACGGTAAACGCGTCGAGGTTCCTCTCTGGAATCTCGAGGACCGAACCGACCAGCGCAAAGAATCTCTTGATTTTGTTCCGGGCTACTGCTGGCAAGCTTCGGGGAAAAGTCACCGCCGTCAACCCACGCCCGGTGCGGCAAGCAGGGCTGGGCATGGCACGAGCCCATTGAACCGGCGGCCCAAGTTGCCTCCGTAAGTTCTGCAGCGGAATTCCGGCCGCTAAACTAATGGCGACGACGGGCCGATCAATCTGCCCAATGTCGCGCAGTAATTGTCTTACCGAACTGGGACCGACCGCGATGACCAGCAGACTGGCCCGTCTCACGGCCTCTTTTAAATCGGGCTCTGCAAGGATCCTGTGCTGCCGATTCAGTTGATGTAATTTCTTGGGATGGCGGTCATACACAACCAGAGGCGCCTTGTAACCCGAGAGCCGAAGCCCAGCCACGAGAGCGGAGGTGATGCGCCCACCGCCAAGAAACACGATGGCTTTCACGAAAGTGCCGCGCAGGCCTGCTCGGCCGCCTCGATCAAGGTGGAAATGTCCCTTTGGGTGTGCGCTGTGCTGATGACCCAGTGCAACCCGTTCGACGGTGTCATATAGATACCGCGATCCAGCAGCCCATGAACGAATCGCGAGTACCTGTCCGTATCGGCATACGCACAGTAATCCCGATAATCGTGAATCGCTTCCCGTTCCGTGAAGTAGACCTGAAACATCGGCCCGTAACCTTGCACGATGGCCTTGACCTTGCGTTTCGCAAACACCTCCTGCAATCCCGTAATGGCGGAATCGCCCAAGGCATGCAATTTGCGGTAAGCGGCATTGTTCTCCGCCGTAAGCAAGTCGAGGTTCGCTGCGACTACCTTCATCGTCAAGCGATGCCCATTGAAAGTCCCGTAATGCAGAACCATGTCGCTGCCCCACCGCATTCGATCCAGAATCGAACGCGGCCCCGCCACTGCACCCACCGGGAAACCCGCGCCCAGTGCCTTGCCAAAGGTACTGATGTCTGGCTTGATTCCGTAGTACTGCTGGCAACCCCCGGGAGCATAGCGGAACCCTGTGACCACTTCGTCCAAGATCAGCAGCGCCCCATACTCCTGCGTGAGTTCGCGAAGCCGCCGCAGATATCCGTCGCGAGGAGGGATGCAACCCATGTTCGCCATGATTGGCTCGCTAATCACTGCGGCCAGTCCGCTCCCGTGTCGCTTCATCACTCGTTCGAGAACATCGACATCATTCCAAGGTGCGAGCACAACATCATCGAACGTCGCAGGCGGAATCCCCTCCGAATCCGGAATCCGGGCAGGATTGTCGGGCGAACCCAACTGTTCAGACGGGTGGCTGTGAGCGTTTAAGAGATAGGGGTCGTACCATCCATGGTAGTGCCCTTCGAACTTCAGAAACTTCATCCGTCCCGTATGCGCGCGTGCCAGGCGCAAGGCCAGCATTGTGGCTTCGCTGCCGGTATTACAAAATCGCACGACTTCCGCCGACGGCACCATGCCCCGGAACCGCTCTGCCGCTTCCACTTCCGCCGAGGTGACGGACGCGAAGTGCGATCCCTCCGCCATCGCCTGAGAACCCACGGAGACGAGTGTGGGATGCGCGTGCCCGTGGATCAGCGCTCCGAACGACATCATGAAATCGACGTATTCGTTCCCGTCGGCGTCCCACACATGCGACCCGCGCCCGCGCTCGATCATCACGGGTCCACCCGAGAAAACAGCGCTTCCCCGTGAAGGCGAATTCACACCTTCGACCAGAGATCGCTGCGCTCGCTCAAACCATTGCTGAGAACGGCTACGATTGCGAGTTGTGGTGGTCGATGCCAAAAATCGTTCTCAATCCGCCGTGCCGCCACCATCGACAGCCAGCGCAGCGCCCGTCATAAATGACGAATCATCAGACGCCAGGAACAAGACCGCCTTTGCGATTTCGTCAGCCGTACCAATACGTCCCATTGGACGGTCCGCGCAACCAGCCAGGTACTCCCCCCACTTCAAACCGCGAAAGCGAGCGTCTTCCGGCAGCATAGGCGTATCAATATCGCCCGGGCAGACGCAGTTTATCCGTATTCCCTGCCGGCCATGATCAATGGCCATCGCCTTGGTCAGCAGCACAACTCCACCCTTCGAGGCGCAATAGGCGACCGCATTGTCCCCGCCGACCAGACCCCATCCCGAACTGTTATTGATGATCACCCCGCCACCCTGCGTGATCATGTGGGGTAAAGCAAATTTCGACATCAGAAACGTGCCTTTCAGGTTGACATCAATTTGTTGATCCCACTCTTCTTCCGAGCAATCCACGGCGTTGTGTGCGTAGAAAACGCCGGCATTGTTGAAAAGGATGTCGAGTCTGCCAAACGCGCGAACTGTCTCGTCAACGGCCCGCCGGCAATCATCAGCGACGCGCACGTCGGTGCGAACGAAAGTCGCGTGGCCGCCATGGTTGACGATTCGCGCCGCGACTTCTCGTCCACGCTGCTCGTTACGCCCGCTAACGGCAACCTTAGCGCCTTCCTTGGCAAAAAGCACGGCGGTGGCTTCCCCGATGCCAGATGTTCCCCCTGTAACAAGAGCGACTTTATCTTTGAGGCGCATGGCTAATTAGATCGACCCCGCGAGGCTCCCGCCATCGACGACCAGCACCGTCCCCGTCACGAAAGAAGACGCATCGCTGGCCAGATACAAAGCCGCTTGCGCGATCTCTTCAGGAGTTCCCACTCTGCCCAGCGGACGCCGCGCCGCTTCCGCCAGAAAGCGCTCAGTCGCTTCACCGAGTTGCTGGGCTTCACTCCTCAGCATCGCGGTATCGGTGTCGCCCGGGCAGATGCAATTTACGCGTATGTTCTGAGGGCCGTGATCGACAGCCATTGCTTTAGTCAACAGCACAACGGCCCCCTTGGAAGCACAGTACACTGCCGCCTTAGCTCCGCCTGTCAATCCCCACCCCGAGGCGGTGTTGATAATTGAACCCCCACCCGCCCGTGCCATCACGGGGAGCACAAGCCGCGACATTAAGAAGATTGATTTGACGTTAACCTCCATGACTCGGTCCCAGTCTTCTTCGCTGAGTTCGGTCACCGAAGCGCGGCGAATAATGCCGGCATTATTAAAAAGCACGTGAATTCCACCTAACTCCCGAAGTGTGCGCTCCACCACGCGTTTGCAATCACCCGCCCGAGTCACATCGGCGCTTTCGAAGATGCACTTGCCTCCCTGATTCGAGATCTCGTGAACAACCGCCTGCCCCGCCGCTTCGTTAAGGTCGGCGATGGCGACCGCCGCCCCTTCGCGAGCGAAAAGAAGCGCAGTCGCCCGCCCGATCCCTGAAGCGCCACCGCTGATCAAAGCGACTTTACCCTGCAATGATTTCGTCATTTAGTCGACATATTGCGAAGGCGACGGCCACGCTCTGCAACTTGAAACTAGAAACTAGAAACTCGAAACTGCTTTTACCGGCTCGCCAAACCGCCTGCGGTTTCCGCCCCATCTATCGTGTATACATGCCCGGTCATGTACGCTGCGTCATCGGAAGCAAGAAAAGCGAATAAGGCCGCGACTTCCTCCGGCTTGGCATGTCGCCGCAGGGGAATCTTGCGGTTCACTTCTTCCAGCATCTGGTCGGTGTATTCGGCACGCTGCATCGGAGTCAGCACGTATCCCGGTGCCACTGCACACACCCGCACCTTAGGCGCAAGTTCCAGCGCCATGGAACGCGTCAATTCAATGACTCCCGCCTTGGTCGCGTTGTAGTCGGCATAGTAGGGATATCCCATGATGCCGTTGGTAGAAGCCGTCTGCAGAATCACACCGCCGTCATGGCGCATCATATGTCGTGCCGCCGTTTGGGCTACATAGAACACTCCCGTCAGATTTACGGCGATCACCTTGTCCCATTCTTCGGCTGTGATTTCCAGGAAAGGGTGCCGAATACTGATTCCGGCATTGTTGATGACAATATCCAGCCCACCCATGATCTCAGCAGCATCCCCCACCGCTGCCTGCACCTGCTTCAGGTCAGACACCTCGGCTTGAATGGTCCCGGCGAGTTTTGGTAAGTCCTGCTTAACGCGCTCCCGCGCTACAGCGTCCCGGTCCAGCACACACACTGCCGAGCCTTCTTCCAGAAAACGAGCCGCGGTTGCCGCGCCAATCCCGCTGGCGCCACCGGTAATCAGGACGCGCTTCCCTTGCAAACCGCGCATGGGCCTCCTTGGGAAAATTTCAGCGGATCAGGATAAATGGTGCGGGAAAATGATGCCAGAGTAGGGTGGAGCAGGGCTTTCAGCCCTGCATTTCAAATCATTGAATTGGGGAACAGGCTTTAGCCACTGGGGTTCACACCGGCATTCTGCCGCGGAAAAGCCAGATCAGATCAATGATCAAGATGATCACCACCAGCAACTCCAGAATGAACGCCCGACCTTGATGGAATTCCTCCACCATGAAGCGATACAGTTCTTCGGCGGTCCGCAGTTTCTGGTTGACCAGGTCCTTGTAATCAGGCACGCCGACCTTGCTGGCCGCGAGGCGGTAGAGACGCGCCGAGAACATGTCGCTTAGGAACTTGATAGCATTGTCCACGCGCTCGGTCAATTCCATGACATCGAGCAGCACGGTATGCAAGCGGGAAGCGGCCCGTGCCAGCCGCCAGCGCCCCAACATGCCCGTGCCTTTTTCCAGGAAGTCATAAACTCCCGCCAGTTCGCGGGTCAACAGCTCGTCGTAGTGGCGAAATTCGAGTAGCTGCGAGTTGGCATACTCCAGCAGCTGGATGGCAGTTTCGGCTCCAGCTGGGGTGTCATAAATAAAGGTTCCATTCCAGCCGATCACGGCCAGGTCATTGGGATAGTACGAAATGCAGGACTGCAGAATCTCGTTGCGTTCGCCATCGGACAATGTGGCGGTCTCTCCGCGAACAATCTGGGCCACCTGTGCACCATGCTCTCGCAACAGGTCAGCGGCCGTGGGCGAGCCCGCAATCTCGCGCACATAAAAGATGCAGTAGTCCTCGCTGAGCCAATCCTTGTAAGGCTTGACCAAGGCAGGGGCGGCATTCTCGAGCTTGACTCGGGCAATGCGGGCAGCAAAGCGCTCGAAGTCCGAGTTCCACACCCACCGGCTGGCCAGCTGCACCAGCTTCTCCCAATCTCCCGAAAACGGCAGCTCAAAGATAAGACTGACGACGCCGTAGTCGTAGTACTTGATCTGCCCTTCCAACCGCTCGCCGGTCTCCAGGACCACCGACTCAATCCGTTCGACCACCGGCGGCCGAAGGTAGCGGACATACCCGGGCGCCGGATGCTTGAAGCTGGGCTCCATCGTGCGGGCGCCAATGATTTCACGAAGTTGGTCCAGCCGGATCTCTTCGCATACGTCAAATTGCATCAGCACCAGCAAGGAGCCGTGGAGCGTGGGCTCCGCGACCGGTTCTTTGCGGATCTGGGCAGAAACGTCAGTAACGACAAGAGGGGTTGCGCCTTCACGTTCCATAGGTACCCCAACGAGCAGGAAAGAGGGAGTAAAGAGGAGCCCGAAACCTGCCAGCGAAACCTGTCTATTCTCCCAAATTGCGGGCGGTCTGGCGAGAGACCACCGGTAAGATGTTGATTTTAAAAAGAGAATACTAGAACCGTCGATGGCCTAGAGCCCACAGTAGAGTCCCCGCAACGGCTATTCCAGCCAGCCCCATCCCGGCTCGTTTCATCGAGCGCCCTACGGCGGCCTGCCTTCGGCAAACCGTGTCTCGCTCCGGATAGAGCCCCGGCCGCCCCCTCGGCCCTTCCTCGAGGGCCATCTGGATGATTTCCGCAAGGTGAAAAGCCTGCCGGTCCGTGCCGTGGGCGATCTGCTCGCGGCAGCTGAATCCGTTGGCAATGATCAGCGAATCCAAGGGGGCCTTGCGGACGGCAGGCAGAAGCTCCAGTTCACCTACCGCCATAGACACCTCGTACTTGTCTTCTTCAAACCCGAATGAGCCGGCCATCCCGCAGCAGCCGGGAGCCGGGGTCTGGAACTCGATGCCCATCTTGTGCAGCACCGCTTCCTCGTCGATCATCTTCATGACTGACTTGTGGTGACAGTGGCCGTGGACGATGGCCTTCCGCTCCAGTTTCGGCAGCTCGAACTCGGGCGCACATTTTTCCAGGAATTCGCTCAGCAGGAACGTCTGCCGAGCCAGATGATGCGCTCGCTCATCTTTCGGAAACAGGTTCTTGAGTTCATCTCGAAACACCGCCGCGCAACTGGGCTCCAGCCCCACCACCGGGACGCCGGCTTCGATGTAAGGAGCAAGCGTGTCCAATACCTCTAACAGCAGGTCCTTGGCACGCCCAAGCATACCGAAGTCATAAAGCGGGCGGCCGCAGCACACATTCCCGGGCGGAACCAACACCTCGAACCCGGCGGCTTCCAGAACATTAACCGCTGCGATCGCGGTATCCGGCAGGAAGTAATTGTTGAACGTGTCGGGCCAGAGAATGACCGATGGCCCACCGCCATTCGCGGTTTTATGCCGCCGGAACCAGCTCTTAAAAGGTTGCGGCGCGAAGGCGGGAATGCGCCGCTCCAAAGGAATGCCCGCCACCATCTTGGCAATCTCTCGCAGAAACGGCAGCTGGGTGGTCAGATTGGCCAGCCCTGGTGCAAACGAAGCCAGCCTGGCCCACAGATCAATGTTGCCAAACGCGTAGGCACTCAGCGGACGAGGCCGGCTCTCGTAATAATGCGACAGAAATTCCGCTTTATACGTGGCAACGTCCACGCCTACCGGACAGTCGCTCTTGCACCCCTTGCAGGCGAGGCACAGGTCCAGCGACCGTTTGACATTCTCGTCTTTCCACCCACCACGGACGACGTCGCCCTTGGTCATTTCCCAAAGCAGGTGAGCCCGGCCGCGCGTGGAATGCTCTTCTTCCCGCGTGACCCGGAAGCTGGGGCACATCACCCCGCCCTCGTAATGGCGGCATTTGCCAACACCAACACAGCGCAAAGTGGCTCGCGCCAGGCTGCCGTGATCGTCGGGATAGTGGAAGTGTGTTTCCGGTTCCCAGGGGTGATAATCGGCTCCCAGGCGCAGGTTCTCGTCCAACAGGTAGGGCTGAATCACCTTGCCGGGGTTCATCTTCCAATCGGGGTCCCAGATAGCTTTGAACTGGCGGAAAGCCTCCATCAGTTCAGGGCCGAACATTTTGGGAAGGAGTTCAGCCCGCGACTGCCCATCGCCATGTTCACCCGAAAGTGACCCACCGTAGCTGACCACCAGGTCGGCTGCCTCTTCCATGAAAGAGCGGAACTTGCGAATGCCCGCTTCACTCTCCAGGTCGAAGCTGATGCGGGTGTGAATGCAGGCATGCCCGAAGTGGCCATAAAGAACGCCGCTATAGGTGTAGGCGCTCATTAGTTTGCGCAAGTCGCGCAGATAGGCGCCAAGTTTTTCGGGCGGAACGGCGGAATCCTCCCAACCTTCCCAGGTCAGCGGCTCGCCGGGCACGTGTGAGATTGCCCCCAGGCTCGACTCGCGCACTTCCCACACCTTCTTTGCCTGGTACTTGTCGGTGTAGAGGCGCACAGCCGGCCGATTCGGACTTTTGTTGAGCGCGTCGACCATCTTGCGCGCGCGGTCGTCGGCTTCCTTTTGAGTTGCGCCGCCAAACTCGACGAATAGCCAGCCCTTTCCCTCTGGCAGAAGTGACAGACCCTCAGGATTCAGGTTCTTGCGGCGGGTAAACTCAACCAGAAATTCGTCCACGCCCTCCAGCCCGATCGGGCCATAGGACATGATCTCCGGCACCTTGTCGCCGCACGTAAAAATATCTGGATAAGCCACAACCGCCAACGTGCGCGCCGGTGGACTGTCTACCAACCGGCAAGTCGCTTCCAGCACGGTGACGCAAGTTCCTTCCGATCCGACCAGAGCCCGCGCCACATGAAAGCCGTTTTCCGGCAGCAGGTAGTTCAGGTTGTATCCCGAAACCCGCCGCGGGATGTTGGGGAAGCGCTGCCGAACCTGTTGCCCGTGCGCAGCAGCCAGCGCCACAAGGCGGGAATAAATTTCGCCGCGCCGTCCTGGTTCGAGGACGATCTTCTCCAGTTCATCGCTGCTGGTTGCGCCAACTTTCATACGCAGCCCGTCGTAGGTCAGGATGTCGAGGGCCTCGATGTTGTCATCCGTCTTGCCCGCCATGACCGAGTGCACGCCACACGAGTTGTTGCCGATCATCCCGCCCAGGGTGCAGCGGTCATGCGTGGCCGGATCTGGTCCGAAGGTCAAGTGATGTTTTTCCGCAGCATTGCGCAGGTGGTCGAGGATCACGCCCGGCTGGACGCGGGCAATCCGCTTCTCCGGGTCAAGTTCCAGGATCTTTGCCATGTACTTGGAGAAGTCCATGACCACCGCAACGTTGCAGCACTGGCCCGCCAGGGAAGTCCCCCCGCCTCGGCAAAGGATAGGCGCCGCAAATTCCCGCGCCAGCGACATGGTCGCCAGCACATCTTCCACGTCGCGGGGCAGCACCACTCCAATCGGAACCTGCCGGTAATTCGAGCCGTCCGTCGCATACAGGGCGCGGCTGCCGTCGTCGAAGCGTACCTCGCCCCGAATGTGCCTCCGCAGCGCGGCGGCTAAACCGCTGGCATCGATCTCAAGAGACTGGGCAGAGCGGGCGTGTTCGGTCACAGCATGGTGCATGCAGGCTGGAAAGGATAACCGGCGGAGTATAGCGCAGTCTTAGGGAGAAATGCTGTGCCGGAGCACCTATGCGCTGTCATGCAATCGGAGCCGGAGGATGAGCTTGCGAATCATCGGCCGGAATCGAGGGACGTGGTGTTTGCATCGTGCGAACCGATGTAGCGCCGCCGTCCCGGCGGCTGTCTCGTGGGCGTCCCCGCCCGCGTCTCGGGCCGGCAAGATGCCGGCGCTACGCCTCCGGGATATTACCCTCCCCACCCGGTATCCTGGAACCAAAGATTTAGAAGCAATCTCCACTAACTAAGCCTCTGATGAAAGTAGATTTCGCGGAAAAAGCCTTAAGCGAGCCAGGCACTCGATTCTCTTGGAATAGCTTCAAGACCTCTGAAATTGCAGCACTTAGAAATAAGATCTTTGATAACAAAGCCCTTAATTTCTAGGTTCCAGGACTGACCACCGTCCGCTGATGTCAAAAGAGCGAAACTCAGAGGTGGCGCGTGGACACACGCGTCCCTATCTCCAGTATGGCAGCTGGAGTGGGGAGAATGGGACATTGGAGGCGAGGGAATATTTCTCAGCGGATGAAGGTGTTGTGAACAACTAACAAGTCGCTGGGGCTTGACAGAGAAAAACCGCGTACAGCCCAGGTTAGCGCCCAAAACCGGGGTGCGAACCTGGGGCACCTGCTACTCTCAGATGGGGCGTGAGCTTTGGGCAGGACTGCATGACTTACCTGGAGGGTCGCCCGGCCTACGAACGGGTGCTTTGCACTCCGCGAACGATTGGTGAGGCCGGGGCGTGTCGGGTACACGGCTGTCAAGAACGCGCCTGTCAGACTGCACCTGGGAAGACCGAACCTTGACAGATGTGCGTTCGCTGGATATTAAAGGCTTTATGAGTTGGGCATGTCCGCGGTGTGATCGGACCTTTCGTCAGGTCAATCAACGCCACGCGTGCGGGGTCGGCAGCTCTGCTGCCTTGCTCAAAAGTAGGCCACCGGCACTTATCGATCTCTACCGGAAACTCGAGACCACGGTAAGGGGCTTTGGCGACGTGGAGGTAGTCACACGTAACCGGTACGCGCTGTTCCGGACGACACGCATCTTTGCGGACCTGACGGTAATGCGGGATGCGCTGCGCGTGGTGATTCACCTCGGTCGGAAGGCCGACGCAGGGTACTTCATCAAAATCGTGGAGGGCGACAACCGCGTCTCACACCTCGCCCTTGTCCGGACCGCTGAGGACCTACGCACGATCATTCCGTTCTTGCGTGAAGCGTTCGACCTCGCCGTGAGTGAAGAGTCATAAAACTTAATTCTGTATTCACACGTACACCGCCCCAGTTTCCGAAGTGATGCGGTTCAAGAACACTCCACATATCAGCCCTTGGCTGACGAAATCAGCGATCACACTCAACCCTTCGCACAGATCCCTGAAGCCCTCGCTAGACAGGATGACAACTGGTCTACTGCCAGCCTCGGCTGACGTAATCCATCATGCTCAAGGACAACAGAATGAAAAGCCAGAACAGACCTGCAATGATGACGATCACCGTCATCTTCTGATTGATGTACTTCACTCCCATAAAAAACAGGGCCACCAGCAGCATCTTGCAAGTCGCAATGGTCAGAGCAACGATAATGTTGAAGGGACCCAGTTCCAGCCAGGAGACCCCAGCCGTGATTGCGGTCAGGCATATCAGGGCCGCCCAAACTCCAATGTAAAGCTTCGCGGATGCGATATGTTCCGACATGAAGTCTTACCCCGAAATATGTTTGTGACTGATCAGGTAGAGCAACGGGTAAAGGTAAATCCAGACAATATCCACGAAATGCCAGTAAAGCCCCACGGTCTCCACAGGGTTGTAATACTCGGCGCTGTACCGTCCTTGCCAGGCGTGATAAGCAATGAACGCAACCAGGCCAACGCCAATCACCATGTGCAGCGCGTGAAAGCCTGTCATTGCCCAGTAAAACGAAAAGAAGAGCGCCACCAGATTCCCGTTAGCGTCGGGCCATGCCCAGTTCAGTCCGGGAAACTGATGCTCAGTCCAGTGCGAATGGTATTCGATGCCTTTAATCCCTAGGAATCCCAACCCGAACAGAATCGTGATGAGCAGAAAGATCACCACCGACTTGCGCCGCCCCAACTGTGCTGCGCGCACCCCCAGTGCCATCGTCAGACTGCTACACAGCAGAACGATGGTGTTGAGAGTGCCCCACCAGAAATCCATCTTCTGGCTGCCTGCCACCCAGGCGCTGTAGTACTGGTGCCGGTAGACCATGTAGCCACAAAACATCCCCCCAAAAAACATGATCTCGGTGATGAGAAACACCCACATCCCCATCACGGAGGCCTCCATCTGCTGCTCCATGTTGGAGAAGTGGTGGCGCAAGGCCGGACTGTGAGTCGCGATTACTGGCGCCCTATCGCTCAACCGGGGCCTCCTTCAGTTCGTCGTAGTTGTAGGCCTCCCATGTGACCGTCGGAGTCTCGTCAAAGTTGAACGTAGGCGGCGGCGAAGCGGTCTTCCACTCCAACCCAGCCGCATTCCACGGGTTCTCATCCGCAATCTTGCCGTAACGCATTGACCACAGCAGGTAAACCATCGGAAGTATGTAACCCACCGCCAGGATCGTGGCTCCCGCGGTGGAGAGCACATTCAAAACCTGGAATTCCGGCGAATACTGCCAGTACCGCCGCGGCATCCCCAGGTACCCCAGCACGAACTGCGGGAAGAATGTCAGGTTGAATCCGATGAAGATGATCAGAGCCGCAAGCTTCCCCCAACTCTCCGGATACATGCGGCCGGAAATCTTGGGCCACCAGAAGTGAATCCCCGCGAGGTACGCAATAACCATCCCGCCTACCATGATGTAGTGGAAATGGGCCACGACGAAGTACGTGTCGGTCACGTGCACATCGATGCCCAGCGCCGCCACGAACAAGCCAGTTAGTCCACCCATCGTGAACAGGCCGATAAAACCGAATGCGTACAACATCGGTGTGTTATAGGAAATCGACCCCTTGTACATGGTGGAAGTCCAGTTGAACACCTTGATGGCAGACGGCACCGCCACGAAGTAGCTGAGCAGCGAAAACATCATCCCGGCATACAAGGACATCCCCGCGACAAACATGTGGTGAGCCCATACCAAGAATCCCAGTACGGCGATGGCGATGACTGCCAGCGCCATGAACTTATATCCAAAAATCCGCTTACGCGAGAAGCAAGTCACAATCTCGCTGACCACACCCATGCCCGGCAGGATCATGATGTACACGGCCGGGTGCGAGTAAAACCAGAACAGGTGTTGGAAGAGCAGGGGATCGCCTCCCCGTTGCGGATCAAAGATGGCAAGACCAAAAATCCGTTCCAGCGCGACCAGCATGAGAGAGATGGCCAGCACGGGTGTCCCCAGCACCTGGATGATGGCGGTTGCGTAATTGGCCCAAACAAACAGAGGCAAGCGGGACCACGTCATCCCCGGGGCCCGCATCCGGTGAATAGTGACAATGAAGTTGAGCCCGGTGAGGATCGACGAGAATCCGGCGACAAAGATCGCCAGGGCTGCGGCCACCACGTGCGTGTTAAGAAACTGAGTGCTCAGCGGGGTATAGAAGGTCCACCCGGTATCGACTCCGCCGGTCAGAATCGTGTACATCATCAACACGCCGCCGATGACCAACAGGTACCAGCTCAGCAGGTTGATACGAGGAAAAGCCAGGTCCTTGGCCCCAATCATCATCGGTACCAGGAAATTTCCCAGAACCGCAGGAACCGCCGGGATCAGGAAAAAGAAGACCATAACCTGCCCGTGCATGGTGAACAGCTTGTTGTAGGTATCGGCCTGCACCAGGTCCCCGGCGGGAGTCAGCAGTTCCAGCCGGATCAGCAAGGCAAAGAAACCGCCAATAAAGAAGAAAAACGTAATCAAGATGAGGTAGAGCAGGGCGATGCGCTTGTGGTCCGTGGTCAGGAGCCAGGACTTAATCCCGTACTCTTTGTTCAGGTAATTCTCGCGTTCTGCCGTCGGCACAGTAGCGGTTGCCATGCTCATTTCACCTGTTGGTCTCCGGCGTCTGGCCGGTCGGTGGCTTCAAATTCGGAGTTCCCGCAGCCCCAGTCGGCGGCGGATTCAGTGACTTGATATATGCGACCAGAGCATTGAGTTGCTCTTCGCTGACGATCCCCTGAAAAGTCGGCATGATCGGTTTAAAGCCCGATACCACTTTTGCTGCCGGGCTTAGGATTGACTCCCGAATGTAATTCTCGTCGGCGATAACCGTTCGTCCGTCCTCCAGCAGAACTGGCTTCCCAAAGACACCGATCAGGTTCGGGCCACGGCCTTGCGTGTCAAAGCGGTGGCAGGTCGAGCAACCCAGAGACTGAAAAATTCCCTGCCCAGTATTGGCCAGAGAACCCGCAACCGCCCCGCCGCTCAACCAGGTCTGGTATTGCGCCGGTTCCATCACTACCACCTCCCCTATCATCCCGGAGTGCATTGTCCCGCAATACTCTGCGCAGAACAGGTGATAAGTCCCCGGTTTGGTGGCATGGAACCATGTCACCGTATATCTGCCCGGCAATACATCCTGCTTGATGCGAAACGCCGGCACGTAGAAGCTGTGGATCACATCCTGCGACGTCATGATCATGCGGACATCGCGTCCCACCGGGACGTGCAGTTCGTTGATCTCGCGTTGCCCTTCGATGTGCTGAAACTTCCACATCCACTGCTTGGCCACGGTATAAACCTCGGTTGCTCCCTGGGGCGGCGTGCGTTCTTTGAAATAAATGACGGCCCCCCAGACGAAGATGCAGAGGAAGATGCCCAGTGGGATGAACGTCCAGGTGAACTCAAGAGCATTGGAGCCTTCAATCTGCTCAGCCTCATGTCCGGCGCGCCGCCGATACCGGATGGCAAAAATGGTAATCAGGGTGAAAATCGCCAGTGCCATCATCCCGCACAGGATCAGGAGGAATATGAACAAGGCGTCCACATTCCCCGCCATCGTCGACGCCCTCTCCGGCCAAAGTGGGAGATTCTCAAACATAATTACTGGATCCGTTCTGGTCCTTATGGTGCGACGCATCCCGCCAGAACATCAGAATCATGAAACCGCCCAGCAAGACCACGGTCGCTATGCCGGTCAGACGGAGGACTCGAAAAATAACGAGGTTGTATTTGCCCGCGCCGGGATCGTAGTGATAGCAGTACAGCAGGATCTGATCCACGACGGTGCCAATCTTGTTTTGAGAGGCCTGCACCAGCGCCAGCCGCAAATCGTGCGAAGGAAACTCCACGCCGTAGTAGTACTGCGCAATTTTTCCTTGCGGGGTCAAAACCATGATCGCGGTCGAGTGCGCAAACTGCCCGGTCTTCGGATCGTATTGGTATTGAAAGCCAGCAGCCTTGGTCAGCGAGTCAATCGATTCCTGGGGCCCCGTAAGAAAATGCCAGCCGCGCTCGGCGTCCGCGCGTCCGTAGCGCTTCAGATAAACGGCCTTAGTCTCGGTCGCGTCTTGCGGCGTTTCGCGCGAATCAAAGCTGACGGTCAAAACTTCAAAATCTTTCCCCATATTCAGCTTCATGGGCTTCAGCGCGCTGGCCAGTCCCGCCAGAACTTCGCCGCACAACATCGGACATTTGTAGTAGGCCAGGTCCAGAATGATGGGCTTGCTGCCGAAATAATCGCCCAGCCGCACCGCCTTCCCGGTTTCGTCCCGAAAGCTGAGTTCCGCAGGAATCTGCTCATTCAGCCGCTGCTCGATGCCGACATTCTTCAATCCCGGCGGACGCACGTTCGCCGGCGGCGACATGATGCCGCGCGTCATCCCTTGTCCCCACGCCGATGCAACAAGGGAGAAAATTACAAACGTCGTTTGCCAACTGATGTATTTCATACTGCTCACTGCCATCCTCTTCAATTCGCTATCCTCACCTGGCACAATGCTCACTGCTGCTTGGCCGGAGCCTGCCCGGGCAGTTTTGCTACTTTCGGAGTAGAACGGCTTTGGGGCTTCTGCGCTGCAGTCTCCGGTGCAGTGGGCGGCGCCACGGGCAAACCGCGTTGCGCGATTATTGCCATGGCCCGATCGATCGGGATGTGCGCGACACCTGCGTTCTGATCCACCCAGCCATAACTGTTCAATGTCTCTTCCTCCTCTGTGCGTTGCTCGTACAGTTGGCCGCGTTCGTTCGTCTCCAACCGCGGCGAGGGAAACTTATTCGCCTCCTGCGACGTAGCCACGCGCGTGTCTTCACCCGTGGCTCTCACCAAGGGATTCTGTGGCGGCTCGTGTCTCTTCTCGTAGTGGTCAAGATAGATATACATACCCAGGCCGATCAGGTGCATGAGCAAGCCGGTAATCGCCAGCCCAATCAGAAAAGCCAGGATCCCCCAGGGGCTGAGATCCTCGCGCTCGAACTCGATTTGTTCGTGCCTGAGCTCCTCGTCACCCATGAGAAGACTCCACGAGAGATCCCGTCTGCGGATCGTAGACCGGCAGCAGCGGCCGCGCCTTCAGGTTGTAGAAGAAGTACGCCAGCCAGAACCCGCCCATCGCCACCGGAATCGCGATATCGAGCCAGTGCACGAAGAGCTGTCGGTGGTTGCTGGGCTCGATAAACCAGAGCAGATCAGCAAAGCGCATGACGATGACCAGGATCGCCACCCCCACCAGCCTCCGCACCTGCCGCTTGCGCTCCCGCGAGAGCAGCAGAACAAACGGCACCGCGAAATGAAATACGGCCAGCCCTATCCCGAGATACTGCCAGCCTCCCACCCAGCGGCGGACGTACCAGCTGATCTCCTCCGGCAGGTTGCCCGCCCAGATAATCAGCAGCTGCGAGAAAGAGAAGTAAGCCCACAACATGATGAAGGTCAGAATCATGTTGCCATGGTCCTTCAGCTCGTCAGGCTTGAGCAGTTGTGACATTGGGCTATAACGAAACAGGATCGTCTCCACCACCACTACGAAGCAGAAGGCCAGCAGCACCTGTCCAGCGACGAAGATCAGCGGGTAAATCGTGGAGATCCAGCGCGCATCCAGCGACATGACCCAGTCGATCGCGCCAAAAGAAATCGTGAACACGTACAGAATCAAGCCCGGCGCGCTCAGTCTCTTATAAAGAGGACTGAAGTCGCGCACCGGCGGATCATCCTGCCACGCCGACCAGCGGCTGAGCAGGTAAATCAGGCCACCCCAGATCACCAGGTAGATAATCGAGCGCAAAACAAAACCGGTTGGATTCAGAAAATCGCGCGTAATCTCCTGCAGATGTTTGTCCGCCGCCACTTTCTCCGGCTTGGCCCAGTCGTACAAATGGCGAACTCCAACGGCCAGAGGGATGAACAGCACCATCATCAGCGGCAGGGTTTTCATGCCCGCCTCAAGAATTCTCCGAATCACTAGCCCCCATTTCCCACCCGTCAAGTACTGCAACATGAGGATCGCCATCGATCCCAGCGTCAATCCCAGCCACGCCACGTACCCGAGCAGATAGGAATGCATGAACTGCTCCGGCGGCGAGATGAAAATACCGATCACCGCCAGCACAGCAAAGACCACGCCAATCAGCAGTGATCGCTGCTGGATGGTCTGTGCCACCGGAGGCGCTAACAGGTCCATGTTGTCCCTGCGGGCCGTGCTCATTTGTGCTCCTCTGGCTGTGCACTCGATGGTGCCGCTGTCTCCGGCAGAGTCGCGCCCGACCCCGGATCGCCGCGAAACTTAGGCATCGGCGAAGGCACCGGCTGCCCAGCAGGGATCTCCGCCGCAGTTGCGTTCTGGCTTAACTGCAGTGCCCGAATGTAGGCGACAATTGCCCAGCGATCTTTAGGAGCGATCTGGGCAGCATAGTCGGGCATGATCCCGAATCCGTGAGTCATGATGTCGAAAAAATAGCCCAGCGGAGCCTTGCGCAAGCGGTCAATGTGAAACGAAGGGGGCTTCCGTGCGAATCCCCGCGTGGGCACAATCCCGTTACCGTCTCCCAGCCGCGAGTGGCACGGCGTGCAGTAGATGTCGAACCGCTCGCGCCCGCGCTCAAGCAATTGTTCCGTCACCGGAAAAGGCATGTAGTCCCCCGGAGTGTTCGTGCCCGGAGTCATGCCGCTATAGAAATAGCCGTCGGCTCGCAGATCGCCGCGGGCCACCGTGCCTTCCACCGGAGAACGCGCCGACCGCAAATCCGCGTAGAAGTCGCTCTTGGCCAGCGGCTTGAAGCGCGGCTGGTTGTGCATATCCTGGCGGCATCCCGCAAATAACAGAAGAGCAGTCCCGAGCGGCGCAATTTTCCGGAGGCTCGCCATATCTAACTGGGCACCTCCGAAATCGAGCGCGGCTCCAGGCTTTCCAGAAAGCGCCGGGTCGCCGCAGCATCGTACTTGGCATCGGAAGAGAAGATAATCAGGAAGAATCTGTCCTTGGTGGCAAATGCGAAGCGCGGCACATTGAAAACCGGGTGATAAGGCATGGGCAGTCCGTTCAGCGCGAGCATTCCGAAAACTGCCGCCAGGCCGGCAAAAAGGATCGTCATCTCGAACGTGACCACGACGAACGCCGGCCAGGAATTAAACGGCCGCCCGCCGACGTTGATCGGGTAGTTGATCACGTGAATCCAGTACTGCATCAGGTAGCCGCCCAGGCATCCCAGGATTCCCCCGACCAGCACCACCAAAGGCACGCCACTCCGGCGAAACCCGATCGCTTCTGCCAGTTCTTCAATCGGAAACGGACTGTAAGCGTCGATCTTGCGGTAACCCTCTTCGTAAGTGCGGTGTGCCGCCGTAAGCAGATCAGCCGGCGAATCGAATTCGGCCATCAGACCATAGATCGCTACCTTCTTCACTCGGCCTTGACCTCCTTCGCCTCCGGCAACAGTGTGCGCATTTCAAAGATGGAAATCATGGGCAGGATTCGAATGAACAGCAGGAACGCCGCCATGAAGAATCCGATCGTGCCAACGTACGTCATCCAGTCCCATTTCGTCGGATAGTACATACCCCAGGAAGAAGTCAGAAAATCGTGGTGCAAGCTGACCACGACGATGACGAAGCGCTCCAGCCACATCCCAACCAGCACAACGAAAGAGACCAGGAACAGCAATCCCGGACTAGTCCGCCATTTCCGGAACCACAGCACTTGCGGAAAGACGATGTTGCAGAAGAGGAGCGCGTAATAGATCGGAGCATAGGGCCCGTGCAACCGGTTCCAGAGCAGGTAATTGTCGTAGTGATTGCCGCCGTACCAGTTCATGAACGCTTCCATGGCGTAGCCATAGGCGACAATCAAGCCGGTAGCCAGCATGACCTTGGCGGAATTCTCCAGGTGCCGCTGCGTGATGAAGTCTTCCAGTCCATAAAATTTCCGGATGGGGATAGCCAACATCAGCACCATGGCGAAGCCGGAGTAGATCGCGCCCGCCACGAAGTAGGGAGGGAAAATAGTTGTGTGCCAGCCCGGGAGCACCGCAATCGCGAAATCAAAGCTGACCACTGTATGTACCGAGAGCACCAGCGGCGTAGCTAATCCGGCCAGCAGCAGGTAAGCCATCTCATATCGCTTCCAGTGCCGCGCTGACCCGCGCCATCCCATCGCCAGGATTCCGTAGATGATGGCCGCCCACTTGTTCTCCGCGCGGTCGCGAAGCGTCGCCAAGTCCGGAATCAATCCAATAAACCAAAACACCAAAGAAATCGTGAAGTAGGTAGAGACCGCGAACACGTCCCATACCAGCGG
>DASQIH010000262.1:0-4392 GCA_035631655.1 Terriglobales bacterium
GAGAGGATTTCTCCCTGAGCCCCTGGTCCCGAAACAAAGAACTTTCACCAAAGACGCTTGTTTTCAATCCATGTGAGTGGTGCTTCAACCGCCCAAACTCACGCCATTCCTGCTCGTCGCTCCCATTCATTTTCTTATGGGTGCCCCGGAATGGGTGCCCCACACCAAGAATGCCCTGGGGCGAATTGCTTGCCGGTTCGCGGTGGACAACCCTCTTGGACGGGCTGATGATCGCTGTGTCTGAGAACAAATACTTCACAGAGGTCGCAAAACGAACTCGCCAGCCTCCCGCACAAATGCCTCGTGGAGGTCCTTCGCAGACGTGTCGAGTCGAATGGTTGCGTCAGCGCCGAGTTGACGCAATGAGTTCAAGATCTGCTGGTTGCGTCCCGCAGCAACAACGCGAGCCGCGCCGAGGAGCTTGGCAATTCTTACAGCCAACTTCCCCGTCACTCCGGTCGCACCGAGAATGAGCACGTTTTCGCCTGGGGCCAGCTTAGCGCGGAACGTGATTTTCAGCGCTCTCGGAGATTGGCGAGTGCGACTTCCGTTGGAGCGTGACATGGGCAGGTAGCCCAAAGATCAAGACCGACCTCCGTTGAAGCGTCGCATCCGGGCCGGTCACCCGCAGAGAGCACCAGAGGGCCTCAGTCGGTGAAAGCGCGCCCGGCTCCCGACTACCGCGCGGGTGCAGGTTGGGGATTGGCCTGCGGTGCCGACGTGCTGGGGCTTGAAAAGTCTACCTTGGGGGCCTGCCGTGATCCTTCCGAAGCTGCGAAGTAGGCCTGATTCGGTTTGAATCCTGCCCATCCCGCAAAGATGTTATGAGGAAACTGCTGGACGTAGGTATTGTAGTCTTGCAGGTTATCGTTATAGCGCTTGCGCTCGACGGCAATGCGGTTCTCGGTGCCCGCGAGTTCGTCCTGTAACCGGAGGAAGTTTTCGTTGGATTTCAATTGTGGATAGTTTTCTACGATCAGGAGCAGGCGGCCGAGCGCACCATCCAGTTGTCCGTTGGCGGCAATCTTTTCCTGTGGGCTTCCTGCCGAGAGCAGCGCCGAGCGGGCCTTTGCGATGTCGCCAAACACAGTCTGCTCCTGTTTTGCGTAGCCTTTTACAGTCTCGACCAGATTGGGGATCAAATCGGCGCGCCGTTGCAGGACGATGTCGACTTGCGACCAGGCAGCCTTTATGGCTTCATTCTTGGTCACCAGCGTGTTGCGAACGCTCACGTATTGCCCGAATAAGATCAGCGCAATCAGCACCACAACGACAACTACGATCAAACCTTTGCCCATAAGGCTCTCCTCAAAACCTGAGTGTGACGCCGTTACGCACGGCCTGATGCATCTGAGTCTAACCTCTTATCGACAGCGGTAGTGACTTTCTCGATCGCTGCGAGGTAGCGAGCGAAGAGATCCTTGATGTCCATTTTCCCGGGGTCAGCTTTGTGTTCCCGAACATCCAGAACTTGGTTGATCGCGGACGGATCGAATCCCACCTGTTTCGACAAGGCCTGCACAGCTTCGCGTCTGCCTGACTGCGCGGGTTCCCCAAGCGCGATCAGGGCGTGCCGAAAAAGCGTGACGAACGATGGCACTGAACGCAGCAGTAGGTCCCACAATCGTGAATTGCTCTCGGATGCCAGAAGCAGTTGTTGGCGAAGCAGAATCAGTTTTTCCCGCAGCTCATATTCGACCTGAACGCGGTGAAGGTGCAGGGGAATTCGCAAATCCTGCAGCACATCTTCGCCAAAAAGAATGCGGTGATGCCGCTGCATGTCCAACAGCTCGATGGTAAAGACATCGGTGCAGCGCTCAAGTTCTTCGCGAGTCATCCAAAGCGGTGGGGGTTGCTTCTGGCGGTCCCACCACTTCGCGACCGGCACCAAGGCCTGCAATGCTGGGAACGAGCTGTCGCGCAGAACACAAAACAGGTTCAGGTTTGAGTACTCGGGATGAAAGTCGCCTGACACTGCCGAGCCGTAGAGAATTACGGTCTCGATGTTCGATCCGGCCGCTTCGCGGACCCGTCTCAAAAAGTCGTCGATCTTGTCCTCAGTAACCATTGCATCCTCGCTTACTACCAGCTGCTGCTTGCCCCGCCGCCACCGGAACTGCCGCCACCAAAGCCACCGAACCCACCACCACCGCCAAAACCGCCACCAAAACCCCCGCCTCCTCCCCCGCGTCCACCAAAAACTTGGGAAAAAAGAAGCCAGAACAAGACACTACGTAAAGGGCTAAAAAGGATGATCAATACAACGATAACAATTCCAACGATCGCGCCTATCGACAACCCTCCTTGGGGCTGAGTCGCCGGCTCAGTCGGAGCACGTGGCTGCGAGGTTGTGAGTTGGATTCCCGCATCCCTGGCGATGACATCCGCCACGCGACTTGTGACCAGCAGCAGGGCTCCGCTGTAGTCGCCGCTGCGCATCTGCGGCATGGCCTCACGCTGAAAGCCTCCGACCTTTCCATCGGGCAAGATCGGTTCCAGCCCGTAACCCACTTCAATGCGCGCACGCCGATCCTGTATGGCGTACAGGATCAGAACTCCCCGATTCGTGGATTTGCTGCCTATACCCCATTTCTTGAAGAGATCGACCGCGTAACTCTCGATGTCGGAGCCATCGAGGGAAGTGATTGTGACCACGGCGATTTGAGCATGAGCCTTTTCGTCGATCTGCCGGCAGATATCCTCCATCTGTGCGATCGTATTCTGGTCCAGAACATGCGCGAAATCGTTGACGTAACCACTTGGTCGCAGCTGTGAAACCGGCTCTGCCCGGGTAGATATGCCCAGCGACAAAACAAAGACCGCAGCCAGACACACTCTCGGGCGCAAATTCACACGCAAATTGTACAGGACGCTGGCGGAATAGCTGCGATCCCGGTCGGGGGACGATGAAGGTTTTTGATAACGACTCCAGGGGCGGCGGCTGAAAGCAAAAAGAAATGCCCACGACGCAGGCATCAAGGTTATAAAATTCTTTCGTCAGTTAACGCTGAACTGCGCAACTTGGGCTAAGACCGCGTCGTAGAAGTCTTCGCTGGATCTTCCTTCCTCCTCTTTATTACCTCCTCTTGTCCCTGTCGTCGTCTCCTGCCGTCGTCGTCGTGGCTTGCGTTCCCGCAGAGGTCCCGCAAATATCTTCCCAAAATTAAAGATGCAGAACCTGTCGATCTCACCACCCCTCGTTCGACATATAGGTAGAGCGGGGATTCAGCCGGTCGAGACCGGCCGGGCCAGCTCCAAAACCTCAGGAATAAGAAGGAGATGTCTATGTTGGAAGCCACCGTTCAGAAATTGCGAGAAGCCACCGTTCTACGGTGTCGAGGGCGAATTGTAATCGGCGATGCATGTACGATTTTGCGCAATGCGGTGTTTAGCCAGACACACACGAAGATGCTCGTGCTTGATCTGGGGCAGGTTGACCGCATCGATGCGGCGGGTTTGGGTGTTTTGCTGGGCGTGCGGGAGTGGGCTCGTTCTAACGCAATCAGATTCAAGCTGATGAATGTCATGAACAACGTCGAGCAGGTGCTTGAGTTGACCAAGTTAGATCGTGTCTTTGAATTCTGCTGCGTCCGGGATCTGTTCCATCTGCTCCACCAGTCAGCTGCAGTGACCCCTTGGGCGGTCGAGCAGTCGAACCCAGCGGATGCAAAGGATCACTGGAACTGTTCAAACGAATGGCAGGAAGCTGGTCCCACTGTAAAGAGGGATAGTCTCCTGGCTGCGGCGTCCTGACAAAACATTTTGGGCGCGTGGCCTGTCATTCTTTTGGCTGCACGACGCAGGACACCCTGACGAAGTCTAACTGCTGTTCAAATAGAGGTGCTTGCGCGTCGGTTCAAAAGCAAAGCTCTGTAGTGCTCTTCCGTGGGGCTGTATGATAGGCGGCATTTCGGCTCCGGGTATGACCCAAGGGGAACGAACCAGAGACGGGTCCCTATGCTATTGGCCTTGGACTTCGACAGGATTTATGCAATCGACTACTCTTAGGGACTAAAATGAACGTTGATGGGTTCTGTTGCCGTAGCTAAGAAAAAGCGCGGGTTCGATCCCGGCACCTTCCTCGCGACTATTGGCGAGGGCAGGAAGAGCCTGGCCGTTTCCAAGAAGCATGGGATCTTCACGCAAGGGGACGCGGCGGACGCTGTCTTCTATATCCAACAAGGCAAAGTGCGACTCACCGTCGTATCCAAGACCGGCAAGGAAGCCACGATCGGCATATTGAGCGAGGGGAATTTTTTTGGCGAAGGCTCGCTGGCCGGTCAGGCTCTCCGTATGGGATCCGCAGCTGCCATGACAGACTGCGATCTTCTGCGGATCGAGAAGAAGGCGATGATGGAAGCGCTTCATCGGGAACACGCTTTTTCCGATATG
>DASQIH010000263.1:0-17991 GCA_035631655.1 Terriglobales bacterium
CCAAGATGGCAAGCAAACTTGGCAGCCCATCGAATATAAGGACTCCGTTCGCGATGCAACCGGGTGGTTTGCAACCGATATCATCATCTCTGGCTCTCCTACCAGGAAAGCCATGGAGAGCGCCCTAAAATTCATTCGGAAGCGTCCATGAGGAAATCAGATTCGACTTGACAGCCCTGTCAAGGGAAGCCTTCGTCTACTCTTACTAGCTTGTGTCGGTTAGACGGCCTGCATCGCAAACCAAACCCCGGTCCGCTGGTCGAATGCCGGGGGGCTTTGTCAATGACTGACGTATCCAGAATCGGCAGGAGATGCTGTTTGTGCCTCCGATCACCGACGGCGTGACTTAGCGGGTCCGTGCTCTGTTCTTCCCTGCTGATGTCCCTTTATGCAATGTCGCAGTTCGTATCCGAAAATTGGTATTTGTTCGAATACACGCTACTGAAAATGGATTTTTCGAGGCATGCCGCTTGTAGGACGGATCGCTAGACAATTCGGCGATTTCTTACTCTGTTCCATGGGAAGATTGGTGTACGGTTTTCGGTTAGAACTTCACTTCCACCTGGGACGTCGACTCTCTCGCGCCGGATTGATATTTCCAGTTCTTCACAGCTTTCAGTGCGGACTCAGCCAGGAGGGGATGACCTCCAATGTATTCCAGCCGGCGAACACTTCCGTCGGCGTTAATCCATACCTTCAGTTTGACGGTACCGTGAAGGTTCATCTTCATGGCTATGGCGGGATATTCGGGGTCCTCCCGCGAAACAATCTTGCGCTCCTGCTGGTCGGCGCCGTGAAGTAGGTTGCCGGCGAGAATGGTATAGAGCAGGATTTTCGCTATCGTTTTCATCGCAAAAGCTAGTTCGTTCTCCTCAAAAGGTCAGGCGCAACGCCAGCTGTATCAACCGGGGATCTCTGGCTCGGTTCACCTGCCCAAATGCCGCCCCATCCGTGATGTTCCCATCTGGATTCATGAATTGCGTGTGATTCATCACGTTGAAAACTTCGGTTCGAAACTCCAGTTTCGTGCCCTCTTTTATCTCAAGGGTCTTGTGAATGCCCAAGTCGAGGTTGGCTATGCCCGGTCCGCAACACAGGGTCCTGGGGGTGTTGCCGATCTCTCCCAATGCTGATTCGGTGAAAGATGCCGGATCGAAGTAATATCCCCCGGACTGTTGCGGATTCAGGCGCCGGAAAGGGGCAATCTGCTGTGGCTCACCGACGGTCTCAAAGTCGAAGCTATTCATCAGTTCCTGATCACTGGTGGAGGTCATGCGAATAGGAAATCCGGACTGCACCGTAAGGATGCTGGAAAGGGCCCAGCCGCCGAAGAGACGTCGTGCCCAGAGTTCGCTTCTGGGCCCGGGCACCTGCCAGTAATTGCTGAAAACCAGACGATGCCGAGAGTCAAACAACGATAGGGAACGCGAGCGGCGCGGATCTAGGGGGTTTACGGAATTCTCGAAGCTTGAGGCGTTGTCGATGGACTTGCTCCAGGTGTAGGAAATGAGGAATTGAAGTCCGTGCGAAAAGCGACGACTCACCAAGCTCTGCAACGAACCGTAAGACGAGTTCGCGGTGGGCAGATTGGCGAACAAGCTCCCGAAGACGGGAACGCCATCGGGTGGGCAGCCATTTCCGGTAGTTGGCTCGCAGAACGGCGAGGAATAGGGGCGCAGCCCGATTAAAGTGATCGGATTCGGGTTCGGTCCGGTAACGCTGGGCGCGAAACCGTAGGGCAAATGTACGGTTACGCCGGGCGGTATCGCACCGGCGGGTATGGTATAGGCACTGTCCGCGCCGAACTGCCCGCAGGACATACCGGGTATCTGATTCAGATCAAGACAAGTCTGGGCGATGCCATAGTTCTGGTCGACCGTGGCAGTCAACCGGTGGCCCTGGCTGCCGACATATCCGATTTGCAGCAGTGTGCTGCCCGACAGTTCGCGCTGGATCGTAAAGTGATAATGCGTCGAGTACTGGCTTCGAAAGTTTGCTGGCAAATTGCCGTACAGCGTAATCGGGCGGAAGAGGGCGAAATCGACCGGCGAGCCCCGCTGGGGATCAAGGAAACCGTGAAACGGATTAGGCGCGATTGATCCATCTTGTGCCAGGAAGGGCGTGTTGAAGAACGTGTTGGAAAGAATTGTGCTTCCACCAAACGGGGGCTGCGCGGCGAGGTTCTCGCCGAATATCAGTTCTTCTACGCTGTCGTAGAACATGCCCCAGCCGAGGCGTACGCTGGTGCGGCCCGGGCCGCCGGTAAGCCGGGACAGAACACCACTGCCCCATTTTGGCGACCAAGCTAGACCAAGCCGGGGAGCGAACGAGTGCGAGGAATTGTTGGTGAGCCCGTTTGGAATTCCCTGATCGCCCGGGACCACCAAGCCCAGCGGAAAAACCGAGCGAGCGAGACCCGTCGGCGAGCAATCTGTGCTTCCGGTGAGCGAAGCCACAGGATCGGACGAGCTCAGTACACATGGATAAATCATGCTGGCCTGCCCGGGTCTGAACGTTTGGATGCGTCTGCCCGCGTCTTCATAGGGAGTATTGAATTCCCAGCGCAGGCCATAGCTCACAGTTAAATTGGGCCGCAGCTTCCAGGCGTCCTGCAGGAACAGGTTGAACTGAGTGGTGCGAGCGTCCAGGGCATTGGCCGAGCCCTCGAAAAAGCTATCGGGTAAGCCTAACAGGTAGTTCGGCACCAGGCTGCTGTACCCAACGTCATTCGGCCCGCCTCCCAGAAACTGAAAGCCACCGCTGATGTCATAGAAGTAAAGTTGGTGCAACCGCTGATTGCGGAGGTCAGCACCGAACTTCAGGGTGTGCTGGCCAACGATTCTGCTGTAGGTGTCCTGCGCCTGGTAGACATTTCCCGTTTGAGAAAAGTTGCCGTTGGGATTGTTCCCATACGCGAAGCCGCCGGCAAGCGAAACGAAGGGTACGCCCTCGTAGCTCGCTCCGTAACCCGGAGTGATTCCCAGACGCTGGTTCGCGACGTCACTAAAGCATTGGTCGGCCGCAACCTGCGAGCAGGAGTTCTGGACCAGGTTTGTGCGCTTGGGACTCAGTAAGGAGCCCTCGCCTTCCCGGTAGTAAACGAGGCGAGCTTCGTTGATGGTTTTAGCCGTGATGGTCCAAGCATGCGAGAGATTGAACTGCTGGTAGCGTGTGCGCGTGCGCGTGCCGAAACCGGGAACGTTCGCCCCTTGTCCCAGGAAATGAGAAAAGGGCTCGCCATCGAAGACGTCTGCCCCGTAGTAGTAAAAGCTCATCTGCTGCTGGCCGGTCAGGTTGTGATCGAGCCGGAGTGTGACCTGATCGTTGCGGACGGCCGCGTTGGGCGCGGAGGTAAAGATTCCATTTTCCTTCGGCCAGGGCACAAACTGCTGTAGCAGGTCGGCAGCCGTCGGATCAAAGCATTCGGGAGGAATGATGTTATTGGGGAATATGGCTGCGTAGGGGGTGCCGGAGGAAATGGTTGCGCCCCCACGGTTACTTATCGCCGCTGCGCAGCCCGGTCGATTCATCAGTGTCTGGGCGACTGTGTCGTCGTTGACTGTTCCGGTGAATGCCGGGCCACTGGAGAAATCGCCCGATCGTTCGGCCCCAGTCGGGACCGGTACTGGATTCGACGTGATGCCACGATGTTGGCGACGTCCTTCGTAGGACGCAAAAAAGAACGCCTTGTCCTGGCGGAGCGGCCCACCGATGGTGCCGCCGAATTCGTTCTGTTTGAAGTCGGGAACTGTCGGATCGAAATAGCCCTTCGCATTGAGAATGTTGTTGCGGAGAAATTCGTAAGCACTTCCGTGCAAGCTGTTGCCGCCAGACTTGGTTACCACGTTCAGAACGGAACCGGAGTTGCGGCCCAGTGCAGCTTCATAGTTGTGGGAAATAACACGAAATTCGCTAATGGAATCGGGCGATGGTTGCACCGATGGCGAATTTACCATCTGATCGCCAGAGGACCCGCCGTTGACGTTGTAATCGTTCGAGCGGGTCCGCCCTCCACTTACTGAGACCACGCCAGGGCGGTCGCTTCCGAAAAAGAGATCGGTTCCCAAAGTGCTCTGAACGCCTGGTTGAAGTTGCAGAAGTTCAAAGGTGTCCCGCGACTTCAATGGGAGCTGGGTGACTTCGCCTTCGCTCATCACGACGCCGAGTTGTGCGTTTCCCGTTTCGACGAGCGATCTTGTTGCCTGGTTCAGCGAGCCAGTACGGGTGGTTCCTGTGGGGGCCAGGACGATATCCAGTTTGATTACCTCTCCAATGCTGGCACGGATGTCCTTGGAGTCGAAGCTGGTAAGACCGTCTGCCTTGACCTGCAAGCTGTACATGCCGACGGGAAGAGAAGGAAATGCAAATTCTCCGACATCATCGGTGGTGGCTGCACGCATGAGAGACGTGTCCTGCGCCGTGATGATGACGAACGCGCTAGTCACCGCATGGTGTGCGTTGTCTTGAACGCGACCGCGAATTTCGGCTGTGCTCTGCGACCAGCCAAGTGCCCCGCATACCAGTACAGATAGCAAGCAAAACGCGTTGCGTAACTTGCTTTCTCTTTCCACGGCACTGCCCCCATTCGACGGTATCGGCAATCCCGGTTATCGCGGAAGGTGACGGTCGTAACGGGGCGGACCATTGGACCGTGTACTCGGGTAATGAGGAACTGGTCGAGTTAAATGTCTTTGAATGAATGAAAACTGGAAAACCCGCTACACATCGGACCGGCATTGAGGAGAACGGTTTGATCTTCGCGGCATTTGATTTTTTATCCTAGTCGAACGCCAGCGACCGACTCGAGCCGGGTGATCGGCTGCCGCTCTATACCGACAGGGTCGCGGAAGGTTCCAATGCTTCGGGAATTTCCTCGGGACGAAGCTCTATACAGGAATGTTTGCTAAACATCTCTTACTTCATTCCGCCCAAACACCGGACAACGTCGAGCTGCGCAGAACTCCCCGCGGAGCGTTGTAACGGAATCGGATAATATGCTGGTAGCAAATGGGTTCGGCTGATTAGAGAAGCTTTGTGTGTCGCGCTCCGGGTGTTGCAGACGTCGGCTCATTGTGGAGGAAGCACGTTTGCCGCTACAGCAGGATGTACTCTGGTACAAGGACGCAATCATCTATCAGGTCCACGTTCGCACGTTCTACGATAGTAATGGAGACGGAATCGGCGACTTCCCAGGCCTGGAGCAGAAGCTGGAGTATCTCCAGGAGCTCGGCATCAATGCAATCTGGTTGATGCCGTTCTTCCCCTCCCCTCTGCGCGATGACGGCTACGATATCGCCGATTATAAGTGTGTGCACGCCAGCTATGGGAACTTGGAAGACTTCAGGAGATTCCTGAATTCAGCCCACGAGCGTGGGATCCACGTGATCATCGAGATGGTGGTGAATCACACCTCCGATCAGCACCCCTGGTTCCAGCAATCCCGCAGCTCGCGGGACAATCCCTACCGCAATTGGTACGTTTGGAACGAGAGCGACACAGGGTACAAGGGAACGCGGATTATCTTTCTTGATACCGAGATGTCCAATTGGGCCTGGGACCCGATTTCCAAGTCTTATTACTGGCATCGCTTCTTCAGTCATCAGCCTGATCTAAACTACGACAATCCAGCCGTCCGGGAAGAGATGTGGAATGTCATGAAGTTTTGGCTGGAAATGGGAGTCGACGGCTTGCGCCTGGACGCGGTTCCCTATCTCGTGGAACGAGAAGGCACCAATTGTGAGAATTTGCCCGAGACCCATGCCATTCTCAAGGAGTTCCGGCGGAGAGTCGATGAACATTTTGCTGGCCGAATGCTGCTGGCCGAAGCCAATCAGTGGCCGGCGGATCTGCGGCCGTACTTCGCCGACGGCGACGAATTTCACATGGCGTTTCATTTCCCTTTGATGCCCAGGATGTTCATGGGAGTGAAACTCGAGGACCGTAAGCCGATCACGGAAATCCTGCAGCAGACGCCGGAAATTCCCGCTTCGTGTCAATGGTGCCTGTTCCTGCGCAACCATGATGAACTGACCCTGGAAATGGTCACGGACATGGAACGGGACTACATGTACGACACCTACGCAGAGAACAAAACCATGCGGCTGAACGTGGGAATTCGGCGCCGGCTCGCTCCGCTGCTGGACAACGACCGCAGATGCATAGAGTTGATGAATGGTATGTTGATGTCTTTGCCGGGCACTCCCATCATCTACTACGGGGACGAGATCGGAATGGGTGACAACATCAATCTCGGCGACCGTAATGGAGTACGAACTCCCATGCAATGGAGCGGCGGCTGGAACGGAGGCTTCTCCACCGCCGATCCGGAGAGCTTGTACGCGCCCATGATCCTGAATCCGGTCTATGGTTACCCTGCCATCAATGTCCTCTCGCAGCGACGCACGCCACACTCGCTTCTCTCCTGGATGCGGCGAATGATTGCGGTTCGCCGATCGGCTAAAGTGTTTGGCAACGGGTCGATCGAGTTTCTCTATCCTGCGAATCATAGGATTCTGGCCTACGTACGCCGGTTCGAGAATGAGACGGTCCTGGTAGTCAATAATCTTTCGAGTGCCGCACAAGCCGTGGAGCTCGACTTGCGGCGCTTCAAAGGAAACATTCTGATCGAAATGTTTGGCCAGAACATTTTCCCGCGGGCGGGCGAACTGCCCTATCTGCTAACCCTGGGCCCTTACCAGTTCTACTGGTTTCGGCTGCGACGAATGTGAACGAGTACAGCAAGTCATAGGCAACGGAAACGATGTCAGATGACGTCTCCACGCAAGAGCGCTCTGCGGCGCCTCGCACCGACATCAAGTTGGCGGAGGAGAGCTTCTTCCTCACGGACGATTTCGTTCGCCAGCTGATCAACGTCGGTGAGATCGACATCCTGGTAGGACTGCCCACCCACAACAATGCCAAAACAATTGGTTCCGTGGTAGCCGCGATTCAGGACGGCATCCTGCAATGGTTTCCGCGGGAGAGAGTGGCGATCATCAATGCCGACGCGGGATCACGGGATGGCACTTCGGAACTGGTTGTGAATGCCTCCATTGACGACGTGCGACGGCGCGCGTCTAACCGATCTGCTCTGCGCACACTCCACTCGATCAGCATCCAGTACGGGAGCAGCATGGCGCGTGGAACGGCCCTTCGAACCATCTTGGCTGCGGCCGAATTGCTGCGCGCCAGAGCTTGTGCAGTGATTTCCCCCGAATCGACGAACATCAAACCCGACTGGCTTCCGGCTCTTCTGCGGCCCATCTACAAAGAAGATTGTGATCTTGTCCTGCCGACGTATGCCCGGCACAAGTTCGACGGCGTCCTCATAACCAATCTGCTTTATCCCATGACGCGCGCGCTCTATGGGTTGAGAATCCGCGAGCCGTACGCGTCGGAGTTCGCATTCTCGGGCCGCCTGGGCAGCCAGTTTCTTGCACAAAACTCCTGGAACGATGAGGCTGCACGTACAGGCTGCGAGGTTCGCTTCACCCTGGCCGCGATTGCTGGCGGCTTCCGTGTCTGTCAATCTTTCCTGGGAGCCAAACCTCATCTCGAACGACACGCTGCGGATCTGGTGCCCGCCTTGCGACGGACGATTGGCGTCTTGTTCTCGTCAATGGAATCGAATTTTGCATTGTGGAGCAGCAAAACTGCTTCCCAGCCGGTTCCCACCACCGGGGTCGAGCAGCAGGTCACCCTGGACTCACTGCGAGTGAACAAGAATCGACTGCATAAAATGTTCTGTACTGGAGTGGCCGAACTCGAATCCGTCTTTCACTCCATCCTCTCGCCCACGACGATGGCCGAACTCCAGCAGAGCGCCGGCTTGGGAGAAAACGAGTTTCAGTATCCCGCAGAATTGTGGGTAAGAACGGTCTATGAGTTTGCCGCGTCGCATCACAAGGCAGTCATCAGCCGGGACCATATCATCCAGGCGCTCGCGTCGCTATTCCGGGGCCGCGCATTCACGTTCCTGGTGGAAAACCGGAACGCTTCCGAGTCCGATGTCGAGAGTCACATCGAGAGCCTGTGTCTGGAGTTCGAGCGACAGAAACCGTATCTGCTGAAGATGTGGAGCGGTTAGAGAGTGAGGCCATTATGCGGGAAATGATTGTTAGTGAACTAACTCAGGCAGTCCAGGAATTGGCCAGGAGTTTCGCCCGCTTTCTTCCTCGGCTAATCGTACTGGTGATCATCGCATTTGTGGGATGGGTGATTGCGTACCTGTTGAAACTATTTGTGCGCAGCATTCTGCGGCTGATCAAGTTTGACCGCCTTTCCGAGAATGCAGGTGCATCCCAATTGCTGGCCAAGGCGGCTCTACCTTCATCATCGGAACTGCTGACCCGGTTCGTATTCTGGGTAGCGTGGCTGGGATTCATCCTGCTTGGCGTCAGCGTACTCGGGATTTTTGGCTTGCAGCAGCAGATTGCCCACTTCTTTCTCTTCTTGCCGCGCCTGTTTGTGGCGATGTTCATCATGTTTTTCGGACTGCTCGCCGCCAGCTTCTTCTCTCGCGCTGCGCTGCTCGCTGCCGTCAATGCCAACATGCCATCGCCCCACCTGCTGAGCATTTCGACCCGTGTGATCATCATCGTCTTCGCGCTATCCATGGTCTTTGAAGAATTGGGTGTTGCCGAACAGACCGTACTTGTCGCCTTCGGAATTACCTTTGGAGCCATCATGCTCGGCCTGGCAATCGCATTTGGCACGGGTGGCAAAGAGCTGGCACGACGATTTCTGGAGAAGAGGTTTGTCCACGGCAACAAAGAAGAGAACGAAGACGAACTGTCGCCGCTCTAAGCTAGTGGAATGCTCTCTGTAGGCGATTTGCTAAATGATATCTGGCTTTTTCTTGTGCAAGTTCGCCAAATTCAACCGAGCAGACCATACAATTTCTTTCTTGGATGATTCCTCGGTAATTAGCTCCGGAAGTTCCAAAACGATCGTCTGCTCGTGATCAGGATGGCGAGCGGTGATGATTTCGGCAGCCAATATGCTGCATAGAGTGAACCGCTCCTCCGCTTCGCGATCGTAGTGGAGATAGTAGCTTGCATCGCATTCCGCACAGGTCATCGCCCGGCCGCTTTCGTGAATCAATCCAGGCTTTGACGGGATGCCCCCACGTTTGACCACCTCTGCATACATGCGGCACATTATGCCACAAGGCAATTCCGCCTTCAGTGACATCAAGAGAGGCTGTTCAGCGATCGTAGAGAACCGTCAGGTTCCTCAACCGCGCCTTGATATCTGGCGTCAAAGCGCCTGCCCGGTAGCGCCATTTCCAGTTGCCAGCCACTGTACCCGGCAAATTCATTCGCGCTTCGCTGCCCAGCCCGAGTACGTCCTGCAGCGGAATCATGGCGATCGCCGCCACCGAGGACAGAACGGCACGAATGAAAACCCAATTGATCGGCTCGTTTTCAAATCCCAAGTAGGCTTTCGCAAACTCGCGTTCTTTGCGGATGTCTTCCGCCGAGCGAGTGCTCTCGCCCACGCCCACGCTGGTCCACCAACCGACCGTAGTATCGTTGTCGTGCCCTCCGGTGTAAGCCGCCAGTTCGCGAGAATAGTTATGCGGTCGAAACGAGGGCCCTTGTGGATCGTTTCCGAAGGCAAACTGCAGCAGACTCATTCCCGGAAATCCAAACTCGCGCCGGATGGCTTCCACCTCCGGAGTGATAACGCCAAGGTTTTCAGCCACAACCGGCAATTCCTTCAACTCCGCACGCAAGACATCGAAAAACGCCTTTCCCGGACCTTTTACCCATTTTCCGACAATCGCAGTGGACGCCCCCGCAGGCACTTCCCAATACGCTTCGAACCCTCGAAAGTGATCCAGCCGAACCAGGTCAAAGAGCTTGAGCGACGCGCGAAAACGATCAATCCACCATCGATACCCGGAGCGGGCCAGCACGTCCCAGCGATAGATTGGGTTGCCCCACAGCTGGCCGGTCGCGCTGAAGTAATCGGGAGGAACTCCCGCCACCACCGTGGGCCTTCCCCGCTCATCCAGCCGAAACAACTCGGGATGGGCCCACAGGTCGGCGCTGTCGTGCGCGACGTAGATTGGGATATCTCCCATGATGCGAATGCCGCGACGCTGGCAGCGATCTTTCAGCATCTCCCATTGCCGAAAAAACTCGAACTGCGCAAACTTGTGGATCTCTATTTCCGGCGATAGCCTCTGCCGCCATTTCTCCAATGCGCTGGGATCGCGTTGCCGCAGCCCGGCGTCCCAATCGGTCCAGACCGCGCCATTGTGAAAGGCCTTTCCGGCCATGAAGAGCGCGTAATCATCCAGCCACGCCGCATTAGTTCGACAGAACGTCCCGAAAGCGCTGGAGTCGATCCCAGTTGCATTGGTGAAGAAATTTTGAGCTGCTTTCCGGAGAAGAGCCTGTTTACAGGCGATTACCTTACCGTAATCGACGAAGTCGCTCGGTAACTGCGGAGCAGTTGCGAGATCTTGCGATGCCAGTAGGCCCTGGTCCTGCAACTTGAGCAGGTCAATAAAAAGAGGGTTTCCGGCAAACGCCGAAAAGCATTGATAAGGGGAGTCGCCATATCCGGTCGGACTCATAGGCAACACTTGCCAGATTTTCTGTCCGGAGGCAGCCAGGAAGTCTACAAACTCGTGAGCCGAATCTCCGAGATCGCCAATACCGTGAACCGCCGGCAGAGATGTTACGTGGAGCAGAATTCCACTGCAGCGGCGGAAAATCATTCCTACAACCTAAGGCCCCGATCAGCCCCCGCGCAAGTCAGGGTACGAAACTCGAGATTTTCATTCGCACGCGTCGCATCCAGACCGCTTCATTGTTCTCTGTGACTGCACGCTGTGCTTGCCTAGCGCAGGCCGTGTCCAAATCATTTAACGGCTGATCTCGTGCTCACCAGGGGTCGGAGGTTTTCCGGGACACTGTTCCGATGGCCGAAGGACTTGCTACTTTTTATCTACTCGAACACTCAAGTCGAGATCGGGGGCGACACCAGCTTTTAAATACTTGGCAAGAAATTCCTCGACCAAGGATCGGGTATAGGTGCTCGTGATCAAGGCCCGTTCAAATGCACTGTCGTCCGGTTTCAGATCGCGCGTGAACCTGCTCGAAACGAGGTGCGCGTCGGTAAAGCTCATGTGATCGGCCCCGGTCACCACCACGTAGTAGGTGTTGGATTCACTGCCGACATACTCACGAGCTCGGCTTTCACCCGAAGCGTGCTCTTCGGTCGCAAGAAACAGAAACGGCTTGTGCACTGGAATGGGCCGAACATCCGCGTTCATGCCGGGATAAGTGGAGCCGTCCAGGTTGACACCGGCCAGAATACGAGGCTCCTCCTGCGTGGCCAGTGCTGCGGTCGTTCCACCCATCGAGTGGCCCACGATTCCAATCTTCGACAGATCCAGCTGGCCATGCCAGAAATGATCATGCGAATTCATTTCCTGGAGCTGGTCGAGAACGAATCGCACATCCACCATCAAAACCTCGTCCGCGAACTTACCGATGGCCACGCCTTGGGTTCGTCGATCGGCTTCAGCGGGCCAGTAGGGCGTGAATTTTAGTTCATGCCCGTCCGGGAACACCGAAATCAATGAGTCAGGGGGATGATTGGTGGCGACTACGATGAAGCCGTTACTCGCCAGCCCCTCGGCCAGAACTGTGTAGATGGCCGGCACGACACTTGAGCCGTGTTCCAGAAGGACAACTGGGAAAGGGCCGCCCATAGCGATGGGTGCCGAGAGTCTTGCGTGCGTGCGCACCAGGCGTTGGAAATCCGGTTGCAGTTTCCACTCTTCGGCCAGCGCATTCGCAGTCTTCTTGTCCATGTAGGGTGCAAATGCGGATGTACCCTCCACTGCCGGATACCACATCGTGACTAGCAGATCCCGGCTACGGCGCGGGTCTCTCAACACAATCGTTCTAGTGCCCACGGCGTGGCAGCCATTGGGTTGAGGAAGATCGAATCCTGCCTGTCCTAGATTGGAGGCCTGAGAGGACAAACTGAGTAGAGCCAGTACGAAAATGGAAAAGGTTAAAAATGCAGCTTTGCTGATCACTGCTTCTTACCCCCAACGGCGACGATGGAGGCCCTTTTCTAAGACGCACAAGAGCCAAGTTCGTGAGCACCACCCCGACCCGTGACACCCCGTACCCCAACCTGCAGGGATTCATCCCGATTACCATGGCATTCCTTCACATGCATGAGCCACTAATTACTTTGCGCCGAAAATGATTCAGGGTACTGTGTGGACATGGCGATGGGAACGCGCAAACAGCGGCAGCGGCAAGAGGAGCTGTGGTATCGCAGGGATCTAGTGGAAGCTCCGGGCCATCCTTTCTATCAGCGGCTGAACGAAGTGCTAGGACGGGCAGGGCAAAGGTGGCCACAGCAAAGCGGGCCCGTTCAGTGCGTTGACAAGCTAACTCACTGGCCTCACCGCTTCATCTCCTGCTAGGACACGCCATTGCTGGAATTTTCCTTACTGCTACGGTTGTTTTGCCAACGCCTCGAGTAGCTCTTGGGAATTGTCACTATTTTCTAGACGATCCTTTGTTGCCTGAGCCAGCATCTCGCCTTCCAACACGGTTACAGCGCCCTTTCCATTGCATTGGACAAGGCTAGTGCGCATACATTCCAGTTCACCGTTGACGCAGGAGATGCGGAATGAGCACCACACAAATAAATTGAAATATCTGCCCCGAAGTACGAATGTCCAAGGTCTAGACGAACGTCCAGAAACCCAGTTGGCTGCGAACTCCTAAGCCGCTCAAATTGAAGCGATTATTCTGGCAAGCTAGATGCTTATTGAACTGCTGGGTTAGGAGAGCTGGATGAGTGCAACGAAATCAGTGCCCGATAGGTCGCCTAAAAGCGGGCCTAGGTGGCTGGAGAAATTGGCCGACGTAAACCGAGAGCTGTGGCTCCTGTTGTCGCTCTTCATCATTGCTGGAGTGCTGAACTGGCTAGTCGCATCGCGTGGAATGGTTCTTGGGTTCTATACGCTGCCTACCTTGTTCTCGGCTTACGTGTACGGCCGTCGTCATGCGGTGCTGACCGCTATGGCGAGCGTCCTTTTGGTGATTGTTGTAGCCTACGCAAATCCTGCTCTCTTCGTCCGTGCCTCGGTAGACCCAGAGGGAGTCGATCGCTGGTTTGATCTGTGTGTGTGGGCGGGTCTACTGATCATCACCGCCTATGCGATGGGGACTCTGTATGAGCGGAAAGAGAGCCACTTCCGCGAATTGCGCCGAACCTATTTTGGAGTGTTGACCATACTGCAGCAATTCATCTCGAACGACAAATACACGCACAACCACTCCTATCGCGTTGCCATGTACGCGGCCATTATTGCCCATCGCATGGGATTCTCGGAGGACCGCATTGATGATGTTCGCGCCGCTGCCTTGCTGCACGACATCGGGAAACTGGAAACCAGCCGCGACATTCTCTATAAAGCCGCCAGCCTGACGCCGGAAGAGATGTCGGAGATGCGTGAGCCCGTGCAAAAAGGCGTTACCATGCTGGGACCCATCGGCGGCGCACTACGGCGCATCCTGCCCATCATTCTTGCCCATCATGACAAGTACGACGGATCGGGTTATCAGCCACTTCAAGGGGAAGAAATCCCGGTCGAAGCGCGCGTCCTGGCCGTGGCCGACGCTTACGACACTTTGACCAGTGATCGCCCCTACCGAAGAGCAGTTACTCCCTTCGAGGCGAAAGAAATCATTGCCACCGGATCGGGAGCCAGCTTCGATCCCAATATTGTGGAGGCATTCGTTAAGGCCTTCGATGCTCGTGAAATGGATCTGCCGGAGAGCGTGCTGATTTAACAACAGCTTCAGACTCACGGTGCTGTTCCGCGGGTCAGAACCGGAAAAAATGCAATGCCTGTCAGAGAATCTGCTTCGGTCCGGGTTTTACTGATCAGCCGTCACATTCAGACGATCGAGACTGTGTGTCATTTCATGCAACAGATGGCCATGCACGTTGAGACCTGCTGTGACCTGGAATCGGGAATGCGAAAGCTTTGCCACTCTAAGTATGAGGCAGTCCTTGTCGACCTCAACGACAAGGAAGAGGCGCTCGATTTCTTAACAAAGGTGCGCGGGTTGACCTCCCACAAGGCAGCCGTGACCTGTGCCATCGTGAATTTCTCTCATCAGAGAGTTGCCGCCTTCCAAGCAGGAGCCAATTTCGTTCTGGAACGCCCTCTCTCCTCTAGCTCGGTCTTCCGAACGCTCAAAGCGGCGTATCCGCTGATGGTGCGGGAGAGGCGGCGCTATTTTCGCTGTCCGGTACAGATTCCCACGTTCGTCAGCATTGGTTCCGCTCTCGAGTTTGCGGCCACTTCCGTGAACATCAGCGAAGGAGGCATAGCCATCAACTCGCCCACGAAAATCCAGGTGGGAGACAAACTCAAGTTGCGCCTTCAGCTGCCGGGCAGCTCGGAATCTCTGACGCTGCCCGGGGAGGTGTGCTGGACCGATGCCACCGGACGCGCCGGCATCCAATTTTCAAATCGAGCGAGTTATGTTTTGCCGGCGTTGCAATCCTGGTTAGCCGAGCGCCTTGAGGACCTGATGCCAGCGGCAAACATCGAAGTGGCAGGAGAGGGGCCTGTGGAGGCAACTCGATGACTATGTGCGAACACGGCGGGTGAAGCTCGCAGTGACAGCATGATGCATCCCTTTAAATTGTCCGTGGGGAAGAGTTCGAAAAGGCAGGAACTTTAACTTTCGTAACTTTCCCCTCATTTTTTGCGGTCTAGAATACGAGTAGCCAGAACCCAAACAGGTGGTATGAATCAGACAGACGAGAGCCACCGTAAACTCCAAGTGGTTCCCCTCGAACGGCGGCGGGTTGACGTCCGCGAGTGGTGGCTGTGGGGTTTCGCTGTAACCGTAACCCTCGTGTTGACCTTGGGGATCATTGCATTAACCTTCCCTGCGTTCCACCTGCAAGAGGACAGCAGGTCTTGGTCCGACCTGAGGGAATGGGTTCGCGCCTTGACTGGCCTCGTACTTCTGTTCGACCTCTATACGGTTTATCAGCACTTCCAGCTCCAGCGAGTGCGGCGCGAGTTAGCCGAGCGGGACCAGCTTTTCCAGCTGATCAGTGAAAATGCAGCCGACATGATTGCAGTGATCGACACCGATGGTCGGCGGCTGTACAACAGCCCTGCCTATCAGAAGATCCTGGGGTACTCGCCAGAAGAATTGAACGCCACCTGGTCGATGGAACATATTCATGACAACGACCGTCAGCGGGTGGTGGAAGCGGCAGAGAAAGCGCGTCGCACTGGCCGCGGGGAAAGGCTCGAATACCGGATGCGCCATAAGGACGGTTCTTGGCGCATTCTGGAATCAACCGCAAGCGCGATCCGCAACGCGAAAGGAGAGGTCACCAGGTTGGTAATCGTTAACCGCGACGTTACCGAACGGAAGCGGGTTGAGGAGATGCTGGCGCACAGTGCGCTGCACGATGGTCTAACCAGCCTGCCGAATCGTGCTCTCTTTTTGGATCGTTTGCGGCATGCGTTCGCACTCTCTGAACGGCACTCTACGTTCAACCGGTTAGCAGTGTTATTCATCGATATAGACGAATTCAAAGTCTACAACGATAGCCTGGGGCACCGCGTCGGAGATGCATTGCTGATTCAAGTCAGTCAACGATTAACCGCTTCGGTTCGAGGGCTTGACACCGTCTCACGCCCAGGTGCGACCGAGCCCTCTGACTCATCGCCGACCGGTGACACCTTGGCGCGGCTCGGTGGCGATGAATTCACGGTGCTTCTGGATGACATCCGTGACTCCAGCGACGCGATCCGAGTGGCGGAGCGAATTCAAACGAAGCTGAGGGCCCCATTCCAGGTTGACGGACAGACCATCGTTATTTCGACAAGCATCGGAATCGCCCTTCGTACCACCCTTTGCTCCAAAGCGGAAGATCTGCTCCGCGATGCTGAGATAGCCATGTATCGCGCCAAGCGCGCGGGGAAGGCCCGTTGTCAAGTCTTCGACACTGCCATGCACGCCAGCGCTGTCCGTCGCTTGCAGTTGGAGACGGATCTGCGCAAGGCGGTTGAGCTTGAGGAATTCCGCGTTTACTACCAGCCCATCGTGTCTTTACGGAGCGGCAAAATCACCGGGTTCGAGGCCCTGTCGCGATGGAAACGGCCTGCGGGCCTGGTTCAGCCGGACGAGTTCATTCGAGTCGCGGACGAGACCGGGCTGATTCTCCCCATCAACCGGTCGCTAATGCGGCAAGCCTGCCAGCAGCTCCGGTCGTGGCATTCTCAATTTCCTTTGGATCCATCGCTTACCATGAGCGTGAACATCGCTCCCAAGCAGTTTGCACAGCCCGAATTAGCCAGCGAGATCGGGTTAATCCTCGAACAGACCGGCCTTGCCCCCCGCAACCTTCAACTGGAAATCATGGAAACCATAGCCATGGGAGATGCGGAACGGGATGGCGCTGTACTCTCGGAGTTGAAGGCTCTGGGCGTCCGCTTGAGTGTGGATGATTTTGGTACGGGATACTCATCACTAAGTCGCTTGCAGCGCCTCCCTGTCGATACCCTAAAGATCGACCGCAGCTTCATCTCCAAAATGGACAGAGATTCAGAGACTCGTGAGGTCGTACGGACCATTATTATCCTTGCCCATAACCTTGATCTGACAGTCGTTGCAGAGGGAACCGAAACCCAAGAACAGGTCAACCAGCTGAAAGAGAGTGATTGCGAGCTGGCGCAAGGATACTTCTTTTCCAGGCCTGCTGACGCAGAAGCTATGTCAGAATTATTGGTAACGAGCTACAGCCGGGGGGGTTCACTGATCGGAAGATAGGGCACGGACTGTGTTCGGGTCGGTGCCAGCCTAAGGGTGTGGCTCCTCGCTTTCCGTCTGACGTTGCAAAATCCATCGACATCCAGGCCAACAATCGATGCTACTGATTCCAATGGCGCGAAAACGACCGTAATCTTGAGCACGCGCCCTGCCGTCGTAGCATCTAATCACCCTCAGAAAAGTACGTTCAGCAATAAGGAGAATGCGGTATGAGTACTCCTCGGGTAGCAATCGCCAGTTCCGTTTTTCTGATTGCCCTGACTGGACACCTGCTGGCCGCAACCGTCCAGGTTGGTGCTTGCAGAAGCGGATTGCGCAGTTTCGCGACCATTCAATCCGCCGTGAACGCCTCTTCTGCGGGAACCACGATCTTGGTCGGGGGGCACCTACCCTGAGCAGGTCTTGATCCTCCCCACGCCTAAAGGCGGGGGATTCTAGTGCCCTGAGGGGCACCTTAGGTGCTTCTTCCAAGATTGCTGACGGTCGCCAGACTGACATCTTGTCCACACCCGTTTAACGTCTCCACGTATCCCGAGGCGACGAGTTGTTGCCAACCTTCGGCTTTGAGATTCAGGGCAGCGTTCACATCCCGGCGATGCTTCGTTTCACACCCAGGGCATACCCATTCTCTATCCCCGAGCGAAAGCTTCTGGTTCTGGTATCCGCAGGCCGAGCACAGTTGCGTCGAGGGGAAGAACCGGTCGGCTTGCAAAGCATGGACGTTGTGCCAAACCGACTTGTATTTCCACTGACGCACCACTTCCCCGAAGGCGGCATCCAGCATCGACTTGGCTAACTTGGTTTTCGCTAGACCAACGAGGCTTAGGTTTTCCAGGCATAGGGCGGGGTATTGCACCAGACGGTGCGTTAACTGATGACTGAAATTGCTTCTCAGATTGCTAATCCGCTCGTGGATCTTAGCCACCGCCAGACGAGCTTGGGCTCGGTTCCTACTACCCTGCTCCCGACGGGACAGAATCCGCTGGGCACGACGCAACTTCTTAGCATAGTTCCGATAGAACTTTGGTACCGCGATTTCGCTTCCATCCGAGAGGGTCAGGAACGTGCTGAGTCCAAGGTCTCCCCCCACGACTTGCTCGGGTTTGACCTTCGGTAGACACTTCACGATTTCAAACTC
>DASQIH010000264.1:0-5797 GCA_035631655.1 Terriglobales bacterium
TGCGCCGGTTCCAGAAAAGTGCTTGTCACTATCTCCCTGCGACTAGACTCCTTTCCCTGCGACCGCTCCCTCCAGACCGCGTAAATGGCCGGATAGACCAGCAGTTCGAGAATAAAGGAAGTCACAATTCCACCCACCATGGGGGCAGCAATTCGCTTCATGATCTCCGATCCGGTACCAGTGGACCACAGAATCGGGATCAGTCCGATGCTCATGGTTGCGAAGGTCATGAACTTGGGACGTAGCCGCTTGGCTGCACCTTCGACGACAGCTTCGTAAAGCTGATGCCTGCTCAGTTGCACTTGCTCGCGCTTCGCCTTCTCATAAGCCAGGTCAAGATACAGCAGCATGAAGACCCCAGTCTCGGCATCAATGCCAAGTAGAGCGATGATGCCAACCCAGACCGCGATGCTCATGTTGTAGCCCAGTGCATAGACCATCCAGAGCGCGCCTACGGCCGAAAACGGTACGGCCAGGGTAACGATCATGGTCTTCACGAACGATCGGGTGTTGCAGTACAGCAGAAACAGGATGATACCAACCGTCACGGGAACAATGAGCAGCAAGCGATGGCGCACACGCTCGGCCGATTCGTACTGGCCACTCCACTGGAGGGTGTAGCCGGCCGGAAGCTTTAGGCGGGTGTTTAGCTCGCGCTGGGCCTGTTCAACATAGTCGCCAGGCGCCAGACCCGCGACATCCACGAACACATATCCGGTCAGCAATCCGTTTTCGTTGCGGATCATCGCTGGGCCGGTAAGCGTGCGGACAGTGGCCAGCTCGGATAGGGGAATCTGTTTTTCCCCGCTGGTGGAGACCAAAACCTTGCCGAGCGATTCGAGGTCGGAGCGGAAATCACGCAAGTAGCGAACATTGATCGGATAACGTTCGCGACCTTCGATCATGGTGCTGACGTTCTCACCGCCTACGGCGGTAGAAAGCGCATTCTGGGCATCTTCCACCGAAAGGCCATAGCGGGCCAACGCTGGACGATCCCAAACTACATCCAGGAAATACCCTTCGCCGGTGCGCTCCGCGAATACGCTGCGTGTTCCGGCTAGGCCCCCCAGGACTTTTTCCACCTGATGGCCAACTTGCTGAATCTGCGTCACGTCGTCGCCCTGAATCTTCAAGCCGATCGGGGTGCGGATGCCGGTGCTCAGCATCTCGATACGGCCGCGGATGGGCATCGTCCACGAATTCGATACTCCGGGAATCGTCAGGGCGTCGTTCATCTCGGCAACCAGCTGCTGTTGCGAGATGTGATCCGGCGTGATGTGCCGCAACACAGGAAACAGCCAGCCGGGAGCCCAGGAGGAATACCAGACATGCGCCTTACGCCACTCCGAGTGGGGCTTGAGAACAATTACCGTTTCTAGCATGGATAGCGGGGCGGGGTCGGTGGCAGTATCGGCGCGACCCGCCTTCCCCAAAACGTGATCCACTTCAGGGAACGTTCTCAAAATCTGGTCCGTCGCCTGCAAAAGCTTCTGGGATTCAGCAATAGAAATTCCTGGCATGGTGGAAGGCATGTAAAGAAGCGAACCTTCCTCCAGGGTTGGCATGAATTCTGAGCCGATTCTCCAGAACAGGGGAACCGTCAAAACCACGATGAGCAGCGCGCCGATGATCACTTGCGTTTTCCAGCGCAGCGTCCAGCGCACGACAGGATCGTAGATTCGCATCAGTGGTCCCGTGATGGGATGTTCTTCCTGAGAACGGACTCGGCTGCCCAATAGCGAATCCAGGACGCGCTGAAACCTCCCGTTGACAGCGAATTTGGGACGGCGGCGGACGAGCAACAGCCGGAGCGCGGGATTTAAAGTGATGGCCAGCACTGCCGCGACCAGCATGGCAAAATTCTTGGTATACGCGAGAGGACGGAACAGCTTCCCCTCCTGGCCTTCGAGTACCAGTACCGGGAGGAAAGAGACCGCGATTACCAATAGGGCAAAGAAGGTCGGACCCGCCACTTCCTTCACGGCTTCCAGAATTACTTCGCCATGCGAGAACGACTCACCTGAGCGCTCGTAAATCTCCAATTTCTTGTGCGTCTGCTCGACCACGACGATGGCTGCATCCACCAGTTCGCCGCAGGCGATGGCCAAGCCCGCCAATGACATGATGTTGATGCTCACGCCCGCATAGTGCAGCGGAATGAACGTGAGCAGAACGGCAACCGGAATCGTAACAACCGGAATCACCGCGCTGGGGAAATGCCAGAGAAAAACCAGGATAACGATAACAACGGTGAGGATCACCTCGAGCAGCGTGCGGCGCGCGCTCGTGATGGAACGCTCGATCAGTTCCGAGCGATCGTACACCGGCACGACTTTGACGCCTTCTGGCAGCCCCGGCTCGATATCCTTAAGACGAGCCTTAACCCGCTGAATCACCTCGAGAGCGTTGCTGCCCTCGCGCATGATCACGATTCCGGACACGACTTCGCCGGTTCCATCCAGATCGGCAGTACCCCGCCTGATATCGGGACCGACGACGACTCTGCCCACATCTTTTATGCGAATGGGTGTCCCATCGACGGATGCGAGAACGGTTTCTTCGAGGTCTTGGGGTGACCGCATGTAGCCGCGGCCGCGAATCATGTACTCGGCGCCACCGAATTCCAGCAGACGGGCTCCGGTCTCGCTGTTGCCGGCGCGAACCGCATCAGCGACCCGCGAAATCGGAATGCCATAGGAGCGCAGGCGATTGGGGTCCACGTTCACTTGATATTGCTGCGTGAATCCCCCGAGCGATGCCACTTCCGAAACACCGGGCACAGCTTTCAAGTAGTACTTCAGATACCAATCTTGGTAGGAGCGTAGTTCGCCGAGATTGTGCTTCCCCGATTCGTCCGTGAGGACATACTGGAAAACCCAACCCAGAGCCGTGGCGTCCGGCCCAATTTCGGTTCGGACATCCTGGGGCAAACGCGCGGTAACGCCGGAAAGGTACTCCAGGGTCCGGGAGCGCGCCCAGTAAATGTCGGTCCCTTCCTCGAAGATGACGTACACGTAAGAGAAGCCGAAATCGGAGATGCCGCGCACCGTCTTAACCTTCGGCGCGCCCACCATGGCCGTGATAATCGGATACGTAACCTGATCTTCGATAATGTCCGGGCTGCGGTCCCAGCGGGAAAGAATGATGACTTGAGTCTCACTCAGATCCGGGGTGGCGTCCAGCGGCAGCCGCACCATGGACCAAGCTCCCCAGAGGCAAGCCGCGGCGACCAGCGCGAAGACCAGGAATTTGTTCTTTGCGGAAAAAACGATGATGCGATTGATCATCGCACCGCCTCGATTTCAGGCTGGGCAATCGCTGCACTTCCCAAGTTCTCGCCAACATACCTGGCTGGGTCCTGCTGGAATTTTTTCTGGCACTTGTCCGAACAGAAGACAAAGGTCTCTCCGTGGTAGTTCTCTCGATGCGTACTCGACTTAAGCTTGTCCGGGTCGAGTGGCATACCGCAGACTGGATCACGAGTCGAGGCCATATTCTGCATCGAGTGCTGCTTCGCCTGCTCGGTTACTCCAGCAGCGATCACCGCGGACGAGCGCATGCGGCTCTCTGAATCGATCAGGAAGTTCCCCGAAACTACCACGCGATCGCCTTCCGAGAGCCCGCGTGTAATCGTGACCCGATCTCCGTAGGTAGTGCCGACTTCCACGCGGCGAGGTTCGGAGACGCTATCACTGGTTTCCACGTACACGATTTTCTGCAGGCCGCTGTCGAGGACTGCTTCTTCCGGAATCGAGATGCCCACCGGCGCCTTGGCGGTGAATTCCACATCGACGAACATGTCCGGTCGCAGCAGGAACCCGGGATTGTCCGCCTCCAGGCGTAACTTAAGAGTGCGCGATGCCGGATCGAACAAGGGAGGATTATTTGTGACCATCGCGTAAATGGTTCTGCCGAGTTCGCGCACGGTGACCCGCACCCGGGTGCCGGGGCGAACCCCGTACAATTCGTTCTCGCCGAAAATATCTGCAATGATCCAGACCTTGCTGAGATCCGCAATGCGGTAGAACTCTGTGCCCTTGTCGAATTTCTGCTGCGGAGAAATATTGCGCGCCAGAACGATGCCATCCACCGGCGAAGCCACGGCAATATCCCGAGTGGTCTGGCGGGTCTTGACCAGTTCTTTGATCTGCGGCTCCCCCATACCCAGGGCGCGCAGTTGTTCCTCGTTAAGCTTCAAATTGACGTCGCTGGATTTGTTGGGATCGTCGTGCTCGCGTGCGCCCCTGACGCGCTCGAGACTGGCGAGAGAACCCAGATAAGCCTGCTGCGCGTTGCGAAACTCGCTGCTGTAGAACGTGGCCAGCAGCTCATCCTTCTTCACGATCGTGCCGGCAGGATTGTTCTCCAGCGACTGCACCCAGCCCTCGGTCCCGGCCGTCAAGCGGTACACGCGATTCTCGTCGGCTTCGACGCGTCCCGTCGTGCGGATCGCGCGTGATCCGGAGTTCTTCTCCGCAGCTTCCACCCGAACACCGATGAGCTGCTGTTTTTCAGAGCTGATGGAGACAGCACCCGCAGGCAGCTGAAGTTTCGCGGTCGGATCCTCGCCCTCATACACCGGCTCCAGCGCCATCCCGCAGTCGGGGGCGATCCCGGGCTTGTCGGAGTGATACGCAGGATGCATGGGATCGACGTAATAAAGAATGTGCTTCGAAGCTGGGTGAGCGCTTGCCGAAACGCCACTGTAACGGCCGGCTACGAACGCGGCCAAGGACGACACGACCACGGAACCAACTGTCGCCGACTTACTCACGATGTTCTACCCCCCGCCGTGCAGACTCGGTGTCTGTGCAACTTTTGAATCGGTAACGCTCACGTATCTTGGACGATTCGATTACTTCCAGGCTTTCTGCATCCAATACAGCTCGACCGCACGATGAGGGGGATTCATCAGGGGGACGCCACTCCTGCCGTCGAGAAACCTGGCAGTGCGTTGGGAGCCTAAATATACCACATCTGCCGATTCTCGATGCCAGACAATTTTTCCCATCGGTTCAAGCGAATCCCTGCATTCCTGAGGTTTGGGCAAACGAGAGGTCCGAACACCATGAAATTCCGTTCGGAACGGTTCGAAGTACCTGTTGTCGACAGAGCTGAGTTCATGCTAGTATCACAAACTCGTAGCGTGGGCATGTATTAGGTGTCAAGTTTTTTGGAACGGCTCCCGACAACTTGATGAAATTATTTGCACACTGCTCAACCCATTGCGTACCGAAGCGACCGCAAGCGGCTGAGTGGAAAAGCTAATTCAGCAGAGCCGAGTGGAAGAGTGCGTGCACGTCCGGTAAGTAGATAAAGATTTTGTCCCCATTATTGGGACGGAGCTCCCCCCTTCCGTCCGGGAAGTCCCATTGAACAACCTAGAGAGGCTAGTCATGCCGTCTACTCAGCGCGCCATCTATTGCTTGCTGCTATCCCTCACGCTCGTTAGTTGTGCTCTTCCCGGTTTTTCGGAATCCCTGCATGTCAAGAAGCAACGGGAGACGATACGGGTTCGCCTGGTCGCTCGCGAGGCGCCCATAGCGGCCAGCGCATTCAGCCAGAATGTGGACTCCTACCTGATCGAATTGGTGGACAAGGGTGGTGAGCATCTGGCGCGGCTTTCATTCCGCTTTCTGCCCTATGAATCTCCCATACCCGAAGAGCTTCGCGATTACGCTATCGTGCACACCTTCCGAGCAACCCGGGATCGCAACTGCGATGCTAGCGCGGCACAATTAGCAGCGCAGCCCTTGCAATATAGTACCGATGCCCCGCAAATAAGAGTAATGAAGCC
>DASQIH010000265.1:0-10224 GCA_035631655.1 Terriglobales bacterium
CGCGAAATCATCCAGGGCGAGATGGAGGCGGAGGAGGCTAAGCACGAGCTCATCGAAGCCAACCTGCGCCTCGTGGTTTCCATCGCCAAAAAGTATGGCAACCGCGGGCTGCAGTTCCTCGACCTGATCCAGGAGGGCAACATCGGCCTGATGAAGGGAGTGGACAAGTTCGAGTACCGCCGCGGCTACAAGTTTTCCACCTACGCGACGTGGTGGATTCGCCAGGCAATCACCCGAGCCATTGCCGACCAGGCGCGCACCATTCGCCTCCCGGTGCACATGGTCGAGATCGTTAACAAGCTATATCGCACCTCGGGGCAACTGGTCCAGGAGCTGGGCCGCGAACCCACCTCGGCAGAGATTGCTAAGCGCATGGACATTCCCGCGGCCAAGGTGCGCAAAGTGCGCAAGCTCGCGCAGGTACCGATCTCACTGGAGACGCCAGTCGGCGAGGAGGGGGATTCCCACCTCGGCGATCTCATCGAAAACCGCGCCGTGATCTCGCCGGCCGAGGCCGCCATCAATGTGAACCTGAAGGAACAGATCGCGCACGTGCTGCACACCCTGACTCCGCGGGAGGAGAAGATCATGAAGATGCGCTTTGGTCTGGAGGACGGCTCGGAGCACACGCTGGAGGAGGTTGGCCGGTCGTTCGCCGTTACCCGCGAGCGCATTCGCCAGATCGAAGCCAAGGCCCTGCGCAAGCTGCGCCACCCCTCGCGCTCCCACAAGCTCAATGCGTTTTCTCGACGACGTGCCTGAGTGACGCCCAGAATTTGCACACTGGGAACGAAAGCCGAGGAACGCAGGGACAGCCTGCAAATCCCCTGTCGGTAGTGTCCCTAATAGGTCCCGAGAACTGGAATGCCAGATTACGAGCGCAGCTGCACGTCGCACGTAGAGCGGCAGAATTTGACGATGAGGATGCAAATTCGTAGGCTCACCAGGTTTACGAATGTGTTCTCGACGAAGTGGGCGAACCTGAAAGCGTCATTCGCTCTGCACTTTGCGTTCTATAATTTTTTGCAGACCGCACAAAACGATCAGGATCACGCCAGCCATGGAGAGCGGAATAACGCAGCACATTCGGAGTTTGCAAGAGCTTCTGATTTACTAAAAGGGGAGATGGGTTCATGGACATCACACTTTACAAGCCGGATGGGATTGTTAAATATCCCGGCGTTACCACATACGGCCTCGAAGATGGCGTGCTTACATTCAGGACGAAGAAAGACCCTTCATCAACGGTCACAGAGATCAGAACCACTGTTCCTTTTCTGATTGAGGCGCAAGTGGACGTGACGAAGCCGTTCTAGCAACACTCTGTTAATTAGGACACTACCCCCCTGTCCCGGTCGTTGCTCAATAACATGTGGTTTTGGCTCACACAGCTGGCGGTTACCGGGCTAAGCCATGCCGGCAGCTGAACCCACGTGATCTGGGTTCCGAAAAACGGGGCATGCCAGAGTGCCCAGACGGCACCGACCTGGAGCGCGACACGCGGCCAGGAATGCTGCTTGAGAAGCTCAGGGACTGCATAGCCTCGCCACCCAGTTTCCTCACCGACGCCGACGAAGAAAAACATGAATATGAAGGACTGAAGAAGAGCAAGGGGATGAAGCCGGAAGGGCGCGTCGAGCTTTGCGCCAAAAAGCACCGAGAGGCCGAGGGCGATCACGGCTACCACGACGGGGGAATCCCAGTGCAAAAGCGTACCAAGCCGGCTGAACGCGGAAGCGAACTAGGCGAGCGAGGAGTTCCTTGGCGCCCGCCCCTCCATCAATCAGACCAGCAGTGATGAAGGCGGCCGCCCAGCCGGGAACTCTTCCGCGACATCATCGTCTTGATGCGAGATACGGGGATGAGAAACGAAAGAGAACTCTACCGGCTACGTATTGAAAACCTGGATTGGGAAAACCGGCTGATCTTCGTCCCCGACAGCAAGACGGCGGAAGGAAGAAGGCTCGTTCCGATGAGCCATCGGGTCTTTGATCTTCTGCGGGAACGTTGTGGCACGAGGCGGCAGGAAGGCTGGGTATTTCCGTCCCAGCACTCCGCATCTGGGCACCTAACCACAATAGGCCACTGGTTTCGCCGGGCCCGCAGGGAGGCCGGTCTCTCCGAGGATCTGGTTCTGTATTGTGCACGGCATGACTACGGCAGTCGTGTTCTGATGCGGACCGGGAACCTGGCTGCTGTCATGAGGACCATGGGCCACAAGGATGTGAAGACCGCCATGCAGTACCAGCACCCAGAGCTTGAGATTGTGCGCGCAGCTCTGGACCGTAACACAGCAACAGATGGTAGGGTGTAGCGGAAAATTTCACGGCACCTTTTGCGACACACCCAACAACCGCAACCTCGGCAAGTTATTGAAAACCTCGGGGAGCACGCAAGGAAACCACCCTCCATTTGACTGATCGGCCGTCAGTCGATCGCCATGCCGCTGAGGAAGACTACCTCTTTGGCACACAGCCAACTAACGAGCCGCATCGGGTTTGGGATAGGCAAAACAAACAAGATGTGACCTTGCGATTCCCCCTGCGTTATAGCGCATCCTTTATATATAGGCCAGTGGGGGGGCGGGGGGTATGTAAGAGGGTGGTTTCGTAGTTCTCGGCAGACGTTAGAAAGCCCTTTCACAATCTGGCCCTCTCGACCGCATAAATATTGAGTTCGACCTTCGAGATGTTCGGTGTTAGAAATGTGTAGTTTTCTAATCCGCCTTGCGCCCCTTTCTGCCAGGACTCGGAAACCAGCCGGCGTTTGTCCTTCCATTCCATCGGCTCACGACCTGTGGGATGACCGCTAGAACTGTGAACCTGTAGGTGATTTTCGGATGTGATGGCGGTCACAGGACAATGCAGGTCCTTCGGTGAGCGGGCCCCCTACGCCTTCGCACGAGGAAATGTCGAAGTGCAGGGACTCGTTGAAACCTAGGGCGCTTGCGATATCCACCACAAAACCTTGCCTACGATACGCCAACCGCTGTCTTTGCCGAGAACGATTGCTTCAGATTTGGGGTTTTCCGCCTCGAGTACATTCACGTTCTCGTAACGGCGAAGACGGGAGACGCTCAGTCTCTTTTCTTCGTGGGCGACAATGACAATCTTGCCATCCAATTCGGATCGCTCGTTCTGAAAAGAATCCACTGCGATGATGTCGCCGTCACGAATCAGAGGCGCCATGGAACGGCCGTGCACCCGAAGCAGTCTCGTGAATCCGGGGTTGGGACACCACTCCGATGGGACTCCCAACCGTCGGGTGGCCGGAATATGGTCCAAACTCAGCCTCTTAGTACCCGGAACCCCCTGGGTACCAGCGACTGCGTTCAAAAGTGGAAGAACAACCATCCTCTGCACAGCAGGCGCTTTGGCGGCGGTGCCAGTATCGGCTCGATCGAGCGGAGGGCGGCGTAAGGCGCGCGCCACATCGGCTATCGGTAGCCCCGCTCTTTCCCAGAAGAACCAGCATTCATTTTTCCCGGCCAGCTTGCCGAGTTGGATGTAGTAGTCTGCGGTCGGTACTTGCAGGCCCCGTTCCCAGCGCGAAACGGTCATGGCGGAGCAATCGAGCCGCTTCGCCAATGCTGCTTGGCTTATCCGGAAACGCCTCCGCAAGGCGATGATTCGGGAGGCCCATTCGGCCAGTTTCTTACGTCCGCCCATGGCATTCTCTTCTTGAGAGCAGATCCGGGGGAGGGAGAAAACCTCCTCTTCAAACATAGCCACACCGAAAGTTCGCAGGTCTAGGATTTGGGTCGAATTTCTTTGCCCCCTTCCCGAATAGGGACAGCAGCACCAGCGCGACCTCCACGTCGGCAGCAACGCAACTGCTTGTCTTCAGGAAAATGCCTCCCCGTGAAACATTCTGCACCACGCCAGACTGCGTACCGTGGCATGCGGAACATGTTGTCAACGACGCGACCTAATGCACGGCAACACCAGAATGGCGGCGACGTTCGATGGACATGGTTTTGGAGAAACGTGGTGACACCGCCCAGTCAAGTTAAATCTATACAAATTTCTGACAGGAGGGCTCCAGTCTGCTGCAGCACAACAAAGGGTTGTGCCTGGGGACCTAGGGGCTTGGAGGAGATAGCTGCCCTTAGCATTCAGACTCCCTAATCTTAGCAAGTTCAGCGAGTATTGCTCTCATTGTCTTTTCAGACTTGCGTTGACCTCTGGCGACACGGCTCACGTAGGACTGATCGACGCCAAGCTGTCGGGCTACGCGAACATAAAGACCCATGTGCGCTTGGTGGGCCTTGAGCAGAGCTTCGTCTTTGGTCATGGCTTGCTTTGGTTGCTTTGTCATCAGCAGGGGTCGAAGGCATCGTAGGAGTGCACTGTTGAAAATTTCAACACCGTGGCAGGGAGCTAGGTTTGCTGCCAGCTTTCAGGCGCAAATTTTTCGCAATCGTGTGCCTCAAACTCGACAAAGACGCGTGAGGTGACCGGTCTTCGCGCCTCTGTTTCTGCAGGTAAAGGTATACTCCAACCGCATCTTTCACAGATCCACCCCGTCCATTTCTCCGCAGCAGAGAAGATCAGTTTTCGGGGGTGCTCCCATCCCATACACGCAAGGGTAGTACAAATTTCTGGCGGGGAGGGGTCTAATTTGTTGCAAAACACAGCAGGGGCGGTATTTTTCATGGTTGTTCCTATTTCCATTTTTGCGCTACAGCAATTACCAATTCTCTGTTTCGTGACGGGCTGTGCAGGCCGGTGAGTAACACTTCCCGATGGCCGATTGGCCGTGCTCACTGCGCGTCATTTTTCCTGCTCTCGCTTGCAGTTGGCATCTTCACTTCTGTGATGTGAATAGAATCCTTGTCCGCGTAGACGTGAGCGTTTACCCGCACGTAATGTCCTTCGTGACCCTTAAGGGTCTCCGGGTTGTCCACATTCCAGGCTCTTTGGTCGGTCACAAACCTTAATTTCTCGCCGCGTTCACTGACAGTGCCCGTCATCGATGTGGACTGGATCCCTGCGGCTTGATGCTTCTGTGGCGCCGGAATGGGAGAGTCCTGGGCAACAGCCACGATGCCCACGGAAACGCACAGGAGAAAGGCCAGTAAAAAGGTTTTCATGGAAAGAACCTCCTTCTAATGTTCCAAATGACAAACGCGAGGTACAGGTAAAAAAAGGGAGGCGACATGAACTGCCTCCCCTTTCTCCTGTTTCTCTGGCTGACTATTCGCAACCGCGAACCAGGCGCTACTCCTATGCGGCCTTGCCGTGAACCTTGGCTTCGAGGGTCTTCTCGCTGCCGACATTCACCTTGATCTGCTTGGGCTTGGCTTCCGCCTTTTTTGCCAGGTTGATCTTCAGCACGCCTTTGTCATACTGGGCGCTCACTTGCCCCGGATCCACCAAACTGGGCAGCGTGAACGAGCGGGTGAAGCTTCCGTACTGCCGCTCGATGCGACGGAAGTTTTCCTCTTTCTCTTCATTCTCGAACTTGCGCTCGCCGTGGACGGTAAGGGTGTTGTTCTCGATGCGGACATCAATGTCTTTTTCGTCGATGCCCGGGACTTCCATCTTCAGAGTAATGGTGTGCTCGTCCTCGTAGATGTCCACCGGCGGTGCAAAGCTGGTGGTTGTTAAAGCCTCTTCCGGGCCTTCTGGGCTGTACGACTCACGGACAAAACGGTTTAGGCGGTTTTGCAGGGTGGCCAAATCACGGAGAGGCTCCCAACGGGTTAATAGTGTCATAACGCAATTCCTCCTTCAGAGGGAAGCTAAGAGGGAAAACTTCAGATGGGCTGACTTAGTTCAGAGAACCTGAAAGAGTAAGAAGAGATAGCTCGCTCAATTATCATGCTAGGCTTGTGCGCTACCTTTGTCAAGCCGCCGCTGGAACAGCTGGAACAGCTTGCGTTGGCCGACGGCGCTCTAAATTGGAAAAACTGGGGCGGGCGTGAGCGTTGAACGTCGCCAAACTGGCCGACCATAACCCATGCCTGCCCCCAAAGGGCTGTCTGCCTTCTCAGGGGACTGCTGCATTAAAGCAGATTGCAATAGTACTGTTCCCACAACGGTGTGACTGTTCAAGATTCATTTCGTTGCGATTGAGTCCATTGATACAGCAGCCTGCTCGAATGTCCGATTGGCCCCAGTCACTTGATTCAAGCCGCGCATACGCACGGAGAGGACGGACCTTGGAAGAATTTCAACTTTTTGGTTCATCCTTCTGCGATGCGTCGTCTGTCGGTGGTTCTTCGCGATGGCCACTGCCACTTGCCAGTTCATCCGCAGCGCCAGTCGACTCTCGCCGCATTGTCTCCAGAATCGGTTCTGCATCCAAAGCATGCTCGTCCTTGTAATGTTCCAATGACATGCGTCCATTCCACCAGGACCAGTTCATGGGGTATACATCTGGGTCGAATATCACCTGGTAGAAATGCCATATGAGAATGGCCAGCGTGGCCAGGATGGCCTCGTACAGGTGAATGGTCAGGGCAACATCAATCCACCAGCCCGGGGCAGGAGTTCTGGTGACCAGGATCTGGAACCAGGCCATCAGTCCTGTACACGCCATGATGACCGTGCCCCAGACCACTGCCCAATATTCAAACTTCTCCCCATAGTTGAATCGGCCAAACTCCGGTCTATGCTGGCTCAGTCCAAGGTGGTAGCGCAGGGTTGCCCAAACATCCCGGATATCCTTTGGCTCAGGCAGCAGAGCTTTTCCCATTTGCCGTCCGTTCCGGCTGAGAAGGACATAAAAGACGTGGTAAATGCCCGTCACGATGAGCGCCACACCTGCAATTCGATGAACGGTTCTCCTGATGGGATCGGTGATTCCGACCCAGTCCGCGACCGTGGAGAACGGATAGATGAGAGCAAAACCGGTCAAAACCAGCACGGTGAAGCAAACGAACAGGATCCAGTGCTGGATTCGCTGGTTCAGCGTCATGCGTACAAGCGGAGCGTGCTCAAGCTTGCGCCGTGCAACTGCCTTGCTTCTCAAGATCACCAGGTTGTGCAGGACCATCGCGCCGATGACGGAAAAAATGATTCCGAGATAGAACCGCCTCATCCACGCAACGACCACGCTGCCGACGTCGGCGGACGGTGACGTTCCAGCATGAATGGGGAAGCGAGTGAACTTGGCCGTGGCTCCCGGATGACACCGACCGCACGTGACGTCGAGATTAGCTTGGTTGATCGTGGAACGCGGATCGGAAGACGCCAGAATCAAATGTGATCCGTGGCAGCTGGCACAGTTCGCGACCACGGTCGAACCGAGGCTAGAGGCCAATCCGTGATAGCTTGCCTGGTAGCTGGTGACTCGTGCGCCAGGAACGCCGAACTCGCTAGTCAGTCGCAGACCTTGGTGACAGCGTGCGCAAGTGATCTGGGCCAAAGCCTGGGCGGAAACCGAGGATGCCGGATTTCCCGGCACTTGAATGGTGTGGATGCCGTGGCAGTCCGTGCACACCGGAGCGAGCCAATTCCCCCGCCGGATCGCCTGCCCGTGGACACTCTGGACGTATTGTTGGTCCTCAGATTCATGGCACTTGCCGCAAGTGGATGGCACATTGAACTGGGAGGTGGATGATTTCGGATTGCCCGCCATCAGAATGTCGTGCGCCCCATGGCAATCGGTACAAACCGCCGCTTTCTGCGAGCCGGCTGACACGGCCTTGCCATGCACACTGTGTTCATAAGAAAAGAATACTTGGGTGCTGAGTCCGCTCGCGCGCATGACAAACTTCTGCCGGTGACAACTACCGCAGGTGTTGGGAATGCTGCTGTGATAAACCTTGGAGGCGGGATCCGTGGCGGGCAGAATCGAGTGTGGGTCGCCGTGACAGTCGACACACCGGGCCGCATGGGTCTCGCCTCGGAGTATGGCTTTGCCGTGCACGCTTTGGGCATACGCGGCCTGCTCGTCGCTGTGGCAGGCGCCACATGAAGGCTTCGTCAGCCCAGATGCGGAATGGACTTGATATCAGTGTGGCAGTCAGTGCAAGCAAGAATGCCATGCACCGACTGCTGGAAGGTCTTTTCGCTGACGTACAGGCTAACGGACTTGTCCTGCTCATTAGTCACCAGGCTGGCGTCGTTGTGACATGCCAGGCAGTCGGAGCTTGCAATCTGCGCCGCCTCTGCAGTCACTGTCTCAGTCCACAGAACCAGGCACAGAACGACGAATATACGCGACGCCATGATCCAGTAAAATCGTGCAACGTGGTCCAGTGTAAGGCATGCCACAACCGGCACTGAACAAGCGCCGACAGCGGGCTATTATATGTCGCGTCCGGATTAATGGAGCTTCTATACTACTGTTGGGTTGCTCCACTCTGTGCAACATCCCAACGCCTTTTTGTCCTGCCGGGTGAAGCTCCCGCCACCACGCCAAGGCCAGCAATTGTGTCTTGGGGCCAACACCCCAGCAGCTCAATCTGTCTTCCATGACTTGGCTCCGAATTTGGCTGCTTTGAATCTGTTCGCCTCTGCACAACGGCGACATCGATCCGGGCGATACTAGCAGTCGGTGATCTTCGAATCTGTGATCTTGCGTACGGTTCGAAGGGCTGGTCTTCCATTCCACCTGCAGCTCCTGCTGCGCTTGGAGCACCCGAGTAGTATGCTCCAATGAGTGCATCAGGACTCAGCCCAATGTCCGACGCCCTTCAGTTGGTTGAACAAATTCGGTCGGACCTCAAACCCCTCGAGACGAAAATCTCCAGTCATCCTTACCTGAGAGTGCTCGAAGACGGCCGCGTGCAACGTGACTAGCTCAAGGTGTTCGCCGGGCAGCAACACCACATCATCAGCAGTGACCTGCGCAGCATCGCCCTTATCCTCTCCCGGCAAGGTATGCTGCCCAGCCGTCGTTTCCTGATGAACGTGCTCCAAGGGGAAGCGGCTGCCCTGGATGCGCTTCATGCCTTCGCAGGAACGTTGGGGCTGAACGTTGCTGATCTGGAGGTTTTCGAGCCGTTGCCAGCAGCACACGCCTATTGCGCTTTCGTGGCCTGGCTCGCGCTCTACGGCTCAGACGCGGAATCGGTTGGCGCATTCCTGGTCAACTTCCCCACTTGGGGAACCAGTTGCGGACGGATGCGCAAGGCACTCCATGAAAAGTACGCCATTGCGCCGTCGTCGCTTGCCTTCTTCGACCTTTTTGCCAATATGCCATCTTTCGAGCAGGAAGCTCTAGGCATCATTCAGAACGGCCTTGATCGGGGCGTACCCGCACGACTCATTCACCGAGCAACACGTATATTGCAAAGCTATGAGCTGATGTTTTGGGACGCCATGGCCGGTACTGCCGGAGTTCTCCTGGACCAAGGAGAATGAAGCGATATGGCGGAGCGATTCACCGATCACCTGCGCCACAAAGTAGCCGGCATTTGGGAAGCACAACATCAACACCCGTTTGTGCGAGGTATTGGTGACGGAACGCTCCGTCTGGAGAGATTCAAGTTTTGGCTGCGACAGGATTATGTGTTCCTTATCGAATATGCGCGTCTTTTGGCTCTGGCCGCTGCACGCAGCCCGCACCTGGAGACGATGATCCGCTTCGCCACGCTGCTCAAGGAGACCGTGGAAACTGAGATGAACCTCCATCGGGCCTACGCGGCCGAGTTCGAGATCAGCCACGAGGAGCTCGAGCGGGAAACGCCTACGCCCACCACTCAGGCCTACACCGATTTCTTGTTGCGAGTAGCAGGCACAGGCGATTTCGCCGAGTTGGCCGCGGCATTATTACCTTGCATGTGGGGTTTCAGCGAAATCGGCCAGCGCTTGGCCGCGCAGTCCGCACCCGGGGAGAAACGTTATGTCAAGTGGATTGCTATGTACAGCTCAACTGAATTTGCGGAGTTGGCCCAGTGGTGCCGCGACCTGCTCGATGGTCTCGCCGCTGGTCTGCCCGAACTCATGCCCTTCCGGGTCAGCCATATGGAAATACCGCTCACCCCATAAGGCATCCCGCGGGACTTCGGGATTTCACTTGCCTGGCAGACCATACAGGCGTGCGGCGTTGTCGTGCAGCACCATGTGCGCGATCTCCGACGCCCGCTCGCGGCTGATCAATCCGATACAGCATAGGGCATGCGTAGACCGTAAGCGATGGGGCCCGCAACTGAGCCGATTTGAATGGCTCCCGTCAAGTTGACCGCGAGCGTCCTTTCCCAATCAGCGAGGGAGATGCGAGTCGCCTGCCGCGTTGGTCCGACTCTTTTCTGCGAAGAAAGTTGCACCCGCA
>DASQIH010000266.1:0-4359 GCA_035631655.1 Terriglobales bacterium
GACGACGCCATCGCGGCCATCGGATCCGGCGGCAGTTATGCCACCGCCGCGGCGCGGGCGCTGCTCGAAAACACCGAGTTGGGCGCGCTCGAAATCGCCCAAAAAGCAATGAAGATAGCCAGCGACATCTGCATCTACACGAACGGCAACCGCGCCTTCGAAGAGCTCTGAGCGCCGCCAGGAGATACGCCATGACGTCCCATCAGCCGACCCCGAAGCGGCCCGCGTCCGAGCTCACGCCGCGGGCCATCGTCGAGGAGCTGGACCGCTACATCGTGGGCCAGCGGGCCGCCAAGCGCGCGGTAGCCATTGCGCTGCGCAACCGCCAGCGCCGGCAGAAGCTGCCGCCCGACATCGCCGACGACATCATGCCCAAGAACATCATCATGATCGGGCCGACGGGGGTGGGCAAAACGGAAATCGCCCGTCGGCTGGCCAAGCTGACGAACTCGCCATTTTTGAAGGTCGAGGCTTCGAAATTCACGGAAGTGGGTTACGTAGGCCGTGATGTCGAGTCCATGATCCGCGACCTGGTGGAGATCGCCATCGACATGGTCCGCGAAGAGAAGCTGGAAGACGTGTCTGATAAGGCCGAGCTCAATGCCGAAGAGCGCCTGCTGGATATCCTGTTACCGCCATCATCGACTCCGAAACCGGCGGATACAACCACCGGCGGTGTGGTGCTGGACGGTTCCACTGCAGTGACCGAGTCCCACTCTCGTACGCGTGAGAAACTGCGCCAACAGCTGCGCGAAGGCAAGCTGGACGAGCGCATGGTGGAGATCGAGACACGCGAGAAATCGTTTCCGGCGTTCGAAATCATCTCCAATCAGGGCGTGGAGGAGATGGACATCAACGTGAAGGATATGCTGCCCAACATCTTCGGCCAGCGAAGCAAAAAACGGAAGATGAAGGTCAGCGAGGCTTTCGAGTACCTGATTCAAGAAGAGGAACAACGGCTCATAGACATGGACCAGGTTACGAGAGTCTCCATTGACCGGGTGGAAAACGCAGGCATTATCTTTCTCGATGAAATCGACAAGATTGCTGGACGCGAGAGCGGGCATGGGCCCGACGTTTCTCGAGAAGGCGTACAACGCGACATCCTGCCCATCGTTGAGGGCACGACGGTCAATACCCGCTATGGCATGGTGCGGACGGACCACATTCTCTTCATCGCCGCCGGGGCTTTCCACGTCTCGAAGCCCAGCGACCTGATTCCGGAGTTGCAGGGCCGTTTCCCGATTCGCGTCGAGCTGCAGTCGCTCACCATGGAAGACTTCATCCGCATCCTGACCGAACCCAAATCCTCGCTGGTGAAACAGTACACCGCGCTGCTGGAAACCGAAGGTGTGAAGCTGGAATTTACCCGCGAGGCGCTGGACGAGGTAGCGCGATTTGCCTTCCGCGTAAATGAGGGCACCGAGAACATTGGCGCACGCCGCCTGCATACCATCATGGAGCGCGTACTCGACGAGATCAGCTTCAATGCTCCTGACAAGAAGGGCGAGCAGGTCACCGTAGACGCGGATTACGTGCGCAACATGCTGACCGACATCGTGAAGGACCAGGATTTGTCGAGATACATTCTTTAGTCGGAAATTCATTACAAGATCGAGGCACGGGCGGGGACGCCCTTGCTTCCATTACTACTCTCGCTCATCTACGTTCTCTTCTGTTAGGCTCTCGAATTTTCTTATCCAACTTAGTTTCAATACGGAGCACAGGATGATTGATCGCGGACGCCTCAAATCGCTGATGGAGCGGGAACAGAAGAAATTCGTAGCCGAGAGGCCGAAGTCCAAGGCGCTTTTTGAGCGCGCCGGCAAGTGTTTGCTGGGCGGTGTGCCCATGAACTGGATGATGAAATGGGCGGGCGCCTTCCCGCCGTTTGTGCGTGAGGCGCAGGGCGCGCATTTTTTTGACGTGGATGGAAACCGCTACATCGATCTTTGCCTCGGCGACACCGGGGCCATGACTGGCCACTCGCCATCAGCTACAGTTTCCGCGGTGCAGCAGCAACTGGCGCGTGGGATCACTCTTATGCTGCCCAGCGAGGATGCAATCTTCGTGGGCGAGGAACTGCAGAGACGCTTTGGCCTGCCTTATTGGCAATTCGCGCTTACCGCCACTGATGCGAATCGCTTCTCGATCCGATTGACGCGCCACATTACCAACCGGGCCAAGATCTTGGTGTTCAACTGGTGCTATCACGGAACGGTGGACGAGAGTTTCATCACTTTGAAAGATGGCGTGGCGCAGGCTCGTCGTGGAAACATCGGTCCTCCCGTTCCCCCAGAACAGACCACGAAAGTAGTCGAATTCAATGACGTGGAAGGGCTGGAGAAAGCGCTGCAACCCCGCGATGTAGCTTGCGTGCTCGCCGAGCCGGTGATGACCAATGTCGGCATCGTGCATCCGGAACCCGATTATCACCGGGCGCTGCGCGAACTCACGCGCAAGTTCGGCACGTTGCTGATCATTGATGAAACGCACACGATTTGTGCGGGACCCGGAGGCTACACGCGGGCAGAGACTCTCGATCCTGACTTGCTGATATTCGGTAAGCCCATCGGCGGCGGAGTGCCGGGCGCGGCTTATGGCTTTTCCGAGCAGGTGGCAAAGTTGATCGCCGAGAAGCAAAGCCTCGAGGATTGCGATATCGGCGGCATCGGTGGCACCTTGGCCGGTAACGGGCTTTCGCTGGCTGCCATGCGGGCCACGCTTCAGAAAGTTCTGACCAAGGAGGCTTTTGACCGCATGATTCCGATGGCGGAGCGCTGGACCGCGGGAGTGCAGAAGGTCATCAGGGATTTCAACGTACCCTGGCACGTGACTCGCCTGGGCTGCCGGGCAGAGTACTTGTTCGCCCCCATGGCGCCCCGCAACGGCAGCGAAGCGCATGAGGGAATGGATTTTGAACTGGAGCGCTTCCTGCACCTGTATGCCATGAATCGCGGTATCTTGCTGACGCCGTTCCACAACATGGCATTGATGTCGCCAATGACGTCGGCCGACGACATCGACCAGCACACGAAAGTCTTTCGCGAAGGAGTTCGCGAACTGGTCGCCTGAGCCAATGCCTGTGTCGAGGCGGGTCTTCGACCCGCCTGGAGGGGTCAGAGACCCGTTCCCACAAGACCCCTGCTACACAGTCCTCCCCAGCAGCCGTGTTACCCTCATATTTCCGCTCCATGATGATCCGCCGCCCGACCTTTGGTGCGCTGTCCATCTCGACTCTGATCATGTTGCTCACCGCTTGCGGCGCCCCGGGACCTCCGCTGCCGCCATCGCTCAAGCTGCCTAAGCCAGTGGCGGATCTCCGTGCGGTGCGCAAAGGCAACACGGTTGTTCTCACCTGGACTGTGCCCAGCAAGACAACAGATCAGCAAAATGTTCGCCACTTCGGTCCCACGCGGGTTTGCCGCAGCCTGCAGGTTGCCATGAACCAATGTGGCACGCTGGTAGGTGAGGTTCCCCCCTCGCAGTTGATCGCGGCCGCTGCGGGGAAAAAGGGCAGCGCACCTAGTCCGGTCCAAGCCAGTTACACCGACACCCTTCCAACTGCACTTCAGCAACAGAATCCCACCGCAGCGGCAACGTACGCGGTCGAGACGCTGAATGAAAACGGGCGCAGCGCGGGCCTGTCGAACCAAGTGCAAGTTCCGCTTGCGCCGACCCTGCCACCTCCGAGTGACGTTAGCGCGGAAGTAACGGCGGATGGCGTGATCCTCACGTGGACCGGCATTCTGCACGAGCACGAAGCTCCGGAACTGCGGCACGTATACCGTGTTTATCGGCGCCAGGAAGGTAGTGACAAGGACCAGGTTGCAGGTGAGGTTTCGTTGACAACATCGCAGCAGGCTACGTTTGTGGATCACAGTTTCGAATGGCAAAAGAGCTACGACTATCGCGCAACTGTTGTCACGGTGATCCCGCGTGCGGGTCAACCCCCGGTCGAGGTGGAAGGGGAAGATTCTCCGCCGGTTCACGTCTTTGCTAACGATACCTTCCCGCCGGCAAACCCTACCGGTTTGCAGGCAGTCTTTTCGGGAGTCGGGCAACAACCCTTCATAGATTTGACGTGGGCACCGAATACAGATGCCGATCTGGCGGGATACAACGTTTATCGCCGCGAGGAAGGCGAGCAGCCCGTGAAGATCAATACTGACCTGGTCAAGACCCCAGCGTTCCGCGACGGCAACGTGCAGTCCGGGAAGAAGTACTTTTATTCCGTGTCGGCCGTCGACCTGCGCGGGAATGAGAGCGGGCGTTCGGAAGAGGCCAACGAATCGGTGCCGTGAGCGGCAAGAGCGGAATCAGTGCGAAGGGAGTTAAGCAGGGGAAGGAAGTTGGAAA
>DASQIH010000267.1:0-7370 GCA_035631655.1 Terriglobales bacterium
ACCCATGGAGCGGATAACTACACGGCAACGCGGAGAGCTTTGGCTGCCCTTTACGGACTCGTGCAACGCCATGCGGCAATGCTTTCGTTTGTCGAGGCATTCTGGGTGATGGGAGTTTTGTTCCTGACTATGCTGCCGTTCCTTCTTCTGAAAAACCCGAGAGCAAAGCCAAAAGATCGCGCACCTCACATTGAGCTCACGCCCGCAATGGCGACGGAGGTTGGGCTACAAAAAGAGGACGAGGAGTTGCTGGCTGTCCACTAACATGCAGCTCAGCTGCCTTGCGCTGCGGCTCCAGCGCGAAATCAATCATCATGATGCACGAGAGCGAACCGTCAACACAGGGCAGCATGCCTCGCAGATGATCTTGTAGGCATGCAACCACACTAGGTGGTTGACGAAGGTGTCCGGGGAGCGCAGACCCAGAACAATTAGCCCGACATTCCGATCTTTGGCAAAACCGAGAATCGTCTCGTCAATAGGCCCGATTTCTACTCGGAAATTCAGGTTATAGGACAGATCGTGTTCGGCTGGCAAGAATTCGCGTAAGCGAGATTCCTGCACACTGGTGATGCGCTCCTGGTCAAGAGCTGCTTCGCCTTCCAATTGTTCAACAACGTGCAGGAGCGTCAACCTTGCCCCATACTCCTTCGCCAGCGATACGGCGTATTGTGCGGCCTGGGCCGAATCTTCCGAGAGATCGGTGGGATAAAGGACGTGCCGGAACCCTGTTTCCAACTGGGAGTTCTCGGGCGCACACGGTCCTACCGTGAGTACGGGACAAGAGGCATGTCGAAAGACCTCTTCGGCTACCGAGCCCAGCACAATCTTGCGCAAACCGGTCCGGCCATGGGTCCCGATCACAATTAAGTCTACGTGCTCCTGTTCAACAACCTCCTCCAGTTGCTCCCAAACATTACCTTCGCGAATGACGAGGTCGTGCTCGAGGCCGGCCAGAGCTCCAGTCTTAACCAGGCGCTCCTCCAGGTGTCGCGCATCTCTCCAAGCGGACTCGCTTGCTGCCTCAATCACATCCGGACCCGCGAGAGTGAAGCCGAGCGCAGAAACTACGTTGGCGAGGTAGAGCTTAGCCCCGTAATGGCGCGCGATCTTGAGGCCGCAATGGAGGGGTTTTTCGGAGAATTCCGAGAAGTCCGTTGCCACCAGGATTCGTTTCAGACCGATTGCGAGTACAGGCGAGGCAAGCGACATGCACACCTCCTTGGTCGCCCCAGTGAAGGCAGGCAAATGCGGCTTCCAGCGTTCACCGCCGCCCGCGTTTCTTCCATTCACCGGTGCGGCACGCTTTTCTCTATCCTTTATCAATGCTCGCAACTTGTGGAGACCGGCGCAGTGACGCCGGTCACGTCAGACGTGCCCAACCAGGCATGATTGGCCGCTGAATAGAAGCGGATGCGGGTCTACAAGCCGCTGCCAGAGCCGCCTTTCGGCGCCGCAAGATCACGTAAAGAAAAGTCTATTCGTAGCGCAGGGCCTCAATTGGGTCGAGGCGGGAGGCGCGGATGGCGGGTACCATGCCGCTAACCAAGGCTACGCCGCTGAGTATCAGGGTGGCGATCACAAGCGTGCCGGGATCAATCAACAACTGGATGTCGCCGGCTTCCGCGTGCTTAGCCATAGCGCTATACAGGGTGAGTCTTCCCGCTGAATGTGCGATGACGTATGCCAGCGCGACCCCCAGCACGCCGCCGATAAAGCTTATGGTCAGCGCTTCTGCCAGAAATTGGAAAAAGACGTCGCACCTGCGTGAACCGAGCGCCTTTTCCATGCCGATTTCGCGGGTGCGCTGCGTCACCGACACCAGCATAATGTTCATCAGTCCAACCCCGCCGATGCCAAGCGTAAGTGTCCCAATGAAGCCTAGCAGTATCTTCAGGCCAAGCGTGATCACGTGGAACTGGTGCACCTGCTCCATCAAACTGTATACGAATAGGGCGCGGCGATCCTTTGGATCGAACTTGTGTTGTAGGGCGATGACCGAACGCACAGCTCGCTCCAGCCCCTGGTAGTCGTTCACCTCATAGTTGAGCCAGATGGACCCGAGATAATGAGTGTCTATAAGGTCTCCCATCGTGGTGAACGGCACATAGATGATGCGGTTTATGTCATTATCGCCTTCCTGCATCTTGGGACCCAAGACGCCAATGACCTCAAAGCTGATGCCGTCGATGCGAATGCGTTCTCCCAAGGCGTTGCGTCCAGAAAAAAGCTTCTCTTTAGCCTCGGAGCCGAGCACCGCAACTCGCGCACGCTGCCACTGGTCTTCGAGGTTGTAAAGGCGGCCTAATGCCGGCTCCAGTACCTTGATCGAGGCGACGTTTGGATAATCGCCGACCACGGTGAAATTGAAGGTTCGGGTGTCGTACTGGATGTTAGCGTTCTTGTACGCCTCCGGGGTGATACGGGAGATTTGGGGGACATTCGTGGTCAGCAGGTCGACATCCTCCAGAGTAAGGCGCAGTTGCACTCCGGCCTTCTGGCCGCCGGCTTGCATGGAGGTCCGGCCCGGAACCAGAATCATCGTCTTGGTGCCGAAGCTGGCAAAAATGTTGGTGATGGCCTGGCCGAATCCGTTCCCGTAGGCGAGCAGCAACACAACCGTAGCGATGCCCCAAGCCATGCCTAACATGGTCAGCGCGGTGCGACGGCGGTTGTACCGCATAGCGGTCCAGGACTCGTGGAGTGTATCTCGCAACATGGCTTACTCCTGCCTGAGCGCTTCCACGGGTGTTAGCATCGCGGCTTTGCGTGCTGGATAAAGTCCAGCCGCCACACCCGCTAATACCAAGCTCCCAACCGCCAGCGCCGCCGTCATAGGCACAAGCCTGGGTGGATCAAAACCTTCCGGCCCGCGAACGGTTCCGAGTGCCGCCATCAGGGCTGCCGACAGCCCCATACCTACTAATCCGCTGACCAGAGTTAACAGGATCCCTTCCAGGAAAAACTGGAACAAAATGCTTCGATTGGTCGCCCCCAGCGCCTTACGCAAACCGATCTCGTGAGTTCGCTCGCTCACTGAGACCAGCATGATGTTGATCACACCGATGGCCCCAAGCGCCAGCGTGACCATCCCCACGCTGCCCAGGAACATGTTCATGGCATCGAAGATGGCGCCGATCATCTCGGACTGCTGGATTGTGTCCCACACCTCGAAGGCATTGTCGTCGCGGTAGTCAAAGCCGTGATTGCGGCCGATGATCTTGCGGACCTCTCGTTGCGCCAACAAATGTTCAGCCCGCGTGCGGGGTTGGTAATTGATGAACGAGATGGCGCCCCGTTGTTGCTCCCCTTTCAAGGGGAAGTACATGCTCATGACCTCGTAGGGGATGTAGCCACGCATGTTGGTGGAGTTGTTGTCGCCGCGACCGACTCGTTGCACGCTCCCGATCACTTCAAAGCGGATGCCATTCAGCAGGATGGTCGCTCCCACTGCGGGCCGTCCAGGAAACAGATTCCTCGTCATCTCTTCGCCGAGGACAATAACGTCACGTTTCTGGCGTTCGTCGAGGTCGTTGAGCCAGCGGCCTTGCTTCAGAGGGAGGAATCGAATTTGATTGAACTGCGGCGCCACGCCAATGATCTGTCCGTTCGCACTGGCGAACTCGCTCACTGCGCGCACGTCATCACGAGCAAGTACCGGAGAAGCATCGCGTACGTAGGGTGCTGTGTTGCGAACATCCAGGTAATCCTGATAGGTCAGCAGGTAGTTGCGGGCGGAGCGCATGCTGCCCTGGACGACGGGGGCACGGCCCGGAAAGATGAACATGATGTCCTTCCCGAACTCCGCCATCTCTCGTTTGTTGCCCGAGCGGAAGCCTTCGCCGAGCCCGACCAGCAGCAGCAGTGACCCCACTCCCCAGGCAATGCCGAACATGGTAAGGAACGAGCGCAGCTTGTGTGCCCACAAGGTGCGGAAGATTTGCGCGAAAATATCCGCGACCGTGCGCATTAACACTGGGGGACCGCGCATCCAACACTCCGAGCTTTACTTTTCCCTGAACTCGACCCAAGCCCTGATCTTGCCATAGTCGACGTTCAGTTCACATTGTTTGGGGCCGGTGTGCCCAAAGAAAATCTTCAGTTGTGCCTCTGCCCGGCTAAGCGTTCCAGTTTCCATGGCGGCGCGCACGAGATCCTGTTGTTCGTTGTACTTGCTGCCCAGGGTTACGTTCTTGCTCACGACTAGCGCCCAATCTCTCTTCCCGGGGATCAAGTATATGGTGTAGGCGCCAGTCGGAATTGGTGTGTTGCCGACCGTGACTTCGGTATCCGTAAATAATGTCACGGCAGAACCCCCCGGTATCCACACTCTTCCAATCGGCGGGCTCTCGCTGCGATCAACAGCGACGGGGCTAAATCGTGCGCTAATCTGCCTGCCATCGTCGAAGGTGCAGACGGTATCGCCGGATTGCTGATCCTGGTCCGTTTGTTGGGCCACCACTACTTGTGCGGGAGGCAGCACCACGAACAAAATGAACGCTGTGAGCGGCGTGAGTCGGGCAAACACTCTTGCGCTGGGTTTCATAAGGCTCTTCTTTCTTCGGTCGCTGATGAGCGTTGGAATCGCCCTGCTTTCCCCTTTTTCTTACCAGACCGATGGTCAAGATTTCAGTGACAAGGAACACAACTGATGAGGGAGGAGAGAAATTCCGTGTGACCTTCGAAGTTCAGAAATACGCCGATCCCAGAGCAGGACGTCAGCCTCAACGAGCACGCCGGGCAGAATTGGTCCAGAACTGGCTGCACGTCTATGGCAGAACAACACCCACCCGGCGCTACCCGTGCCAAGCTCACCTGTGGTTCACAGGTCTCTCGGAGGCTACTTAAGCCATGCTAACGCTCGAGCTTCAGGAACAGAATTCCCAGCGGCGGTAAGGTGAGCCTTAGCGAAAAGGGACGGCCGTGGTACGGGATGGATTCGGCCATGACGCCGCCGCCATTGCCCTGGTTGCTGCCACCGTAGATTTCGGCGTCACTGTTGAGCAACTCGCGCCACCATCCGCCTTCCGGCACGCCGATCCGGTAGCTCTGGCGTACGACGGGAGTGAAATTGCCGACCACCAGAATGACATCGTGGTGGCCGCGGCGCAAAAAGCTTAATACACTGGAGTCGCCATCGTTGGCGTCTACCCACTCGAAAGTAGCCGGATCGAACTCGCGCTCATAGAGCGCAGGCTGCTCGCGGTAGACGCGGTTCAAGTCGGCTACCAGCTTCTGCAACCCGGAATGCCAGGGGAACTGGAGCACCCACCACTCCAGCCCTTCCTCGTGGTACCACTCGCGCTTCTGACCGAACTCGCCACCCATGAACAGCAGCTTCTTGCCCGGCTGCGCCCACTGATATCCGAAAAGCAGACGCAGGTTGGCGAACTGCTGCCACTCGTCGCCCGGCATCTTGCCAATGAGGGCGCCTTTGCCGTGCACCACCTCGTCGTGCGAGAGGGGCAGCACGTAATTCTCGGTGAACATGTAAAGACCGCGGAAGGTGAGCTGGTTGTGATGGAACCGGCGATGGATGGGTTCTTTCGACAGATATTTGAGCGTGTCGTGCATCCATCCCATGTCCCACTTCAAGCCGAAGCCCAGCCCGCCCACGTAAGTAGGCCTCGAGACCATGGGCCAAGCGGTGGATTCTTCGGCTATGGTCTCGACGTCGGGATGGCTGCCGTAGACGTCGGCATTCAGCTTCTGCAGGAAGTTGATGGCCTCGAGGTTCTCGTTGCCGCCATACTTGTTGGGAATCCACTCGCCGCCCTGCCGGGCGTAGTCGAGATAGAGCATGGAGGCGACGGCGTCCACGCGCAAGCTGTCGATGTGATATTGGTTGAGCCAGAACAGGGCGCTGGAGAGCAGAAAACTGCGCACCTCGTGGCGGCCGTAGTTGAAGATGTGTGAGCTCCACTCGGGATGGAAGCCCTGTCGCGGGTCGGAGTGTTCGTAGAGATGGCTGCCGTCGAAGTAGGCGAGCCCGTGCGCGTCGCTGGGAAAATGTGACGGCACCCAATCAAGGATCACCCCCACGCCGTGCTGGTGCAATTGATCCACCAGGTACATGAAATCCTGTGGCGTGCCGTACCGGCTGGTGGGAGCGAAGAAGCCGGTTACCTGGTATCCCCAGGAACCGTAGAAGGGGTGCTCCATCACGGGCATGAATTCTACGTGCGTGAAGCCCATCCGGTTGGCGTACTCGGCCAGCTTAGAAGCGAGCTCGCGATAGCTGAGCCAACGATTGCCCTCTTCCCAGGCTCGCATCCACGAGCCCAGGTGTACTTCGTAGATCGAGATGGGGCAGTTGAGTCCGTTGTGTTGTTGGCGGTAGTGCATCCATTCGCCATCGCCCCACTCGTAGTTTAGGTCCCAGACGATGGAGGCCGTTCGCGGCGGGAGCTCATTTTCAAAGGCGTAGGGATCGGCCTTGTCTACGCTGTAGCCAAGATAGCGCGACGCCACGTGGTACTTGTACACAGTGCCCGGGCCCAGCCCGGGGACGAATCCTTCCCAGATGCCGGAGCCGGCGCGCGTGCGCAAGGGGTGGCTAGCCTTGTTCCAGCCGTTGAAGTCGCCGATGACGGAGACGGAATAGGCGTCCGGCGCCCACACCGCGAAGTAGGTACCGCGCTGGCCGTCGACGGTGGCTGCGTGCGCCCCCAGCTTCTCGTAGAGGCTATTGTGGTTGCCCTCGTTAAATAAGTGGAGGTCGTAATCGGTCAGGAGGGAGAAGTCGTAGTGTACTGCATGGTTGTTGAGGAGAGACATGGCTGGTCAAGTCCACACAATATTTCGCTCGGGATTTTCATTTTGAATCCCTTGGCTGGCGGCATTGTACGCCCTTCTTCGGCTCACGTTCTAGCGTCCAAAGAATAAGGTACTTAATCAAAGGATGCCTACCTGCGGTCACGCCCGCCAAGTCCCGCGGGCCAGTCCTCACATCCGGAACTGATTGCCAAATTGCAGGGATGGACTCGCTCCCCCAATAAGTACCACATTTCCCCTACCTTGCTACGGAAACTACCGTATGACTTCAAAGTTGAAGCAGAGTACGCTGGGCTTGTTTTCTCACACCTTGGAGGAGGGGTGGGGAGACTCTGGGCGGTGGCCCCGGCCAGCCAGTTGAGTGGTTTTGGGGCCTTTTCCACTTAAAGACCACCGCCAACGTGAGAATGCCAGCAGTTCGTCCGTAGAACCGTGTACACCCTGGCTGTCACCCACCAGGGGACAGGCTGAGAGCCTAGAAACAGACGAGCACATTATGGTCGATGCTTGGTGTTCGCGTTCGCCACTTGATGTCCGATGTGGGTATAGCGATGGAAGCCCGCGTGGTGGTGGCTTCCAGTAGTACCTATCTGAGG
>DASQIH010000268.1:0-21127 GCA_035631655.1 Terriglobales bacterium
AGTGAGAGCCTGCGCATGCTGTGGGAAGAAGACTGTCGGACCGCCGGACTCGGGAAAACTGAACGTCCGGTGGGATGGGAAGGGAATGGTGAACCGGCCACGATGAGGCTAGTGAGGCACTGCAGAAGGGGAAACCCGCAGCAACAGATAGGCCTCCTCTAAAGTCACTGAGCCATTCCTTTACCCTAGACACTGTCTTGGGCTTCCGGTACAAGTCGGATGCGGATCGATTCCTGGAAAGTTTACGGGAACGACTGAAGAAGTTTGGACTGGAGCTCTACCCGGAAAAGACGCGCCGGATTGAATTCGGGCGGTTTGCTGAAGAAAACCGGAGCCGCAGAGGCGAAGGGAAACCCGAGACGTTCGACTTCCTGGGCTTTACCCACATCAGTGGCAAGAACAGGATTGGGATCTTCACGGTGCGACGCGAGACGATATGCAAGCGCATGCGAGCCAAGCTGCGACATATTAAGCAGGAGCTCAAACGGCGCATGCATGATCCTGTGTCTCAAACGGGGAGATGGCTCCAAATGGTCGTGCGGGGTTACTTCAACTACTACGCGGTGCCGGGAAACCTCGATGCCCTGGCGGTATTCCGGGACCGATTGCTTGGACTCTGGTGGCGGGTACTCCGTCGCCGGAGCCAGAAGCGTCCGTTCTCCTGGACCCGCACGTTAGCGTTAGGTAATCGCTGGCTTCCGCAACCGCGTGTGCTCCATCCGCTAGTCATCCGAGATAAGAACCGGATGCGCTAATGAGCGCCCGTCCGGGTCCGTGCGGGGTTGTGCCTTGAAAGCTTATGGGGAATTCAGTCGTTTGAAATAATGACCGCGGCAAAGCTTAGCTCGCAGCCGCGTACCGAGTCTTGCGTGGTGTCCGGTAACGGCCATTGCGAAGCGTAGACAGGGAGGTTGCAGGCCGGAACATCCGTGAACGGCAAAATAGCCCCGAAATCGATCGTCTTCTCGGCGCAGATGGTCTGGATCTCTGCGTACAACTGGTTCCGGCAACTGCTCAAGGTGCGGGTACTCCGCCAGGATTTCGCGACTGGGGTGGGAGTTCATCAAATTTATGAGAGCCTCTCTTTCGCGCCAGATGAAGCGGGAGGAATCGTGCACCGAACCGCCTCGTAGGAGCCAGATCGGCTTCCAGGAAAATTCAACGACTCTGATTAGCATTTTAATTGCCGACGGATGGAATTTTTGGCCCACGACAGCTTTCATAGTTCAGGTTCGATACGGAGCCCAAACTGGTCTAACCTTTTCAACAACTCAGCCGGCTGCTCCTGCAGCTTATCGCCCTCACGTCTTATCCTTTCTCTGGTGCCGGGCTCAATGCGATCCCACTCATCGAGAGCAGCCTCAATTGCTCGCTCGATGTCTGGAAGCTGGGCGTTCGCCTTCGCGATTGCCTGATCGGCCTTCTTTTTTCTGAAAACGAACCTCGGCCGTGATGTAGAGCGTGACCCGCAGAGGTTGACTGCACTCAGTGATCCGCGGATTCACGCCAGCAAGGAGGAGATTGCCAAAAGCGTGGAAGGCAAGTGGCGTCAGCAGCTGCTCTTGGTGCTGCAACAGAAAGTCGAGATGTACGACATTTACCAGCAACGATGTTGCGTTTAGTGCTTGACTGACGATCCGGGAGGGATATCATTTCATTTTTCCCCGCGGTTAGTTCCCATTTGCACGTAGGCTCCCCGTCATAATACTTTCGGCCCGGCACGCGGGGGGCATACGATCCGGCGAAACTACAACGTCCCAAAGGCTAGCAAAACGTACACAAAGTCAAAACATCATCAGCGGTGAGGAGTTCCAGTTCTACGTTTCGCAAGTGGGAGCGCAGAGTCGCTGGCGTGCACCATCGTCCGCTTCATCGTTATCTCGAGGGAGACGTCACATTCTTCCGGACTGCTGGATTTTGGCGATATCTGTTCTTCAGGATTAGGAGGCTGCCTATGAAGCGTTTCAGGTTGGTACTTCTCCTCGTCTTATCCGTTGGTATAACCCTGACGTCAGCTAGTTTCCCACGCACGAAGGGACTGCGCAAAACCGCGCACTCAGCAAAGGCCTGCAGCACGAGTCTTGGGAGCTGCCCACCTGAGGGCTGCGGAGGCGGAGACAAACTGCTAAACAAGAAAAAGAACCGGCTTGACATACCACAGGACTCTTATCAGGTCATGACTTTCGAAGACTTTCTGCATTTGGAGGAGGAGCGCCCCGCTCAGTGGACCGAAAATCAGGCCCGCGGCGACGTTGAGGCAATGGGAGAAGACACACCTGTGGTCCTCGCCGGTTATATGATTGGAGCGCATCCGGGGTCTCCTGAAACTTGCAATTGCAAGCTTTCAGGAGAACCAAATAATGACTATCACATAAACATGGTGGAGCGACCGAGCGATCGATTGTGGAATTCCATAGTCGTTGAGATGACCCCACGGATACGCGCCTCCGTTCCACAGTGGACACTCGAGAAGCTGGATAGTCTGATTACGGACGCCAACAATCCGCCTTTGGTCCGTGTCTCTGGGTATCTGCTGTTCGACAGTGAACACGTCAGCCGCAGTGGAGGCGCGCGGGTAACAATTTGGGAGATCCATCCTGTAACCAAGTTCGAGGTATGCAACGGCGCGCAGTGCACGGTGGACTCGGATAATGGCTGGCAGGACATTACCCACGGCTCTCAATGAAAGTTTACCGCTGCTCACTGCCGCAAAACGCTTTAGAGCACTGTCCAACTTTCTCCCGTTGGGTGTGGAATACGGTTACGCCTCAGCCTAGTTTGACTTCCGTGCCCACCGAAAAGCCGCGAAGGGTTTCGCCAAATATTGAGGGGAAGATATGGCTGGCGGTCGAATGTGCACGACGGAGTCAGGATTTGTATTGGAAACATTGGGAAGCGTTCATTTTAAGGCCGGTCGTTCCAGAGTTCGTTGTGTAGGGGCCAGCCACGCAGCGTGTTCTCGCTGCTTAAGCGACACCAATAGTATTACGCAACGAGGCCGTTTATTTGGTTTATTTGTTCAAACACCAACGCTCCGCAGGCGTAATACTTTCTACGCGCTGAGTGCGCGCCGCAAATACCCGGTTGGAGTACGGATACGATAGGTCCGGAGAGGGATATCAGCGTTCCATTTCGGAGCGGTTCCAATTTTGTGCGCCGAACGAATACTTTGACGTGAGGTAAAATGCGTCCGCTGTTTTCACACAACATTTCTGGGTCTCGATTGCAGCTCTGGCCACCTTTCTCAGCCGGAAAAGTTTGCCTCGTCTTGGCAAAATCATTCGCAGGAGGAACCATGCACAAGTATCTGGCAAGCTTTGCTCTCACTGCTCTCTTGTTATCCTCCTGCATACTCACTAGCTGTCTCACGCAACGGCGGCCACAGCCCTGGGCGCCGCCTCCCATTCACACTCCACCTCAAGGACAAGGAGAATTTAATGCCTTCTGGGATCGCGATGACGTGAATGGGTTTCCGAACGACCCGTACTGGGCAGCACAGACTGCGCAATACGGATCTATTCTCCCTCCTCTTACAGATCCACAACACGAAAGTTGCGTCCAAGAACCATACCTCAAAGCGCCCAAACCGCCAGGCCTGGAACCCTGTACCGTCCAAGATACAGTGATCGATAAGCCGGACGATTTTCCCAATGTGCTTTGCTTTTTTTATCCAGGCTCTATTGTTCACGGGCATGTTGACTGGATGGTGGCGACCGCCAGTGGTCACGTGTCCTGGTTGAACTTCGCCGATGATTGGGATTACAACTTCCGCTTCTTTCCCCAGCGGCAAAACACCGCGCCTGAGCAAGACCGCGGCCTCACTACTAATAACAACCGTATTGAAGGTGGCGATGCCCCTAGATACATGGAGCTCGAGTTTGCCTCCAGTGAAGTGGCCGACCAATTCCGCACGCCTTGGTGGCAAGGCCTCGCGAGACTGGTTGACCCGCTTAATCTCCCGGAGCTGAACAAATATATTCATCCATCTGACCCGAACCAGGATCCTTTTGCAGTCGCGGTTGGGTTATTCGGGTTAGACTGCGAGCATGACTGCCGCAGCGAGTTCCATCCGGTATATGCTTTGGCAATTCAACTTGACGAAAACCCGAGTAACAACATTTGGGCAATCTTTGTCAGGAATTGGGGAGATGAAGGCTTTTGCAGCAGCCTGAATCACGAACTGAACCTGGCCGACCAGAAGATGAGCTTGCTTCTTCCTTGGCCCGGCGGCAAGGGCTTAAAGGCAGAGGTCGAACAGATGTCTCCACGAGTTTCCGCACCGAGCATGGGTTTGCTTCAGGACGAGAGCGGCCGGGGAGAGGGAGCAATTGTGACATTCAACCTGCCGAGGCCCTCCGAACGCGGGCTAGTTGAGGCTCTGCTCCGCTTCCAATGGAAAGGTGGCGCGGCAATATCCGCCCGCGCGCATGCCGTCTTGCCCCTCACAGCTTCTGCCTTGCATCCTTCTGGTGAAGGAGAGCAGGATGCGGAGCGGTTCCTAGGTAAGCTGAAAGCGAAGGCAGGAGTTACGAGGCAAACCGTTGTCACAATAACAGCGCACCCGGAGCCTGCTGTTGTTGCGCGGCCAATGAAACTGAAGGTTCAAGTCTATCGCCGAGAACATAAGGCTCCAATGGGAACTACAGGCATGCTCAGCAAAACACCTAACAGACCTGTTGAGTGCGGCGGTCCCGGCACTGTGAGTGCATGCCCAGTCGACACGGCAAAGCAGCAAAGAGATATTGCTGTGTGGAAGAGAATCTGTTCCAGCTTGAAAACGGACCCGAGTCATCTCTCCGGCTTCCCAGATGAGCAGGCCAAGAAAATTCGCGACAATTGTGCGAAAATCGAAGCACTTCAATAGATCGTACCGAACAAATGGTAATAAAATGCCCTGACATCCATGAATCTCCAAGGCAAAATCGCCTGGCAACAACGCGCCCGCTCGCAACCACTCGCGCTGCGAATCGCCTCTCATCGCCCATCTCATTCTTGGACATTAAGGCTGGGCGGTTTGACCCGCTTTCCGCTCCACCTAATATCCGCGCTGACCCAGGCCGGTGACGCTTTGGCCCCCGGGCAAGATCAATCCCGCCACACTTTTTCGGGCACCGGGTCCGAAGGCGGTTCAGCGTTTCGGCAGGTTAAGCGAGGTAAGACCGCCGGGTACTCGAAACCAGTGATGGGACCAATTCGTATGGCGGGCGCCCCTCCGCGAAACCTTTTTAACGACCACAATTTGTCAACAGGCGAATCCCTATCGTGCCTGAGAATTCCTGATCCCGAGATATCTGACTGCGAAACACGATGAAACCCTTTCACACTTCCCTCAGAACGATTCTCATGCAATAGTGTAGGCGGCGAGGAGCAACTCACCCCAACTTCGACTTTCTCATCCTCCTCTTACCCTCGCCTCCAGCAAAGTGCGGTTTCCGAATCGCACATCCAAGAAGGTCAAATTTGAGACGCATGACCTGGATTGAAATGAGCCGCCTCTCGCTGGTCCTGCCTGCCTTGTGATCGCGGCTACTCTCCAAACCTCAATAACCAGCGTCAAAGTCCCGAGATAATATAGTCGACGATACGTTCGGAGAGTGCCGAGATTGTCAAAAAGGGGTTTACGCCCAAGGCGGTCCGCACAATGGAACCGTCGGCAACATAAAGGCTCGGATGAACCTCGTCTCTTGCTCCCTGAAAAACACGGCCGAGGTGATCCACTGCACCATCTGATCCGTCTTCGCCCATGGGACATCCGCCGAGCGGGTGGGCCGTGATTAACGTCTGCCATGGGGAAGCCTTCCAGAGCGGGTTTTCAATGAAATATGAACCAAGAGCCGTGGCGTGGGCCAAGCACTCCTGGTTTACCTGCTTGAAGATGGCCTCCGCGCCTGCGCCGGGCCAGTCAACCTGGACGTTGCCAGATTCGTCGAGGGACAAAGTCCCGCCAGAATCGTCCTGTGTCATGCAGAGGTAAAGCATGGAGCTGTTCAGAGCACCCTGGGGATCGGCACCTAGAATGTCCTTATCAAGTCTTTCCTGCGCTTGAGCGGAATCTTGGCCGCCGACGACAGTACCCGGAAGAATACGAAAGGCCGCGGCGGCAGCGTCCCGATATGCGCGAGGAATGGAAAGATCCTCAATCACGAAGCGCTGACCGGGCGGCGCCTTCTCGTTATATCGCACCAAGCCAACAATACTGGGACCGGCGCGGACAACCTGTGCGATCGGATCCTTGCGGTGATTGCCCCAGCCTAGGATATCCGTAAACTGACTTGAGTTATAAGCCAGCCCGAAGAAGTCGCCATTACCGCTGAAACGACTGCCTAAGACAGCGCTGGTTGCGAGGCCCTCGTCGCGCGATCGCAGCAGGATTCTGGGCGAACCTAGCGCTCCGGCAGCCAAGACTACCATTCTCGCTGTGATCGTGACATCTTCCGAGGATATAGCGTCATCGCGATGGGTTACATGGACGACCCACTGACTATCCTTCCTCTCGACGTAGTCGACCTCGGCCTGCGTAAACATGTGTGCGCCCCCGGTTTTGGCGAGTGGCAGATAGTTCATGTACAGCGTGTTTTTCGCGCCGACGTTGCAACCTGTAACGCAATCCCCGCAATCAATGCATCTATGTTTGACGATACTTCCGCCGTTCCTCTTATAGACTTCAACGCCTTCCTTCTGGAAGTTCACTGCGAGCGGTAGAGTCTCAACGAATTGACCGAGTTCGGAAGCACGCTTTTTCAAAGCCTGAAACTTTTTTAGAGTGCTTCCCGTCGGATGTGAAGACACCTCCAAGGTTTCTTCTGCGCGCTTGTAATAGTTCCACAAGGAGCCCGGCGTGGTTTCTCCGATTTGCGCAGCCTGCTTTAATGCCGAGGGCCAGGTCGCGAACACGTCTGGCTCAGGCCGAATGGCCACGTTGGCATTTACCAGGGATGTACCGCCAAGGCCGCTCCCCTTGATTACTGCGATGTCCGGAAATGCGTCGAATTCGTAAAGGCCGAGTGGATTAAGCACCGGATTATAAGAGTTGCCCAGCACGTCTCCGAAATTGTCGGGAAATTCACCAACCGGCCATTCCTGCCCGCGCTCAAGAATACAAACGGAAAGCTTCGGGTTTACGGCCGCGTTGGCCAGGCGAGCGGCCGTGATGGCCCCGCCATACCCGGAGCCCACGACCACTGCATCATAGCCATCCGGCCTTCGATCGCCCCACGAATTGGCAAGGATTGCATCCATTGCATCACCTGCTTCGAAGTAAAGTAGAGTTCCTCAAATAAAGAATTTTCCTCCAAAGTCCAGAGCTTTACTAATTGCCTGAACCACCCCGCTAGCGACACCCATAGTGTGGATGATGGAATCGATGTCAGTTTGAATAGCCGTGAGCTTCTTGTTCACCACGATAACTTGATCTTTCAGGGTCACATAATCTTGGCTTCGGGACTTGATATCCGCTTGGTTCAGCGCCGTAACGATGTCATAGACGGCGTCTGCGGCGCCACGAAGCCGATCCTTATCAGTAATTGTGGAGGCCACCCAGTAGGCCTCGGTCAGTGACTGATAAAGCTCCTCAAACGCATCGTGCACCTCTTGCTGCGTCTGATCCATACCTTAACCCTTCTTTTGGAGAGAGTCATAGAAGCTCTTAATCCGCTGGCCCTCGCCGATTAATGCAGAGAACTCCGCTTGAATATCGGTTTTCGACTGGACAGCTCGTAATAATGCGCTATGGGCCTCGACCAGTTTTGAAAGAGTGACCTGGGTCTGCTTTAGCGTCTGATCGGCGAGTGCCCTTTGCCTGACCAACTGTGGCAATTTCTTGATCGCTTCCGCCTTGGAGGCTGGATCCATGTGGTCCTTGTTATGATCAATAAATGCCACCTGCTGTAGCGCGGCCTGCGTGTATTCATTCCACAGCTGTTCCCTAAGACCGTGGCCTCCGTGCCCGTGATCATCAGGTGCGCTTCCGATATCAGCTTGCAGAAGCTCAGCAGTCCTTCTCACCGGTTCTTGCATGTCGCTGATCAGGCGCGGCAGCTGTTGTTGTCGCTTTCGTTCGATAAACCACTGGCCGAGGGCATTTATGGCGGTCGCGGCAATATTCACCTCCATTGCCGAGGACGTTACAAGCCGCTGAAATGCAGCCGTCTTGGTCAGCGACTGGAGCGAGCTGCCGAGCGCCCGCGTTTTGTCATCGAATTGATCCAACTGCTTGTCTCCGGAAACTTCTGCGAGGGTGGATGCATAGTGCTGCAGCGCGTCCAAGAGAGCCAGTCGGACCTCTAGGTCCTCCGGGCCCAGGAACTGCTTTACCATGTTTGGATTGAAGCCTTCCCTGTCGTAGTTGACAACAATTCTTTCGGCTTGAACGTTTTCGTACTCCTGTTCCACGACATCAAACGCTGACTTGGTGTTTTCTGTGGCCAAAGTCACGGCACTCGCAAATGCGGGAACATTCTTGTGCACGGCCGGCGAGAGACAACCCACCGCAAATGCAAGAGCGCAGAGGATCCAACCGAGCCCGGAGTATCGAATTCGAAAGTCAGTGTGCATCGGAGATTTCCGTGCGTTCACCGGTTGTGGGTTGGCCTTCATTCCACCAGTCTGTACGGTGGTTCGAACTCGGGCAAGCCCAACTGTTTGCCTGCCATCCAGCGAAGGATGTAGACCTGTACGGGATCAGTCAATGAATTTGTGACTAGATTGTAGATAACTTCCATCAACGCATGAGCCCCGAGGTCCTTGTAATAGTCAATGTCGGGCTCTACCCGGATACACAGATCATCTCCGATTTGCTTCTTATCATTTTCATGAAACGTTAGCTGTACGTTGGCCTCTCCGAAGCGTATTTCTTTGAAGCTGGAGGTGGCATCCCCGTGAAAAAATGACGGGTCGATCTCAGGTGCAAAGAGCTTGGGCACGGCTTCCTTCACTTCCGAAACGAGATCTGGAATCGCATAACCGAAGAAGCGATCTTGCGCGAGTGTCGCCCACTCTATGCCCCGGAAGTAGTCCAACGGAGTGCCGTTTGTGAGAAAAATTTGGGACATCGCGGTGGCCAAATTCAGCAGGCAGGCGGTCTCCTTAGGATGACTTTCCATGCTGGCCGTGTAATTGTCCTTAGCGGTGCCGGCCGCCGGTGTAAGAGATAAGAACTCTGCGATTTTAGGATGGCTGCTGACGATCGTATCCCACGGGTCGAACGAAAAACCAGGGTCGCTCGATACCAACATCAAACTGACATCGGCAAGTACCTTTGGCGACACTTTGACGGGGAAAAATCCGGCATCGCGATAATCGTCCGCGGATACCAAGACCGTGTAGTTGTCTGCGAAGTTGTCAAAGAAATCGACATCAAGAAAGGCGACCCCTTGATCGAGCGACTCACTATTAAGGGTCTTAGTACGCGAATCAGTGGTTTGGCCATCGTGGACTCGGAGCAACAGATCTTGCTCCTTCGAAAATGGCAGCCTAGCACCGTCGAAAACCATAAGTCTGATTCGTGCCTTGTCTTCTGCCACATTTCCCTCACGATATTCCATCTTCGATTCAATTCAGGGCCGATTAGCCATTGCCTGTTCTGATCAGCTTCTCTAGATCCGTTGCTGAACCGTTAAACCGGTCAAGATCTACCGGGCCTGCTATACCATCGACCTTTCCAGCTTCCGAATATTGCCAGAACGACCAATTGGACCAGATATCGGGGAACGCAGGCGAAGGTTTGGTTGTGTAATGCGCGATCCAAACCAAATAGCTGCCGAGAGGAGTTGCATTCGGCAACTCGAGCGATACGAAACCGCGACGAGTGTAAATAATGGGCTTGCGTCCCAATTTTGCTTCAATGGATTGAAGCCAGTTAATTACCATCGGAACTCGCTCGTCACCGGGGATATCTTCCCATGAGTCTCCGTGCGGCGTGGGAGCTTCCTCTGTATCCAAAACCGGTGGCAGATCACCATCTCCTATCTCTCCCACGGTCCGCACGAAATTGTCAACCTGGGCATCCACGGGCCTTGTAGGACGGAAGAAGTGGTAGGCACCGCGTGCGATCCCAGAGTTCTTCATTCCGATCCAATTGCTGTCGAATTGGGGATCAACAAAGGTGTCCCCATCGGTGGCTTTGGCAAAAGCAAAGGAGACTCCCGCTTCGGCTACCACGTGCCAGTTCACGCTTCCCTGATGGTGGGACACGTCAAGACCCGGTAAAGTCGCCGGTACGGTAGTGCCCGTGCTTGACATAGTACGTCTCACCTGCCGTGCGCAGGCTAATCGTCGCAAGGGCGAAAGATAGTTTCGCCGCAGCGAGCATCAAGTTAGGCCAAATCTTTTGCTTGAATGATTCCCAACTACTGGACCGATGGAACTACTTGTGGGGAAGCGAAGAGGATTGTGCTCCCCGAGGCCGCCCGAGGTCAAGCGCAAATTATCTTTTGTGAAGTTAACTTTCGTTCTGGAGGCGGACCAACGATGCTTCCAGTTCTCGATGAGTAGACTTCGCAGACTAGGGCTGTGTTTGGCTGTGCTGCTGGCCGGTCTGTCGGCACAGGCACAAATTACGATTACGTTGAAGAATTCGTTTATCGACGAGGTCAACGGTAAGGTTACGATCAGAGCAAATTTTACGGTTGACGCCACCAGCAAAATCCACCCCGCCAGTCAAGATGGCGACATACACATTGCTGGCAGGGCGCCGGAGATCGGCTTGGGTTCGGTGGCCGAGATCATGAATGCCAAACTGGAGAAGCCGCTGGTGAAAAAAATCCAGAACTTGGCGGGGACAGGTACCCCGATCAGCCTAACGGGCGTGTGGTGACTCTGGTGCGAACACGGCGGGCAAATTACTCAGGAGCAGGGCAAAGATCCCGGTCCGATGAGTTCATCGGGCGCTGCGCACGTGTTCGAGATCCACCCGATAACCGACGTTGCCGGGACCTCAGTGCTGGAAACCATTCAACCCATCGCGGGTTTCCAGTACAAAGATGCGGACGAGGCGTTCACTGCTTACGAGCGCACCAACGAACAGATCATTCCCGGAAGTGACTTCACGACGGATAGCAACGTCCACTCAGTGGCGGACGGATCGTTCGCGATGGCCGACGTCCTGAACTTGCAACTGGAGAAGATCGTCCATCGCAGGCGAATGGTGTTCATTAAGGGAACGCCCCCCGACGATCTGGTGAAGACGCTGAAGCCGGGCGACAGGCTGCATGTCATCGGAATACCACGGATTGACTTAGAATTGGTTCATTGGCGACTGCAACACGCAGACGATGCGCGTAAGCCACTGACCTGGAATCTACCTTATGAGATCGTCACAGTCGGCCTAGTGGAGCAGCTTGATCCGGCGGGGCCTCAGCTGAACTGAAGCTTCCGGCCGGAAAAGACAATCGCTCTTTGACTTGCGACATCGCACGGGACCACGAACCTGAACGTCGGCCATCGGCTTGAGACTACGGCTTGGATCTTTAATAATTTCCGAAAGATGATTGGATTGATTGAATGGGTTTCCAAGTAGAACGAGGGTCATGCGATCCAGCCAAACCCGGCTACTGAGGAGGTGATCATGTTTGGTTTTTCGTTCCTCGATATTGCGATCGGAGTTGCATTCGTGTTCTTGCTGAGCCTCATGGCTTCCACGCTCAAACGAAATCATACTTTCCTTTTTGAATATGCGAGGAAAGGAGCTCCTGTGCGGCTTGAAGACTCTTCTGGATGACGACGATGGTACCGGGTTGGTGAAGGACCTCTACAGCCATGGGCAGATACTTGGCTTGTTCAAGGGAGATTTCAATCCCAAGAAAACCGGTAATCTCCCCTCCTACATACCTTCGGAAAACTTTGTTATGGCGTTGCTTGATGGAGTTCCAGAGGCTGTTTCGAAAGAACCCGTGGTCGAGGCACGCACCGCTGCGAGCTTAGACTCGTTGAGAAAGGCCGCGCAGAAGCTGGCGGAAGATGCCAAAACAGAAAAGGTTGGTAAGGCGCTGATTTCAATGATTGATGTGGCCGGCGATGACATCGGCAAACTAAAGAAGAGCCTCCAGAATTGGTTCAACAGTGCGATGGACCGGGTCTCGGGCTGGTACAAGTACCGCACACAATGGATGCTTTTCGGGATTGGGCTGGTGCTCGCCGCCACACTGAACGCAGACACGATAAGAATCGTAAAGCAATTGTCAAGAGATCCAACGCTGCGCCAATCCATTGTTGCGGCGGCCCAATCGGCGAAGCCTTCTGACAATAAAAGGGGTGAAAGCATCAAAGATCAGATTCAACAGGCTCAAACTGAAATATCCAATATTCAGAGTATTGGAATCCCCCTCGGGTGGGCTGGTACGCGGCGGCCCAGCAGCTACCCTGAATGGCTCCAGGTATCAGGAGGCTGGCTGTTGACCGCTGTTGCTATATCGCTCGGAGCACCGTTCTGGTTTGATATGTTGAACAAGCTCATGGTGGTTCGTTCAACCGTCAAACCGCGAGAGAAGAGTCGCGAAGAAGAGTCGAAGGACAAGCAGAAGAAATAAGTGGTGCAGTGATTCACCTACGAGGCCGAATATGCCGAAAAATATCGTTATCTGCTGTGATGGTACGGGGAACGAGTTCGGCGAGCAGAACTCCAACGTTGTAAAGCTCTACAAAATGCTGATTTGCGATGCGGCCCAAGTTGCCTACTACCACCCTGGCGTGGGTACGATGGGCGCGCGAAACGCGCTCACCGGCATCGGCAAGTGGTGGACCCGCACGATAGGCCTGGCATTTGGGTATGGAATCTCGGATAACGTGTCTGATGCGTACCAGTTTCTGATGAAGACATTCGAGCCGGGTGACCGTCTCTACATCTTCGGCTTCAGTCGTGGTGCCTACACGGCCCGTGCTCTCTGCGGGATGCTTCACATAGTGGGCCTCCTCAGCGAAGGCAACGAGGGACTAATTCCCTACGCCATCCGAATGATTAAAGGCAAGCCGATCAGTTTCGGTGTTGCGGAAGACTTCAAAAGGACCTTCTCGCGTGAATGCAAACCACACTTCATCGGAGTGTGGGATACTGTGAGCTCCGTGGGCTGGGTATATAATGCCGTGCGTTTCCCGTTCACAACAGCTGCGCACAATCCCGATCTCAACCTTGTCCGGCATGCAATTTCCATAGATGAGCACCGGGCATTCTTTCGTCAAAACCTCTTCGGCACACCAAATAATCCGCAACAAGATATACAGGAGGTCTGGTTTGCAGGGGTGCATTCCGATGTTGGAGGCAGTTACCCGGAATCGGAGAGCCAGCTTTCTAAAATTGCTTTGCGATGGATGGTGTGTGAGGCAGAACTCGCGCTCCTGGCGGTTGACCAAGGACGAAAGGCCGAAATTCTCGGAGGTAAGCTACCCTATGTCGCACCCGACCCACTCACCCACAACCAGCACGAGTCGCTTCATGGGCCGTGGTGGGTCGCTGAGTTGTGGCCGAAGATCGTTCATGTCGAAATTGCTCCAGGAACCTGGAAGAGATCCATTCGGGTGAACTTCGCACGCCGGCGCTGGATTGCACCAGACCCCGTCGTGCACCAATCAGTTGAGCAACGACTACGGGACCCTGCTCTTAAATACAAGCCAAGCAACTTACCCGGGAACCGGCGGGCTATTGAAGACCGCTACGTGAGCAAGAGTGAGTCGGCGTTAGGCAGTTCGGCCGGGGAGCACTGAAGGCTAGCTCTCGGAGTTTCCCCATGTCCGGATACACACTGAATTCCGGGATCTTGACTTGCTCTGCCAATCATTCGAGTGCCCTCGGGCAGAGACCAGAGGACCTTCATCGCTGGAGCTTTCGCCTGGGATGGCGGATTCCTGCAACGCCCGATTAGAGGAGCACGCCGGTGATTCTACTTCTTGCGTTTGCGTTGATATTCGGTTCTTCCGCGCTCTCCGATGCTGCAGATTTCAAGCGCGAAGTGATCTATCAAGTCGTTACCGATCGCTTTTTCGACGGCGATGCCATGAACAACAACCCACCTCAAAGCAGCGGCTTGTACGATTCCACGAAGACCACCTGGCAGGCCTACTGGGGAGGGGACCTTGCCGGTATCCAGCAGAAGATGTCCTACATCGCCGGATTGGGGGTAACCGCGATCTGGATTTCCCCGCCGGTCGATAACGAAAATGTGAACGAGGGCGGGACGACGATCGGCGCGCCCTACCATGGTTACCAGGGTCGTGATTTCAAGCGCATCGAGGAGCACTTCGGAGATGCCAGCAACTCGTGGGCGGCTTTTGACAACCTGGTCGCTGCTGCTCATAACAAAGGCATCAAAATCATCGTCGACTACGCCCCCAATCATTCCAATAACAACTACAACGGCGAGTTTGGGGCCTTCTATGACAACGGAACGCTAGTGGGCAACTATCCCAACGACACTAGCGGCTATTTCCACCACAATCCAAACATCAGTGACTTCAACGACCGCTATCAGGTGCAGTACTACACACTCTCCAACCTTGCTGACTTCAACCAGGAAAATCCCACGGTTGACGCCTATCTCAAGTCTGCAGCCCAGCTTCTACAACGGCACCATGTTGACGGGTTCCGAATTGACGCCATCAAGCATGCCACCTGGGGCTGGCTCTACAGTTTTATCAACAACATCTATACCACCGCGGACACGTTCACTTTTGGTGAATGGATAGCAGATACCACGTCGGACCCGCTATATCACGATCTCTACAAATTCGCGAATCGTTCTGGCTTCTCGGTTCTGGACTTCCCCTTATACAACTCAATCGACAACGTATTTGCCCGCGACAACAGCTTCTACGAGATCGACACTGTGCTCTCCCAGGAAGCTTCGAACTTTCAGCAGGTGAACGATCTTGTGACCTTTATCGACAATCACGACCGCCAGCGCTTCCTCTCGGTCAACAAGAACCAGGACCGTCTGCATGAGGCGCTCGCATTCCTGTTGACGTGTCGGGGCGTGCCGGTAATCTATTACGGCACTGAGCAGTACCTCCACAACGACACGAACCACGGCTACGACCCTTTTAATCGGCCCTTTATGAACAGCTACGATACGAGCTCCACAGCTTACAGGCTCATCGGCAAACTGGCCGCCCTACGCAAGAGCAATACCGCCGTCCCGTATGGGACCATGGGCCAACGCTGGATCAACAACGATGTCTATATTTACGAGCGAGCCTTCGCCGGTAGCGTGGTTCTCGTCGCTATCAACAAGAACGACAGTTCCTCGGTTTCTATTGGAGGTCTGTTCACCTCACTTCCCGCGGGGACTTACACTGACTATCTGGGCGGTCTGCTTGGCGGTTTGTCGATCACTGTGAAAAGCGGTGGTGGAAACAATCCTGTCAATGATTTCGTTTTACCGGCTCATACCGTTTCCGTCTGGACTCACGCACCGGTCACGCCAATAACGCCCGTTCTCGCTTCGGCCGGACCCGATGTAGCCCAGCCGGGCGTACAGGTCACACTGGCGGGAAGCTTTTCCGGAACGAACACGGTCAAGTTCGGAACGGCCGTGGCCACCGTAGTCACCTCCAGTTCCAATCAGATCGTAGTGATGGTGCCCTCCATTCCTGGCGGAAGCTACAACGTTATGGTGACTGATTCCCGGGGTCATGTGTCGAACAGCGTGCACTTCACGCTGCTTACTGCGAAACTCATTCCCGTTACTTTCACTGTTAACAATGCCGTCCCCACCAATCCGGGCGATTACATTTTCCTGACAGGCAACACGGTAGAACTAGGGAACTGGAATACAACGTGGGATGGCGCGATGGGTCCGATGCTGACACCAAATTATCCGAACTGGTTCCTGAACGTAAGTGTGCCCGCAGGTAAGACGATCGAGTTTAAGTTTATTAAAATCGCGAGCAACGGCACCGTGACTTGGGAAAACGGCCCGAATCACAGGTTTACCGCGCCGCCCGAAGGCACAGCATTCGTGGATGTGTCTTGGCAACATTAGACTTGGGCTACCATGGCGAGCAGTACCGGCAGTGGCAGAGATCCGCGAACAACGCCCGTCAACCACATTCCTCCTGGCAGACTTGCAGGTGGAGACCCGTGCCTACTTCTCCTGTTCGGCAGTACGTTCCGCAATCTGCTCTTTGAGTGACTTTCCTTTTTTCGCGCTGCCGGGTTCTGGCTGCCCCCGCTTCAAACGCTCAATGTGGTCGCGTAGCCTTTTGGCGCGCTCGATTTGTCCTTGCTCTGTGTGGGATTGTTCTTCCGGCATGGAGAACCTCTTTTCAGAAGGGAGCCACCTCGTTGGGTGGCTCCCTTCATGGTTATGCTACATCGCGGGTCTTCAACTTTTGCACGTAATTTCGTAGCGTCTTCGCGCGGGCTGTACTCGTCTTTGCCAGCGGAGATCCGACCGCGGCAGCCACTGCTTTGGTCATAGCCGGTTTGATGCGATAGCGCTCTTTCTCCCTTGCTTTCCGAACTGCGAGATCAACAAGCTCACGCAGACTCCGGCCGTTGGTGGATTGAATCACTCCGAGATCGCGGACCTGAGTTTGGCCGTTCACAACAATGATTTGATACCAGTTACTGTCCACTGGATTGCCGAAGCTCACGTATCCGCCCTCCAGCACGGTGTGCGGCGCTTTGATGTTGCCTCCGAAGCTGTACTGGGCTCCGCTTGAGTCATTCGGGTCGTAGTAGTGGGCCGTAATAAAGTCCGAGACCGTCACTCCGTTCGCAGTATAGGCAAACTGGTCGCTCTCGCACGGATCACAGACTTCTACAAGGTATACGACCCGGTCGAATCCTGAGACCGGGTCAGGTGAATTGGGAGGAGGAGAACCCGCAATGGTCCTGTTGCCGAAAGGATCGGCCAACATCTCCAGTACTTCGTGGCTTGATGTTAGCGTCCAGCTGTCATCAGCCTGGACGAGCGAAAAAGGTTGGCCATTATCATCCGTGTGATAGCCGGCTGCGCCCGGTTGGTTGATGTCGTCCCGAATGATCACGGGCCAATAATCGACAGGCACGTCTTCGAGTTTGTCAAAGGCGCTGACTGTGGCATCCACGTCCCAAAACGGACCGAAATCGCGAGTGGCTTGCTTATTTAGAGCGGCGGCCACGATTGAGACTTGCGACGGGTCAACTACGGGGGTTTCCGAGACTAATGCGACGTTAGCTGTTAACGCGCTCATGAGCTGCCTCCTTTCGAGTGGGCTGGGTCACGCTGACCGGGGTTTTCACAGCAAGGAAATTCCTTGTGCTGCAGCCGACGCTTGAAACGTTTGTGGTGGAGGAACATGTTGCCTCCAGGATCAACTTCCTTCCCTATTGCTGGAGGGACGTTATGCTTTTCGGTTTTTGCACGAAGGGGAAGCCGTGAAGTGGAGACTTTATTGTAGGCCCAAATCAGATTGAAGTCACAAATGTATTTTTGTCGCTTCTCTGTGAATAACTGTTCCACTTACGTTTGGTAACCTTTTCTCCGCATCTGCCATCCATCAGTTTTCACGTGAGAAGTCCAGTGCTCGTCATGACCGGGGGCATCGAGCGTACACTCCACATCTTCCACAGCTGACCCGCAAGATCAAATTCTCAAGCAACGCAGGACAGCGTAATTCTGACTTTCGCTGCTGAGCGACATCTCCGCCCGTCCACTCTTTACAAACGCTCCATGCATCCAGACAGGATGCCCATACCACGGATGCCACGGATAACGCATCTCTCGCGATTCAGTACTATGGGTATTAGATTGTCGACTTGTATCATGATGACCGCACGCATCTTGGACTCTGTAATGTAAGCAAACCCCTGGCCGCAGAATCCGTTCTGCGGCCACCGGTCCGGTGATCTGCCATGCGCGATTGGGCGGTTTGCCCATCGCTACGACCGCGCGGCCTGAGATCCGCCGATTCCTTGGCTTACACCTCGTGGGACGAGTGCCGGCTCTTCGGTCATTAATAAGAGAGCAGCTGGCTCCGACTCAGCATCTCGCCCACCGACTCAACCCATCTCGGGCCGGGAAACTCTCATCAGGCCACCTTCGAGGTGCATTTTGGATTTTGGCGAGCTACAGGTCTCTTCTGGGTGATTCCCACCCCGCGCGATTCAGTGCAAATTGACTTCGACGAGGGCGTGGCCTCTCTCCGACTTCGCGACGTTCCCGTGATGGACGCTCACGATCTGCTCAACAATCTCACCACCGGCCAAGGGTTCCCCAGCCTGGGTGTTCCACCCATCGCTCCCGTGCCCGCCACGGTGTCGTTTGACATCGAGTGGAGCGGGATTACCGAGTCTGCGAAAGTGGTCAACGTCATGCAGAACTTCCGGGGTCAGTTTGTAAAGACTGGAGCAACGATTGACTGGTCGGCTGAGTCCGCCAACTTTGCATTTCAGTCGGAGAGCCCAAATCCTGCTCGCAACCTTTACTCGGTAATCGGTCACGAACAGAACGGTGTCTTCTTCCACTTGGAAGCGGAAGACGAGTAGCTACCTTTTCACAGCGATCGCAAGAAAAACGGCCTCTCGCGAAAGAGGCCGTTTGCTACAAGGTCGAAAGTGATCTTTGATTTTCCGCCGCCAAGTGTACTTGTTAACACGATTCACTTAGGCTTTTTCTTGGACGTATGTGTCCTTCGATCTGCAGTATCAAGCTTGGAGATTTGCTCGCGCGGCTTCAGATACTTGGAGGCTTTCGAATCCCGTCGACGATTTCGGACACATAGTCCGCTGTTCGGAAGGAAACGCACCTAACTTCGCTATTTGTGAGCCTTGGGTCAGAACCCAGAAATGAGGGTCGAAGCTCATCTCATGTGGTGGGTTAGTTCCGGTTTGGCCGTGATCCGGGCACCATCCCAAGCCATTCGAAAACACGGGTGCAAACAGTCGTGTGAGGAGCCGCACGGCGCGGTCAGGCAGCCTCTGTAAAGACGTATTCGTGCTGGCCATCTCGTACAATCAGCACCCGCTTGCGGGCGCGCTCACCGACCACGAATTCGAAGCCGTCAGTCCCGGGATCGATCGTGATAAACGAAATCGTGCCGTCGTCATTCTTCCGCGATGCCACCGTGCTTTTCCAATCTCCGAAATCAAATGTGATCACTCCGTCCTGACTGAGCACATCCAGTTCACCAAGTTCCTTACTGGAATACCGTTTTGCCAGACCGGCCACCTGCGCCGGATCCGCAGGCACTACGAGCCGTTCCCGCTCTTTGGCCAGGGCTGCTTTGTGGCGGGTCGCCTGAGCACCAACGTCGCCGGCCGCCTCAAGTTTGCCGCCGAAGACGACCTCCAGTAAGCGACGCCCGAAGGGACCCAGAAGCATCCCGCCATTGTCCGAGTTGGTGAGCAGGACGGCCCCAATGCCCGAGTCCGGCAAGAAATAAAGGTTACTCTTGAAACCCGACATGCTGCCGCCGTGACTCACCACCGGAACCCCGTATTTGCGGCTCACGCTCAAGCCCATCCCGTACGCCGCATCCTCGCCGGTGGCAATCTGCGGCGCACGGCGCGCCAGTAGGTTCTCTGAGGAAACCAGTCGCTTGCCATTCGGCAGCTTTCCCTGCGCCAGTTCGAGTTGAACGTAACGGATCAAATCGCCGGCCGAGGTCCACACGCCTCCGGCAGGCCGGGCCGGCCAGATCGAGTAATTGAAGGCCATGCTGGCCACGGAGGGCTTACCATCCACATCATCCCCGTGAGGGCTCGCATGGTTGCCCGCAAGTGCGCGTGCATAGTCAAAGGTTGTCGACTTCATCCCCAGAGGATCGAAGATCTTTTGCTGCATGGCTTGGTCATACGCGGCCCCAAGTTCCTTGTTCGGATACACAACATGCCCGCCAATATATCCCGCAGCCGCCGCCATTAAATTGCTGTACTGAAAAACCTCGCCAAACTTGCTGGTCGGTTGCATGGTCCCGAGCAAAGCCAACTCGGATTCCGGTGTTGCGTTCTTGAACTTGAATAGCCATTCCAGATCTTGGCGTGGGAGTCCGGTGCACGCGCAGATCAGATTCTCGACTAGAACTTTCTTCGTGGTCTCCGCATCGCCAAGTTTGAAAGCCGGATAAACGTCGGTCACCGGCTCATCCCACTTGATCTTGTTCTCGTCAACCAGTTCCGACAACAGCAGCGTCGTCATTCCTTTCGTGTTCGACGCCGCCATGAACAGCGTATTTTCGTCCACCTGCTCCGGCTTGCCCAGTTCGCGCACGCCGAACCCGCCCTCGTACACAACTTTGCCGCCATCGGTCAGCGCCATGGACACGCCGGGAATACCGAGTTGTTGCATCGCGCTTTCAACGAACGCCTTGAGTTGAGCGATATGAGCAGCATCTAGCGGCTGCGCCTTGCGGCCGGCGAAAGACTCGCGCTGATAGCCCTTGGGCCGCAAACTTCCGAAGATCAGCGCAATGGGTGCGCCGCGCTTCTCCACTGTCGATTCGCTTCCGTCGATAATGAACGCCGTCCAACTGGTGCCGGACCGCAATGCGATAACCTGCACAACCGCACGCTCGTTCGGAGAGGTCTCGTAGTCAAACACCTGCCGCTCATCCCAGCCCTCGCGCCTGGACGCGGCGTAACCAGCTTAATCGGCCGCTTCGCCTCAGGCTTATATGCCGCCCAGCCGGCCGCGACCGCGGCATAGGCATCGGCTACCTGAGAATCGACAATGGCAATATGAGTGTCGGCCTCCGGTGGCGCCAGTATGACGAGGTTCTTTCCGGTCTCGATCGACCACCAGGAGGGAACGGTGAAGATTGCTCCGCCGGGCGTTACGCGCGGCGTATCAGCCGCCACCCGCTCCGGTGCCGATCTTGCTTCGACCGCCTGTGGTGATGCCGGAATGGCGGAGGCATAAGTTGCCTTCTGTGCGACGGTATTGAACGCTAGGAAGACCACCAGAGAGGTTCGATATATGGACATCCAAGTAGCCCTTTTGAGGATACGGGAAAATTGCGGAACCAACGATAATTGCAGCATGGCTGGTTTGCAAACTGCCTGCGAGAAGAACGTCGGAATTCGCACCAATGCGTGGCGGAGACCACTTTTGGGAGCGTATCGTCGGCAACCCTTCCCTTACCGGATTATGGAATGGTTGCCCGTCGCTCGGCAGGAATCTCAGCGATTGTGAGCGGCAGATTTCCCAGAAGCCGACTT
>DASQIH010000269.1:0-32524 GCA_035631655.1 Terriglobales bacterium
GGACCAGGGTGGCCTGGGAATGCCGGACCGCGACTACTACTTCAAAGACGATGCCAAGTCGCAAGAATTGCGAAAAGCCTATTTGGGGCACGTGCAGAAGATGCTCGAGTTACTGGGCGACAACCCGGAGACAGCGGCGGCAGAAGCGCAGACCGTCATGAAGATTGAAACGGCACTGGCGCAAGGGTCGATGACGCGCGTGGAACGGCGCGATCCGCAGAAGGTTTACCACAAAATGACAGTGCAAGAGTTACAGGCATTGGCGCCGTCTTTTCAGTGGAACGTCTATTTCACGAAGGTTGGGCTGCCGTCGCTTCACAGTCTGAATGTTGCTTCACCGGGCTTCTTCAAAACCCTGAATGCGGAAATCGAGAAAGAAGATCTCGCAAGCTGGAAGACTTATCTGCGCTGGCACGTTGTGGCGGCGAAGGCGCGCTTCTTACCGGCGTCGTTGGTCAACGAAGACTTTGATTTTAACGGAAGGATTCTTTCCGGCGCTGAGCAGATCGAACCCCGCTGGAAGCGCTGCACTGAGGATGTCGACAATGACCTGGGCGAAGCTCTGGGGCAGGCTTATGTGGAGAAATATTTCAGCCCTGAAGCCAAGCAGCAGGTGGTCAAGATGGTGAAAGAGATCGAAGCCGCGATGCAGGAGGATATCAACACGCTGCCGTGGATGAGCGCCGGCACAAAACCGAAGGCGATCGAAAAGCTTCAGGCAGTGGCCAACAAGATTGGCTATCCCGACAAGTGGCGGGACTACAGCAAGCTCGAAATCGTTCGCGGCGACGAGATGGGCAACGTGCTGCGAGCCCGCCAGTTCGAATTCAACCGGCAGTTGGCGAAGATCGGCAAGCCGGTCGATCACGGCGAGTGGGACATGACGCCACCGACGGTGAATGCGTACTACAACGATCAAATGAACGACATCAATTTCCCGGCAGGCGTGCTGCAGCCGCCTCTATTTGATCCAAAATCCGACGCGGCGCCGAACTACGGCAACACCGGCGGCACAATCGGCCACGAGCTCACGCACGGCTTCGACGACGAGGGCCGCAAGTTCGATGCGCAAGGCAACCTGCGCGATTGGTGGACTCCGGAGGACGAGAAGGCCTTCGTGCAGCGCGCCAGCTGTATTTCCGATCAGTACGCGCAGTACACCATCGTGGACGACATCAAGATCAATAGCAAATTAACGCTAGGCGAAGACGTCGCCGATCTGGGTGGCCTGATTCTCGCCTACATGGCATGGAAGGCCGATACGCAGGGCCAGAACTTGCAGCCTCTCGACGGTTTCACTCTCGAGCAGCGCTTCTTTATTGGCTACGCGCAGAGTTGGTGCACCAACGAGCGCGACGAGACCAAGCGCCTGCGCGCCACGGTCGATCCCCATTCTCCAGAGAAGTATCGAGCCAACGGAGTAGTCTCCAACATGCCCGAATTTCAGCAGGCATTCCGTTGCAAACCGGAATCGCCCATGGTGCGTCAGAACGCTTGCCGGGTGTGGTGAGGGTGGGAACGTCTACTGCACTTCGTTCTTGTCAGGGTTGTAGTAGAAATAAAAACGCAGTGCCAGGTACTGTCCGCCGTATTGCGAGGGAAGCGGCGGAAACGGGTTGCAGGCGGTAATTCCACCCCAGGCAGCGCGGTCCAGCGATATGTCCCCGGAAGTGGACACTCTTTGTAATCCCGAGATGCTGCCGTCTTTGAGGATGGCAAATTCGATGGCGACCTTGCCCTTCTTCATGATGGGTGGGCGTGCCGCTTCCGGGATGAGGGTGTACCAATTCTCGCGGACATCATGCACGACACGCGAGAGGTAAGGACCGAAGTCAACTCCCATGGTGTCGCTGAGCACATCCATCTCGCCTAGAACCTGGGTAGGCTGCCGGCCTTGCCCCAGGCCGTAGTCTCCCTCCGCTCCTCCGTAGCCACCGCGATTGGCTACTGAGGCGCGCGCTGCCTGATCGATTGCAGAGCCAGCTGACCTTGCTCCAGTGAAGGGGTTGGGCGGAGCCTCTAGCTTGGCTTTTTCCTGTCTGTTGGGAGGCTGGCTGGCCCGTGAGGACTGCGCTTGTGCTTGCTGCTGTTGCTGCGAAGGCGGATTTTGTGCTGAAGCTGGCGGTTGGGCTGACTCAGGTTTGAGCGCTGGCGGGGCGACCGGTCCCGGCGGTCCGGGACGTCCGCTGTCCAGAATCTTTCGCAGTTCCTCCGTGTCGAGATGAGTCTTCTTCGACATGGCGATGCGGTCTTTGTCGGAGATGATATTGGTGTTCGGGCGCTTGGTTGCCTTCGGGGTGTCCGGAGGCATTTCGATGTAAGTAAGCTCCTTGTTGCGCAGACTGTTGTTGGGCGAAACCATCAGCACTCCGCGACGGAACATCCAGCGCTCGAAGGTGGGCGAGGTGTAGAGCAAAATCACAATGACCAGGTGAACGACTACCGAAATCCAAAACGCCTCGCGCATGCGGGAGCGCGACAGATCGTCTTGCAACTGAACCAGTAATGTCGGAGTGGCATGTAAGTCCCGGTAAGCGGACTCCCACTGCCGCCCATCGTAGAGCTCGGCTTCCGACACGCGCGGCGCCGGAGGTAACGGTTTGTCCGGATCCCTCAGCGGTATTTGAATGATGGGCATCGATATCTAATTAGACACAAGCCACCAACTCTGGTTGCCACACAGTGGGGGGTAATCGCCGGCGCTGGCCGCTGACTCCCCCTATTGTCGCATCCTTTGCCCAATCTGCGAAGCAGCAGAGGTACGATCACCTCAGTTGTAACAGGGCGGCAGGATCTAGGATTGTAAGTTTTTGTAAAGAATGGTGTTCGGTACCTTCCCCGAAGTTATGTGGGGACGGGTCTCCGACTCCTCGGGCCGGGTCAAAGACCCGCTCCCCCACATTTTCCCGCTTGGATCCGCCCTTACTCGGCGACGGTCAGCTTGTCCAAGTTCACTTTCTTTCCGTGCTCCCGGATGGCAGTGAGGATATCGAGCGCTACCGCCAAGGCGCGGCGGCCATCCTCCAAGGGGACTATCGGTTTAGAACGCGTGCGAACCGCGCTGAGGAAGGATTTCAGTTCCGCGTGCAGAGGCTCCTCTGAGGTTACTGGCGGCTTAGCGACACTGATCTGCGGATTCGCGGAAGGCGTCCCATCCTGCCCGACGGCAAAGACGAGGACGTCCTGGCGGCTGTAATCGAGAGAAATGTATTGCGCCGGTTGAAAGAAGCGCAGCTTGCGAACCCGCTCGGTGGAAACCCGGCTGGCCGTAAAGTTGGCCACGCAGCCCGAGTCGAATTCCATCCGTACATTGGCGATATCTACTTTGCCGGAGAGGATAGGCAGGCCAACAGCGCGAATCTCCTTGACCGGTGAATTAACAAACGACAGCACGATATCCAAGTCGTGGATCATCAGATCGAGTACGACGTCAATGTCGAGGGAGCGTGGGGTAAACACGTTGAGCCGATGCACCTCAAAGAACATGGGCTGGGTGATGAGGGGCACAGTCGCCTGGACTGCGGGATTGAAGCGCTCCAGATGCCCGACTTGAACAATACGTGCATGGCGCGTGGCCAGCCGTACCAGTTCATCCACCTCCGCCAGCGAGGTTGCCAGCGGCTTCTCAATGAGCACGTCCACTCCCGCCTCCATCAGCTTGCGGGCGACGTTCAAATGCTCCACGGTGGACACGGCTACGGAGGCGGCCTGAATTTCCGTGCGAGTTGCAATGAGGTGTTCAACCGATCCGAAGGCGCGGCCGCCATATTCGTGGGCAGCGGCGTCGGCGCAATTGGTGTCTACGTCCACGATTGCAGCCAGGCGCACGGGCTCGCCTTGTCGCTCGAGTTGGTGGTAAACACGGGCGTGATTGCGTCCGAAGGCGCCTGCGCCGATTACGGCGACGTTGATGGGGTGGTCAGATGCCAGTGGTCAGTGGCCAGCCGGCTGGTTGCCGGTGCACAGCTTTGATTCTCGCACGTTTCGATGGATTGTGACGGTAAGCGCTTCAACCAGCCTGTCGAAGATCATCACGAGAGTCAATATCCAGCAGTTGATAAGCCTCTGCGACAGTTCGCACCACCAGAAGTTTGGGTCGAGTCGCCGCGGTAAGGGCCTGGTACTTTTTCGCTAACTCGAACGGGAGATCCGCAGGGGCGACAATCACGTGCCGAACCCGGAGACTGAAAACGCTCTTGCCCGTGGCAAGCTTGGCGAGCGTTTCCTCAGAAACCGTTGGTTGCGTGACCGCTGTGAAGTCAACGATTTCATCGAAATTAGGATCGAAGTCAGGGTCGGCTTGGATTTCCTGGCCGTGCCGTACGAGCTCGTCACCGTTCACTTCTCCGTAAAAGGTGGACAGTACAAGCTTCCGACGACGATCAATTTTTAGGACAACCGACATGCGAATGGGTTCGGCTCCTGTGTTCTTGGTTTGCCATCTTCGCACATAGAACCGAAACTGGGTAGTCGCTCAGAAGAGAATTTCAGAATTTGTTCGCAACAACAGTTGTCATCCTGAGGCCTGCCGCTCTTCGGGCCGAAGGATCTACGCGGTGCCCAGGCACTAAGCTAAGCGCCAATGCATATGTCCTTCGCTTCGCTAAGGATGACACGAGTTCGAGAACGTCATAGCTTCTTGAGCAATGCGATCTGCCCGGCGTGATAAAGCTCGTGCTGCACGATCCCGCTGAACATATAAAAGAAGTTGTAATACGGCTCTTTCTTTCCCGGAACCTGTTCCTGCAAGCGTGAATCGGAAAAATTGGCAACAGCCTGAACCAGTTCGTTGTGGGTTTGAGTCACGTACTCGACCGCCTTTTTCCAGGCGGCCGGGCTGGTCTCTTTGACCGGGGGAAAGTTCTCGTTATCGCTCAGACTGACGGCTTGGCCTGCGCTGCGGCGGCGAACTGCGCCATCCCAGGCCGCGATATGCAGGACCAGCTCCCAGATGGTGTGGGCGTTCTTGATAGGCCGCGCGGCTGCCTTCCTGGCGTCGACGTTCCTAAGAATCTCGAGAATAGAGTCGCCATGCCAGGCTTCTCCTTCAAAGGCGCGGCGGATCTGGTCGGAGAGGCGAGCGGTCTCAGACATGATTCCTCCTGGGCTTCAGATTGCCCGGGTAATAGATTTCGGAACAGGAAAAGCGGATTCAGGAACTATGGAGAAGAACTAGTCGGCAACGACCGTGATGCCGGCGGAATCCGCAGCCTGCAGAATGGCGTCCCCGTCCAGCAGAAGGCATTTGCCGGCGTCCACGGCGAGGCTTTTGGCTTTGGCCTGCCGCATGACTTCAATGGTCTTCAGCCCGATGACGGGCACGTCAAAACGCATGTCCTGATCGGGCTTGGCGATTTTCACGACCGTGAGATCACGATCTAGGGTCGAGGCCGTGGACTCCAGCGAGGCCATGATATGACCGGCGCGTTCAATGGTGGCGTCGGTGCCTTCCATAGCTTCCACAGCTACGCAGGCTGATTCGGCGACGACGACGGTTTGGCCAATGTCGTATTGCGCCAGATGGCGGGCTACGGCGCGTCCGTACTCGATGTTTTTTTTCTCCTGCTCGGTCGGTGCGCGCTGGGTGAGAACGCCAGGCTTGGCGAGGAGGGGTTCGAGAAGCGAAGTTGAATTCTCCAAGGTGATCCCTTCGTCGGCCAGCACCTTGGCTACCGCTCCGAGTAACGAGTCCGTGTTGCGAGTGCCGAGAGCGAGCAGGAGTTTCGCCAGCCGCCAGTCGGGTTTGATGCTGGAGAAGATCTGCTTATGCTGGACCTGCCCGGCCATAACGGCGCGCTGAATACCCTCGCGCTTGAAAGTGTCGATCAGCTTGGACAAATCGCCCAGCGAAAGCCAGTGCACCGCGGCAGCGCCATGCGATTCAATCTCGGGAAACGTTTCTTCCTTAAGGGCGGCAACGACGACGTCGAGGCCTTGCGCGCGGGCCGCATCGAGAACAAGAAACGGGAAGCGGCCGTTGCCAGCGATGAGGCCGAGTTTTGGCTTTGAGTGCATGGATAGTGGCCAGTGGCCAGTGGTCAGTGGTCAGTGGCCAGTAAGTCTCAGCGTCGACACGCGAGTAGCGAAGTCATAAGGCCGTTCAATATTTTGCCCAGTTCCGCTGTCCGCTTGAGCAAACATTCAGCCGCTGACGGCGGAAGGTACTCCAAGCGCTGAGCAAGGAGAATCTGCGTCTCGGTTTCCAACAGCGATCCACGTGCGTTGCCCAAGAACTGCCGAAACTCGCCTGTTGACCTACGGCCTTGCCCCTCTGCGATGTTGCTGGGTATTGAAACCGAAGCACGCCGGAATTGGCTCACGATGCCATACAGTTCCTGTTTGGGAAACGCGTCAGTAGCCCTGTATATTTCAACAGCGAAATCCACTCCCTTCTGCCATGCAATTAGTCGCTGATATGACTGAACGGACATAGTAAAACCCTCAGCAACGAAGCATATTTGAGTCTCGCCGCTTGTCAGCGACAGCCGACCCAAGCGAGTGGTTATCAGCACTGGCCACTGACCACTACTTAATCACTCCTCTCTCCGATTGCTCAACAAAGCGGATAAGCATGTCCACATCCTCGCCATGATCGGGTTCCGACTTGAGCTTCTCCAGGGCTTGCGTGGTGTTCAGCTTGGACGCAAGCAGCGTTTTGTACGCGTGGTGAATCTTGCGGATACGCTCCTTACTGAACCCGCGGCGCTCCAGTCCGACGGCATTCAGGCCGTACGCATGAGTGTCGCGGGCAGCTACGGTCTTTGAGAATGGGAGAACGTCTTTCGTGACCGTGGTGCCGCCCCCCACAAAGGAATACGCACCTATGCGCACGAAATGGTGGACTGGGCAAAGCGCGCCTATCTGCGCGCATTCCTCGACCGTGACGTGCCCGCCGAGAGTTGCGGCATTGGCGAGAAGCACGTGATCGCCGATAAAGCAGTCGTGCGCCACGTGCACATAGGCCATGATCAGCGTGTGACTGCCGATGCGGGTCAGGCCACCGCCTTTCATGGTCCCGCGATTAATCGTGACGAACTCGCGAATCGTATTGTGATCCCCGATCTCTAGTCGGGTGGCTTCACCCCTATAGGTGAGGTCTTGTGGCGCCAGGCCGATCGAGGAGAACGGAAAGAAGCGGTTATCGCAACCGATCTTACTGGGGCCTTCCATCGCAACATGGGAGATGAGCTCACACCTGTCTCCCAGTTCGACATCTGGCCCGATCACGCAGTAAGGGCCGATTTTGCAGGCGGCTCCAATCATTGACCTGGGGTCCACAATGGCAGTCGCATGAATCGAGCTGTCCCGAGATTTTGCGATCACACTCACGCAGGGCTAGCTTCCGGAATCCGAGTCGTTGTCCGCCGTCGGTTGCGTGCTGGAGCGGGCTACGAGCTGGCAAGTCACAGTTGCCTCGGCGACGCGCGCCTCCCCCACAAACACTCTGCCTTCCATGCGCACGGCAGTCTGGCGCCAGGCTTTCACCTCGACCTCGATGCGCAGCTGGTCGCCCGGGAACACAGGCCGGCGGAAACGGGCGCGCTCGATTCCAGTGAAGACCATCAACTTGTCATCGCGATCTTCCACTTCCGTAAGCAGCAATGCGCCCCCAGCTTGAGCGATGGCCTCGACGATCAGCACTCCCGGCATGATGGGCATGTTGGGAAAGTGTCCCGCGAAGAACGGCTCGTTAATGGTGACGTTCTTGATGGCTACGATGCGCTGCTTGCGGGTGAGATCAATGACACGGTCAATCAGGAGGAAGGGATGGCGATGGGGCAGGATGCGCAGGATATCATTAATATCCAGCGTGGTCCTGGTCGCAGGAGGAGTCTCGGTCACAGGGTGAGCGCCGTCAGTCATTCTGCTCCTCGCAAGTGCGAAGATTATACTGTACTGCGCACACCAAGGGCCTCTCCTAGTCCGCATGCCTGCCGGAACTGCGCAATTTCATGACGAAGAGAAAATCAGGTAGCAAGCAAATTCCTGTTCCTGCGCCCAAAGCTGGCAGTGTTTCGCTGGCGCATTTTCACGACCAGCGGGACGCGATGGTCGAAACCATCCGCCAGATGGTCGAAATCGAATCTCCTACCGACAACAAACAGGCGGTGGATCGGCTCGGCCGCTGGCTGGCGGGAAAATTCGAAGCTCTCGGCGGACACAGCAAGTTCCATCGCACGTCCGATTTCGGCGATCACCTGCAGGTGGATTTTCCGGGCAGAGATCGGCGCAAACCTGTGCTGCTCCTGGGGCACGTCGACACGGTGTACCCGTTGGGTACTTTGGCAACCATGCCTTGCCGGATCAGCGACGGACGCCTGTGGGGACCGGGCACGCTGGATATGAAATCGGGCATTGCTTCCATGCTATATGCCATCGACGCTCTGCGCGATCAAGGTGGTACGCTGCCCCGACCCGTTATTGTGCTGCTCGTGTCGGATGAGGAGGTCGGCAGCAACTCGTCACGGCGGATTACGGAAGAAGTGGCGAAACGGTCTGCCGCCGTGCTGGTGCTGGAACCTTCTTACGGATTGCAGGGAGCGCTAAAAACCGCACGCAAGGGCGTGGGAGAGTATTTGCTGAAGGTGACGGGGAAAGCTTCCCATGCCGGACTGGATTTCGAGAAAGGGCAAAGCGCAGTGCTTGAGCTGGCGCGGCAGATTGAACGCATCTCGGCAATGACCGATTTGAAGCGGGGTTTGACCGTCAGCGTCGGCTTGGTAAGCGGGGGGACGCGGGTCAACGTGGTGCCTTCGGAAGCCAGAGCCTCAATAGACGTTCGCATTGCTCGCATGAGTGATGCTGGCGGAATCGATCGTAAGCTGCGGAGTCTGAAACCCGTCAACCGAAAGTGCGAGCTGGAGATCAGAGGGGGCATTGACCGGCCTCCCATGGAGCGTACGGCAGGAGTGGCAGGATTATTTCGTATGGCTTCCGGACTCGCGAAGGAGCTGGGGTGGAAGCTGGAAGAGGCAGCGGTAGGCGGCGGATCCGATGGTAATCTCACCGCAGCTCTGGGAATTCCTACACTGGACGGCTTGGGCGCGGTTGGGGAAGGAGCCCATGCGTCGCATGAGTCAATTTTGATTTCGGAGGTGCCGCGGAGAACGGCACTACTAGCGGGACTGATTGAGTCGGTCTGAGACGACGCCGAGCTTCGGTTCGGCTCGGACGGGTCAGAAACCCGTCCCCACATATTCTTACCACATATTCTTGATCGCTTTTGACTCTGGGACCGGGGTAGCCTAGAATTTCCACAGGGTATTTTGCGCTAGTCGGAATGCGCTCAGCGGAGCGCCGGGCGAAACCCTGCAGGAGGTAACAACATGCTTGGCAAATTGGGTTTGCCTGAGATTCTGCTTATCCTGGCCATTGCGCTCCTCATCTTTGGCCCTAGCAAGCTGGCAGACCTGGGCAAGGGTCTGGGCGAGGGCATTAAGAATTTCAAGTCGGCCGTCAAAGAGGGTGAGGACAACTCCGAAAAGAAATCTTAGGCGTTTCCGGCCCAACACATTTCTGAGGCGAAGCAAGCCACTTCTGCGTGCTGACAACACTTTGGGCTACAGATGGGCTTGGTGCTCGCAGAGCATGCGCCAGACGAGCGCCACCGGCAAGCCCACGACATTGGGATAATCTCCCGCAATCCGTGGAATCCAACGAGAAGCAATACCCTGGATGGCATAGGCACCCGCTTTGTCCATCGGTTCGCCCGTCGCGATGTAAGACTGGATTTGCGTGTCGCTCAGGGCATCCATGAAAACGGTGGTCGTCTCAGAACGGATGTCTTGAAAAGTTCTCAGTTCTCGGTTCTCAGTTCCCAGCGTTGGTCCTATCAGGCACACGCCTGTGATCACCTGGTGGGAGCGACCGGATAGAAGACGAAGCATGCGCGCGGCATCCGCTACGTCCAGGGGCTTCCCCAACATTTCGCCATCTACGACCACGATGGTGTCGGCACCGAGAACGAGGTCAGTGGGCTGCTCGCGCGAAATAGCCAGCGCTTTTTCGCGGGCGAGCCGTTCGGCGCATGTTTGGGGATGCTCACCGGGCCGCGCGATTTCGGGGATTTCGGTGGGCTGCACAACGAACGGGATTCCTGCGCTGCGCAACAGTTCCTGGCGGCGGGGAGAGGCAGAGGCAAGAATCAGCATGGACTTCGATTCTATCGGAATCAAGCGGGGCTTCGCGGTTGCGAAAAATCTGAAGAAGGGAGGGCGCTGAGCGGCCGCAGAGTACTGCGAAGTCACTGCGCTCCCCGGCTGTTAGAATCAAATCTTGGGCTATGGACCGCGCTTTCATCCGTAATTTCGCGATCATCGCGCACATTGACCACGGGAAGTCCACGCTGGCTGACCGCCTGCTGGAGTTGACCGGATCTCTGACCGCGCGCGAGATGCAGGCACAAGTGCTGGATGCGATGGACTTGGAGCGCGAGCGCGGTATCACCATCAAGGCACATGCCGTGCGCATGATGTATCAGGCCAAGGATGGTCAGACTTATCAGCTCAACTTGATAGATACTCCGGGGCACGTGGATTTTTCCTATGAGGTATCGCGATCGCTCGCCTCATGCGAAGGCGCGCTGCTGGTGGTGGATGCATCGCAGGGGGTGGAAGCTCAGACGCTTGCCAATGCTTACCTGGCCATCAATAACGGTCTGGAGATCATCCCCGTCATTAACAAGATCGACCTGCAGAGCGCCGATATTCCCCGCACCAAAGAAATGATCGAAGGCGCCGTCGGGCTGGATGCGTCGGATGCTTTGCTGATCAGCGCAAAGACGGGACAAGGCGTCCCGGATGTGCTGGAAACGATTGTGAAGCGGGTGCCTCCGCCGAAAGGCCATCCCGAGCACAAGCTGCAGGCCCTGATTTTCGATTCCTGGTTTGACGCCTACCGCGGCGTGGTCGTGCTCACGCGCGTATTCGAAGGCACCCTGCGCAAGGGACAGAAAATCCGCTTGTGGTCGAACGGGCGGGTGTTGGAGGTGGAGACGCTCGGCGTGCTCACGCCCAAGCCGGTGGAGATTGACAGCTTGGAAGCTGGGGAAGTCGGGTTTCTATTCGCAAACATTAAGAACGTTGCGGACACCAAGATCGGCGACACCATTACCGACGATGAAAACCCGGCCATTGAGCCGCTGCCCGGCTTCGAAGAGATCAAGCCCATGGTATTTGCCGGGCTCTATACCGTGGACGCCCACGAGCATACCCAACTGCGCGAGGCGCTGGAAAAGCTGCGCCTGAACGATTCTTCCTTCTTCTTCGAGCCAGAGAGTTCGGCAGCGCTCGGATTCGGCTTCCGCTGCGGTTTTCTCGGGCTGCTGCATATGGAGATCATCCAGGAGCGGCTGGAACGCGAATTTAATCTTGACCTGATCACGACGGCGCCGGGTGTGCGTTACAAAATTACCAAGACTGACGGCGCCCGCGTTGAAGTGGATAATCCTTCCAAATGGCCCGACCAGAGCGAAATCGCGAAGGTCGAAGAGCCGGTGATCCTGGCCACTATCTTGACCAATGAGGAGTATGTGGGCGGGATTCTGAAATTGGTCGAAGAAAAGCGCGGGAAGCAGAAGAGCTTCGAGTATGTCAGCTCATCGCGCGTGATGCTGCAGTACGAGCTGCCGCTGAATGAGATCGTGCTCGACTTCTATGACCGGCTGAAATCCGTTTCCCGCGGTTACGCCTCGCTTGACTATCATCTGGCCGGCTACTGGGAGTCACCGATGGCGAAGCTGGACATTCTGGTGGCCGGAGAGCCCGTCGATGCGCTCTCGATCATCGTGCATCGCGACTTTGCCTACGACCGCGGGCGAGCGCTGGCGGCCAAAATGAAGGAGTTAATTCCACGCCAGATGTTTGAGGTCGCGATCCAGGCAGCGATTGGAGCTAAGGTGATCGCCCGGGAGACGGTACCTGCCATGCGCAAGAACGTCCTGGCCAAGTGCTACGGCGGCGACATTACTCGCAAGCGCAAGCTTCTGGAAAAGCAGAAGGAAGGTAAGCGGCGGATGAAGCGGATTGGCCGGGTGGACATTCCCCAGGAAGCCTTTTTGGCTGTTCTCAGGGTGGGCGAGGATAGCCAATAGAGGACCCAGCAAAGGAAGCGGTCAGACCACGAAATTCCTACCCTTCAAAGACATACAGATATTCCTGTATGTGCAAATCTCAGAAGTTGCACCTGTTTTCTAGCAGTTGAGGAAATTGGGTGCCATTCCATCACGGCTTGTCTAAGCTTCAGTTTCCAAAAGGGATATCACGACCATTGTGACGAAACGGGGGACTTTGGCGGCACCCTTCAACCAGGCTGTGCAAGTGACGACCGACGGATTCACAAGATTTTCCACAGGTGTCTGGAAGCAAATGTGACGGGGATCACCCCTTTTCGGGCGAACCTTTGTGGCGCCCTAGGTGACCTAGCCGGGCGGTTCTTCATCCTGCTGGGCCATGGATTCAAAGCGGGTTGAGCGCTTAATGAACGCCAATGTCAGCTTGCCGGTTGGGCCGTTGCGCTGCTTGGCAATGATGATTTCAGCCTTTCCGTCCAGTTCGGGATCGTCAGGCTTGTAGACTTCCTCACGGAAGATAAACATCACCACGTCGGCGTCCTGCTCAATCGATCCCGATTCGCGAAGATCGGCCAATTGCGGCCGATGATCGCCGCCACGACTCTCCGGCGCGCGGCTGAGCTGAGAGAGGGCGATCACCGGAACCCGCAGTTCCTTGGCGAGTGCTTTCAGGCCTCGGGAAATTGCCGAGACTTCCTGCGTGCGGTTCTCGTAGCGCTTCGAGCCAGTGGCCGACATGAGCTGCAGGTAATCGACGATCACCAAGTCCAGCTTTCCCTGATTTTGTTGTTTCAGTCTGCGGGCTTTGGCGCGCATCTCGCTGAACGAGATGCCGGGCGTGTCGTCAATGAAAATCGGGGCATTGGCCAACCTGTCCATCGCCCGTATGACTTTCTCCATGTCCTCCCGCCAGAGAGAGCCGGTGCGCATCTTGTGGGAATCCACCTTCGCACAAGAGCACAACAAACGCAGCAGCAGCGCTTCGCGCGACATTTCGAGGGAAAAGATACCAACGATTTTCCCGTCGTTGACGGAGGCATTCTCGGCGATGTTCATGGCGAACGCGGTTTTGCCCATCGAGGGCCGGGCGGCGATGATCACCAGATCGGAGGCCTGCAGGCCGCTGGTCAACTCGTCCAGATCGACATAATGCGTCTCTAAGCCTGTAATGCGCTGGCCGCGCTGCAGCAGGGCATCCACCGAACCGAAGGACTCCTTGACGATCTCTTGAATGCCCATGAAGCCGCGCCCAATACGCTTTTCCGAGAGCTGGAAGATCGTGGCTTCGGTGTCGTTGAGGATGTCCTCGGCAGGATCGGTCTGGTCGCTGGCACGTGCTATGGCAGTATTGGCAGCGTGGATGAGTCCGCGCAGCAGCGCCTTGTCGCGAACGATCTTAATGTAATGCTCGATGCTGGGGCGGTCGGGAACGCCATCCACCAGGCCGGAGACGTAGCCCACGTCCCCGATCGCTTCCAATTCCTTGCGGCGGTCCAGTTCCTCGATCAGCGTGATCATGTCGATCGGACGCGAGGATTCCGCCAGATCGACCATGCGCGAGTAGATACGGCGATGCGAATCCAGCGAGAAGTCTTCGGCTCGCAGGTGTTCAGCAGCCTCGTTGTAGGCCAAGTTGTCCAGCAGGATGGCGCCGAGAATCGAGCGCTCGGCTTGTACACTAGCGGGAAGGCTGCCGGCGAGATTGTAATCTGTGGTGGCCACTAACTTATTTCAGAGATGACTTGTCGACTGTACGCGCAATGTTCATAAGGGTCATCCAACGTTGTGCAAAAATGCTCTGCAAAAACCGGGAACAAAGAAATTTTTTCGGTGCTCCAAGTGCACTGGATGACGGCGGATGTTTTTCTGGAGACAAGCTGGATGTCCTCGGGGAATACATGGATCCTTCGCTGCGCTCCTCAGGATGACATCGGACATAGTATGGCACGGGCGAAGAAAAGACGAAACTGGGAAAACTAGAAAGCGGGCTCCTTTAAAGGAATCCGCTTGGAACCGCGAAGCAAGGCAGCCAGGGGGAGGGCCGCCGGACAAGATGGATACGGCCCGAGCCAGCCACTCGGGCCGCACATGCGCGAATGTCCCGTCTGCCTTGCCCATCGCCCTGAAGCGATGAGGGCGCGCACCTTCTCCTTGGACCGCGCTCCGAAGAGTGCGAGTTTCAGTACGCTCCTGCGAATCTTGCAATCGCAGTCACCGCGAAGACCGACCGATGAGTCCTGCCTTATGAGGCGGACCCTTGAGGAGGCCGCAACGCCCGGGCAACCAGCACGCGCCGAAGCACGCTTCTGGAACCCACCCAGCAATTCACCCTCGAGAACTGCCGGGAACCGCCGGCGCTTTCACGATGCTCCGGCAAGACCCTTAAGATATTCGCGTTTATGTGAAAGCAATGTGCCCGAAGACCTAAATGAGCTCAAGAAAAAAGTAAGGCTCGTTTGTGCAGAAGCTGTGGAGGACGAAGATTTCTTGTGGAAACTGCCGGAAAAGTTGAGCAGAAAACTAGCCACGGATTCCACGGAGTCCAATCCGTGTCAATCCGTGGCCAAAATTAATCGTGCACGCCGTCCATGAACGCGCGCAGCTTGCGCGAACGCGACGGATGGCGCAGTTTGCGCAACGCTTTCGCTTCGATTTGACGAATGCGCTCGCGCGTGACCGCGAAAGATTGTCCCACTTCTTCCAGTGTGTGCTCGCTGCCGTCTTCCAGCCCGAAGCGCATCTTGATCACTTTCTCTTCGCGTGGAGTCAGCGTGCGCAGCACTTGCGAGGTCTGATCTTTCAGGTTGACGTTGATGACCGCCTCGGCCGGCGAGACTACGCCACGGTCCTCGATAAAGTCACCCAGGTGCGAGTCTTCTTCTTCACCGATCGGGGTTTCGAGTGAGATCGGTTCCTGCGCGATCTTGAGCACCTTGCGAACCTTCGCGACCGGGATATCCATGCGCTTGGCAATTTCTTCCGACGTGGGCTCGCGTCCCAGTTCCTGCACCAGTTGCCGCGAGGTGCGGATCAGCTTATTGATCGTCTCGATCATGTGCACCGGAATTCGGATGGTGCGGGCCTGGTCAGCGATGGCGCGGGTGATGGCCTGGCGAATCCACCACGTGGCATACGTCGAAAACTTGTAGCCACGGCGGTATTCGAATTTGTCCACCGCCTTCATCAAACCAATGTTGCCTTCCTGAATCAGATCCAGGAACTGCAAGCCGCGGTTGGTGTATTTCTTGGCGATGGAGACCACCAAACGGAGGTTCGCTTCGATCAGCTCGCGCTTGGCCTGCTCGGCGTCCATGTCGCCCTGGATGATCTCGCGCTGGGTGCGCTTGAGCTCCTGAAACGACACGCCGGCATCGGCTTCCATCTTCTCCAGTTCGGTGCGGAGCTGGCGTGCCTGGCGGCGATACTCCTTTTTCTGGTCTTCGCTGCGAGTTGCGTCAGCCTTCCGCTCCAGGTTCTGAACTTGACGGTCCAGCGAGCGCATGCTGTCAACGGTCTTGGTAACCCGCTCAATCAGGCGCTTGCGCTCGGTATTGGTGAAGCCAAGATTGCGCACGGCGAGCGAGACTTGCACAATGGCGCGCGCCAGGTGCATGCGGTAGCGGCGGAAATCCTTGGGACGCTTCTTCTGGGAAACTTCCGCAAATCTTTCCGCAACCTGATTGGCCTTCTTGTAGTACTTCGCCAACTCGTCAATCTTGCCGGTGAATTCGTTCAGACGGTTGTCGAGAATTTCTTCGGTGATTTCTTCCTCATCGAAGGTGACCAGTTCCTTGATGGAGCGAACGCCCTTCTTGAGGTCTTCGCCCATGGCCAGCAGTTCGCGGATCACGATGGGCGAGCGGGAAAGGGCCTTGAGCACGCGGTTCTGCCCGCGTTCGATGCGCTTGGCGATTTCTACTTCGCCCTCGCGGGTGAGCAACGGAACCGTGCCCATCTCGCGCAGATACATGCGAACGGGGTCGTTGGTTTTTTCCAGCGTACCGGGAGTGAGGTCGAGCTCGACGTCTTCGCCGGCTTCCTCAACTTCTTCGAATTTTTTTTCCAGAGCAGACGACGGCAGCTTGGTCGGTCCCTCCAGAACATCGATACCTTGGGTGCCGATGGTGGTCAGCAGATCGTCCAGGTCTTCGGGAGAGTGCACATCGTGCGGGATCAGGTCGTTGACCTGATCGTAAGTGAGATATCCCTTTTCTTTACCTGCGTCGATCAGCTTTTTTATGTCGTCGTACTTGTCATCAAGAGCCAAGACAGATTACCCTCTAGCTTCGTCCTTCGGAGGACGGAGACACTTGTGGTAGCGGTGGGAACGTGGAGTTGCAGGATTGTGCGCCGGCACAAACTTTCAGAGTATAGCACGATAGTGCCTCTCTGCCCATCAATAAACCACTTAACCCTGCCCAGTGCGGCGGGATGTGAGTTCCCCTCAACAAGTTAGATGGTCCCCTGCACTCTTAAGTTTCAGGGAATACCAGGCTTTAGGCCGGAGTCGCCGGGCCGTCCTCGGCTAGAGCGGGGTCCATCAGTGCCCGCTTGAGCCGGACTTTCTCCTGCAGGAGGGCTTGCAACTGTCCGGATTCCTTGCTGCGGCTGGCCTGCAACTCGCGCTGGACCTGCTCCAGCTTGCGGCGGAGGGCAATCCGCCGCAGAGCCCGAATAGCGCCGTCCAATCGCTCCACGGTTAGTTCCTCGTCTTCTCGCATCAGGATGGAAGCCAGTAGGCGGCGGTCCCCCTCAGAGAGCTGCAACGCCATTACATCGGTTGTTTCTGGCCCTGAGTTGAGAAGAGCTTCCAACAGGGATTCGGTAGCCAAGCCCTGGTGCAGGCCCTCACTCTGCAGCACAAACTGCGCTTGGCGGGCGGGATCGAAATCTTCCTCGGCGCCGTCGCGGGCGGAAAGGTGCTCCTCATTTGCCTGGATTTCGCTAGCTGCGGAAAGGGCGCGGATCAGGATGCGCTCGGCATCGGTGATCTGCGCTTCGGCCGGAGCCGTGACGACGGCGGCCGAGCGCGTGCCGGCCACGTGCTTCAGCTCCTGCCGCAGCACCGCGGAATCGATGCCCAGCTTTTGCGCGATCTCGTGCGCCAGTTCGTCGCGGACAATCCGACTCGGGACTCGCTGGATATGGGGCAACAGATAGTTAACCGCTTTAACCTTGCCCTCCGCGCTGCGCACCGGAAACTGCGCGCGGGCGCGCTCGATCAGGTACTGGAAGTACTTTTGCGAGTTCTTGAGCGCCGCAGCGTAAGCGTCTTTTCCCTTGCGACGGATAAAGAGATCAGGGTCGAAGCCAGTCTCCAGGGTAAGTACCTGGATGTCGAACTCCTCTTCGACCAGTAGGCCAAGGGTACGTTCCGTGGCATTAGCCCCCGCAGTGTCAGGATCGAAGTTCACGACGATGTTCTTGCTGAAGCGTCCCAGCAACTTAGCTTGAGCATCCGTAAAGGCAGTGCCGGAGCTGGCGATGACATTGTGGAAGCCGGCGGCGAACACCGAGATGCAGTCCATCTGGCCTTCCACCAGAATGGCGTACTTCAGGGTACGGATCGCTTCCTTCGCTTGGTCGAGATTGAACAGCACCCGCGACTTCGAGTAGATCGGAGTCTCAGGAGAATTCAGGTACTTGGGCCCGGATTTCTCGTCGGCACTCAGTCGGCGTCCCGTGAACGCGATCACTCGGCCATTCTCATTGCTAATCGGGAACATAACCCGATTGCGGAACTTGGAGTATATCGCGAGAGTGCCTGAAGTCCCGCCTACTTTGCCCCTGTCATCCAAAGGGGAGGAGCCGAGGGACTTGCTTTCCGCTTCTGGCGCTTCCGACTTCCAGGAAAATAACCCGCTCTCTCTGAGTACTTTTTCCTCGAACTTTCCTTTCAGATGATCGCGCAAGACGAATCCTGAATCCGGAGCGAAGCCGATTCGGAAGCGAGCAACGGTCTCGGTATCCAAGCCACGGCCTTTCAGGTATTCGCGGGCCTGCGCGCCTTCCGGGCGCTTCAGGTACTCCTGAAAAAAATCGCAGGCACATTCCTGGATTTCCAGCAGTGCGGTGCGGCGCTGGGCATCACGAGCCTCTTCCGCACTGCTGTAGGTGACCCTGGGAAGAGGTACACCAATCTTCTGGGCGACCACTCGGATCGCTTCGGGGAAGGATAGGTTTTCAATCTTCTGTACGAAGCTGAAAACATCACCCGAGGCTCCGCAGCCGAAGCAGTGATAGAACTGGCGCGTAGCGTGGACGGAGAACGAAGGGGTCTTCTCGCTGTGGAACGGACAGAGACCGGAGTAATTCTGCGCCCCTGCCTTCTTGAGCTTGACGTAGTCGCCGACGATGCGAACGATGTCCGCCTGCTGCTTGAGGGTCTCTTTGAAGTCGGCGTTCGGCATAGGATGCTCACTACCTTGCTCCCAATGGGAGTGAATAAAAAGCGAATCATATAATAGTGGCTGTGGGGAAGCTGTGGATTTTGGGGTTATCTGGTTGACACCAGAGGAAAATTGGAACCTAAACCCGCAATTCGACAACCGTCGCCCCCGCTCCGCCCTCGTTCTGTGGCGGTTCGGAGACCGACGCCACATGCGGGTGCTTCTGCAGGTACTGCCGCAAGGCTTTGCGCAGAATACCCATGCCACTGCCATGAACGACTCGCACCCGGGGTAATCCCGCCAGAAATGCTCGATCTACAAATTTCTCCACTTCGCGAGTGGCGTCATCCACGGTGCGGCCGATCACGTTGATCTCGGAAGGGGTGTTCAGGTCGCTTTGCAGCGAGACATTGATGCCGCGCGCCCGGGCAGCTTGCACGGGAGAATCGGAGGCGCGGATCATCACTTCGGCAATGTCATCGCGGGAGATTTTCATCTTCATGGCGCCGATTTCAACTTCGAATTGGTCTCCGTCAAGACTGCGTTTGACGACTGCCGGCCGTCCCACCGACTTCAACTTCACGGTATCGCCTTCGGAGACGTGCTTCACAACATGCGCTTGGGCATGAGGATCGCCGCGGTCGGCTCCCGTGGAATGAGCGACCACCGTGGAATCGAATTGTTCGCGAAACTCCCGGCGCAACTTGGCGATTCGGCGTTCGGCGTCCTTCGAGAGCTTCTGAGCGGCGGCTCTGTCCTGAATAGCAGTGACGGCTTCGCGGGCGTGGTATTCAAAATCCTTGAACAGGCTGTCGAGCTTTTTCTCCATCTCTCGGACTTTGTCGCGCTGCTCACGAGTGCCTTCTGCCGCCAACCGTGCCTTCTCGCGCTCGACCTCTCGCTCGCGCTCCTGCAGCTTCAATCGCTCGTTCTCGGCTTCCCGTAACTCGGCATGCAGGCGATCGAGGAACCTTCCCACATCCTGTGTCTGCGTGCTTAGCCTGCTGCGAGCCGATTCGATGATGGCCGGGTTCAATCCCAGGCGCTGCGCGATGTTGATGCCCGCCGAGGCTCCTGGTACGCCGATCTTCAGTTCATAGGTCGGCTGGAGCGTGGCTTCGTCGAAACCCACGGCGGCGTTGATCACCGAAGGCGTGTTCGCTCCATAGACCTTGAGCGAAGTGTGATGGGTCGAAATCACGGTCATCGCCCCGATCCGGCGGAAATGCTCAGCGATAGCGACCGCCAAGGCAGCGCCTTCTTCAGGATCAGTAGCGGAGCCCAGTTCATCGAGGATCACGAGCGAATTGGCGGTTGCGGTTCGAGATATGAAATCGATATTCGTAACGTGCGCCGAGAAAGTCGAGAGATTCTGTTCGATGGATTGATAGTCACCGATGTCGGCCAGCACCGCGTCGAAAACCGGCAGTTCAGCGCGGTCGGCGGGTACAGGCAGGCCGGATTGGGCCATCAGGGCCAGCAGGCCGACGGTCTTAAGGGCAACCGTTTTGCCGCCCGTGTTTGGGCCCGTGATGATTAGTTCGCGGCGGGGGCCTTCGAGTTCAATGGTGATGGGGACAATCTGGCCGCCTTTGCTTCTGAGATTCCGCTCCAGCAAGGGGTGGCGTGCTTTGTGAAGACGCAGCCGAGCTGCGCTCGGTATGGACCCTTCGACTTCGCTCAGGGCAGGCTTCCGAGGGCTGCCGTCCCCCCGTGTTTCTTGTCTGGCCGGAACACAGCGGTAATCTTCCGCAAACCGGGCTTTCGCAAATTGCAGTTCTAGCTCGGCCAGAGTGTCGGCGGCGGCAAGGATGGCCTCGGAGCTTTCCCCGATCCGCCGGGTCATCTCCAGCAGGATGCGATGGACTTCAGCTTGCTCTTCGTCCAGCAGTCGAACCAGTTCATTGTTTTGCTCGATGGTCTCCAGCGGCTCGATAAAAACCGTTTGGCCGCTGGAACTGGCGCCATGGACTACTCCTTGCACGCGGCGCTTTTGCTCGACCTTGATCGGGATCACGAAACGCTCGCCGCGAATGGTCACCAGCTCTTCCTGAACGGCGCCGCCTTCGGAGAGATGCCGCAGATAATTACGCAGCGAGTCCTGGATGGCGCGTTTCTGCTTTTCGATGTCGCGGCGAACGCGCGCCAACTCAGGCGAGGCGCGGTCGTCCAACGTGCCGTCGGGCAGGATCTTGTTGCGAAAGGAGCGCAGAAATTCTGTGAAGTCGGCAATGGCGGAGGATAATCTTGCGACCGCGGTCCAGTCGCTCTTCATGGCGGCGGGCGGTTTCAGGGCGATTTCCCGCCATTCCGCGGCGCGATCGACGACGAGGACAATGTCGCGGATTTCGCCCGTTTCCAGCGCCGAGCCCGCGATGCGCGATTGGTCGATGAGCTTGCCGATTTCCACCAGACCCGAGAAATCGAATCGTCCGCCTACCCGCCGGAATTCACGAATATCGGTCGTCAGCTTCTGCTGATTTTCAATCCATGCGCCATCAGTGGAGGGCGCCAGGGCGCTGACGCGTGACTGGCCCAGCGGAGATGAGGCATAGCCGCGCAATAGTTCGCGCAGAGACTCATATTCGAGAACCCGGGCGCTGGTGTGAGTAAGGGGCTGCGGCAACATCGCCAATCATGTTACCGAATCCTGGCCACCGGAGGTCAGGGGTTGCCAGCGATTACTGCTGTGGACTGCTTGGCCACGGGCAAGCGTACGACGAAGAGGGCCCCGCCTTGAGACTTGTTGTAGCAAGTGATATGTCCCTGGTGGTTCTGCACAACCCCATAGGTGGCGCTCAGCCCAAGGCCTGTACCTTTGCCGATGGGCTTGGTGGTGTAAAACGGATCGAAAACTTTGCTCGGTTCCCGCACGCCGCGGCCCGTGTCGGAAAATTCCAGCACAATCTCGTCGGCCTGCAGGAATGCCGCAATGGCGAGTGTGCCGCCTCCAACCTCATTCAGCGAGTCAACTGCGTTGCTGATAATTTCCGTGCACGCCTGGAAGAGTTGATTGGCGTTGCCCGAGATCCGGGGCAGGTCCGGCTGAATTCTTGTCTCCAGCCGAAGGTTCTCATCCAAAAGGAGCGCTTCGCTTTGGATCGCTTTGTGTAAGAGAGAACCGATATCCAGCAAAGACTTTTCCGCCGGATTCTGTTGCGCGAAGCTGAGGAGATCCGCGACCAGATCGCGGGTGCGACGGGCCTGTTGCCCGATCTTGCGGGCCCTGGACAGCTGCTCCGGACTGAGCGATTCGCTGTCGGAGAGGAGGTCCGCGTAACCCAGGATGGCGGCTAAGGGATTGTTGATCTCGTGGGCAGCGCCGGCCACCGTCTGGCCCAACGCCGCCAATTTCTCCTTCTGCACGAGTTCGACCTGCAGGCGCTGCAGATTTTCAAAGCTACGATGAGTATCGTGTAACAGCCGAACTAACTCATGATCGAGCAAGTACTGCTTGAGAAAGACGAATGCGCCGAGCACCAGGATAGCGACAAGAGTGACCAGCAACCGGAAACGCCGCACCGGGAGTGGCGAATCGTCAAACAGGAATGCCCAGAGTCCCATGGCGGGCAGCGAAAGAATAGCCAGCATGGCTATACGGGGCGCCAAGGCAATCCACCGCCCCTCGTTCAGCAGAGCAGGTCCCGGGCTAGGCTTTTCTCGCCGGGCGAGGAGAGCGACCCACACAAACCAACAGAAGGACACCACCAGCGGAACGTCATAGAAGCATCCTGTGTAGTAATGACGACGGCCGATGGCTACGTTGATGGCGGCGGCTACGGTGTAAAGCGCGCCGGCAGCAAACATGTTCCAATAGATCTTTTTCCACGCCCCCCGGTTGGCCGCGGCTACGACCCCGAAAGCCGCTACCAGCAGCAGGTTACCTACGAGATAGAGCAGATCATAGTTGCGGCTGTATAGCAGTGTGTTTAAGACGACATATTCATCCGGGAAGACGATGAAGGCATACAGAAACACCCACCAGGCAACCAGCATCAGCAGGTTCAGGGTGCTGAAATAGAGCTTTCCTTCGGCTTGCGGGCGATGGGGCCGAAGCGCGACAGCGGCCATCAATGGCACAATGTGAATGAACAGGACAATGTCGCCCAGATAGGGATCGGGCATCTGCCGTCGCAAGACCAGTTCGTAGTAAGTCCAGCCAAGCTGGTTAGCCGTCCACAAAGCGAATCCCACGGCAATCAGGATCCAGAAGGCGCGTGTCTGTCCGCGGCTCGATACTGCATTCGCGGCCGCGAGTGCAGCCGCCAGCAGCAGGAGGGAAGGGGCGCTGATATCACCGAGAACGGTCAGGCCAAAATTGCGTGGAACGATGAGCGACACGAGAAGGTACGCGAGAGAGAATCCCCCCGCACACCAGAGCCACCAGTATCGGCCGAATTTCATTCGTTTGTCCGTAGTGTATTGGCAGGCCTGAAAACAGAAAAGTGACGCGGGTCAGCTCACCCGTTACGGAAGTCTCAACCTCTCGGAAGTAATGGTAGCGAACTGCTGAGCATTATCATTTCAGAGCACCGGGAACAGTGATGCAGATCACACCCCAGGGGGTTCGTTTGCAGAGACTTGCATCCGGTTTTTTCGCGAATTCTGCTCTCAGCTAGTCTGCTAGAATCTCTTGTGGTGGGGAGGGGTTTGTCGCTCACCGTACCGAAACCATGGCTTTCCCGATTACTCGTCTTCGCCGCTTGCGCCGCACCGAGCAGCTGCGCTCCATGGTGCGCGAGACTCATCTGACGCCCGAATCCTTTGTCTATCCGATGTTCGTATGTCCAGGTGAAGGTGTGCGCAAAGAAGTTCGCTCCATGCCCGGGGTGTCCAACCTTTCCGTGGATGAGGCGGTAAAAGAGGCGCGAGAAGCTTATTCCCTGGGTGTGCCGTCCATCATCTTGTTTGGGCTGCCTCAAAGCAAGGACGAAGTAGCAACCGGGGCGTGGGCTGAGGACGGGATCGTTCAGCAAGCCGCCCGCGCCATCAAGCGCGAGATTCCGAAGCTGGTCATCCTAGGGGATGTCTGCCTGTGCGAATACATGTCGCACGGCCATTGTGGAATTGTGCGCGCGACCGGAGCGCCTCAGTCTCTCGGGGCGGCCTCGGCTGTGGCTCCTCCACCTTCGACTGTAACCGAGTACGAGATTGTCAACGATGCCACGTTGGAGTTGCTGGCCCGCACTGCAGTTTCCCAGGTGCGCGCCGGAATCGATATCATTGCGCCGTCCGACATGATGGATGGCCGGGTGGCGGCGATCCGCAAGGCGCTCGATCAGGCTCAGTTCCTGAATACCCCGATACTTTCCTATGCCGCCAAGTTCGCATCGGGTTTTTATGGGCCCTTCCGCGAAGCGGCTGATTCTGCGCCGCAGTTCGGCGACCGCCGCTCCTATCAGATGGATCCAGCGAATATCCGGGAAGCCATGCGGGAAATTGAACTCGACCTGCAGGAAGGCGCCGACATGATCATGGTCAAGCCGGCGCTGCCCTATCTGGACGTGATCGCCGCGGCGCGAGAGCGCTTCGATGTTCCGCTGGCCGCCTACCAGGTCTCGGGCGAGTACGCCATGATCGAGGCGGCCGCCGGCAACAACTGGATCGATCGTGAGCGAGTCATGATGGAATCGCTTACCTCCATTCGCCGCGCCGGAGCCCAGATCATTCTCACCTATTTCGCCAAAGACGCGGCCAAGCTGCTCGCTTAGCCGTTTTTCGAATCGAATCTCCCTGTCGTAGAATCACCTATTTGGGTATCTCCCACTATTCCATCTAGCACGGAGCACGACTTTGGCGGAAACCATCTATGACGTGGCAATTATCGGAAGCGGGCCGGCCGGCTACACGGCGGCCATCCGCGCCGGGCAATATGGCCTGAAGACCTGCCTGATCGAAAAAGACAACAAGCTAGGTGGGACCTGCCTGCACGTGGGCTGCATTCCGACCAAGGCCTTGCTGTTCAATGCCGAAATCTGGGATCACCTGAAAGAAGCGAAGGAGTTTGGCATCGAGGGAGTCGAGTCTCGCAAGCTGAACTGGGCGGCTATCCAGGAGCGCAAGTCCAAGATCGTCGCAAAACACGCCAAGGGACTCGAGTTCCTGATGCGCAAGAATAAGGTGGATACGGTTTCGGGCTATGGCCGGGTCACCGGTCCTGCGAAGAACGGGGTTTTCACGGTGGAGGTTTCTGCTGCAGGCGGTGCTACCAATTCGATTAAGGCGAAGAACGTTATCGTAGCCACAGGCTCGGAGGCCCGCATGCTGCCCGGCTTGGAGCCGGATGCACGCGTCCTCACTAATATCGAGATTCTGGCTCTTAATGCGCTTCCCAAGTCGCTGGTGGTTGTCGGAGCCGGCGCTGTGGGCGTGGAATTTGCCTCGATTTACCGCTCCTTTGGGGCGGAAGTGACCGTACTCGAGATGTTGCCGCGTCTGGTGCCGGTCGAGGATGAGGATATCTCGAAGGAACTGGCGCGCGTGTTCCGCAAACGAGAGATCAATTTCTTCACTGGCGCCAAGGTGGATAAAGTAGACAAAACCAAGAATGGCGTAAGCGTGAAGGTCACGGCCGACGGCAAGCAGCAGACCATCGAGGCAGAAAAAATCCTGATTGCCGTGGGCCGCAAGCCGCTCACCGAAAACATTGGCCTGGAGAAGACCAAGATCAAGCCCGACCGCGGTTTCATCAAGACCAACGAATGGATGCAGACCGAGGAGCCGGGAATTTACGCGATTGGAGACATCGTGCTCGGGACACCTCAACTAGCACACGTCGGCGCGATGGAGGGGATCGTTGCAGTCGCCAAGATTGCGGGAAAGGAAGATAAGCCGATCGATCTGCGAAAGATTCCTAACTGTACCTACTGTCACCCGGAGATCGGCAGCGTCGGTCTGAGTGAGGCCAGAGCCAAGGAAATGGGCTACAACGTGAAAATAGGCAAGTTCCCGTTCACGGCTAACTCGCGCGCTTCGATCGTGGGCGAGCACGAGGGCTTTATCAAGATTGTTTCCGATGCCAAATACGGCGAGATCCTTGGGGTGCACATCATCGGACCACAGGCAACCGAGTTGATTGCAGAGGCAGTTACTGCCATGGAACTGGAAGCGACGGTGGAAGACTTGATGTGGACCATCCACGCCCATCCAACCCTGGCCGAGGCCATGCTCGACGCATCCAACAGCGTGTATGGGTTGGCAATTAACGCGTAATAGATCGAGGCGAAGTGATTTCTATCGTGCAGCTCGGGACTATTGATTACGCAACCGGTCTGCGTTTGCAGCAGCGACTCGTAGAAATGCGGAAAGCACGCCGAGTCGGGGATGTATTGCTCCTTCTAGAGCACTCGCCGGTGATCACGTTGGGGCGCAACGCCAAGGCCGCCAATGTTCTGGCATCGGCAGAGCAGCTCGCGAAACGCGGCGTGGAAGTGTTTGAATGCGACCGCGGCGGTGATGTGACTTTCCACGGTCCCGGACAGCTCGTTGCTTATCCGATCTTTGATCTGCATGGCTTCGTGTCATCGGATCCACAAAGGAAGAATTTGGGGGCAGTTGAGTTTGTTCGCCGCCTGGAAGAGGTCCTGATTCGAACCTGTGCCGCATTCAGTATCAACACCGAACGGGTGAAGGGCTTGACCGGAGTATGGACGTGTGGCGGCGGGTCTTTGACCCGCCCAGACCGGTCCGAGACCCATTCCCCAATGAGCAGTAGCCAGGCGAAGATTGCCGCCATCGGCGTGCACATCTCGCGGGGAGTCACTTCCCACGGTTTCGCCCTGAATGTGAATACCGATCTCGACTATTTCAACCTAATTATTCCCTGTGGCATCAGCTCTAGGCCGGTTACGTCAATGCAAAAGCAGTTGGGCAGGAACATATCCTTAGATGAAGTTGCCAAAGCAGTATCACGAAACTTCGGAGACGTGTTCGGCAGCGAGATCGCAACGGTGGACACGCTGGAGGAATTGACCGGTAATGCCGTCGGTGTGCCGATGAGGCCGCCGGCAGAATTACGCAAGTTGCACAAAGAAGAAGAGACGTCCTGGGCGTGAAACGATAGCTTCGGAACCGTTCGACAACTTCGGACGATGGCAAAGAAGAAGATAAAGAAACAGGCGACTTCCTCAAGGACGGCAGGCTCGAACGGACGCGGTACGCGTGTGCCACACTTCCCTGCTTCTGGTCAGCGCACCTACACCATCCTTGATTATCGCCTCGAAAAGCCAATTTTCGCGCTGAAGCAGGTGCGCGTCGGAGATGAGGTCCGCTACCAGGTAAGCGGCTATCTCAGCGCTCCGGTCCCACCGATCCGGGAATCAAAATACCTCGATAAGAAGCAGTGCATCGAGATCTACCGCTGGATGCTGCTGAACCGTCGCATGGAAGCGGCGCTCGAGAATCTTTACAAGCAGGGCAAAGTGGTAGGCGGGGTTTACTTCGGTCTCGGGCAGGAAGCCTGCTCCTGTGCGTCAGCCTACGCACTCGGTCCAGATGACTGGATGGGGCCCATGATTCGCAATCAGGGATCCCTGCTGGTGCGCGGCTTCTCGGCTCGCGACATCATGATGCAGTACATGGCGAAGGCTGGTTCCCCCACCAAAGGCCGGGATGCATCGTCGCATTTCGGCGACATTCAGAAACGCAATGTGGTGGCGCCTATTTCAACTCTAGGTGATTTGATTCCAGTTCTGGCAGGAGTTGCCTTGGGTGCGCGGCTGCAGGGACGCAACATCGCGGTGATGACTTATATCGGGGATGGCGGCCAGTCCACGGGAGTTACTTACGAGGGCCTGAACTTTGCTGCCGTGCAGAAGCTCGGCCTGGTGCTATTCGTCGAGAACAATCTCTGGGGATATTCCACGCCGTGCGATATGCAATTCTGCGTCAAGGACTTGGCTGAGCGGGCAATTGCCTACGGTATTCCGGGCGTGATTGTGGACGGCACCGACGCCTGCCAGGTTTACGACGCTGCGCATGAAGCCTGCGAGCGTGCACGCCGTGGAGAGGGGCCGACTCTGATTGAAGCCAAGATGATGCGCATGAAAGGCCATGCCATCCACGACGCTGCTGAATACGTGCCTAAGCCGCTCTTCGAGTATTGGCGCAAACGGGATCCCATTACCCGTGTGGAAAAGTATCTTTTGGATAAGAAGTGGCTCACCGCCGAAGAGAACGAAAAACTGATCGCGGGCGTGGAGAAAGAGCTGGACGCTGACCGGGAATTCGCGGTCGCTTCACCGATGCCTGCTCCGGAAACGGCTGCTCCGGGAGTGTATTGCGAGCCGGGATGCCATGAAATCAAGCCAAAGTACCGTGTGCCGAAAATTGCTGTAACCAAATCCACGTCCGCCACTCCAAAAGAGAAAGATGCGGCCGTGCATTTGAAATAGTTTTGTCATCCCGAGGAGCGAAGCCGTTCGCGCAGCAAACGACTGAAGCCTTCGCTCGGGATGACAAGTAGCGGGTATACCTAACTCAGTTATGCCGACACTCACTTATCTGGAAGCCATCCGCCAAGGCATCTGGGAGGAAATGGAACGGGACCCCAGCGTCTTCTGCCTGGGCGAAGACATTGGTATTTACGGCGGCGCTTTCAAAGTTACGGAAGGCTTCATTGATCGTTTTGGTCCGCAACGAGTGATTGACACGCCGATTGCCGAGTCGGCAATCGTGGGAGCTGCCTTCGGCGCCTCTCTTACAGGACTCCGTCCGGTCGCTGAGTTCCAGTTCATGGACTTCATCGGTTGCGCCTTCAACCAGATCGTAAACATGGTGGCCAAGGCGCACTATCGCTGGGGAGCGCCTGCGCCGCTAGTAATAAGAGGGCCGAGTGGGGGCAACGTCCATGGCGGTCCCTTTCATTCGCAGAATCCCGAGGCCTGGTTTACGCATGCTCCCGGGCTGAAAGTCGTTTGCCCGGCCAGTGCCTACGATGCGAAAGGACTCATCAAGGCATCCATTCGCGATAACAACCCGGTGGTTTTTTTCGAACACAAGTACCTCTATCGGCGCATCAAAGAAGACATTCCGGATAACGACTATGTTGTGCCGCTCGGGAAAGCTCGCGTTGCCCGCGAGGGCCGGGACCTGAGCGTTATTACCTATGCCGCCATGGTCCACGTTGCCTTGGAGGCTGCCGAGATCCTGGCCAAAGAGGGAATCGACTTGGAAGTTCTCGACCTGCGCACCTTATCCCCTCTGGACCGGCAAGCCATCGGCGAGACTGTCCGCAAGACGAACAAGGTGATCGTGCTGCACGAAGACGTTCGAACCGGCGGAATTGCGGGCGAGGTGAGTGCCATTATCAACGAAGAGGCTTTTGACGACTTGGACGGACCGATTGTTCGCATCACCGCCCTGGATACGCCCGTTCCTTTCTCGCCGCCGCAGGAAGAGTATTTCCTGCCCAAGGTGAGTGATGTAGTGCGGGAATCGCGTCGGCTCAAAGCCTACTAGCGTAGTCGCCCGGGCTTTATATATCGCAGTGGGATGCCTGCGGCAAATAGGAGGTTCCATGCGGAACTTTATTCTGGGGGTAATCTTCACCCTGGTAGTGCTGGTTCTGTTTGGGCTGGGGATGGCGCTGCTGGGCTTCCTGCCTACCAATGCGGACGCAGCTCCCGGCAAACTCGAGACCTGGCTCTCCACCGGCGCCTTTGATACCTCGATGGAGCGGCATGCGCCGCGGGCCAACAATCCGGTGCCGGCGACTGAAGCCAACTTAATCGATGGTATGAAGATCTACACCATGAACTGCGCTCTTTGCCACGGAACGCTGGACAAGAAGCGCAGTCCCCTAGAGCGTAGTTTTTATCCGCCCCCGCCACAGCTGGTTCTCGAGCCGCTGGATGATCCGGAGTGGCACATCTTCTACGCCATCCGCACCGGCATTCGCTATACCGGCATGCCTGCCTGGGGCAAGGCCTTAAGCGAACAGGATTTGTGGAAGGTCACCGGCTTCCTTTCGCATGTCGAGAAGCTGCCGCCCGGCGCAAAGGACTACTGGCAGAAATCGTTTGGTGTATCGCCGGAGCCGTCGGGCGAGTCTCACGAGGGACATCATCATGAGAGCCACTAGCGCTCTGGAGACGCGGCAAGCCGCGTCTCTACCAGTCGAATCTGCTTATATAATGAACGGTCGGATTACGGGTGAAATTATGATCAGAGCGGAAGGAACTTATGCCGACTGATGTGATCATGCCCCAGATGGGCGAATCGATTGTCGAAGGCACTATCACCAAGTGGTTGAAAAAGCCCGGAGAGAAAGTGCAACGCGATGAGCCACTGTTCGAGATTTCCACCGACAAGGTAGATGCTGAAATTCCCTCTCCGACGTCGGGCGTACTCCAGGAAATCAAAGTCTCTGAAGGCACGACGGTGCAGGTGAATACTGTAGTGGCGAGTATCGCAGCCGAAGGCGAAGCCGCGGCGGCGGCGGCTCCTGAAAAGGCGTCACCTCCGTCAAAGGCAGCAGTTCCCGCCGCCCAGCCTGCCGAGCGCAAAGCCGTAACCGCACCCCCGCCGAAGCTGACGCCACCACGTGCGGCGCCTCAGACAGAAGCAAGGCCCAGTGAGGCCGTCGCCGAGCACAAGGAAACGGTGCTGCAATTTCCGCAAGAACGAGAAGAAGAACGGGTGCGGTCGTCACCCCTGGTACGGCGCATCGCCCGGGACAATAACCTCGATCTTTCCCAAGTGCCGGGCAGCGGACTGGGCGGGCGCATCACCAAGCAGGATGTCCTGGCATTTCTGGAGAAAGGGCCTGTGGCCGCCCCGACTCGTCCGGGGGTGGCCGCCTCCGGTGCCGCCACAGCTCAGGCGGTGGCTCCTGTTGCGATCCCGGGCGAAGTCGTTCCGATGACGCAAATGCGCAAAATCATTGCTCAGCGCATGGTGGAGTCGCGTAGAACCAGCGCTCATGTTCACAACCTGTTCGAAGTGGACATGACGCGCATCGTCAACTTACGTAACAAGCTGAAGAACAGCTTCGAGCAACGCTACGGTGCTCGCCTGACCTTTATGCCGTTTTTCGTGCGGGCGGCGATCATCGCACTTCAGCAATTCCCCATCATCAATGCCTCCCTTGAGGGTGACAACATTCACTATCACCGCAACATTAACGTGGGGATCGCGGTGGCACTCGATTGGGGCTTGATAGTGCCGGTGCTGAAGAACGCGGAAGAGAAAAATTTCCTCGGCCTGCAGCGGGGTATTACTGACCTTGGTGAACGTGCGCGGAACAAGCGTCTCATGCCCGATGAGATCCAGGGCTCGACCTTCACCATCACCAATCCGGGAAGCTTTGGCGCGGTTTTCGGGCTGCCCATCATCAATCAGCCGAATGTAGCGATTCTGGGGGTTGGGGGAATTGCCAAAGCACCTGTGGTCGTCACCGATACCCAAGGCAATGACTCCATCGCCATCCGTTCGCTCGTCCACCTGACGCTCGGGTACGACCACCGCGTGATCGACGGCGCGGTCGCTGACCAGTTCATGGCCCTCCTCAAGAAAACGCTGGAGAGCTGGAGCGAGGAGATCGGATAGGAAGAGCAGTGTGGAGGCGGGTCTTTGACCCGCCTGCCCGGGCAAAGACCCAAGGCCCACAAAGGTCAGGTTACCTTCTTCATCCAGACTGACGCATTTAAACATTGCACGGTGCCGTCGATCACTTTTGACAAACCGTCCCGGAATTTCGCTTCGTCCGCAATGTCCTTGGCGGCAACCGCCTCAGAAAAAGACAGAGCTGCAGAGACGAAGGACAAGGCGGCCTCTTTTTTCTCCAATCCTGAGCGGCTGCCGAACAGGCCTTCGATCCCTTGAACCGCGGCGGGTACGAAGGCCATGCCCCGCAACAGCTTTGACAAGAAATTCATAAATCCTCCGTTAAGAAGTGAGTGCGTATCAAACTTCCGACCAGAAAATTGCGTTGATTTGTAGCCTGAGCGAAGTGAGCCTTGCATTCCATCCGCAGAAGCGAATTGCATAGATCCTTCGCTTCGCTCAGGATCCCAAGTAAGGATTTGTTTACAGTGGTGTGGGCACGCTATAGGCTGTCGCCCGGAATTGCCCCTGAATTCGGAACTAGATCTACACTGAAGGTTCCTTGCGGACCGAGGACCACGTTCTTGGTTCCCGCCGCCACCGGCTTATTATCGGCAGTGCTGAACGATGGCCATGAAATCAGCAGTACGCCGCTCGCCGGCGTGCCATCGGCGCGGTACACTACGTCTGCAATTGTGGTTGTCGCTGGCGTTTGGCCTTTCGAGAGCACGGCAGCAAGCATCATTCCTGACGCCAAGCCGAGGAAACACCTTGTCCGGTGGTGCGCTTTCACCATGAATCCTCCACAAATGCCAGCCACCCACAGCTGCTTCTGAGGGATTTACCAATCTTGATCGGAAGCCGGTTCACAATCGCACTCGGGTGGACGGCTTAGCCTAAGCCCACGCCTGTGCAAATTGAATCACAAGTTGGCTGTTCTGGATTTCCCAATAGAAGAAACTGGCACCCGGCTCGAAACCTATCTCCTCGATGAGGCTTGTTGCTGAAGAAACTTTTCCACGCTGCTCACGTACACCTCAGGAAAATCGACGACCGGGCGTCGGGTCTGAATCAGGTCCATCGCCTGCTCCAGGTTCCAACTGAGAGAACACAGCAGGGCCAATGCCATCATCGGGGCACGGTGTACGCCTGCCGCGCAATGGATCAGCAGCTTGGTCTCCGGTTCATCTAATGCCGCCTGCGCAAAGGCGATGCCCCGCCAGAAAACTTTCTCAGGTTTAGGCTGGAAATCGTCGTCCACCGGATTCCACAACACCTGAATTCCATGGGGCTCAGCCAGTGCCGTGTCGTCGAACTCGATCTGCATGTCGATGATGTGGGTCACTCCGGATCGGGCGACCTCCGCCATGTTTGCACTGTTCCAGATCCCCCCGCCCACCGCAATCCGCCCTGTGACCCAGCTCATGTCCATGCGCAAAAACCTCGTGGCGCCACTGGCGCCTCCAGCAAAGCCATTCTACGGCATGGTGCGTGTGTTGCTTTTGTCGTGCACGAATCGGGA
>DASQIH010000270.1:0-4026 GCA_035631655.1 Terriglobales bacterium
CCTTCGCCCATCAGGGTCAGCGCCATCTGCGCCATTGGGGAGAGGTCGCCGCAGGCTCCCACTGAGCCTTTCTGGCACACGACCGGCGTGACACCGCGGTTGAGCATCTCCACTTGCGTCTTGACGATCTCCAGCCTGATCCCCGAGTGGCCCCAACAGTGGCTGTTGAGGCGAGAGAGCATCGCGGCCCGAACATCCTCCTCGGCACAAGGCTCGCCACAGCCAGCGGCATGAGAGTAGAGCAGGTATCTCTGATATTTCTCGACCTGCTCCGGTGTAAGGACCACCTCGGAGAGTTCGCCGATCCCGGTGTTAACCCCGTACATGATTTCCCGCGCCTTGATCTTTCGTTCCAGAAGATCGCGGCATTTGTTGATGCGGACAATCGCATCCGGCTGGAGCTCAATCGGCCGGCGATTGCGAGCGATCGCCACAACGTCCTCGATGGTCAGCGAATGCCCGTCTAACACCGCTAACGTACCTGCCGCGCGGCTCTGCACGTCATTCAAGATGACTGTCATACCAGACCCTCGAACTTCAGCCAGCAGATCTCAGGTTCAACCTATGCCGTGGCGTGCATATTCAGGTAGGACCGAGGTCACCGGCAGTGGTGATACCTCCAACGCTGCCCAGGGGAATCCGTGATCAACTCCACAGCTCCACACACCACCCCGCGCCTAACCGCACCCAGAGCGAATCTCCAGACTGCCTGGGTTCGTTGTTGGCTTAATACCCGACGTGCGCGCAATCACTGCGAGGGATCGGGAACCGGACTAACATATTAGAGGGAAGAGTTGGTTTTGAAGATCGGCCTGGCGTTGGAGGCCGAAATGTCAAGCTTGGCCTTGCGCCGAGTTCGGCTACGGTTCGCAAGCGAGCCCGTAGTCCTACCCACACTCTTTGGCGAGGGCTACGGAGCATACAGGACCCGGAGGAGCACATTTGTTCTCTCCTTCCTGGGCCACGTGCTGGCAATCATGTTGCTGTTGGCGTCCGGTAGGTTTGTGGCCGCACATCGCCATGAGATTCGCCAGCAGGTCATTGGCATTGTCACGGAAGTCAGTCCTTACACCTTGCCTCCGTCGGCCTCCAAAGCTGGAGGAGGTGGCGGTGGAGGCGACCGTGACAAGTTGGCGGCCTCCAAGGGAGTGTTACCTCGTTTCGCTTGGGAACAACTAGCTCCTCCGACAGTGGTGATCCGCAACGAGAATCCCAAGCTGGCAGTTGAACCGACTGTGGTTGTGCCCCCGGATATCCACCTGGCAATGCCACAGACAGGCCCGTTAGGGGATCCCCTTTCTTCGATTCTGGGCCCACCTTCCAGCGGGACAGGCTCAGGCGGTGGCATTGGTTCGGGCAGCGGCGGTGGCGTCGGTTCAGGACGTGGGCCGGGCGTAGGTCCGGGATGGGGAGGGGGCATTGGGGGAGGCCCCTATCGTGTTGGCGGAGGGGTCACGGCTCCTCGTGTCATCTACGCTCCGGATCCGGAGTTCTCCGACGAAGCGCGCAAAGCGAAGTTCCAAGGCACGGTTGTCTTGTGGGTGATCGTGGGGGTCGACGGGCGCACGCATGACATTCGCGTTTACCGATCCTTGGGTATGGGTCTTGATGAAAAGGCAATCGAAGCAATCCGGCAGTGGAGGTTCGAACCAGGCCGCAAGGGCGGAATCGCGGTAGCCGTGCAAGTCAACGTGGAGGTCAATTTCCGGCTGTACTAGCTCCCGATACGCTCAATGCCATGCTGCCCTGACAACCGTCCGCCCAGTTGCGGAATTGCTGTAGTGGGAGGTGGCTTATGAAGAAAGGTGTCATTCTCTTCGTCACGCTCCTTCTGTTCCTTCTCGTTGACTCAGTGGAGCAGTTGGCACAGGAACAGCGTGAGGTGGAGATAATCACAGTGAGCAGCAGCGAAGTAACCAATGGTGTCGTAATCCTTACAGCCGAGGAGGGGAGAAAGGCTTTTGAGTTACGCTGCAACAAGGATATTTCGGGTTGTACGGTCCTGGAACCGGGAAGCTACTTGATGGTCCGTCTTCCCAAGAACCGTGGGATTTACGATTGTGCAAACGTCGACATCTATCGAAGGTCAGCCAATTCGGAAATCAGGGACAAGCTTGGCGAGTACTGCGTCATTGAAGCGAAGTGACGTAGGCAGACTGAGACTTAGTTCAACGTTGCAAATAGCGATGGAGTCAAGAGCCATGTTTCACAGTTTGGACGAACAAATCGAGAGTAGCGAGGGCGGTTGTCCTAAAGCCAGTGAGCAGCTGATCCGCTTTGTGGGCACCGCGATTCTCTCATTGTGAGCGTGTACGAAGCTCCCAGATTGAACACGGTAGTTTCTTTTTTCGCAGTCTGCAATCTCCATCCGTCAAGGGGAACCAGAGAAGGTTCTGTTTTGCTGGTTGGCACCTATAATTGTTCAGCCCATCCATCTTCCCGAATCCCTCGACAAAGTTGGAAGCCAAGCCGCCTTCTTACCTATCGCCTAGTACTACTGTGTTATAAACTAGATTTGTCCTGCTAAGAAACAGAGCTCCTGCGCAAGGTTCCGTGCTAAGTTGCAGCTCATGAGCGCCCACTCTGTGAGACCACCCTTGGTCGTATAATAAAGGAGTAGCTGTGGGGGATGTTGTGGCGTTGTCCTCCGGATCTCGCCTCGCGGTATCAAGGACATTCTCTACTGGCCCCTTCGAATTTGTTGCATTAAGGCTCCGGAGCTGGCGAGTTCATCGGGCATTGCTGCGGGTAGCCGGGGCGATCATTCTCCTACTCCTGACGGTGAGCGAACTGCGTTCCTCCCGGGTCCAGTCATGGATCTTCACGGCCATCTCTCACCGGATGACGCTCGCGGTGTTGCCGGGTGGCAGCGAATCGCTCGCTCGACTTCCTCTTCTGTCATGATTGGTGCCGGTAGCTTAGTCACCTTGTCGCCTCCTTTTTTTGCTAGGTCTCGACAGACGTTCTGAGAGACTTGCGAAAAGAGCCGCGATGACGATCACCATAACCACCACGAACAAGATTTCGATCCAAGTCAAGTGAAACACGATTCCCCCTTCCCTCACCCCTTTTTCCGCCATCGTGCTTCAGCAGCAAGTTTCGCAATTCGCTTGCGGTCCGCCGCACTGAGTTTTTGGTTGCGATTGGTGACGCCCAACTTGCCGATCGTGGAAAGCCGCTCGGGACTGAGGTTCTTGGCTCTTGCCTTTCCCCCTAGGCGGCCCAACAGTGCGGCTGCCGCAGACTTTTTAGAACTTTTCATGGTGCCATCATACCGCTAGGAACGCATAGTTATCAATACTTCTCTTTCGCTAGGGTAGCATCCTCGTTTAAACGCGGAAAGCGCCACTCAATGAAAAGTTGCCCTTATCTGAAAGCAGACGCCGTTCGGGTGTATAAGAAAAACTATCCAGTGTAGCCGACCCCCTTGACCTCATCAGGAGCGAGACCGAGACCCGGATCGAAAACCGCTGAGATGAAGAGGAAAGTTACACCCGGTGCGTTCTCACTTCTGGCAGGCCTCAATCGGGGTTGAGGCCCAGCAAACGGTAATTCACCCTTCCAGCCTCCAATCAAGTCAGGAGGACTGATGCTTAGTTTCTGTGCCAATCCAGACTGTGGCGCTGAGTTCCTGTATTTGCACGAGGGCGAGGTGTTCTCATCGAGCTGCCAGACAAGGGCGTCGAGTACTACTGGTTCTGCCCCTCATGCGCACCTTATATGCGCGTGGTGTATGACGCGTCTGGAGGAGCGAGAGTCGTGACGAAGTCGGCGGTTCTCGATGCGGCTCGTTCAATTGCTCATAATATGGTAATAAAGAAACCCGCAGGCAGTGAAATAGCCTGCAAGGGTTCGTCACACTAAGTCTGGTCTTAGTCACTGAACACCTCTCGGAGGTGAGTTTGGGCAGGTTCGTTTCGAGGAGCGAATTCTGCTCCTAGCTTGCGATCCGAGCCATCGCGCAAATCGCAGGTCACCCTTAAACCTGCCGCCACTGAGACTCGGCGGATCGGCAAGGGGTTACGT
>DASQIH010000271.1:0-3010 GCA_035631655.1 Terriglobales bacterium
CGGGAAAGCGACACGGACATGATCAATGCTCTTCCAGCTTCTACCAGCCTCGGCAAGACCATGAGGCGCTGCGAGGTCTTATTGCGGATCGACCACTCCACCCTTGACCTTTCGCCCCTTTCTGTCCGCTTTTGCTTTTGCCTTCTTTGTTGCCATGGTCCGGTCGACCCACTCATCTGCAGTGCGCAGATCCGCGTCGTGAGCGGCACGATCGTCACACTGAATATCGGCGCGTTCACGATACATCAGGTTCATATAAGCCATGGCGTCGTCGTAGTCGGGACGAAGCTCAAGCGCTTTGTTCAGGTTGTCGATGCCTTCCTGCACGGTTGGGCTGTTTTGGCCTCGAATTTCTCTGCAGACGCCCTTGTCGCGCGCACCGAGCCAAGCGGCAGGCTTCAGACCGAGTTTGGCGCGCGCTTCCATGCGTGGCGCATACGAAGCTGTCCAGTCAATTACACCGATGGAGTAGTAGTTCTCTGGGTCGTCTGGGCCCAAGTCCGACGCCATGCGGTAGAACTTCTTGGCCTCCTCGAACTTCTTCCTTTGTAGGTTGAGGTAGGCGATTCCTTTGGCGCTGTTGATTCTTGCTTCAGGATCGGGATGGCCCACCAGCACCAACTCGTATTGCGCAATAGCCAACTCCGCCAACCGGTCGTTCTCGGGAATGTCAACGCCGGGAATGTACTGCTGCGCGTAGGCTGTCGCGAGGTACAGATGGGCTTTAGGGTTGTCCGGAGCGATCGCAACACACTTCTCAAAGTGTTGGATCGCCTCTTCAAACCTGGCGCTCTTGTAAGCCTGAACCCCAAGTCGAAGTTCTTCTTCGGGCGTCTGTCCCAGGAGGGTTGGAGTGAACGGTGCGGTCAGCAGCAGGAATGAGGAGATTAGGCGAAGATGGGATTTCAAACGCGTCCTCCTGTGGGGGCTGCAAGGGCACGCACATCAATTTCTATTTACTATAGACTCCCCAACCTTTACCGTTGTTCCAAACGTTGTTGCGCGCGGATGGATTCAGCACCTGCGCTTCGTGTAAGAATCTGATGTCTTTGGGGCTGACTCAATATGGTCAGCTATTCGGTGCAGGCCGTTGTCCTGGAGCCCGCTCTTAGCGATTTCACAGCGATGGCATTGTAACGCTTTGTGGGGTCGGATCACCGCGGTGCGCTGTTTGCCGGGCCTTCCGGAACGGCCATGAGAGATGGCAATTCCGCTGGCGGGAACCTCACGACTTGGTCCGGGCTGCGGTCTCCTCGAGCTTCGCCACAATTTCCTGGAGCGTTTTGAGATTGTCCACCTGGTCAAACGAGCTCAGTTTCAAGCGCTGTAGAACTGCGGCGAAAGCTGCCAAACCGGCTTTGTCCCGTGCGGCCTGAGCTCGGCGCAATCCGCGTTGCGCCGCCTGCATATGCGCCAGCACCTTCTGCTGAACCGCCGGGTCTCGAATGTCTTTGGGATTCCAGACTCTCGCCAGAGCCTTCAGCAGCCCGCGGTACATGCGTTTCCCCACTACCTGTTCCATCCGCTCGATGTCGCGAATCACGGCGCCGGTTTCTGCGGTCGCGGCGTTGCAATTCTGACGAGAATCACCAGTACTGGCACCCGTCCGCTCGGACGATGTGGAATTCCCTTCCCGGCCGGGCCGGAGACCCTGCAGCCATCCCTCCGGTGTCGCCCAGCCAGCGAGTTGCGGTACCGTCTCGGGTCGTTTTCTGTCGTCCAGGTCAACCCACGTTCCCATGAAATAATAAAGATAACGTCCGAGACCAAAGCAAGAGCAGGCCCGCTTGAACGCCTGGGCTTCCGCACCCGTGCCAGCGTTGTCATTGTCGGCCCATTCTTCTCCTGTGGCGGAATGCGATCCTAGACCGAAGATGGTCACCTCACAAGTAACCAGCACTTTCGCGACAATCTTCTGGTCCTTGCTCCGCTCGAAATTAGCACTGGTGTGTATGGTGTACTTCCGGGTCCAGCCCGCCGGCGTGAACAGCGCATTCAAGCGATCTGTGTAGGCCCTTTGGTCGGCGTACGGGATCATCTGGCCGCGGACAGGCTGCTGGTTCTTGGTTGTGTTGGTGACTCTCCACTCGATCAGGGAGGGAGGAAAAGGCACTTCCAATGCCGCGACCAGCTCTTTGACTCTCTCGGCTGAGAACTGAGGCACCGCTGTCGTTCCTGAGACGGCAGGGGATGCGACCGCTATAGACGTACTGTTTTCGTGCACATGGCCATTGGGTCCGCTCATAGGGAAACCTCCTCGTTCACTGAAATTTCGGCTCGCCGTACATCCAAGGCTGGGAAGGGATCTGCAAGAGCCACGTGCCTCAGGAGAGATCACGGTAGTTCGGCCTTCGGAGCCAGGCGAGCCAGTACCCCTAAGAAACAACTCAATCTTGTCAACCCACACCTGAGCCGTCAGCGATCACCGTACGAACCGCGTTTTCCGTTGAGCGCCTGCTCTACCAGTTCGGCAAGTTCAGTCCAATGCGCCTGAAGCGGGCATATCTCTTACGGCGACGAAAGAGCAAAGCCCGTTGATCGGTATCGGCCGCTCATCCTCAATTCGCTAGCCGCGCTCGAGATGTTGTCGTTTTCGTTCCTCAAACAAGTCGGCCCTCGTGGTCACAAGAATTCTCATGGCGCCATCCCCAGTTCTCATTTGTCGGCGATTGGGTCGAAGCACCCGGCTAGGCAGGCTGGAGTGAGCTTTCCGTTAATCCCTATAGGAAGCTCGCGGTAACGCTCTTCTAAGGCTTCGGGGAATCGAATAACAGCGATGCAGGATGCAGGAGCTGCCGTGGAGAGGTACTACCTGTCCGGCGTCAATCATTCTTTCCCATCGGGGAGTTTTGATTGTCGCCCATCAACTACCGGTATCCGATGAATTTGCTGGGCTACGACCGGCTGCAGACGGGCAATAAAGAGGATGCGATCGAATTATTCAAGCTCAATACCGAAGCTTATCCGCCTTCGGCGAATGCTCAGGACAGCCTGAGCGACGGATATCTAG
>DASQIH010000272.1:0-43294 GCA_035631655.1 Terriglobales bacterium
TCTTTGCTCCACGCTTCTTTCAGGCCCCGCCTCGCGGCGAGTGTTATTTCACCCTTGCGTTTCGCTATGACTTCACCTCCATCAGGCTGTCAAAGGGACTTTCACCCTCAAGTTGTCGAACGTGCTCGGCACACAGAAAAAGCGCGGACAAGAATGTCCGCGGCCACACAGTTACAACGAGTTTATGAAGTCGAGAACGGCCTGCTGATCGGCGGCAGACAGGCGCTTGAAGCGTTTAGCCGCCTCGCGGGCTTCCTTGCGATGACGCAGAATGGCGTCGCGCAGGGTGTTAGATTGTCCGTCGTGCATCAGATGGTTGCGGAAGCGGACGCCCCATAGCGGCGCGGTGCGCAGTTTGTTCTGAGCATTTTGAAAGTGTTGCGGCGAAAAATTTCTCCACTGAGTCTGATACATTCTGACCCCGTAATGCTCCACCATCGGGACAACGATCCCATCGCCGGTCCCGACGTTGTGCATCAGGAAGTCGGAATACGGATAGAAGGTTTTCCCTCCCAGCGCGTCGGGAATGGTAAACGTGCCGCCATCGATCTTTGTGCCGGCTGCGGCCGTGGTCAAGGTGCGCACATGACAGGCAGCGCAGCCAATCTGGTCAAACACCTTGGAGCCTTTCTTGGCTGAATCGCTGTCCGCCAGCTTGGCGTCGCGGGCGGGTGCTTTGGAAGCGCGGATGAAGCGGGCAAAATGATCGAGGTCGTCCAAGCCGTCGGAATCGGGTTGGTCGTTGGGCTCTTGAGCGGTGTTGCAGAGCTTGGTCACCTCATCGGGAAAAAGGCGGGTGGTGATTCCCATTTCGTTCAGGTAGGCATCTCCCGCGAATGAGAGCAGGCTGGCGTGCTGGTCCTTCCATCCGAAGCGCCCGATGCCGGTTTGTCCGGGAGCCTCGACGATGGGCACATAAATCGCCTGTCCGCAGATTTTGTGGTGGGATTCTTCGCATTGTTTCTTGGCGAGCGCCAGCAGAGTCTCGTCGGCGACCGCCTCGACGAAGCCATCGCCCAAGAGACCAAGGGACATGCGATTGGTGCGGACGTTCTCGGTGTCAGGGACATGCTCCTGGACTGAAGTGTCGGGGAAGGCTGCACTTGGGCAGATCGAGCGATCATTCACCAGAGTGCGGCCTTTGATGATTTCCGCTCCGTCCGCGATCGGGATTTCCGGATTATGGAAAATGTGATCGGCTCCCTGATGGCCGACGCGCAATTCGGCAACCTGGCTGGTTCCGCCGGAAGTGGGGTTCTGATGACACTCGCGGCAGGATTGCGCGTTGTAAAGAGGCCCAAGGCCGTCGGCTACGCCTTCGGTTTCATCGAATTTTGCTTGATCGGCCTGGTGAGTAGCGTCGTCTACCATGCCGTTGCTTTTGTTGTCGAATCCGGTGGGGGCATCGGCATTCGGAGAGCCGGTAGAAACAAGAGTGACACTCAGAAGGACCGCGATTGCCAGGAGCTTCATAAATTTCTTCCCTCTCTGGCGAAGGGCGCACGACGTAAATACCATTTTGGCGCCGCTGCAGACAAGTGTTAAGGAGGTATAGCTGGCTCTCGACATGCCTGGCTGGGTGTAAGTTGTGGAAAATAGAGGCGGATATCGAATAACTAGTCGATTAATTATGAATTTACATAAATTTACCTCCTCAGGTTGTCATTATTCTTGACATTTACTGCTGTTCGAGCGACAGTGCGTGTAATCACCCCGGGGGGTTTGTATGTACCAGTCGCGTGCCTCCGTGGTTCGTCGAGCGCAATGGCAGGGATGTTTCCTGCATGTCCGCAAGAGCATTCCTTCCGATGAGCTTTGCGTTCTTTTCCTCGACAGAAATGGCGACGTCGGCTCTGTGGCATTAGCGTGCGCCTGCTCCGCAGCTTGAATCCACAGCACGGCTATAGCTTTTACGGGGCGGGAGTTTGAAGGCAATGAATACCATCACATCCGTTGATTTCAGCGAGTTGTACAGAAGAGCCTTCGCCGAGAGCGATCCTAAAAAGAAGGTCTTGCTGCTGCACGAAGTGCAAAGGGCGATTTGCGAGTGGGAACAGAGCGATTACGGGATCAAGAAAGACAACGAACACGAACCAAAACGCAATCTGCAGCGGGCAGCTTCGTGATAGTCGATGGCTTGTTCTGAAGCGAGTTGAGGGTGGTTGTTGGGGTGCAAAGAGAACCTACATGCGAATCGAACGCGGGCCCTACATTGCCGTGATCAACCCGGTGCGGGTTCCTAACCGGCACGCTTCGGTGCGCTTCCGGTACACGATTATCCGACAAGCTACGGATCGGATGCTCATGATAGAAGGTTCTGCAGGCACCGAGAAAGAAGCCGGCGAGGTAGTGAAACGTTACCTGGACAGATTTGAAGAGCATCTGAAGCGGAACGCATAAAGGATCCTGGGGAAAACCGGGCCCGAGTCATAGGAGGCCTCGTCAAGAAGGGGCCGAACCGGGGCAGTCCAGACCTTTATCCATTCACTTTTTCCTGGGCTGCTCCGTGGTCGAGCTTAACTACTCACCGAAGGTTTGGGGGCTCCCAAGAGAAACAGAGGCTTGTAGCTTCGCCGGCGGGGTAGCCCGCGCACACACAAAATCGCGGGCAAGAGTCCCCGTGCCACATGGCTATCCGTGGAAGTCGCATTTTATCACGGGCCTTACTAGATTGTTTCTTTAGTCGCCATGACGAGATAATGCTGGCCGCCATGGCATCGAATGTCGAGTTATCGGAATTGTCTTCCGGCCACCTCCCTGAAGCGGTACCCTACGCGGTCATCACTCCGCCGGGCTATCACGGCTCCGGCCCTCTTCCACTCTGTGTCGTACTGATGGGCGGCGGCAGCAGCCGGCAGAGTTTGATTGATTGTCAGCCCTTGTTCGATGCGTGGTGGTCGGAGGGATCGCTCGCTCGCATAGTCTGCGCCACGCCCAGCGCGGGGATGAGCTATTACGTCGAAGACCCTGAGCAGGGCGTGCGCTGGGAATCATTCCTGACGGAAGACTTCATACCTCACCTGCGCGCGACCTGCAATGTGGGAGGCGATCGAAACACGACCGTGATTACGGGAATGTCCATGGGCGGGTATGGAGCGCTGAAAATTGCGTTCGCGAATCCCGAGCAGTTCGCCGCCGTCGCGGTCATGAATCCCATGCTCGAACCGGGATGCCGCGATTCAGAGATTGGCGCTCGCAACCGTCTGCATCATGCCACGGGCGGTCCGGCGCGGCTTATCGGCCCGGGGCGCGATCCCACGCTCTTTGCCGCCAACAATCCCGCGAACCGAGCGCACATAAACGCAAGCCGCATTAGAGAATCTGGTTTGCCGATTTACCTGGAGGTAGGCGACAACGACTTTGTCAATGCGCACGATGGAACCGAATTCTTACATCGTGTGCTGTGGGATCTGGATATTTCGCACGAGTATCGCCTGGTGCGCGGCGGGGATCACGGAGGGCCGACGTTTCGTCCGCGCATGCGCGCCATGTTCGCATGGCTTAGCGCTGTGCTGACAGCAAAGGCCGTGCCGAGCGATGCAGAGCGCGCCTTCAGCGCGATTCGAGAGCAGTTGCAGTCGGTGCGGGAGAAAGCGGTAGCTGTGGATCCGAGTACGCGCCGAAGATTCGGAGTGCTGCCGAGAGGATCAGCAGGTACGTAGACTGCACGGACAACAATGTCCGCGCCACACAAGCAAGACTCGCGGGCGTGGGCACCCGCTCCACATAAGCAAAAGCACGGGCAGGAATGCCCGCGCCACACCAAACACCTCCGATACCTGGCCCAGCTGGGCTCGGCCGAGGCGGGTCGGAGCCCGACACGAAAAATTCTTACAGAGAACTCATGTTGGCCAGGAATTCTCCGTTCGACTTGGTCTTGCTCAGCTTATCGATCAGGAGTTCCATGGCTTCTACCGGCGACAGCGGATTCAATACCTTGCGCAGCACCCAGATTCGCTGCAGGTCTTCCTTCGGAATAATGAGCTCTTCCTTGCGGGTGCCCGAGCGCTGGATGTCGATGGCCGGGAAGACTCGCTTGTCGGACAGTTTGCGGTCCAGGATGACTTCGCAGTTGCCGGTGCCTTTGAACTCTTCGAAGATCACGTCGTCCATGCGGGAACCGGTGTCAATCAGCGCGGTGGCGATGATGGTCAGCGAGCCGCCTTCTTCTATGTTGCGGGCGGCTCCGAAGAAACGTTTTGGGCGCTGTAGCGCGTTGGAGTCCACGCCTCCGGAGAGCACCTTTCCGGAAGGGGGAACGATCGTATTGTAAGCGCGGGCAAGGCGCGTGATGGAGTCGAGCAGGATCACGACATCGCGCTTGTGCTCGACCAGGCGCTTGGCCTTCTCAATCACCATTTCGGCTACCTGCACGTGGCGGGCGGCAGGCTCGTCGAAGGTCGAGGAGATGACCTCGCCTTTGACCGAACGCTGCATGTCCGTGACTTCTTCCGGACGCTCGTCAATGAGCAGGACGATGAGCACGATCTCAGGATGGTTCGTGGTGATGGAGTTGGCGATGTTCTGCAGGATCATGGTCTTGCCGGCGCGAGGCGGCGAGACGATCAGGCCGCGCTGGCCTTTGCCCAGGGGGGTCAGCAGGTCCATGACGCGGGCGCCGACGTTTTCGCGTGCGGTTTCCAGCTTGATTCGTTCTTGCGGATAAAGTGGCGTCAGGTTATCGAACAGGATTTTGTTGCGGGCTTCTTCCGGTGACTCGAAGTTGACCGCTTCGATCTTGACCAGCGCGAAGTACTTCTCGCCCTCGTGGGGAGGACGGACCTGACCACTGATAGTGTCGCCAGTCTTGAGGTCGAACTTCCGAATCTGCGACGGCGAGACGTAGATGTCGTCCGGGCCGGGAAGATAGTTGTAGTCGGGCGAGCGCAGGAAGCCATAGCCGTCGGGCAGGATTTCGAGCACGCCCTCGGCAAAGATGTGGCCCTCTTTCTCGCTTTGCGCCTGGAGGATCTTGAAGATCAGGTCCTGCTTGCGCAAGCCGCTCGCGCCCGGCAGATCCAGAGTTCGGGCGATCTTGGTTAATTCCGTGATGTTCTTTTCTTTGAGTTCAGCTATGGTCATGGTCACCTACTGGAGATTTTCAAGGGGGGTCGCGAAAAGGAAGATTTCACTACACCGCGCGGGCACGCGGCGGGGCTGATTCAGGCAGCCCGCCGTTGTGCCTCGGAAACGTTCTCCGGCTCGGAAAGAACTGCTTGCCGTTCCGAGTCTGCAATCCGGTCCAGGACTTCGTTCATGGTCTCCTGGATACGGGTATTGGGTTTATGGAATTTCCGCGTAGCCTTCGACGCAAGCTGGCAGAGCATATATCGGTTACGCAGGGTCTGTAAAGCGTCAAAAACGCGATCAGAACGCATGATTTTGGGTTCTCCTAAATCTCAAGAGTCGGCCCAGACTCACCCAGCCCAACCCTCCGGGGTCTAACGACGTGGCCAAGGATCAGACTCTTTAGTTTATTAGATGGGCTTTGTACGGGGTAGTCTCTACACCCGTAATGATGCTCCGCAGTCTCCGAAAGTTGCTCAATTTTCTGGATTTGGCCCGTTATGAGCGGAAGTTCGTTCCAGACGGCCAGCTGAACTGGGTACTGCCCGAGAACACAACAACTTAGCGAAAAGCGGCCGAAAGGTCAAGAGAAAAATTTAGCTGGGGAGGTTTCCATCTCGCGACGACCAAGGGCTGTGCGATTGGATTGCATTGACATTGCTTCTGCCAGGGTATAGAAGCGGCATCGGAGGAGCGCCATGAGAAGAATGTTCCCCGGACTTCTGAGCATCACTTTCTTGCTATCAATGCTGGTGAGCATGCCCGTCGTCGGGCAAACAAGCGCGCCAAAGAGCGATGAGCACAAAGCAACCGCAAGGAAACCGCTCCCACCACCTTGGAAGATAGTGAAAGGTCTCAAGATAACCAAGGTGCCACCTGTCACCGACCAGGAACCTGAATTTGCCATTATGCGGCTGAGCGCCAATGAATACAAGGAATTCAAGGAGAACCCAAAGGCGTTCGTGAATAAGCACCACCTTTTTAGTAAAGATGTAAAAGTCTTGGACAGTTGTCCGGAAGCACAGCCGCCGAAGGGGGACCCGCCAACGGATGGCTCGTACTACATCATGATGCCGCATTGGCCGGGCAGCACTGCCATGTGCACCGCATATCCGTCGAGCCCCTCACATTAGAAGGTCAAAACTTAAGGTCCTGAAGCAAGTGCCGAAAGCGGGAGTCGGAGCGCAGCGGATCTAGCGCGGGATCGAACTTGATCCACGCCAGGTAAAGGTCGCGTTCGGAATAAGCTCTTTGGAGCCAGCGGAAAGCCTCGTCCTTCTCTCCCAGGGCGGTATACAAGGTGGCGAAGAAATAAGGGGGAATGTAGGAGCGAGCGGATTGATCCTGCAGTTGCGCTAGAACCTTAAGAGCATGGGGCCGGTCGCCCGCCTGGGCGTAGGCGCGGCCCAGCCATACGGCGCGAACGGCGTCACCGCCGGAAAGATTTAGCGCTTTCTGGAATTCGTCGATGGCTTGTGGATAGTCGCCCTTTCCCAAATAGGTATAGCCGAGACAGGCGTGGGCGCCGTCGTAAGTGGGCGCCAACTCGAGGGCCTTCCGGCACTGCTGGGCGGCGCGGTCGTAGTCGCGTGCACAATAAAAGGCCCAACCCGCGGTGCTGTTGTTGTGAGCCGAAAGTGGGTCCAATACCTGAGTAGCCAGAATCTGAGTCTCCGCCTCTTTGAAACGAGTCATCGCGGAAAGAAAGACGGAATATATGCGGTGAGCTTCGGCATCGTTGGGGTTTAACTCGAGGGCACGTTTGAACTCCCGGTCGGCGCCGCTCCAATCCCAATTGCCGTAGAACAGCACCGAAGCCAGCGCGGTATGCGCGTCAGCGAGGGAATCATCCAGGGCAATCGCCTTGAGCGCGTACTCTTTGGCCTTGGGCATGACTTCAGCGGCAGGACGGTCAGGAGTTCCCCAGTAATAGTCGGCTAAACCTGCGTATGCCGGAGCATAGTTGGGATCGAGCTTAATAGCTTGCTCGTAATATTCGCGAGCCTTCTTGCGCTGCTCGTAAGTTCCCATGTTCAGGTAATTGGCCTTTAGATACGCGTCATGGGCGGCGGGATTGACGGGCTGTGCCGTGGTAAGCCGCTCTTGTTCTTCCGGTGTGAGCCTGACTTTGATTTCGTTGGCGATGGTGAGAGCCAGCTCACGCTGGAGAGTAAGCAGGTCGCGGAGCTCGCGTTGGTAGCTTTTGGACCAGAGCTGGGTGTCGGTTTTGGCATTAATTAGGCGAGCCGTGACTTGGATGGTGTCGTCCGAACGCTGGACGGAGCCTTCGACAATTCTATCTACATTCAACTGGCGTGCTATCTCCTGAAGGGGCTGGGGATCTTTCTTGTATCGCATCACTGATGTGCGCGAGATAACCCGGCGCAGACCGCGGAGCTGGCCCAGATCTGTAATGAGGGCTTCGGTCATGCCGTCGGCCAAGTAGTCCTGCTCGGGATCGCGGGAAAGGTTTTCGAGCGGCAATACTGCTACGGATTCGGCGCGAACCTTACCAACGGGCAGCCATCCCTGTTGCCACGCGATTAAGACGAGTAAAACAAACAGAGCTCCTAACCCAGCGAGTGCAATTGCCCAGCGCCGCCGTTCGTTCCGGCGCACAGGAACCACGTTGGTTGACATTCCCGTGCTCAAGCGGCGCAGATCGATCAGCAACTCTCGCACCGACTGATAACGATTCTCGGCATCCTTTTCCAAACACTTCAGGATCACGTTCTCGAGGACGGGAGAAATCTGGCGGCTGAGCGCACTGGGGGCCCGCAACTGGTCGTGGAGAATCGAGTCGATGAGCCGGGTCATGTGAGTTTCCGGGAATGGGCGGGAGCCGGTCGCGCTCTCGTAAAGGACGGCACCCACGGCCCAGATGTCGCTACGCGCATCGACTCTTTCACCACGTAGTTGCTCGGGAGCCATATAGGGAAGAGTTCCCATCGGCCCTTTGGTCTCTCCGGTTTCTGTGACGGCGGTTTTGCTGACCGGGTGTACGAGCCTGGCCAAACCAAAATCGAGAATCTTCAGCCGGTTGTCGGGAGTGATGCGTAGGTTACCTGGCTTCAGATCGCGATGCACGATGTTCTGACTGTGAGCAGCATCCAGGCCCTCGGCCAGCTGGGCTCCGAGAGTCAGCACCAGCTTTTCAGGCAGGGCGCCGGACGCCAGCTTGGCATCCAGCGTGGTGCCAGGAATGTACTCCGTAACCAGGAAATCGACGCCATTCTGGGTACCAAAGTCGAATACCGTCTCGACGTTGGGATGATTCAGCTTGGCAAGAGCAAGGGCTTCTTTGCGGAAACGCTTGCGGGCGGCTTCGTCGGCCAGCGCTCCCGGGGGCAGGACTTTCAGGGCGACATCGCGCTCCAGTTGCGCGTCATGGGCGCGGTACACGACCCCCATGGCGCCGGCACCAATCTGTTCGCGGATTACGTAGCGAGAAAGTGCCTGGCCGATCATAAGAAAGAACCGCTCCGATGTGAGGCATGTTACTCCCTCAAAGCTGAATGGGAAAAGACAATGCTCCGGCAATTGACTGCACAGCGCGCAGGAGTTGTGTCAGCCGGCGTTTCTCCTGTGTTTTCGCGGTTTCTCACACCCAGACAGCTATGCCCAGAACGTGCGGTCGAGCGTGCGGTACTGAATGGCCTCAGCGATGTGTTTCGGTTCGATCCCGGCAGCGCCTTCGAGGTCAGCAATGGTCCGGGAGACCTTCAGGATGCGGTCATGGGCGCGGGCACTGAGAATGCCCAGGGCCATGGGCAAGTCGAAACCGGAGCCTTCTTTGCGGATGTCGGCAGGGGCGAGATTGATGGTGATCGTGGTTGGAGGAATATCGTACCCACAGTTTTTCAGGGCGGCGCGGACCCGCTCGCGACTTTCGCGCACCGCCGCATCGGGGAGACCAACCGTGTGGCAGTGCTCTTCCATGCACTTAATACCCGACACGTCGACCTCGACCTGAATGAGGCTGGCATCAATGCCGTAGACGGCTGCGCTGAGAGTCTTGTAGACCATGAGGGGACGGGGAGAACGGGGCTGGCCGTCTGGCAGATACGGGAGGGACCCGCGGGCCGACAATAACTACCCACATAACATAGGCTTCCGCGCCAGAAACCGACGGCGATTGGGGTCACGTGACCGAGTGATAGCGGAGCACTGAAAGTTACAAAATCAGAACACCCTTCGAGCTTCCTGTTGTTTGCAGGCATGGTATCCACTAGGATTCGCTTTACACCCGGGCCACTCCGCAAACTTCACCAGAACGGCGGGAGCATGGGGACAATCCAGCAATGGCTAATGACGAGAAACAAAACCCGCAGCGTAGTCCCAGTCACCTCGAAGAGGAAGAATCCAAGCTGTGGCGCATCGTCCTTCTGTTCGTGGTGTTGCTCGCCACGGGACTGGCGGCCCTGAGCTGGGAACGTCTGCGCAACCTCCCCTACTGGACAGGCGCCATCCCGTTTTTCCTGCTGCTGATTGCCATTCTGTTTGCCGCTTATGCTTATGGACGACGCCGCGAAGTTTCTGAACTGAAAGGGCTGCTGCATGGACTGCAGGAGCGCGTAGGCGCGGTTCCTTCCGAAGAGCAACTTGACCAACTCAGCCAGGTCATCCGGCGCTCGCAGCGTAGTTTCAAGGAGCTGATTGACAGTTTTGACGACGTGGCATTCGCCATGTCGCTGGAAGGCATCCTGCGCACCGTGAATCGGCGCATGGCGGAGGCACTCGGACTCACGTATGCCGAAATTGTGGGACAGCGGCTCGATGAGTTCCTCGAAGAACCCCAACGCAGCGTCGCCGAAGCAGCACTCGGACGGTTTATCGAGAAGAGACGCTGGTCGGGGTTGGTTCGGGTAAAGGTGAAAAAGACAGGCCAGGTTTTTTACTTTGATTGCGTGCTCAACGCCATCCTAAAGGACGACGAGGTGGTTGGGATCAGCGCGCTGGCCCGGGATGTAACCGAGGAGCGACAGAAGGAAACCCGTTTTACCGAATTGTTCGAAACGCTGCAGGAAGGCGTTTATTTCAGTACGCCAGAAGGAAAGTTGCTGGACGCCAATCACGCCCTGGTCCACATGATGGGGTATGAGAGTAAGGATGAACTGCTGGCCACGGAGGCAAACGGGTTGAACTTTGATCCCGGACAACATCCCGTTCTGGGGCGAGGTGCGGATGAAGGCGGTAGTGTGCGCACGCGGGAAATCACCTTGCGGCGCAAGGATGGCAGGCCAACCGTGTGCCTGGATACTTCACGCGCGGTTTGGGATCCCTCTGGAAGAATCATTCGCTACCAGGGGACCCTGGTGGACGTCACCGAGCAGCGGCAGATGGAAAAACAACTGCGGCAGCAGGAGGAGTTCCAACGGCACCTGCTGGAAAGCTTCCCCGACCTGATCCTGGTGATCGATCCCGAAGAGCGCTATACGTTCGCCAGTTCTCGCCTTCGCGACATCTGGGGGTATGAGGTCGACGTATTGCTGGGCAAAAAAGTCAGCGAGGTGGAGGAGCAATCACCGGAATTCCTGGAGTTGTGCCGCGACGTGCTCTCGGGAAAGCGCATGTTTGGTTTCTGCGAGTATGGGTTCAAACACCGGAACGGAGAATGGCGGACCATGCGCGCTTCCGCCAGCCCGTTGTTTGACGCTGAAAACCACGTGCGGGGCGTAGTGGTCTCGGTGCGCGATATCACGGTGGAGAAAAAGCTGGAGCAGCAGATCATCCAGAGTGAGCGTCTGGCGGCCATGGGTCAGATGATTGGCGGATTCGCGCACGAACTGAATAACCCGCTAACCAGCATTCTGGGACTGAGCGAGATGCTGCAGGAAGGTGAAGTGAGCGAGCAAACACGCAAGCAGCTGACCATGATGCACGGGCAGGCGCGACGCGCGGCAGAGATCGTACAGAACCTGATGTACTTCTCGCGGCCACCGGCTCCGGGCAAGAGTCGTGTGAACATCGCAGAACTGGTGCAGCGCACGCTTCATCTGCACGCCTACTCTCTGCGTAAAAATAACATTACCGTGGATTATTTGCCCGAGACTTCCCTACCCGCGGTGGTCGGGGATCCGAACCAGTTGATGCAAGTGTTTCTCAATCTCATCCTGAATGCGGAACAAGCCATTCGCGAAGTGCGTGACAAAGGAACGCTGCGCATTCGGTTAGGGCGCGGCGATAAAACCTTGTGGGCGAATTTTCAGGATGACGGACCCGGCATCGCTCCCGAGAGTCTGCCCAACGTCTTTGACCCGTTTTACACCACCAAGCGGCCTGGACGCGGAACCGGCCTGGGACTGAGCATCTGCAAGGCGGTACTCAAAGAGCATGGAGGAAACGTGGAGGCGGCGACCGCTCCAGGCGGTGGGTCGGTGTTCACGGTGACCTTGCCGATAGAGGCTGGAACGCAGGCGGCAATGAGCTAGTGGTCAGTAGCCAGTGGCCGGTGGTCGTAAACTAATTGCTGGCTACTGAACGCTGCCTACTCAACACTACTTTAAGCGAAACTTCTGAGCGCGCCAGCCGATAACTTCCGCAGTAAAGATGGAATGATCTTTGTCAACGGCTATTTCGTGGGGATCGAAATGTGGTCCCTGGCCGCGCTCCGGACCGCGAAAAATGCCGACTACCTTGCCTTCGGGGTCGATCTTCAGGATGCGGGCGGCAATCGCGTCGCACATGTAAAGGAAGTGATCTGGCGTGATGAAGAGGCCAAAGGGATGGCCGAGCCGCCATTCCCGCAAAAAGTGCCCGTTGGTGTCGAAGATTTGAATCCGGGCATTCTCACGGTCGCCGACGTAGACCAGGTCGCCATCAATCGCAAGGGCGTGCGGAGTGTCAAACTGACCGGGACCTGTTCCCTTCATTCCCCAGCCCATTAGCGGATTGCCGTATTTATCGAACTTAAGGACACGTGAGTTGCCGTATCCATCGGTGACGTAAATATTTCCCTCGCGGTCGAAGGCAACGTCCGTCGGCTGATTGAAGTGGAGCACGTCGTCGCCCGGTATGCGCATCCGGCCAAGGGCGAGGAGCACCCGGCCCTCCGGGCTGAGTTTCAAAACTACGTGGGAGCCTACGTCAGTGGTCCAGATGTTGTCCTCGGCGTCCACTCGAACCATGTGCGCGGAGACGAACAGGTCGTCGGCAAGGCTGCGGATGAATTTACCCGAGGGATCGAATTCCATCAGCGCATGTTTGCCACGATGAAATAGGTAGATGTGTCCTTTGGAGTTGACCGCGACCCCGGCAGGCTCGACGAAGTGCTCGTCGGGAGGGAGTTGGAAGAAGTTCGGAACTGGCTCGTAATCAAGCTTTGGAGCGGCTAGCTCGGTTGGGGCCTGCGCTGTTCCCAGGCGGCACGAGAGCAGGAAAACCACAAAGAGAATGCTCCAGGATGCGAGATTCCGGTTCATCAGCACCTCATGGAAGGCTTGGCAAGGAACCCTGACTCCACGATTGATGTCGGCCGGCTGTGACGGCTACTCAAAAGCGGGCACGCGGGTCAGAGACCCGCCTCCACACAGATTTGGTTCCCACAAATTTGCTCGAACAGGTTTTGTCGACAAGCAGAGTTGCCGGCGAGACGCCGGCGCTACCGCTCTACTGCCATGGCGACTGCGTTGCCGCCTCCGAGGCAGAGGGCCGCGATGCCGCGGTGGACGTCGCGGCGGATCATTTCGTAAATCAGCGCTACCAGAATGCGCGCACCGCTGGCTCCGATGGGATGGCCGATCGCAACCGCTCCTCCGTTTACGTTCACCTTGTTGGGATCGAGGCCTAGCTCGCGCATAACACCTATCGCCTGAACCGAGAAGGCCTCGTTCAACTCGTAGAGACCGACGTCATCTTTGTTCCACCCGGTCTTCTCCCAAATCTTGCGAACGGCGCCCAGGGGAGCCATCATCACCCACTTGGGATCGATCCCACTGGTCGCCTGAGCGATGATGCGCACCATAGGTTTGGCGTTGAGCTGTTTAGCGACAACGGCGCTGGTAACTACCAATGCGGCAGCACCGTCGTTCACTCCGGGAGCGTTGGCTGCGGTCACGGTGCCGTCTTTCTTGAACGCGGGTTTCAAAGAACGGAGCACCTCGATGGTGGTGTCTTCGCGCGGAGATTCGTCCTTATCGAAGATCACGGGGGCGGCACCTTTCTTTTTCGCGGGAATCTCAACGGGAACAATCTGCGATTTGAGGCGGCACTCTTTGATGGCAGCCACCGCCTTGCGATGGGAATTAAGCGCGAATTCGTCCTGCTCCTCGCGGGTGATGCCGTACTTCTCGGCGACGTTCTCTCCCGTGATGCCCATGTGGTAATCGTTGTAGATATCCCAGAGGCCGTCGTGCACCATGGAGTCGATCAGCTGACCGTTCCCGAGACGGTAACCCTTGCGAGCTTGGGGCAGAAGATAAGGAGCATTGGTCATGGACTCCATGCCGCCGGCGACGACCACCGAACTGTTGCCCGTCTGGATGGCTTGCGCCGCCAGGGCGACCGCCTTCAGACCCGAGCCACAAACCTTATTGATGGTCATGGCGCCGACTTCGGGCGGGAGCCCTCCGAAGATGGCAGCCTGACGCGCTGGGTTTTGACCGAGTCCTGCCTGGACTACGTTGCCCATGATGCACTCGTCCACGTGCTTGGGATCGACGTTGGCGCGTTTCACGGCTTCACGAACTACCATCGCGCCGAGTTGCGGGGCGCTGAAATCGGAGAGACTGCCCTGGAATTTTCCCACCGGCGTGCGAACTCCGGAGATGATGACGACATCGTCGAAGGCTGCCATAGGAGTGCTCCTGAATGATTTCGCAACCTATCATTATAGTCGCGTGTACAAAGCGAAACGTCGAAAATTGCGCAGCAAGGCAAGGCACACTCCGGAGAAGGCAACGTGTTCGTCACCGCAATTTCCAATGCGCAAAGAAAAAAACTGACAAGAGACTTGACAGTGCGGAGATTTTTTTCGCGCGAGAGGTGGAGTGACCTTAGTCACGTGCGACCTGCGCCTGCATTTTTCTCTTGACATCGTTTTTCAATGACTCTATACATTCAATCAGTCGCAACAAAAGACCGTTGCATTAGTCCATGAAAAATGGAAGGGAGAATAGATCAATGGCAACCAAGAAAAAGGCAAAAAAGAAAAAGAAACACTAATCGCTCAGTCAGAAGCGAACCAGGGGACGCGCCAAGCGTCCCCTAAAGTTTTTTGGGGGGAGTTGGCCTGCCCGGTTGTACTCCAGGATTCGAACAGCAGATTCCCCGCTGCACTCGGACGGACAAGACAGGAAGATTTTGAATGGGAGATGCACGCAGGAGAAATTCTGTGTGCGCTCAGTTGCCGCGACTGGCGGCCCTTTTGGCGGGCCCGGCCAGGTAGACGCGCTTCTCGGTCGCGGGACAGAGATTGCGATAGGCGCAGAAGGTGCACTGGAATCCCGGTTTCGCTTCGAATTCTCCAGCGGCAATTTTCACAGCCACTTCTTCCACCTTGGCCCGAGCTTCCTGCAGTTGCAAATCAGAGCGCGTGGTCGAAACCGCACTGTTGTCTTCCAGGTTGTGAAAAACGAGGCGATCGGGGTGATATCCCCACTTGTCGTGCGCGGCGAGGGCGTAGATGGAAAGCTGCAGGCTCTCGTCCGCATCTTCCTGCGAACGTGGTTTGCCGGTCTTGTAATCAACAATAGCAACATGCTCACCAGCGATACGATCCAAGCGATCCATACGACCAACTACCGTTGCTAGGCCAATTTGAATCTTGAATTCCTGCTCGGTGGAAAGGACCTCCGGCCGAGACTTCTGCCTCTCGGCGGCGAGGAAATCGCGCAATTGCTGGATGCCCTGCCTCTCGTACAACTCATGCTGGTAGCGGTCTTCAATTCTGGCGTCGGCGAGATCGCTTCGGAAGAGTTCCACCAACTGGTCATCGCTTATGGGCCGATTGAACCGCAGGGCGTCATAGTACGTGCACAGCACACGGTGCATGGAAGCACCGTACTGCATGGCGGCGGGCACTTCGCCCGGGATCCTCCATTCGCGTTCGAGCTTGAACTGAAGTGGGCAGGTTTCGTATTTCTCGATTGCGGTGGCGCTCAGATTGCCGGTGAGCGGAAAACCGGGCACGGCCGAGAGCCACTGGCTGGCGTTGGAAAGCACCGGTTGCGCCGGTTCTTCGCCGGCAAAGAGATCGACCTGGAGCGGTCGTGCGTTACGCTGCCGCAAAAACCGCCCGAGGCTGTGGTCCTTGAGCAGGTCGCGAAGGAATCCGGGGGGAGTGGCGTCCCTTCCCGTGCCCTGCTTGGCGTAGATGTGAAGCGAGTCGCGGGTGCGGGTCATGGCTACGTAAAACAGGCGGCGCTCTTCCTGATCATTCAATTGCTTGCCTTCATCTTCCGCGACCGAATCTTTGTCGCGCAGCTCGCGGGGGAACTCGAAGAGAGGTTCGCGGTAGCCGAGGGGAAAAGACGGTGCGCTGGCGCGGATGATAAAGACATGGTCGAACTCAAGACCCTTGGCACCATGCGCGGTCATAAGGTGGACTGCGTCGTGGTTGCGGGAATCCATCGGGATGGCTCCGCGAGCTTCCTTGTAGTATTCGAGATATTCGAGCAGCTCACCGATCTCGCCCGTCTTGGTGATCGCCTTCTTCTCCCAGTTTTCGACGAAATCGAGGACGGCGTGAATGGGCGGCGAGTCCTCCAGTTCGAAATTCCGGAGGAGAATGCCCAGCGCCGCACGGGCTTTCGCTTTCGAACTCGTGATTGCTTCGCGGGTTTCCTGCAGTTTCTTGAGAACACCAGCACCGCCCTCCAGTTTCTCCATCACCGAGGCCAGATTGGTTTCTCGTCCGGCTGCCTTCATAGCCGAGCGAAGGTTCTCCGGGTTGATGGCAAACTGCGGGAGCGCGGCAACCCGGAACAGGCTGGCGCTGTCGGCGGAAGAAACCACAGCACCCAGGCATCCGAGCAGGTCGCGAACCGCCGGGGTATCTAGGACATCCATGTTCTCGATAGAAAATGGAATGTTCCAGCGGGAAAGTTCCTCGACCACTTCGTCCCGGTGACTGTGGTTACGGTAGATGACGGCAAAGTTCTTCCAGGGGGAACGGAGCTTGCGCTGCTTTTGCCGGATGACGCTGACCAGGTCGGCGGATTCCAGTTCCCGGTCGCGCCATAAGATGCCCTCCACGGGTTCGGTGATTAATTCCCTGCCCGCCTTGGCGGCGGCTTCTTCTCGTGCTGACTGAAGCGGCGCGCGTTGATAAGCAAGCTTGGCGCCGAGGCCTGCAGGAAAAATCGGCGGGTTCTTGGCGATTACGGCATAGGCAGAGCGCAAAATCGGCGCGAGCGAGCGCTGGTTTTTTTCGAGCGACACCAGCTTGGCTTCCGGAAAATGGCGCTGGAACAAGCCGAAGGCCGCACTGGAAGCGCCTCGGAAACGATAAATGGCTTGATCGGGGTCGCCGACGGCAAAGATGTTGCGTTCGCTGCCGGCGAGCTTTTCGAGAATCTTGACCTGGGCGAAGTTGGCGTCCTGGAATTCGTCGACCAAGATGAAACGGGCCCGAGCTCGCTCGTGGGACAGGAGCTCCGGGTTGGCGAACAGGAGTTCGCAGGCGCGGGTAATCATGTGACCGAAGGTGCCGAGGTTTTCTTCGGCCAACATCCGTTCCACGGTGACGAACACCGCTGAGATCTCACGACAGCGGCCCAGCACTTCTTCGTCGGAGATCTGGTCTCTTGATTTCGTGACCCGCGGGATGGGCAGCTCGCCCCGCTCGAGCCCAGCAACATAGTCCGCATACTTTTCCGGACCAACCAGTTCGTCCTGACAGCGGCGCATGAAGTCAAGAAGGTCGTCGAGGAATTTGCTGACGTTGGCGGCGCGCACGAAGTAGTTCAGACGCAGCTCGCGGATGCGCTTACGTAAGTAAATCCAAAGATCTTTGTCGTCGAGCACACCGAAATTCTTGCCGTAGGCATGCAGGAGGTTGTTGCAATACGCATGAAAAGTGCTGGCTTGAACTGTGCAGTGGGTGCCTAGTTCCTTTTGGACCCGCTCGCGCATTTCCTGGGCAGCGTTTTCGGTGTAGGTGAGGGACAGGATTTTGTCGGGACGGGCGTGCCCTTCACGAATCAGGCGTATTATGCGCCGCGTAAGAACCGTCGTTTTGCCTGTGCCCGCCCCTGCCACCACAAGCATCGGCCCATGCACGTGCTCAATGGCCTGGCATTGGCGGTCGTCGGGGGTAAAAGCGGACATCTTGGACGACATTTAGAGGAGCATAGCAGACAAGGATGCTAGCATCCCACGGCATTTGGAAGATTCGCAATTTATAGACCCGGCAAGGTGAGGATTCGGCCGTCCATCCGGGACTCGGCACGTTTACTTGCGGTTAACCCAGCGCTGAAGCGCTGGGCTATTATCACGATGCCCCTCCGGGGCTGGTTGTGAATCTCTCCACCTGCCGCTCTAGCACGCACGAGTCGTTAGCGCTTCCATTGCACTTGTGCAACACGCACCCAGCTCCTCAACTCCGAAACCCTCCTAGTAAAGCTCTGACGATACGACGGCTAGCGCGGCGATGGCTGCGGTTTCCGCGCGCAGGATCGTATTCCCCAGTGAGGCTGCAATCCAACCCGACTGCTCAAATATTTTGCGCTCCGCCTCGGTCCATCCACCTTCGGGGCCGACGGCGAGTATGACATGAGCGTCCGGAGAATGGGACTGCAGAGCCTGCTTCAAGGAGAGTTCCTCCTCCGATTCCGCTAGAACGATTCGGGTGGCTCCCGGCAGGTTGACGCCTTCTTTGAACTTCAGCGGCTGAGCGATTTCCGGTGGAGCAATGCGGCGGGACTGCTCGGCGGCTTGTTGCGCGATGCGGCGCCAACGTTCGACTCGCTTCACAGCAGCCGCGGCAAGGCGGGCATCCGTGCGATCCGCGATCACCGGCACGATGCGGGATACACCGAGTTCCGTGCATTTTTCAATCACCCACTCCATGCGATCAAATTTGAAAATGGCGAGAGCTAGAGTGATTTGAAGCTGTGTGGTTGCGGGAATCTTTTCGGCTAAATCAAATTCAACCCGATGATCACGGATAGCGGCGATGCGACCACGTCGAACGGTTTCGCCAATGGCGATGTCAAATTCCTGGCCAACCCGTGCGCGGAGGACTCGAATCAGGCGGTCGGCGTGCGGGCCGGTGAGAGCGGCACGGCTGGCGGAAAATTCGTCGGCAATCCAGCGACGGCGGGTCATCGGAGGTTAATTGTAAAACGCGAGCGAGATTCATCCCTGGCGCAAGCCGCGCGCCTAAACCACAAATACATAGATCCTTCGCTTCGCTCAGAGTTTGTGACTTTATTGTTTTAGCGCAAGAACCGATGCTGATAATAAACAGCTCAGGTACCTCCAAAAGCGCGAAAAATCGAAAAAGTCACAACCTTTCAGGATGACAGGTTGGTTTAGGCGAAGATGTCCTTCACTTTGCCGAGCAAGGTGCGGCGTTGCGGGCGGTTTTCCAGGTGAGTGGTCCCTTCCAGTTCCTGCAAAAGTTCGCGCTGGCGCTTGTTGAGCTTAGTCGGGGTCTGCACGCGGACTTCGACAAAGAGGTCTCCCTTGCCGTGGCCGTTGAGCACCGGCACGCCCTTGTTCTTGATGCGAAAGGTAGTGCCCGATTGCGTGCCGTCGGGAATTTTCAGGGTGTGATCCCCGTCGAGGGTTGGCACCTTGATCTCGGCACCTAATGCGGCCTGGGAATAGGAGATCGGAATCAGGCAGCGCAGATCGTTGCCTTCGCGCTCGAAAAACACGTGCTCTTTGACGTGCAGGACGATGTACAGGTCACCAGGCGGACCTCCAAAATAACCGGCCTCTCCCAGCCCGGCGTAACGAATCCGGGTGCCGTCTTCCACGCCGGCGGGAACTTTAGCTTCCACGGTACGCTGCCGCAATATGCGCCCTTCGCCTTTACATTTTGGGCAGGGATCGGTGATCACCTGGCCGGTACCCTGGCAAGTCGAGCAGGTTCGGGCGATGCTGAAAAAGCCCTGCTGATAACGGACCTGGCCGCGCCCGCCGCAGGTGCGACAGGAAACGGGAGCTTTGCCGGGGGCAGCGCCTGAGCCGTGGCAGTCTTCGCAGGCTTCGTGGCGGCGCACTGTGACCTGCGTCTCGGTGCCGAATGCGGCTTCTTCAAACTCCAGCGTCAGATCTTCGCGCAGATCGGCGCCACGCTGGGCGCGGCTGCGGCGACGGCCGCCACCGCCGAACAAGTCGCCAAAGCCGAAGAAATCTCCGAAGATGTCGCTGAAGTCCTGGAAGATGGTCGGATCGAAACCGGCCGCGCCTGCTGCCGTACCGACGCCCGCATGGCCGAAGCGGTCGTAGCGGGCGCGCTTGTCCTGGTCGGCCAGGACGGCGTAGGCTTCGCTGCATTCCTTGAATTTTTCCTCGGCATCCGGATTGTTGGGATTGCGGTCGGGGTGGTACTGCATGGCCAGCTTGCGGTAGGCGCTCTTGATTTCTACATCAGTCGCAGTACGGCTGACACCCAGCACCTCGTAATAATCGCGTTTTCCGTTGGAAGTCAGAATAGCCTTTCCCGGTTTTCCTGGAACTTGGACTTCGCCGCTAAGATTTTGGATTGCGCGCCACTCTCACCATCGCCGGGCGCAACAGACGGTCTTTAAACTTGTAACCCCGCTGCAATTCTTCGAGCACCTCGTGATCCTTCGCCTCAGTGGTGTCAACCATTTCGATCGCCTCATGCAAATGCGGATCGAAGGGTTCACCCTTGGCCGGAATCGGGCGCAGGCCTAATTTTGTCAGCGTGTCGTGCAATTGTTTATTGATCAACTCAATGCCGGAGCGGAATTCGGAAGCCTCGGGACCGGCTGTCTGCAAGGCACGATCAAAGCTGTCGAGAATCGGCAGCAATGCCTTCACTGCGTCAATCACCGCGTACTCGCGATGCTCCTGCTGCTCACGAGCAGCCCGCTTGCGGGCGTTCTCAAATTCCGCTTGTAGACGGGCAAGGCGATCGAGCAAGGCATCGCGCTCGGCCTTGAGCCTTTCCAGTTCGGGGGACACCGCCGGCTGCGGCCGGGCACTTTCCGCTCTGGTGGAGGGCTGCTCGTCGGTATCGTCTGATGCCGGCAGTTCGTGCTCTAAATCAAGTTTCCGATTTTCAACGTCAGTTTTTCCGTTTGTCTTTCCCATACCACTCACTCAGATTCATTAAGGATCTTGTCGAACAGGCGCGCGATGTAGGAGACTGCGGTCATGGTGTGCTGGTAATCGATGCGGGTAGGGCCGATTACGGCCAGCGAGCCCATGACTTCATCGCCCACGCGGGCGGGAGCGCCGATCAATACAAAGTTGCGCATAGAGGGCAAAGCCTCATCCAAACCGATCACGACGCGCACTGCTTCCTGCTTGGTGTCCAAATAGGCACCTAGCAATTCGACAATCTTTTGTTTCTCTTCCAGGGTCTTCAGCAGCTCCTGCAGATGCTGGCGATCCTGCTCGTTGGCCACCAGGTTTGAAGCACCCTCAACATAAACTGCCTGGGAGGGCTGCTCCGTCGCCAGAGCCCCCTGGTTATAAAGCTGCTCAATCGATTTCATCAGGCGGTCGTACTCGCTGCGTTCCTGTTCGATGCGGCGGGCGAGCTCGGCGCGCATGGCTTCCATCGTCCAGCCACGGAAATTGTCGTTGATGTAGCGGGCAGCGAGGTCGAGATCAGCTTGCGAGATATCGAGGCGGAGAACCCGGTCGCGCACCAGGCCGGACTTCGTGACTACCACCGCCAGGACCTTCTGATCGCCCAGGCGCGAGAAGTACACGTGCTCCAGGGCGTTCCTTGGGCCCGTGGTGGCCATCGCCACGCCCACATTGTGGGAAATCAGAGACAGCACGTGCGAGGTGCGTTCCATGAACTCCTGTACGTCCGTGATTCCGTGGAACGAGTCCTGAATGATGCTCTCGCTTTCGTGCGACAGGCGAGCCTTACCTGTCAGCTGCTCGACGTAGTAGCGATACGCTTCCGGGGTAGGCACGCGGCCCGCCGAGGTGTGCGGCTGCTCAAGATAGCCGGCGTCGGACAGGTCGGCCATCACGTTGCGAATGCTGGCCGGACTCAGGCCCTCACGATTGGAACGCGAGAGCGTGCGCGATCCGACCGGCTCGCCTGTGGCAATAAAAGTTTCCACAATAGCGGTCAGGATCTCGCGTTCGCGTTCGCCAATGGATGGGCTTGGCATATCAGATACTTATGTGTCAGGAGACGCGGCCGAACTTCGCCGTTCCGGCGCTGCGCTTCAAGGTTCCCTAAGTACCTTTAGATGCAAAAACTTAGGTAAAGGACTCGGGCCGCTCCTACTTGGATTCTAGGAAGCGCGCTAACCCCTGTCAAGCATTAGCACTCTGGCAAGGGGAGTGCTTTTGCTTGACCATTTCGCCGGGCAAGAAATAGGTTGGAGCGGCCTGGAATGCTGGTTCTATCCGTGGCGCATACCTTAGCATCGGCAGGCGGTGGGGTCTGGCAGAAGAGGAGCAGCTTGCTTTCCCGGCGCTGGTTCTTGAAAGCCTGCGCCGCTATCGGCGGAATGTTTGCGCGTTTTCCTCTGTTTCACAACAGCACGTCTAGTTTCGATCAAAAGAAGATGGCAAAGAAGCCTCACATCGTGGTCATCGGTGCCGGAGCATTCGGCGGATGGACAGCACTGTACTTGCGGCGACGGGGAGCGCGGGTGACGTTGCTGGATGCCTGGGGGCCAGGGAACTCACGAGCCTCTTCCGGGGGTGAAACGCGGGTGATCCGCGGGACTTATGGTCCCAAGCAGCCTTATACCAAAATGGCAGCGCGTGCGCTGCAACTCTGGCAAGAGCATGAGCAACGCTGGCAGCGCCGGCTCCTCCACCGTACTGGCGTGCTTTGGATGGCAGCGAGCGACGACTCATTCGAGCGGGCTTCGTTACCCGAGCTACGGGCGGCGGGCGTGGAGTATGAAGAGCTTCTTTTGCCGGAACTGAAGAAGCGATGGCCTCAGGTTAATTTCGAAGACGTGCGTTGGGGAATTTATGAGCCCAAGAGCGGGTATCTGACCGCGCGAGTTGCTTGCCAGGCGGTGGTGGAGGGATTTGTTGCAGAAGGCGGCGAGTTTCGCGAAGTGGCTGTGTCGGCTGACGGAATTGAGAGAGGGAATGGCTTGGCTCTGTCGGACGGCTCGAAACTGATGGCGGACCAATATGTGTTCGCCTGCGGTCCTTGGCTGGGGAAGCTCTTTCCGCAGGTGATCGGAGACAAGATTTGGGCGACTAAGCAGGATGTGTTCTTTTTCGGGACGCCGCCGGGAGACGATCGTTTTGAGGATACAAAGCTGCCGGTGTGGGCGGATCATCGTGAGCACTTTTTCTACGGCATTCCCGGAAATCAGGGACGCGGGTTCAAGATTGCGGACGATACACGCGGACCGGAGTTCGACCCGACGTCGGGCGAGCGGGTGGTAAGCAGCGAGAGTCTGAAAAGAGTTCGCGGGTACCTGGCGTTTCGCTTTCCTGCGATGGAAGATGCGCCGCTGCTCGAGACGCGCGTCTGCCAATACGAAAATAGTCCGGATGAGAACTTCATCATTGATCGGCATCCCGCGATGGAGAATGTCTGGCTGGTGGGCGGTGGGTCAGGACATGGTTTCAAGCACGGGCCAGCGCTGGGCGAGATGGTAGCAGGGCTGGTGATAGAGCACAAGGCGGCGGATCCGGCGTTCCACTTAACAAGATTCGCGAAATAAGAGGGCGAAGGAAGGACGCCCTCGCGACAGCCGGCCGGACGCCGGCGCTACTGGATGTGGATCACACTCTCCGGGATAGTGGACTTGATTTCCTTGACGCGAGACTCCACCTTGCGCGCGAAGGCGTAAAGAGACTTCGCGTGGGGGGAATCTTCGCCGGTCAATACTACAGGTTTGCCGGTGTCTCCGGCTTTGCGGATGTCGGGATCGAGTTCTACGTTTCCCAAGAATGCGATGCCAAACTGCTGGGCGGTTCGTTCTCCGCCGCCTTTGGAGAAAACGTCGATTTCGTTATGGCAATGCGGGCAGACGAAGTAGCTCATGTTCTCGATCAGGCCGACAATATCAACCTTGACCTGGCGGAACATCTCGATGGCTTTGCGCGCATCTTGCAAGGCAACGTCGGAAGGGGTGGAAACTACAATTGCGCCCGTCAGCGGCACGGTTTGGATCAACGAGAGCGCGACGTCGCCCGTGCCGGGGGGCAAGTCAACGACCAGATAATCCAGTTGTCCCCATTCCACCGATCCCAGGAACTGACGGATGATCGAGTGCAGCATGGGGCCGCGCCAGATTAGCGGCTTGTCGCCGGGGTTAAGGAAGCCGACGGAGATTACCTTCAGACCATGAATATCGAGGGGGACGATTCGGTTGTCACCCACGACCCGGGGCGTGGCGCTGGTGCCGAGCATGAGCGGCACATTGGGCCCATAGACATCGGCGTCGAGCAACCCGACTTTGTGGCCGAGCTTGGATAGCGCGAGAGCCAGATTGACCGCGAGCGTGGTCTTCCCTACACCGCCTTTCCCGGAACCGACCGCGATGATGGTGTCGATGCCCGGAATGGGTTGCGGACCAGCGGGTTGCTGACCAGGATGGGGCGCGTGCATGTGGCTCACAGGATCACCTTCTGAGTTGTGGGACTGAACCCCAATCTAGCGATTATACCGACAATCACAGGGGCGTGTGATCTCTGCAGAGAGACGCGGCAAGCCGCGTCTCTACAGATAGCCTTCGCCCTCCACGTGAACCTTGCCTTTGAACATGCGATAGATGAAGAAGAAATAGGCTAGCGCCAGCACCATGCCCAATATCCACCAGGCCAGACCTACCGTGAGTCCATGGCGTGCGGCGGCAGTGTTGTAGGTGGTGAGGCTGTAGGCATCGATCCGCGCGGGCAGCACCACGGGATAAAGTGCGAACGCGGCCCCAACCAGCATGCCGGCGATGTAAAGACATGAGGCGAGAAAGGCCAGTTTTTCTTTTCTTTTCGGGACGGCCCAGATCATTACCGCTAACGATCCGAACACCACAATGGGAACCAGAATGCCGATCGGGTGTTCGCGATAATTGTTCATCACGGTGGGCCGGACGAAATAGGTAGCCACCAGGCTGGCGATGGTCAGAAGGAGAAGGATGGGCCAGACCATCACAGCGATGCGACGCGCGCGTTCGGAAAGAAGGCCGTCGGTCTTAATGGACACGTAGAGCGCACCGTGCACCGTGAGTGCGGCTAGAGCCACCAGGCCGGCCAGGACGGTATACCAGTCCAGAATGCCGGGGTTGGGACCGACGCGCCAATTGGTCCACAGAGGCTCAAAGAAGTAGCCGTCCGGGCCCAGCGGCACTCCGCGGATCACGTTGCCCAAGGCTGCACCAAAGAAAATTGCCAGCAGGGCGCTGGCCACGAAGAAGATGGCGTCGAAGAAGCTCGTCCAGATCGGATTGGGAAGGTGCACGCGGAACTCAATGCCGATGGCGCGCAGCATCAGCAGCCACAACACCATCATGAGCGGAAGATAAAAGCCGCTGAAGCTGGAGGCATAGAGCTGCGGGAAGGCAAAATAGAGGGTGCCGCCAGTCGCCAGCAGCCAGACTTCGTTTCCGTCCCACACCGGACCAATAGCGCGCAGCACGGAGCGACGCTCCCCATCGGTCTTCGCAGCTATCAGGTAAATGATGCCCGCACCCAGATCAAAGCCATCCAGAATCACATAAGCGGCGAGCATGACCGCAACGATGATGAACCAGAGTGTTTCCATAAATCCTCAAACGTGGGTTGCCAGTGCCTCTTCCACGGGCCCGTGCTCGATCTCGCGGCGGACCAGGAAGATGAACAGAATACCCAAGACGGTGTACATGCCCATGAAGCCGAGCAGGGTGAACCAGCCATTGCCGGCGGAAACGGTTTTGGAGTATCCATCAGCAGTCTTCAGCAAGTTGTAGACGAGCCAAGGCTGGCGACCCATTTCCGCCGTGATCCAGCCGGCGGTGTTCGCGATATAGGGAAACGGCAGGCTGAGAAGCAGAATCCAGAGCATCCAGCGGGCGTCGAACAGCTTACGCTTCCACAAGAGTAGGGCCGAGACGACCATGATGGCGATGAAGATCGTCCCCAGCCCTACCATGATGTGATAGCAGTAGTAGAGCAGCGGGACGTTGGACGGCCAAACGTCCGGCGGGAACGAATCGAGGCCGGGGATTTCGGCCTCCCAGCGGCGATAGGTAAGAAAGCTGAGCATTTTGGGGATGAGGATGGGGTTATCGATCGTGTGCTTGTCCATGTCGGGCTGTCCGATCAGGACCAAGGGCGCTCCCGGTTGCCCTTGAAACAGCGCTTCCATCGCGGCCAGGGTTACGGGCTGGTGGTCGGCAATCATTTTGCCCTGACGATCGCCCGTGGGAAAAAGCTGCAGGATGCTGAAGATCACACCGGCCACGACTCCAGTGCGGACAAAGATGCGTCCATACTCGAGGTGCTGCCTGGACAACAAGTAGAAAGCGCCGATGGACACCATGACGAACGCTCCGGTGATCACGGCCCCGCTCATGTTGTGAGCGTACTGCCACCATGCCCAGCGATTCAGGACTAGCTGCCAGAAGCTGGCGAGTTGGAAAGAGCCATCAGGAGTGCGGGTGTAACCCACCGGGTATTGCATCCAGGCATCGGTGGCGACAATGAAGAATCCTGAAATCCAGGACCCCAGAAAAACCGCCATAGCGGACCACCAGTGCCCACGGGGGCTGAGCTTCTTTTCTCCGTAGAGGAACAATCCCAGGAAAGCTGATTCCAGGAAGAAGGCGAACATGCCCTCCATGGCCAGGGTCTGACCGATCACGCCTCCGGCAAATTTCGAGAAGTGCGACCAGTTGGTGCCAAACTGAAATTCCATCGGGATGCCGGTCACTACTCCGAGCACGAAATTGATTCCAAAGATGCGCGCCCAGAAACGAGCGGCCTGGTTGTAAGTTTCGTCGTGGTGACGCAGGGCCATGGTCTTAAGCCAGACGATCAGTGGAGCAATGCCCATGGTCAATTGCGGAAACAGATAGTGAAAGGTCACTGTGAAGGCAAAATGCAAGCGGTGGACTAAGAGGGCGCTATCCATGATGAATTCACCAGCTTCCTAGCGGTAACCATTATTAAGAATGATCAAATCATGTGATGTGACTCGCATCACGAAGAATCGTTCTAACGCAGTTGATTGCGGCGCCTGCGCTCCAGCTCGGAACGGCGGATCTCGCGGCGACGGCCGGCATCCTCGTAGCGGCGCTTCTCTTCGTCGCTCTCGGGTATCACGGCGGGAATGGGCAGGTGCTTGCCGTCGTTATCCACGGCTACAAAAGTTAAATAAGCGGAGCTGACATGATGGCAACTGTCGGCAATGTAGTTCTCTACCCAGACCTTGACGCCAACTTCCATCGAGGTGTGGAACACCCGGTTCACCGAAGAGCGCAGGATGATGAGGTCACCGACCCGGACAGGAAACAGGAAATCCATATGATCGATGGATGCGGTGACTACGTAATGTCGTGAGTGACGATGGGCAGCGAGTGCGCCGGCGAGGTCAATCCAGTGCATGAGACGACCGCCCAGAAGTGTGCCCAGTGGATTGGCGTCGTTGGGGAGGACGATTTCGGCCATATCGGATTGCGAGTCCCGGACTGGCCTCGGCAGAAATGCGCGATTGGAGTCGTCCATGATTCTAGCCCGCAACAGTAACCGTGGAACCGTTCCTGCGGAGCAGGTAAGACTGGAGGTAGCACTCCGCCATTTTTTGAATACGGAAGTCGCGATGCCAAGAGGCCCAGCGACCGAGATTTGTATCGTATTCCAAAACCCCGTGCTCGCCAGGACGATGATCTGTTTCGCATGCATAGCAGAGAAGTATTGACTGGCCGGATTCCCGGGTCACGGCAAAGCGAATGGAATCGCAAACAGATTCTGGAGGACGCCGTGGGCAACCCTTGGCATAACCAAGATTGCAGGCCTCATGTAGTTGCTCATTGCTGGGAATCTCCCCTTCGTGGCCGGGAGCGGTGCAGTAACCTTTCCATCCGCCTCCCAGGGGAAGCCGGGAAGGATGAAGCCAGGTGCCATCCTCATGCTTGTGGGTCGGCATGAAAAAAGGACACGCCAAAATCTAAACTCCTTGTCTGGGTTACCGCGTCATTGTAACTATCGCTTTGGGAACGGGCAACATCGTTGTCTCAGGAATTCGGCTTTGCCGTGTGTAGTAATCTCTAGATTTGAGGCTTGGCTATGGATCGCGTCGCAATGCTGAGCGAGATTCTGGCACAGAATCCGAAGGACGAATTCGCGCGCTATGGACTGGCTATGGAATATTCCAAAGCCGGCAAAGTGGATGAGGCGCTTGAAGAGTTTCGCAAGCTCTTGGCCGTAAACCCTAACTATACGGCGGCTTATTTCATGGCAGCCCAGACGCTCACGCGTGTAGACCGGGTCGAAGACGCGAAGAAGATGCTGAACGACGGAATCGCTTGCGCCAAGCGTTCCGGGAATGCGCACGCGCAGTCGGAGATGGAAGCCATGCTGGCGGAACTGGGATACTAAATCACCGCCGCGAACGCCGTGCACGCCGAGAACAACTACTTAAAGTAATACTCGACTGGCAACAACTTCTTACTTCGCGCGTTGTGCCATTCTCAGCATCGCCCACTCCACTACACCTGGAAACAGTTGGTACATCTTGATAGCTCCGTGCATGTACCAGGGGACGATCACTTCCCTTTTCTGCCGTATGTAGCCGTGCAGAGTGGCACGAGCTACACGTTGAGCGGAAATGCCACGTTGACCATCGGGGCGGATGTCCTTCACTTCTTTCCCCGGGGTGGCGTTGGCTCGGAAACCTGTGCTGACATAACCGGGACAAACGGTCATGACGTGGATGCCGGCAGTGTGGAGTTCTATGCTGGCCGCCTTGCCGATGGCATTCATGGCGAATTTCGTGGCGCTGTACGCGGCGTGATAAGGAAGCGGAATGTGTCCGGCGACACTGGAGATGTTGATGATCGTCCCACTACCCTGTTGCTTCATCACGGGGATTACTGTCTGCATCGCCTCGATAGCTCCGAAGAGGTTAGCATCGAACATATCGTGGCAGGCGGCCATATCCATGGCCGCGACCGAATCCGGCATTCCACGACCGGCATTGTTGATCCAGACATCAATGCGGTCGAGATGATGGAGCGTGAGGCTGAGGACGCGGTCGATTTCCTCGCGATTGCGCACGTCGCAGGAGAGGGCCAGTGTGCGCTCGATGTGGCCGATGCGGCCGCGGGCAGCTTCGGCGCGGCTAGCATCCCGGGAGAGCAAGACGACGCTGGCGCCGTGATCGGCAAACACTTTCGCGATGGCCTCGCCAATGCCCATCGAGGCGCCGCTCACCACGACAACTTTTCCGGAAATCTCCATGCCGTGCTTGTAGTCTTGGACCAGATTGTAAGTCAAGCTCTGGCGTACAATCGAAGAGTCCGCTGCTGGTGAGCCGGGAGGCTTCGTGAAGCCGCTCCTACCCCTGTTCCCTCTCGACCTCGTGCTCTTTCCTGGCACACCTCTGCCCTTGCACATTTTCGAGCCTCGGTACAAGGAACTAATCAATGAGTGCCTGGAGCAAAAAAAAGTTTTTGGCATTGTGAAGACGGAAGAGGAAGGCCTGGCCGACGTTGGGTGTACCGCCGAGATCGTGGCGGTGACCAAGAAGTATCCCGATGGAAAAATGGATATCGTCACCGAAGGCCGGCAACGTTTTGAAGTTCTGGAGATCAACGAGGAACGCTCGTTCTTGCAGGCCGAAGTCTTCTACTTCGACGACGAGCCGGGGCGCCCTACTCAGCAACAAATCGAACATGCGGTGAAATTGCATGCCGAGATCATGGCTATGGCCAGCGCTGATCAGAATCTGCCGGAAGGCGAAGAAAAAATCTCCTTCCACCTCGCCGGGTCCTTACCCCTGGATCTCGATTTCAAACAAACCCTTCTCGAGATGCGCTCGGAATCAGAACGGATGGAAGCTATCATCACGGCCTTCGAAACGATTCTGCCTAAGCTGAAGCGAACGGTGCAGGTCCGGCAGAAGGCAGGCGGGAACGGGCACGCGCAGTGAAAGCCTCGGTCCGTTGAATTTCGCAACCATCATATAAGACATGTGGTCATCCTCAGCAGGCCGGCGGTCGGCGAAGGATCTGGCGTGCAGTACTGAATATTTAGGTTCTGCACGCCAGATCCTTCACCGGCTGAAGCCGGTTCAGGATGACGCAACGCCGTGGAAGTGACTATGTATAAGAGTCGACATGAAGGTAATGTCACAGGAGGTGGTACGCCAGTGGGGGTATAATCGGAGCCAGAACGGCTGTTTCCCGTGGGGGTTTTTCCAATCATGAGTCTGCCTCGGACGCTCGGCGAATTACGCCACAGTCCATTTTCCGAACAAACTCTGCAGACCCGGCACGTAAAAGACGAACTGCGTGAGAACCTGGCTAAGAAACTGCGCCAGGATGGGCCCATCTTCCCCGGCATCGTAGGATACGAAGACTCGGTGGTGCCGCAGATCGTGAACGCGATCCTTTCACGGCATAACTTTATCCTGCTTGGACTGCGCGGGCAGGCCAAGAGCCGCATCCTGCGCTCGCTGACGTCGCTGCTGGACGAGCAGATGCCGTACATCGCCGGGTGCGAGATTCACGATAATCCGTACGCGCCCATCTGCAAGCGCTGCCGCGAACAAGTACAGAAGTGTGGTGATGCCACAGCGATCGCTTATCTGACGCCGGAAGAACGCTACGTTGAGAAACTCGCAACGCCTGACGTCACGATTGCCGACCTGATTGGCGACATTGATCCCATTAAGGCAGCGCGCGGCGGACATGAATTGAGCAGCGAGCTAACGGTTCACTACGGGCTGCTCCCACGAGCTAATCGCGGGATCTTCGCCATCAACGAATTGCCGGACCTGGCGGGCAAGATCCAGGTGGGGCTGTTCAACATCATGCAGGAAGGCGATGTGCAGATTAAGGGCTATCCCATTCGGCTGCCGCTGGATGTTGCCTTGGTGTTCAGCGCGAATCCGGAAGATTACACGGCCCGCGGGAAGATCATTACTCCTCTGAAAGACCGCATCGGCTCGGAGATTCGCACGCACTACCCGGCGACAGTGGAAGAAGGAATTGAGATCACCTCGCAAGAGGCCTGGACGCAGCGGAATGGGTACCGCCTTCACCTGCCGAAGTACGTCCAGGAAGTCATCGAGCGGATTGCCTTCGTGGCGCGGGAAGACAAGCGGGTTGATAAACGCTCGGGCGTGAGCCAGCGCTTGCCCATTAGCTGCATGGAGAATGTGGTCTCGAACGCTGAGCGGCGCGCCTTGCGCAACGAAGAGAAAACCGTGGTGCCGCGTATCAGCGATGTGTACGCAGCCATGCCTGCCATCACCGGCAAGCTCGAACTCGAATACGAAGGCGAGATGAAGGGCGCCGATAACGTGAGCAAGGAGTTGATCCGGACGGCGATCGCAAAAACTTTCGACGAATACTTCGCCGGCGTGAACCTGCAGCAGGTCGTGCAGTGGTTCGACCTGGGAGGAGAAATCGGCTTGTCGGATAATGCAGGGGCCCAGGAGGTCTTGGGCGGGTTGAAGGGCATCCAAGGTCTGATGGAGAAGCTCGGGCCGCTGGAAGTTACTGGCAAGGATGCTCCGGAAGTGCAAGTGTCCGCCGCGGAATTTGTGCTCGAAGGCCTTTACGCGCACAAGCGGATTGGCCGCAGCGAAGAACGGGTGTTCACCGCAGGAGAAAAGCAGCCGAAGCGTCCCGAAAAAACCTTTGAGCGTGACGAGCCTCCTTTTCGGGGACGGAGGCCGTATAACTAGGAGCGCAGGGGGCAGGACGCAGGCTTAAGTTTGAGACCTGCGACCTGAGGCCTGCCACCAGCGACTTGTTCTTATGAAACGCGTTCGCTACAGCAAATACGTTCCTGATCCGGCCAGCGAGATGAGCATGGAAGACCTGCTCAGCGCGCTGTCGGACTATCTGCTGCAGAGCGGGTTTCAGGATTACATGTGGTACGAACTGCCGGAAGGCGAGCAGACGCTAGACCAGTTGCGCAAAATGATCGAGCAGGCGCTCATGGAAGGCGGTCTGCTAGACGAAGAGATGCGCGAACGCCTTCAACAAATGCAGATGGAAGGCAAGCTCGACGAGCTGATCGAAAAACTGATCGAGCGCATGCAGCAGGAGGACTACATCTCCATTGATGAGCCGCACGATCCGGTGCCGCAATCGAGCGTGGGTGGGCAGATCGGGGAAGCACAACAGCAGGCAAAGTTTGAAATTACTGACAAGAGCCTGGACTTTCTCGGCTTCAAGACGCTGCGCGATTTGCTGGGATCGCTGGGCAAATCCAGCTTCGGGCGACATGACACGCGCGATCTGGCAACGGGCATCGAGACCAGCGGGGCGGCGAAAGTCTACGAGTTCGGGGACACGCTGAATCTCGATATTACGGCAACTCTTTCCAGCGCGATCCAGCGTGAAGGTCTGCAGCTTCCTTTGAATATCGAGTACTCGGACTTGCAGGTACATCAGTGCGAGTACCAGTCTTCGTGCGCGACCGTGCTGATGCTGGACTGCTCGCATTCAATGATTCTGTATGGTGAGGACAGATTTACCCCGGCGAAGAAAGTTGCGATGGCGTTGTCTCACCTGATCCGGACCCAGTACCCAGGCGATTCGCTATCTTTGATCCTGTTTCATGATTCGGCCGAGGAGGTTCCGTTGTCGCAGTTGGCTCGTGTCAAAGTCGGGCCTTATTACACCAATACGCGAGAAGGATTGCGGCTGGCCCAGCGCATTCTTCAGAAGCAGCGCAAGGACATGAAGCAGATTGTCATGATCACCGACGGTAAGCCTTCGGCCCTGACGCTCGAAGATGGACGAATCTACAAGAATGCCTTCGGGCTCGATCCGCTGGTGGTGAGTGAAACTTTGCAGGAAGTGTCGAAGTGCAAGCGTGCCGGAATCATGATTAACACCTTCATGCTGGCTTCCGAATACGGCCTGGTGCAGTTCGTTCAGAAGGTCACCGAGATGTGCCGGGGGAAAGCCTATTTCACTACTCCGTATACCCTGGGTCAGTACCTGCTCATGGACTACATGTCGCGCAAGACCAAAACCATTCACTGACGCCGCTTTGTTATCTCCTCACAACAGAATCACCGCACGCAGCAACATCCAACCAGGAGTTTGACACGCTTTCGCGACCCGTCCTATACTGCCGCTCCACGCCACGAATTTCCCTTCCGGAGAGACTGCCATGTTGAAACCCTCAGTCCTTCTGCTGGTTGTAATCCTTGCGCTGGTAACCCTGAGTCTCGCGCAACCGGGCTCGAACCTTCATCAGCCCACGCTGACACCGCAAAACAGCGGCACCACGCAGGGGCTGATCGCGGTCAGCCCGGTGAACCCGCGCGTGGTCTGGGCGTCGGGACGGGGCGGCACGTTTGTTGTCACCACCAACGGGGGAGAAACCTGGAAGGCCGGGCTGGTGCCGGGCGCCGAAACCGTGCAATTCCGCGATGTACAAGGCGTGAGCGACAAGGTGGCCTATCTACTCTCGATTGGAGTGAGCCTCCCTACCGATTTTCGGATTTACAAAACGGTAGATGGCGGCGCGACTTGGACGATGCAGTTCCAGAACCAAAATCCCAGTGCGTTCTACGACTGTTTCGCATTCTGGACGCCCATGCGCGGCATCGCGCATAGCGATTCGGTGAACGGAGTCTTTCCGGATCTCGGCATGACCGATGGAATGACGTGGCAGGACATCAGCAGCAACTTGCCGCCGGCATTGCCGGGGGAAGCGTCGTTTGCGTCGAGCGGCACTTGCGTGGCGACGCAGGGCGGCAGGAACGCGTGGATTGCGACCGGCGGCTCGACAATCGCGAGAGTGCTGGCCACGAGAGATGGCGGCGACACCTGGAATGCGTACGACACGCCGCTGGTCAGCTCGCCGAGCGCAGGCGCGTTCACGGTCGCTTTCCGCGATCCCCGGCATGGCATTGTGGGCGGAGGCGACTTGGACCCGACTGATCCGAATAATGCTGCGACGGCAACTTCTGATGATGGCGGAAAGACCTGGAGGCTTACGAACAAGCCTCCGGTGACCGGAGCCATCTTCGGTTTAAGCTATGTGAGTCGTACTGGCAACGGTATTGGCGACAACCTAGGTCGCGCCGTGGTAATCACGGCCAATACCGGAGGAGCGGCCTGGACGCCCGACGAAGGGAGCACCTGGTTCGCGCTTCCCGGCGTGAGCGGCTACTGGGCAGTGGCGTTTGCGACTCCCGAAGCGGGCTGGCTGGTGGGCACCGACGGACGGATTCTCAAGATCAGCTTCTAGGAGGATCTCTGTTGGTGTAACCGCGATTTCTCCACCCCTTTAAATGCGCCAGTGCACTATAAGCAGTCTGAATAAAGTGAGCCGATAACCGGCTCGGAGACCACGGTGCCGCTCTCATCGACCTTCACCCGCAATCCTATAAGTGCGGCGTCTGATCCACACCCTGATGGGCGCATCCAGATGTGGAGACGGTTCCACTTGCCTCGTCTCGGCTAAAGGTTAAGGGGATGCCGTTTTCTGCGAAGAAGCGAATTACGGCGTCTTTCTTCGTGCCGATCTTGAGTCTCTGAGGGGCCTCGCGCTTGAGTCTCTCTACTCTCGCGCTCAATGCGGCTCCCCGCTCCTTACAAGTCGCATTCTGGTAGCGGTACATGCAGCCGAGGAGGCTCGCTAGCAGCACGACAACGAGTCCGAGGGTTGCTGGTAGCAGATTCCCCTTTATATAGCTGCAATTGTTTCATATCGCAAAAGGTCAATATTGTTACTGAAGTTTTCGCAGGGGGCTGGCACATCCTTCTGCATCCTTCTGCCGTTCCTGAACTGACTACGCGTGTTTGCCGTGGTTTCCACCCTTCGAAAACCGTGAAGGGTGGGGCACCCTCAGTTGGTCCTATCCTCGTTTCATTATTTCCTGTACCGCCCGATAGGCTTGGTCGATGGCGGCATCGGTGTAGGCGTACGCGGCGGCATCGGCGTTGGCGATGGCCAGGCGGCCAAAAGGTTTTCGAGCGACTTCGCAGGGAGTTCCGCCGCCTTCCAGCCAGAACTTGTCCCAGAGCGAGTTGTACTCGTAGGCGTAGCCGTGCGGCCAGCGGTTCACGGTGATGGCGGCGATGTCGCGGGCGGGATCGAAGCCTCCGGGGCCCAGAGTCCGAGCCATCTGGTCGCGGATGTTGCGCTCCATGGTTTCGAAGGTGGTGCGAAACAACTCGCCTCTGCCGACGCGGTGTTGGGTGCGGGCCGGCAAACCCGGCTTGCACGGAGTTTTCACCAAGTGGACGACGATGGGCTCTTCCGGTTTGCGGGAACAATGGTAATCGCCGATGCTGACCGGGTTGTCGAGGTTCAGAAAGGTGTGATAGCTGCCCGGAGCATAGACCGAGTTGACGCCCAGCTTCTCGAAGGCAGTCCAGTTTCGGAGCACCACGTTGGTGTAGAGAAGAGGAACCTTGGCCGCGGACGTGAGAGCTTCTTTTTGCGTATCCGGCAGCTCGTCACAGATGTATGGGATCACCGCGTGCCAGCAGGCGAGAATGCAGTTCTTGCCTCGTACGATGTAGGCTTTGTTGTTACGCGCGTAGGCAATTTCAACTTCCTTGGCGGTGGCAGGATCTCCCAGATGTTTGACGCGAACGGCGGTGCTGTTCAAGCGAATGCGAACTGGCGCGGATGCCTCGTCCAGCTTGGCGTAATTCGCTTTGGCAGTGACTATGTCGGACGACGAACTGCCAGGAATCGCATCCGGAATCAATTGGCGCATCAGCAGGCGGGCGATGCTGGCGTTGCCATCCGGAAAATGGAAAAAGTATCTCTTGGCTTCCTCATTGCGGATGGCGTCGCGGTTCATTCCCTTGCCCGGCGAAGGGGCGAGCTTCATCCCATCAAAGCCGGGCAGACCGAGTCCCCAAGCGTCCTGGGCAGAAACAGCATCAATGCCGACACCAAAGAGCGGCTGTGGTGCTGCCTGATACAGATGGACAACTTCCTGGCTGACTCCGGCCAAATCGGTCAGGAACTTGGCATAACTCATGCGCGCGAGGCGCGCCTTCTTTTCATCGGAAGACAAACCGGGAAGGTAGTCTTTCTTTTCGTGATGCAGGCGAAAGATGTCCTGGCGGGCCTGCTCCGAAATGGGTGCCTCCGCCATGAACGTCTTCCAAGGATCTGACTTGCGGGACGGTTGGTCGTCCGTCTCGCCGCCCGCCAGCGGGGCCGGATTGATTACCAGCTTGTCGGCCCCAAAAGTCTCCTTATCGAAAAAAATCTTCGGGTTCAGCCCCAGAGAGCGGTAGAGATTTTTCGCGAAATAGTTCTTGAAAGCGCGAACATCAATCCCCAGTTCCTCAATCAAACTTTTGGCCACGGGGCTGTAGGGCGCGGGGCTCTCAATGGCATAGGTGCCGCCGTATCCCAGCAGCGTCCGAGTGCCTACACGGAACTCGTTGCGCTTAGCGTGGCCGCCGAAGTCGTCGTGGTTCTCGATAATCAGGAGGCGCGCCGTCGGTCCAGCTGCCTTGCGGAAATAATGCGCGGCAGCGAGCCCGCTGATGCCGCCGCCAACAATTACCAAGTCATATGCTTCGCGCGTGTCAATCGGCTGACCGACCTGATTCCAGAAATCGCCATCGCGCAGGCTGTGCGCGGCTTCGAAGGAGCCCACGTGGCTGCCGCGGAGTCCGGTGAGCGCGGGGGGATAGTAAGCGGGAGACTGGTCGGAATCAGTCTCAGAAAACGGAAATGACGGCGAAGGAAGAAGCGCGGCGCCTACGGTCAGAGCGACTCCGTTGAGGAAATCGCGGCGAGTGATGTTGCGGTGCATCCCCAGAGCTCGGTCCTTCGGGTCCACGGACACCTCCGGCTTGGCAGTTTAACCGGAGTGGTTGGGGCGTGTCAGTATGGCAGAGGTTTGGGAAAGCAGATTCCTCGGCGCTGAAGCACGCCGGAATGACAAAAGCGAAAAGCAGATTGCTCGGCGCTAAAACGCCTCGGAATGACAAGAATTGATGAGGCCTCCCGATCCGCTCGGCAATCAACGTTATTCGATATTACTTCTTTTCTTCCGCTGCTCTTACGGCCGCCTCGGCAGCTTGAAAGCCGATCCTGGTATGGGTTCCGTCACAAAAAGGCTTGGTGACGGATCCGCCGCAGCGGCAGAGGGAGAACGCAGGCTTGCCCGTCAGGTCGTATTTGTTGCCATCGGCATCGACGAGTTCGAGCGTGCCTTCGGGAGCTTCTACGCGATAGGGGCCGTTCTTCCTCACGGTGATTTTGACTTGCGCCATCTCAGTCTCCTCGGTAAGAAGATAGCATGCGAAAGCAAGGTGCTCCTTAGAGGAAAAGCAGATTCCTCGCCGGACTGAAGTCCGGCTCGGAATGACAAGAGCTAGGATTTTAGGCGGCAGCGGACTTGGCGGCGATCAGGGTGCGGTAGAGCTGGAGGTAGTCGTCGAGCATGCGCTTGGCGGTGAAGCGTTCGCGAGCCCTCTGGTAGCCCATGTTGGCATGGGCGCGGCAGAGATCCCGGTCGGCGCTCAGAGCGCGGAGCCGGTCAGCCAGGCTTTCGGCGTCGTTGGCGCGGAAGTAGATGGCGGAGTCTCCCCAGATCTCGCGGAAGCTGGGAATATCATTGGCGACGATGGCGCAGCGCGACAGGGCAGCTTCGAGCGCAGCCATGCCAAAAGGTTCGTAGCGTGAGGTGGCAGCATAGATCGCAGCACGGCTGTAAAGATTTCTCAATTGCGCTTCGGTCTGTGGGCCCTTCAGAGCGACACATACCTGATCCGTCGCCAGCTTGACGTCGGCGCGAATTGGGGTGCGCGGAGCGTAGGTGGGATTGTCCGATCCTACGATGCACACCGAGAGTGGATGCGCGTGTTGTGTCAGCAGCGAGACTTGTTTTCCAGGATCCCATAACCGTCCGACAGACAAAACAGAATCATCTTTGCTGACGTAGGGGTTGAAGTAGATAGGATTGCGGCCGTTGTGAATCACTAAATCTCGGCGCGGCTCTCCGTAGCAGAAGCGCAGACTTTCTCTCATCCAATTCGACGGGGCGACCACGGCAGTAGCTTCCGCCAAGCCGCGGCTGACCGTGTTGCGGTACCAGCGCAGCCAGCGCGTTTCTCGTGGTTCGCGGCCGTGGACGGCGATCCACCAACTCACGAGGTCGGCGTGCGCTACTACGACTCGCGGAATGTTGGTCGAAAGGCTGCCGTAACAATACTGGCTGAAGTGAAGGACGTCGGGCTTGACGTCCCTGATCACCGACTCGAGATAATTGCAGGAATCCTCCAGGTCTTCTTCGCCTTCCTGCATCCACTCCAGACGAAAAGCGGTGGGGCGGTAGTCCAGGCCGTGCAGGTTCTGCATCCAGGAAGTCTGCTGGGGCAGCGGGATCTCGCCGAAGCTGACCAGGGTCACACGCAAGCCACTGGTGATGAGCCCGGTGACCAACTCGCGCGCGTAGGTCCAGACTCCGGTGAGCGTGTCGGCCGTAACCAGAACGTGCAACCCGGGCCTCCCAGGGAACCTAGAAACCGCAACCAGTAAGCCATCCGAGCCGGCCGCGTAGTGGTTATTGTAGTGGGGACGGCGGGGAAGATGAAGGACTTTCGTGATCGGCTACCGGCAGTGCAAGAAGTTGCACAATTCGATGGAGAGAATACCGGGATTGGTCGAGGTCTTGAACTCACTTCCGAGCCGAAGCAGGGTGCTCAACCTCGAGTCGCTCGGCGATCTGGCGAGCTAGGCCATCCACGGCACGAATCTTCTCCCTGGCCAAAGGAGGGAGGTTGGGCAAGGCGAGGGCCAGGTCGCAATCGAGCAGCATTCCCGTCAGGGATTCGCGCAACTCGCTCCGCAAAGCTTCTTCGGCTGCTTTGCGGGCGACCGTGGCTTCCTTGTTTCTGCGATGCAAAGCGGCCCGCAGTTCGCGCACTACGCGGGCCGTGCCACTGATCGCGCAGTTCACGTAGACGGGAGTTGCGGTTCCGATGTGTTGCTCGACGAGATCGGCCTGGTCGGGATCGGTTTCCAACAGGGATTGGTCCAGGACGACTGCCGAGAACTCTTCGTTCCGCAGCCGGGTGGCCGCATCGTGCAGAGCTTGTGCCAGCTGTGTGGGTTCCGCCGTAGCGGCTTCAATGGCGGCGGCGCATTCCTGTCCGCGGGCAGACGGCGTTATGAGTAGGATCATGTCATCTTAAGAATGCAACTTTCGGGCCGCGAACCGGGCACAGAAAATGCTCGACTTAGGAGGAAACTTTCTTCCGGTCTTCCCAAAGCGGGAAGCCGAACGGCCTCGGTTGCTACTCTTGGGAAGCGTACTCCTTCAATTTGCGATACAGCGTGGTCTTGCCGATGCCCAGCAAACGTGCCGCCAGCAACTTGTCCCCATTGAGTTGTTCGATGGTCTTGAGGATGGTCAGCTTTTCCAGTTCCGCCATGGGAATGATCTTGGCCGCTCCATCGTCCTCCAACGGCAGGCTGCATTGGGCGTTGGAAATGGCCGAGGGCAAATCGGCGACGGTGATCTTTGGACCTGTCGTGAAGGCGCAGGCACGCTCCAGGCAGTTCTCCAGTTCACGGACGTTGCCTGGCCAGTCGTAAGCCAACATCAGTTTCATCGCTTCATCGCTGAGGGTGCGGGGCTGGTCTACGCCCCGGTTCAGCCGCTCCAAGAAGTGATCGGCGAGAAGCGGGATATCCTGGCGACGCTCGCGCAACGGTGGAATGCGCAAGCTCAGCACATTGAGGCGGAAATACAAATCGCGGCGGAAGGTGCCTTGGGCGACAGCCTGTTCCAGATCGCGATTGGTGGCGGCCAAGATGCGTACGTTAATGAGCACGCGCTTGGTGCTGCCCACGGGGTGAATTTCCTTCTCCTGGATGGCCCGCAGCAGCTTGGCTTGCAAGTCCACGGGCAACTCGCCTACTTCGTCAAGAAATACTGTGCCGCCTTCCGCGATGGCGAGCAGTCCATCTTTGGAGTGAACGGCGCCTGTGAACGCGCCTTTCACGTAGCCGAACAGCTCGCTTTCAATCAGGGTTGGCACCAGCGAGCCGCAATCAACGGGAATGAAGGGCTTGTCGCGAAAGGCGCAGGAGAAGTGGATGGAGCGGGCTACCATTTCTTTGCCGGTTCCACTTTCCCCCAGGATGAGAACGGGATGGCTGCTCTGGGCAGCTTTGGCAATAATGCGATAAAGCTTGTCCATCTCGGGAGAGCGGCCAATGATGCTGCCAAAACCCTGCTTGGACTTAATCTTTTCGCGCAGCATGCGGTTCTCGGTCTTGAGTTTCAAATGTCCTGCAACCCGCTCCAGCAGCAGCTTGAGTTCGTCCAGGCTGAAGGGCTTAGTGAAGTAGTCATAGGCGCCGTTTTTCATCGCCTGCACGGCGGATTGCACGGTGCCGTACCCCGTCACCAACACCACGACCGCATCAGGACGACGAGTTTTGATCTGGTGCAGAGCTTCCAGGCCGCCCACCCCCGGCAGCTTCAGGTCGAGGAGAACGACGTCGACACCGTGGGCGTCGATGATGCGGTAAGCGTGCTCGGCGGATTCGGCCACGAAGGTATTGAATCCGAGGGACTGGGCTACTTCGCGGCAAGCTTCACGGATGGCACGTTCGTCGTCCACAATGATCAGATTTAAGAAATTCGCGCCTTCGATTTGAGTGCTGGTGGGCGTAGTCATCTCTGCGGTCGCCATAGGATTACCTCTTCTTCTTTCCGGTATTTTGGGCTGGATGGGCGTCCAGCAGTTCACGAACTTTGCGGGTCAGCGCGCTGCCGGTAAAAGGCTTGCGAAACAATACGATTTCCTGCTGTGCATCGCTTGGCTGACGGGGTTGCTCCTGGTTGTAACCGGAGGTGAAAAGGATACACAGGTTGGGACGGTGCGGGCGCAAGCGCTGGGCCACCTCGCGGCCACTCATTCCCGGCATGACGAGATCCGTGAGTAACAGATCAATGTCGCCGCGGTGCTCGTCGCTGAGCTTGAGCGCTTCGGCGCCATTCGCGGCTTCCAGGACCTTGTATCCGCACTCGGTTAACACGCGGGCCACTGAACGGCGCACCGCGGAATCGTCCTCGACCAGTAGAATCGTTTCTCGTCCTGCCTTAGCGGTGGAGCGGCGTGAGGCGAGCGTTTGCTTGTCTGCCGGTTCTTCGACGCGCGGCAGCACGACGGTGACGCGCGTTCCCTTTCCAAGTTCACTGTCGACTTCGATCGAACCGCCGGCTTCCTTGATGATCCCGTACGCGGTGGCCAACCCCAGACCATTGCCCTGCCCGGGACTCTTGGTGGTAAAGAATGGTTGGAAGAGATGGGAGCGGGTTTCCGCATCCATGCCGACACCGGTGTCGGTCACCACCAGTTCGACGCACATTGGCAACGACATTTCTTGTCCATGGCGGCTGAAGGTGCACTGATTGCGGCAGTTCTGGGTTTGGACGTGGATGCGGCCGCCTTCAGGCATGGCGTCGCGGGCATTCAGTACCAGATTCAGGATGACCTGCTGCAACTGAGCCGGATCGATCTTGACGTTGGCCAGATCGGGCGTCATGTCGGTGACCAGCTCGATGTTCTCGCCGATCAGCCGGGTCAGCATGTTTTGCATGTTGCTGACCGTGTCGTTGAGCGAGAGCACGCGCGGCTCGACCGCCTGTTGGCGCGCGATGGCCAGCAATTGTTGGATGAGCGCGCCGCCGCGCTCGCTAGCGAGGCGGATTTCATCAACGTGACGATGCAGGCGGCTGTTGGGCTCCAGGCCCGCGTCGACCAGATCGGAATAAAGCGTGACCGCAGTAAGTAGATTGTTGAAGTCGTGGGCGACGCCGCCTACCAGTCTTCCGACCGCTTCCATCTTCTGGGACTCACGCAGTTGTTCCTCGGCGTGCTTGTGTTCCGTGATGTCCTCGACCATGCCAAGGGTAAAAGCGGGCTCGCCTGCCGGTCCGCATACCAGGGAGACGGTAAGCCGGCACCAGCCGGACGCCTTGTCTTTGCGCAGGTAGCGAATTTCCATCTGGTAGGAATCACACTTGCCCGCTACCATCTGCTCGAACATCTGCAGATCCTTGGAAAAGTCGTCGGGGTGGGTGAATTCACGGAAGTGCATGCCGCGTAATTCCTGGCGAGCGTAGCCCAACATGCGCTCCAGTGCGGGGTTGGTCTCTACCACTCGCCCATCGAGCGTGCACTGGACGATGCCAATCGCCGCAGCGTCGAAGATGGCGCGATAACGCTTCTCGGTGTCGCGCGCTATGCGACGACGCTCGCGCTGGCTGATATCGCGAGCGGTGACGACCAGCAAGTTGCGGCCATCACAAGAAAAGGGGGCACAGGAACTTTCCATGCGGCAGCGAGTCCCATCCTTGCGGCGTCCCTCATATTGGCAAGCGGGGTAACCGCATCCCGCAGATTCGACAAGCCCGGCAATCTCGCGTGAGCCGGCGCAACCATAATTTTCCGGGAGTAGAGTGGCGAGCGGTTTGCCTTGTAGCTCCTGAGGAGATAAATAACCAAACAAGTTGGCAAAGGCCGGGTTGGCCTGCAGAATTTTGCCCCGATCTACGAGGGCGATGCTCTCGGGGCAGGAGTCGAAAGCGGCGCTCAGCAGATCGCTGGCGGCTTCCCTTGCTGCCGGGCTTCGGGCTGATAGGGCGGTGCTCATGCAGCAGAATGGAAGAGTTCCTGGCCAGCGGGGGATCTAAGCAGCAGCGAGCAGAGTCCCATTCGGGATCCGCCTGGTTTCAGGCTGCCCCGGCGCACGCTCCCCATTTCGGGACGAATCTTACAGACCAAAATGGGAATGATTAAGTGCAGCCGTCACATAGCTGTGTGATGGTCAGGGATGGAGGGGACAGAAAAGAGGGGCGCCCGGGAAGGGGGTCCTTAGGCTGAGACCTTGGAAATCCGAGAAAAAACAGTCTATCCGCGAACTGAAACCGGTTCAGTCAGACGAAAAGTGAGGCGATGTTCGGCTCCAAAACCGACGTCCTTCTTGCCGGTACCATAAGCCACGCCAGTGCCACCAGCAGCTCCCACAGTGCTGCCAATGAGCGCGCCTTTGCCACCTCCCGCCAGTGCACCGATCAGGGCACCGGCGCCGGCGCCGCCACCGATCATCTCCCAATTACGCTTTTCGTGGGAGGCGCCTTTCACGAAGATGCTGGAGGTCTGCACGGGCAGCGCTTTGCCTTTCACCGTAATGCTGGCAAGGGTCAGACGGAGATAGCCGGGGTCATGCAGGCGTCCTGAAGGCTTGGCCGCCACCACCCGCCCAGTCACAGTGGCGCCGCGCGGCGCTATCGTCTGGCCCTGCACAATAATCGGCTCGTCTAGCACAGCTTCAAAGGGATCTCCGGAGTGCGCTGCGGCGCTGGAGACTGCGGACTGCAAACGGATGGTAATCGGCGTTCCAGCCGGTACATTCTGTGGCCCCGGCAATATGGACTCCGAAGGCGAGATTCCGTTCTTTGGCGCGCGATCAAAAGGTGTCTTCTGCTCATCGCTCGCCGCCTGCGCCGCGTTGTCCTCCGGAGTCCCTGCGGGGTTGGGCTGCCGCGCACAAGCTGTTGCCAGGGCAAGCGCCAAGATCAGAACTGTGGAATGAATTGCTTTGTGCCAAATCCTGTTCATTCGAAGGCTCCCGCACCCACAAAACCCCACTTTGTGAGGGCACGAGGAATGCCAATGTTTGCTCTGCAAAATCAACTACTTAGCAACGAGGCCGGCAGCGGCAGCGTGTACTTTTTACTGGACGTTCGGGGACCTGTCGGGGCGTTTAACAAATCGGGACCTCGCCCGAGCGGGGGCGAGAGGCCGGCGCTACATAATCGGGATAGGGGGGACAATCGCTCGTCCTCCCCTCCCACACCACCGTACATGCGGGTCCGCAGGCGGCGGTTCGGCGGGTTGAGCTAGGTGTGAATAGCCGGGCTTTCGATGCTGCGCGTCGCCAGATAACGATTCGGTCCCTTCCGAGACGCCCCGCGGAGCTT
>DASQIH010000273.1:0-5795 GCA_035631655.1 Terriglobales bacterium
AGGATAAGGCCGGGCAGCAGGCCACGCCTTCCTGCCAGGCACAGGATGTGAGAGAGCCAGCTACCAATGGGTTGCACAAATGGTCTTCGGTGAGCCATCTCCTCATCTGGCGCACCATTATTCCGGCGTGCGGTGTTGCACGCATTTCGTTCAATGTCGTCCGACATACTCGTGTTTCTCTTGGTCTAGGTTCGAGGCCTGCGGTTCATCCTCGATTGGCATTCACAGACCCTTGATTGCGGGGGGAAGTGAAACTTGGCGATTATTGTAACGGAATTTCGGCAATTTAGCTGATTTTCGCGAGGAACCGAGCAGCTTCGGTGTGGCTCTGCAACCCGAGTGTGGTGCTGTACTCACCCATCGATTGTGGTCGCGAAGTTCAGGCGGCCACGATCGTCTCTTGCCGACGTGTTGCAGGCCTGCACCACCGATGTGCAGAGGCGGATGGAATTGTGACGAGCCACACCACTCGCTATCCTGCACGCGCGCCCGCCCTCTCGCCCAGGCCCACACGCGCCTCCACCGTTTAGCTGATTCGTGACGTTCAGCGTCGAGCGCGGGGGTGTGTCATTTGCGCAGCACATACACACTATCCCTTCGTCGGATTGACGAGATAGTGTGTATACGTTGCAGAGATGTACACACCCCGCTCTCTGTGCGTGTGCATCTCAGAACGTCGATTGCACATGCGCGTGCATCGTCGGAACTTGGTCGAACGAGGTGCTGAGCGGGACGGAGCGCGTGGGGGGTGAGTGTGGGCGCGTGTGGGCGAGTAGGACGCGCGGGAAAGAGGGGCGAGAGGGCGAGCGCGATCAATGAGCGATATGGCGACGCAAAGTTGCAGCAGGCTTAAAATGGATACGTCCACATATCGCCCAGACTAGGTCATATAACTACAATCGATGGCCAATCGTATGTGTTGGTCTTCACGGCCGCATAGTTTTCGTCTAGGAGGTTCCGGATAAACGTAAACGCTACACACCCCCAGATTGCAAGGATCAGGAAACGAGCTACCCGCGATGGATTGTAGAGGCATGGGAACAACTTTTAATTAACCACTTCCGAGCCAACAAGAGCACTGATGAAGGTCTTCTTGCGCGTAATCTCTGGTTCGCAAAATTACCGGCAGTTATGCGTATTCGTGTCACGACCCCGAACGTCATGAAGGCTCTGCGGAAGCGCGACCCAGGAGCAGCGAAACCTTACAATTTCGCCCTATCACCAATTCTTCTTAACAGTGTGCCGGATTGCACGCTCGTAGCTCCGTTCAGTAAACATCCTGAGGAATGGCTCACGCGTGACTATGTAGAAGTCTATAGCGGAGATGATGTCAAACTTTATGGTGACTATCGCGGAACAAAACTTGTCCCGCAAACCCTCGCAGGGGTCCTTTGGCGTCATTACTTGCATCCGGAAGACAAATCACTTGCACCCGATGGATTGCGCTGTGGTCCGTATACGAGCGGGCTGCTGCTCCGCCGTCCTATCCAAGCGATTACACCATTTCGCACCATCGGCAAGGAGGTCGAGCGGACTGCGCAAGAAGGCGAGGATATTGAGTGTGAGACGCCTGAGGGATCGGTGTACAGTCCTCAGCCCTGTTTACTAAAATCCTCGAACGCGTAGGTTCCCGCGTCTACCGCCAACAAGCCGAAAAGCAACGGGCCGATGTTCGTGTAGAAAGCGACCGCCGCGGCGTTTTGCAATGGCTTCGACGTAACGAAACTGTAAAATTCTTGCAAGACGATTGTTAACCCCATTGACATCCCTCGGGACCGTGGACTACATTCCCCGCATCACTGCTCAACAGTGGGGTGTGGAGTATTTCGATGCAGTCGGTGGAGTCTATTTTAAAGGCTGAAATTCTGCGCGCGATCCAGGCCGCTGGGTCTGTAAAAGCAGGAGACGACGCCGATAGGATTGTCAAAAGATACGGCTCTGTAATCCGTCGGGCACATCTTTTCGGCTATGACATCTCAGCCGTTACTTTTGGTGATGCACATCAGCCGATAGACGTGCGGTTCAAGCATATTGCTGATGGTCCGGACCGCTGAGGCCGATCCCAACCGAGAACCACGTCGGGCAATGCAGCAAACCGGAAGCTTAAGCGTCCCGCGCGGTCATCGCGATCTACGACACGGCGCGCAAGGAGTTCGTCGCGTCGCTAGGCGGTAGTTCTTTGACCGCGATCACTGTCTACCGTGCTTTTTAAACATTCTTGCTGAGCGGGGCAATTGGTGAAAGATCCCGTGGGTGTTGAAAGAGTGAGTTCCGAAATGTTCTTTTTGCCGTTCCGAGTGCTGCCGTTGCGCCGCTTCCTCGGCGCCAGAAGTTCAACTAAGTGGTTGCGGGCAGGAGTGACCGTGAGCCTTGGCTGAGGAAGCGCACTAATCGCTTGATGTTCTGCGCAGCCGCCGCTAGGAAGAACTGCTCCCGTACGAACCTCAATCTCCGCAGCCGCAAGCGACGCAGCCCGATCTGATTCTTGAGTTCGGCAAACAGTGCTTCCACCTTCTTTCCGGGTCGGTCGGGTTCAAAAGACGTCGAAATCCTCAGCCATCGTGCCGTTGTCAACTGATCCGACGGATGGACCTCCCACATGGATTCGTCGTCGAACATGACAATTCTGCCTTGATCGTACTTATCGCGCAGCCAGTGTTCCTGCTGAGTTTTGGTGTAGAAGGCCATGAAGGCGCTCCACGGTGCGCCTCACGTCCGGCGGGCTGGACGCAAGAAGGGTTCGTCATTCACTTGAGAGCGAGTGTGGAAACTGCGGGCGATTCCGCACCCCTCTAGAAAACAAGTCAAGGTTTGCCGCAAGCGCGAGGACTCATGATCAGCAGGCCTCCGAAAATGGAAATCCAGCAAAGCATGTTAGGAACTCTTCCTTCTAACATGCTGATTCACGGTCCCCCTTATGCCATGTTCCCAGGAAGTCAATGAGCTTCAACCTGAGCTGGCTGCATCAGGTCTTGTGGCGTAAATCGGATTCGTCATCGTGAGGCTTGCCGCGAGCAGCTGGTAAGTCCCATGGCTCGCATACTCCGCCTAAGGCTGATTTTGGACTTGACTTCTAGGGCCGGCTGCGAATAATAGGTGTGCGCTTAGTGCCGTCTCAGCAACCTTCCCCCCCGCTGTATTCAAGATCAAGCCGTGAGATGACAAGGCCCCAGTCCCTAAATTACCTGAGGGGTATTTCGCGGAGCATGCTTGCGCTCTACGCGCATGCATCCACTTTTTCCCGCCTGAAAGGAGTAGTGAAACTATGAGTCGACTGGCGATGTTTTCCAAGGGCCCTGCAGCCGTATGTAAGCGAACCGCAGCGCGCAGGCATGTCCTCGCGATGTTCATATCACTCCTGCTCGTCGGCGGTGCCATTGCCGATGGCCCTTCCCTATTTCGACCCTTTCCTGATGACTCTGGCCAAATTCAGAGCGCCACGGCTGATCCGACGCTCAACGCCAGCAACAAGTTTTTCGATGCTTCAGTCGGCACGAATGGCCAGGCGTGTGTCACCTGCCATCAGCCTGCACAAGGCTTCACGGTCCACGTGGGCGTCATCGACAGTACATTCGCGGCCTCCGGCGCGACAGATCCGCTCTTCCGGGTTAATGACACGGCCAATAACCCGAGTACCGCGACTGCAACCGCTGACGACTATAGCGTTTTCCTGAACCTGGGCGCGGTTCGCATCGGCAAGAATTTCCCTGCTAACCCGGATTTCACGGCCATTGCCGCGGATACCACGACCAACGACAGGTTTGCCGCGCCTTACCAATTTCCACTCATGACCGATCCGCAGCACCCTGGAATCCCCACACTGTCATTGTTTCGACGCCCGCTGGTCAACACCAACGTACACCTCGACAGCTCCGTGCTATGGGACGGCCGAGCCAGCATTAACAACATGCCAGCGCAAGTTTCGGGTGCTGTCAAAACGCTACTGCTCGGCCCAGGTACCGACGCGGCTGCTAATCAGGATATTGCTAATTTCATGCTCGGGGTATTCACCGACCAGGTATTCGACACTGCGGCCGGAACTGATGCTGCGGGCAATTGCACTCTCAGTCCACCTGGTATATGTGGAGCAGGGGAGACGTCGGCACAGCACGCTAAGGGCGGAGTCGAACATCTGCTTGAGCTCGCCTTGGGTCCAAACGTCCCGTGCACGAACACGTTGGAGAACCCATGTGTAGGCAATGTGCCTGGGTATGACCTGTTCGACGCATGGGCGAACCTCGACGATGAGGGCGGCCGCAATGCTGCCAGAAGAGCGGTGGTGCGCGGCCAGGAAATATTCAATAACGCCGACCTGAATGTGCCCACCGATCTCCAGGGGTTGCTGGGGACCAAAACGCACTGCACGGGTTGTCACGCAACCCGCAACATCGGCAACAACCCGAGTGCAACTTTCTTCGCGAGGGTCGGCACCGACTCGCTTGACATCATTAACCAGCTACTCAGCAACACGAGTCTGAGCAGCGCGACGCTCGCCGATTTAGCTGTTTACAAGGCTGAAGTTAGCCAGCTGCCGCAATACTGTCTGCGGCCCAAGTCTTCGGTGAGCACTGCGCCCTGTGGGAGCGGCCCCGGTGATGTGTTGACCACGGATCCAGGCCGCGCTATGGTCAGCGGCCTTATTGCCGACGTCGGTAAGTTCAAGCCCCCGATCCTGCGCGGCTTAGCCGCTCGTTCACCATACTTCCATGCCGGCACAGCACAAAACATCCAGATGCTGATCCACTTCTACAACGCTAGATTCCAGATTGGGTTAACAGAGGATCAGGTCAACGACCTCGGCGCCTTCCTGGAAGCACAGTAGACCGGAAAAACGTAGGTTTCTAAACTACAGCAGGCGCCTTTCGGCGCCTGTTCTGTGCTCCAACACTAGAAGCCCGCAGTTACGCGGGCTTTTTTTCATTTCGGACAGAGACTAAAGATTAAACGTTCCTCGTTTGGTCGGAGGAGTATCCCGCGGGTCGATCGCCCGCGAGCTCTGCCCGGTGGACTCGCCCCTCACCGCTCGCCCTCATGCGCACGCCCGCGCTCCTGTCCACGTGCGCACTAACGCCCCCTCTCGCGCCCGCCCGCTAACTTGCGTGGGTGATAGCGACACATCAGAAAGAGTATGAAACACCGGCCAACGGAACAGGCTTTGAGTGCAAACCAGCATCGTTCACGCGGAACAAGACATTCGCGGTGAGTAGCAACCTGCCGAACGGCTTAACCTTGCCGGCTACCGCAACACTCTCTACTACCCCGACTACCCCTCAGCTCTTTCGGAATGTCGAACAGCAGACGAGCTGAAACCCCCTGTCCACATTGACCTCCGTTGACTCTCTTGAGTCGTTCGTGAGAGTTTCCTATTTTCGCATTTACCACATTGCGATATCTTTATATGTATCTTGTAGTTATCATGTATCAAGACCAAAAAACCGATCCTAGAGGTCCTCAAGCGGCTCGATGGCGACAACGTAAGTTCCGTACGCTCGAGCGTTTTGCTATCCCCGGGGATCTGCTGCCCGGCTCGCTCACCATGAGTCGCACGCGTTGTGGTAAGCCAAACTGTCATTGCGCCCAGGGCGAAGGCCATGAAGCTTGGATCTTCACCTTCATGTCAGAAGGCAAACAGCGAGTAGAGAGGATCCCGCGGCAGTGGGTGGAGGACGTACGCCGGCGTGTCGAGGCGGGACGGGATTTTCAAAACGCGGTGCGGGACGTGCTCACGGCTAACGCCGAGTTGTTGATTCTCTCGCGCAAGCAGCGATCCAAACGACGCCGGTGAAGAGCCCTAC
>DASQIH010000274.1:0-24508 GCA_035631655.1 Terriglobales bacterium
TCTTTGCTCCACGCTTCTTTCAGGCCCCGCCTCGCGGCGAGTGTTATTTCACCCTTGCGTTTCGCTATGACTTCACCTCCATCAGGCTGTCAAAGGGACTTTCACCCTCAAGTTGTCGAACGTGCTCGGCACACAGAAAAAAGGCACATCCCGAAGGATGTGCCCTGTTAGTCGGAGGAGCGAGATTTCTTCCTACCAGTAGCTGAAGTTTAACTTGTCCAACCAGATCGAATAGGATTGTTGAGCGTAATTCCCGTCCTGCTGATAATTGATGGTCACGCCGTACCAACTTCTGCTAGTCGGGTTGGAATAGTAGTTTACGTTGGCGGTTTTCCAATTCAACGTGATGGACTTAAACAGCAACTGATTGTTCGATGTCCGCTGCACCTGGATCACCAGGTGGTTCCAGCCGTTGATCGGGTTGCAGGCAATCCCGGTCGCATGCCACCGCTGGTTGGGGTTGTCCCAAACATCCCACTGGTGGCCGCCGGCGATGCGGCATTCGTGTCCCCAGATGAACGACTTGCCCCCGAAGAACTGGTTAATATCGAACTCCAGAGCTTGTGAGAGAGCAATATTCGTGGCGTAGAAATAAACGTCATAGGTGAAGTTGTGCAGGCTGGGAACCAGCGTTTTGCCGGTGTCCGGCAGACCTTGCGACGAGAAATCACCAATCAGGTGGTTGTTCCACAGTACATCAGCATATTGGGTCTTGCCGCCAATGTTGTGCTGCGTGGAGCTGCCGCTCAGGGAAGGCGATTTAACCCCCGTGTACCGCGACCAGGTGACTTGCGGGCCGCTCGGAGTGCAGGAGGAGCAGATCGCGTACGAAACCGGTAGCAGACCATAGCCGTTCCATCCGCCCTTCTGGTGCAGGTTCACGAAAGTCTTTACCCCCGTGGGAGCCGTCGAACCTGACCCCACCGTAATCGTGATAGGAGCTGTCGCCGATGCTCCGCAGTTGTCCCATTCCTGCACCACAGTGTGATAGGTCCCAGGACTCAGAGTTAACAGAGTGTTGAGGCTTGCGCCTGCTACTTTGTAAGCCAGCACGTATGGCGCAGTGTAGATGCCCATGGCAGCCACGCCCTTGGCGCAGCTCGTGCTCGCGGTGGCGACGTATTGCACCGTGGTCGCCACGGTGCTGTTATTGGTCGGCGCCTTTACGGTTACACCCGCGAACGCAGTGCTCGTCACAGCCACAAAAAGGCACACAACAACGAAATACAGTCTCATCTTTTCGAATCTCCAGCTTTTTCTGTAGGAAACTTGCGCGTACTCTACGGATGCATCTACTCACACTCAAGCAAAATCGAGAGTAGAAGAATGATTGTTGAGACGGTGAAAAGCCGCATAAACACAGGCAGTTTCGAGGCGTAGGTCGAAAATGTCTGATCGGCTATTACAAAAGAATTACGCTTCACCAAGCACGATATCGCTAATTGCAGGTTTCGAATGTCCCGAATGTCCTAGGGCGAACATTGCAATCTCTGATATGAAAAAAGGGCACGGCTTGTGCCCTTGCGTTTGCCAATGAATAGCGGAATCGCTCTACCAATAGGTGAAGTTCAGCTTGTCCAGCCAGATCGAGTACGCCTGCTGCGCATAGTTTCCATCCTGCTGGTAATTAATCGTGACGCCGAACCAGTTCGTGCTGGTGGGGTTGGAAACATAATTCACATTCGTGGTCGTTCCGTTCAACGTGATTGATTGGAACAACAGTTGATTACCCGACGTCCGCTGCACCTGGATCACCAGATGGTTCCAGCCGTTGACCGGGTTGCAGGGAATTCCGGTCGCATGCCATCGCTGGTTAGGATTGTCCCAAACGTCCCACTGATGGCCGCCGGCGATGCGGCATTCATGTCCCCAGATGAACGACTGTCCCCCGAAGAACTGGTTGATGTCGAACTCCAGCGCTTGTGAGAGCTGGATGTTGGCAGCGTAGAAGTACACGTCGTAGATGAAATTGTGCAGGCTGGGAACCAGTGTCTTGCTGTAGTCGGGAAGGCCTTGCGTGGAGAAATCACCGATCAAATGATTGTTCCACAGCACGTCGGCATATTGCGTCGTGCCGCCAATGTCGTGCCGGGTAGAACTGCCGCTCACTGAGGGCGACGACACTCCCGTGATCCTCGCCCACGTGGCTTGCGGCCCACTCGGTGTGCACGACGAACAGATGGCGTACGAAACCGGCAGCAGAGCATATCCATTCCATCCCGATTGCGAGTGCAGGTTGGCAAACGTTTTGCTGGTGGCTGGTGTCGTCCCCGAATTCACCGTGATGGTGATCGGAGTTTTAAGTGCGCCGCCGCAGTTGTCCCACTCCTGAACCACGGTGTTGTAGGTGCCCGCACTCAAATTCAGATTTGTGCTCAGGCTAGCCCCGTTCACCACGTAGGCCAGCACGCCCGGAGCGGTGTAGATGCCCATCGCCGCTACGCCTTTCGCGCAGCTTGAGCTAGCCGTAGCAACATAATTTACCGGCGAGCCCACCGTACTGTTATTAGCCGGGGAGGTGACATGAACTCCTGCCGAAGTCGCGCTCCCGACGGTGATTTTGATAGGCGTCGAAGAAGAGCCTCCGCAGTTGTCCCACTCCTGCACCACGGTGTTGTAGACCCCCGGAGCCAAAGTCAAAACAGTATTCAGTTTTGGGCCGTTCACCACGTAGACACGTACACCGGGAGCGGTGTAGATGCCCATAGCGGAAACTCCCTTTGCACAACTCGTGGTGGCCGTAGCCACGTACTGCACAGTAGTGCTAACCGTGCTGTTGTTCACCGGCGCGGTTACCGAGACGACACCCCATGCGAAGCCCGTCCAAGTTGCAACTAAGAGTAAAAGAGTGAGTAGCCTCTGATTGCTCATCCAGCGGTTCTCCAGCTAGTTTTTAAACGGAGCGGCGGCGTAAAACCGACTTCTTAACTTTTAGAGACCGGTTGAAGCGACTGCTTACTGATCGGTACTGCGAAATTCTTGCTCGCGAAGGAATTCGAAGAAAGCATCCGCAGTCTAGAGATGCATCTACTTACCTTCAAGCAAAAGGTGAATAGATTTGTCACATTTTTAAACTTTGGTACTCGTCTGCTAAGGGGAACACCTTAGACAAAGAGGCTTTTGCTTGACGCGTGTCGCGATAGGAAGGGAAGAGCGAGCCAGCCAAACCAGCACGAATGGAACAAGAAAATAACAATCCGGTGACAAATTCCTGACAATCGGTTTCAGCGTTTCTCTTAGGCTACTCTCAACATAAGTGGACGAAGAAAAGGTGGCTCGTCCACAGACGCTAGTGGTTCCCGGGAACTCCTGCACTACACAGGCGCCGAATTGTGTTTTCGCTAGTCAACCCGCGATGCCCGGATCTTTTGCGGGCTCAGGAAGTAACCCGTACATAATCAGCATCCCAATGCACCCGCCCAGGGGAACCAGGAGCCCGAATTTCAGACTGCCATACTCCGTTGAGGCATAGCCGACCAGCCAAGGCAGGGTGGCGCCACCTAATCCCGCCAGTGTGAACATCAGACCAGCAATGCGCGAAGCCATGACTCCGAACGTGTGCGAAAGCATGGCGATCGCGATGGGGTAGACCGTGGAAAAACCGAGCCCGGCACAACTGACGCTGATGGCCAGCGCAGACGTGTTTTTTGCTGAGTGCAGCGCAATGATGCCGAGAGCCCCCAGCCCAAGACCCAGGCGAACCAGCGTCAGTTCCCGAACATGCCGCAGAAGGAATGGCGCGATAGCTCGCCCCAGCAACAATGCTGCCCAGAAAAATGAGGGCATCATCGCCCAGGCCGTCCCGCCATCCGACATCATTCGCCGCGCGTAGGAGGCTGTCCATCCTCCCACCGCGGTTTCGCTTCCCACATATAAGAAGAAGATAGCCCCCAGAATCGGGACATAGCGGCTTCGCCACATCCCTCCGCCCAGAGATGTCGTATTACTCTCGGGTGCTGCTCGTCCATTGCAGCCGCCGAAGGAAACCCGTCTCAGGATTGCAGCCAGCATGAGCAGGAGCAGTGCGGTTCCATAGAGAAGAAGGGAAGTCCGATTCAGGCGCTGCAGCCTCGCCACCACGAAGGGGCATCCCACAGCTCCGATACCCCAGGAAAGGTTTACCAGGTTGAGCGCAGCCGCACGTTGGCCGGGATTCAGTTCCGAAACCAGCAGGTTCGTAGTAGGGATGGTCAGCCCAAGTCCGATCCCGAACACGAAAGCCGAAATGATACCCAGCATCCAGTTGCCAAGCCCGAGTGCGCCTGTGCCCAGCGCCATCATTCCTAGTCCTAATACCAACGACACGCGCGAACCCCAGCGCGGCACGACCAGACTCGATGCCATCACCCCCAGCATCGATCCGGCAAACTGTGAAGTGAATAGGGATCCAGCTTGGCTATCGTTAAGCTTCCACCTTGCCGCCAGCACGGGGAGCAGGGGCCCCAGCATGGTATTGACTACGCCAGTCAGCACGAAGCCCGCGTGCAGCAGACCCGGAAGCGCGGCGCCGGCTGCTTTGTCTCGCGTCTTGGCGCTGGCGGGCTGCACGGGATGGGGTCTATCGAAGAATGACGTCACAAGAAAGGGGTCATCCCAAGAATGGCGTCATTCCCACAACAATGGCGTCATCCTGAGGCGAGCCTGGCTCGCCGAAGAACCTGCCCTGAGCGAGCGGAGCGAACCGAAGGGACCTTGCGTGCACGACGTAGCAACCCGGAAGGAGACCGGATAAGAACCCTTCATTCCTGCGCTTCTTCCCGTGCCCCCGCTGCGCAGGTCGTTTCGCGAACCACCAGTTCTGGCTCGACGGTAATTTCCTTCAAGTTAGCCTCCACCGCCCGTCGTGTGATCCTGCGCAGCACCGTCTCGGCTGCGATCTTCCCCATTTTGCGCAGCGGCTGCCGCACCGTCGTGAGCCCGGGATTCTGATAAGCGGCGCTCTGAATATCGTCAAAGCCCACTACCGACACGTCCTCCGGCACTCGCTTTCCGGACTCGCGCAACGCGCGAATTGCGCCCATGGCCGAAATATCATTGAAGGCAAACAATGCCGTGAACGGCTCGTGCGTGGCCAGCAGCTTCTTCGTGACTTTGTACCCGAGCTGCGGAGACGGCGAATCGCCCTCCAGCTGGACTGTGAGTTTCGACGAAACCGGCAATCCCAGTCGTCGCGCCACCTCCTCGATAGCATTCCAGCGTGCCGCGGTATCCGAACTGAATTCCTGGCCCTTGATAAAGGCGATCTTGCGATGGCCTAGCTGCAGCAGGTGCTTCAACGCAAGCTCGGCAGCGCGCTCGTGATCGAGCACAATGTTGGTCACGCCCTTGACCTCGTTGTGTCCCGAGACCGTCACCACGGGAACCGCCAGATCATGATGCCAAGGCGTGTCCACGGCAATCAGCCCATCCACGGAGCGCCCCAGGAACAGCCGTGGATACTCATCGATTAGATCGGGCCGGTGCCGGTGACTGGCAACAAAGTAAAAATACCCTTCCTGAAGAAGATGGTCCTCGATGCCGCTCATGACCATGGCCGCATATCCGTCACTGACTTCCGGGACCATGACGCCGATCGTGAAACTGCGTTGCGTACGCAGCGAGCGCGCAAAGAAATTGGGACGATAATTGAACTTGCGCGCGGCCGCGAAGATACGGTCTTTCGTCTCCTGCGGAATGGAGTCGGCTACCGCGGATCGGTTGATGACCAGCGAAACCGTCGCCGGCGCCAGCCCGACGTACTCCGCTAGCTTCTTCAAGCTGATGGGGCGCTCGTGCAGCGTGTGCCGCGCACCCTTGTCAACCCCACTCCTCTTCCTTGGCACGCTGCGCAGTCTCGCATACTGAGCTTTGCGTGGCAAGCCTAAACCCCGCTACGTAATCGTTTTAGTCACGATCCAGGGCCGGCGCTTCCCAGCGGTTCGCAGGCCACATATCTGCCGCGTTGAGTCGGCGCAAGGGCTGGCCGAAGTCATTCCCAAAATGGGAAAAACAGCCAACGATGTAACCTGGGTCACAGCGCTACCCGGGAGGATTGATTAGCCTCACCAGCAGGGTCCTACAGCATTTGTAAGTACCCGGCTCGTTTCCGGCGGAGCTGCCGCCCGGCTGGCAGCCGCGACCGTCCCTCGAGAGAGGGCCTGTTGGCTTCGCTCTGCGGATGCGACGGTCGTTGCCATGAGCATAAATATTGGTTTAGACATCGGAGGCGTCAGTCTAAAGCTTGCAGCCATTGGCACGCCTGCCGACCAATCGTTGCTGAACGAGCTGACCCGGAAGAGCTCGACTTTCTTCTCCGCCCAGCTCCCGCCGTCCAGCCCACTGGCTGGACATCCCATCGTGCTCTCCAAGTATCGACGTATTCAGGGAAATCCTGTCGAGGCCGCCTTCGACCTGTTGCGCGATTTTTCGAACTCCGTCCCTGACCAGAAGATTGCCGGTATTCGTGCCACCGGTTCCGGCGGCAAGATGGTTGCCCGCATGTTGAATGCCTGCTTCGAAAACGAATTTCTGGCAGTCGCCAAGGCGGTGAAGATCTTCTACCCCGAGGTCCGCACTCTGTTCGAAATGGGAGGAGAAGCCGCCAAGTTTCTGCGACTGGAACCCTCCGCCGAGTCCAAGTATCTGGGAATTGTCGACTATCAGCCCAACGGAGACTGCGCCGCCGGCACCGGCTCGTTCATCGACCAGCAAGCTTCCCGTCTTCTTTATTCTGTGGAAGAGGTAGGGGCCGCTGCCTGTGCCGCGGATTGCGCCGCCCGCGTTGCGGGACGCTGCTCCGTCTTCGCCAAGACCGACATGATCCATGCCCAGCAGAAGGGCTATTCCACAGAACAGATTCTGAAGGGTCTCTGCGAGGCGGTGGCTCGCAACTTCAAGTCCAGCATTGTGAAGGGAAGGCTGGTGGTTCCGCCCGTCGCTTTTGTGGGCGCCGTCTCCAATAACCAGAGCGTTCGAAAAGCGCTGCAGGAAACTTTCAAGCTGCAAGACTCCGAGTTCTTCGTTCCTGACCTCTATTGCTGGCTGAATGCTCTGGGAGCGGCTCTGTTGGAAATGGAAGAGGTGCGCAAACGTTCGTTTTCCAGCTTGCAGCAGTTGCAAGAGCATGCCAGAGCCGGGAAAAGCTTTGCTTCCTGCGATCCTCTTTCCCTGGAAAATGTTGTGCTCCTGCGTGACCGGGTAGCCCCTGCGCCGCCTCTGGAGCCCGCTCGTAAAGCCGAAGCCTACCTGGGTATTGATGTCGGCTCCGTCAGCACTAATCTGGTGGTCCTCGACGCCGCCGGCCGCTTGCTCAAGGAAATCTACGTCCCTACAGCAGGACGTCCGATCGAAATGGTTACCGCCGGCCTGCAGGAAATTCAGGCTGAACTCGGCGACCTGCTCGACATTCGCGGCGTAGGCACGACTGGCTCGGGACGCGAGTTAACGGGTGAACTCGTCGGCGCCGATACGGTGAACGACGAGATAACCGCTCACAAAACGGGCGCCATGCATGTCTGTCGCGAACTCGGCATGGAGCCGGTGGATACCATCTTCGAGATCGGCGGACAGGATTCCAAGTTCATCCGGATCGACCACGGCGTCGTCGTGGACTTCACTATGAACGAAGCGTGCGCTGCCGGAACGGGATCCTTTCTGGAAGAGCAGGCAGAAAAGCTGGGGATCTCCATTAAAGGCGAATTCGCCCGCTTGGCCCTGGCCTCGAAAAATCCCGTGCGCTTGGGCGAACGGTGTACGGTTTTCATGGCACGCGACGTTACCGGTCTTTTGCTGAATGGCGCGCAGCTTGGCGATTTGTGTGCCGGACTGGCGTACTCCGTGGCTACGAATTATCTCAACCGCGTGGTGCGCGATCGCAAGGTTGGTAACGTCATCTATTTCCAGGGTGGCACCGCCTACAACGACGCCGTTGCCGCTGCCTTCGCAAAAATCCTGGGCAAACCAATCATCGTGCCGCCGCACAATGGCGTGATCGGCGCCATCGGCATGGCGCTGCTTGCTCGCGAGCGCATGCAGCACGCCGGCAAACCCAGCCGATTCCGCGGCTACGACCTGAACCGGGTAGAGTTCACCAGCCGAGACTTTGTCTGCCGGGCCTGCTCCAACTATTGCGACATGAAGGAATTTGTCATCCAGGGCCAGAAAAGCTACTGGGGCGATAAGTGTTCCGATAAATTCCGCAAGCGCTCGCACACCGACCGTCAGCCTGTCATCGAGGATCTCATTGCCTTCCGTGATGACCAATTGGTGGCGCCGCTCAAGGCCAAGAATGGCGGCCGAGGTACCGTGGGTATCCCGCGAGCCATGTTCTTTTATGATCGCTTCCCCTTCTGGTGTACGTACCTGCAGAAACTCGGTTTTGACGTGGTTGTTTCGCCACCGACCGACGGGCGCATCGTCGGCCTTGGCGACGAGCTCGCGATTGCCCAGCCTTGCTTTCCCATACAAGTTGCTCACGGGCATGTGGACGCACTCCTGCAACTCGGGGTCGACTACGTGCTCTTGCCAAACGTGGTGAATTCCGAGACCCCCGACGAGCGGGTACAGTCCAAGCTCTGCCCTTGGAACCAGACTCTGCCCTTCGTTGTCAGAGCCGCCCCACGGTTGGACGGTGCCAGAGGTAAGATTCTGGCGCCGACGGTTCATTTTCGGTATGGCTCGAAACGAGTTGAAAAAGAGCTGCATGAATTAGCGCGCAGCCTTGGTCGAAGCTCCGGCGAAAGTGATCGCGCCACCGCCGCCGCATACGCCGCGCAGGAGAGTTTTAAGGATAAGTTACTCCAGGCAGGTGATCGTGCTTTCCACACCCTTCAGACGACCGGCGAACCTGCCATAGTCCTGATTGGGCGTCCCTACAATCTCTACGATCGTGGCGTGAACTGCGACATCCCCCGCAAACTTCGCACCCTGTATGGCATCAATGTTCTGCCCTTTGATTTCTTGCGACTCGATGTCGAGGACATCTCCCAGATCAACGACAATATGTACTGGAACTCCGGCCGTCTGATCCTGGCTGCCGCCCGCATCACTCAGCGTTACTCCAATCTGCACTGGGTTTATGTTTCCAATTTCAAGTGTGGCCCGGATTCCTATATCAAGTCCTTTATTAATGATGCTTCCCAAAAACCCGGCCTGCTGCTGCAGTTCGACGGACACTCGAATGACGCCGGCTATCTCACGCGCTGCGAGGCTTACCTCGACAGCAAAGGATTTCTACGATGCCCCTCCTCGGCCACCGTTGTGTAACGCACAAGATCGGAAGCGATCATCCCCTGGCGGGCAAAGTTGTCTATATTCCCGCCATGGCCGAGGGAAGCGTGGAGGCCTTTGCTTCCGTGTTCCACTGGCTGGGCATCGAAGCCTACCCTACGCCGCCATCGGATCAGCGCACGCTTGAGTTAGGTGCAAAATACACCAGCGGCGACGAATGCTATCCCGCCAAAATTACGGTTGGGGATTTCGTGAAGATTGTCGAGCAACCGGGTTTCGATCCCCGCCGCACGGTCTACTTCATGGCCACAGCCGACGGTCCTTGCCGCTTTGGCCAATACGTTCCCTTTGTACGTAAGATTCTCCGTGATCTGGGCCATGGTGACGTGCAGATCCTTTCTCCTCGTGGAGAAACCGGCTATAGCGACATCGGCAAGTTTGGAACGCCATTTGTGCGCGGCGCCTGGCGCGCCCTGGTATCCGCAGACATCCTGCGCAAGCTTCTCCTGCAAGTACGCCCTTACGAAACGAGTGCCGGAGCTGCCGACAAAGCTTTTCAAGAATCACTGCGTGATTTATGTCAAACCCTGGAGACCAGTTGTTCGAATTATGATTGCCAGCTGAGGTCCCTGGTGAATGCCCTCCGGCGTGCGCGTCTGCGCTTCCACGAGGTGCCGATGGCTTACGATCCACAAAGGCCGCTGATCGGCGTCGTCGGGGAAATCTTCTGTCGCTTAAATAACTTCAGCAACGAAAACCTGGTGCGCCGGCTGGAGAGTCACGGCGCGGAGTGCTGGATGACCGACATCGCCGAGTGGATCGCTTACTGCAACGGAGAACAAGTTCGAGACCTCCGTCTTACCGGCCGTACTTTTTCCCTGGATATGTTGAAGTCCAAGCTGCGCGGCCATATTCAGCACGCAGACATGCAGGCCCTGTTAGCGCCTTTTGCCGAGGATTTCGTTGGCTATGAAGAGCCCGACATCCGGGAAGTCATCGAGTTGGCTCGTCCCTACCTGCCTTATCCTGGCGCCGAAGGCGAAATGGTCGTCAGCCTGGGCAAATCAGCATACTTGGCTACCCGCGGTGCGGATGGAATCGTTGACATCAGCCCGTTCACCTGCATGAACGGCATCGTGAGTGAAGCCATCTATCCCCGCCTGAGCAAAGACTGTGGCGGCATTCCCATCCGTAACTTTTATTTCGACGGTACGCAGTCCGACCTCGACCGCGATGTTGGCATCTACCTCGAGCTGGCCCGGTCTTATCGCGAGCGGAAAGCGCATGCTCGTCGTTATCCCAGGCGCTTCGCTCCGTGCACCGCGTGACACCCAAATCATCGCCAACTTGCAAAAACTACCGCATTGACCGCGCTGATCTCAGACGTACCTGCGACGAACGCGACTAACTACTGAGTATAGGCGCCAACTCAGCCGCAACAGCAGGAGGAGTGTTCAATCGGAAAGGTTAGGGCTGCTTGGCCTTTTTCTTTTCACGCCATGCCCTTTCGACACCTCCCGGATTTCCTCGTCTAGGTTCAGAGTAGTCGCACTTCACGCCACTCTTACAAGCCACTGTTGGGGTTTCGCGCACTTCTCCTCAGTCAGAATCGCCACCGTCCACAGGGAGGATTTATGTCTCTAGAGGTCAAACTAACTCCCCAGGCGAATCCAAAGTCTTTACGCCAGTGGAAGATGTTTATCGTTCTGGCAGTGCTCAGCTTTGCCAACACCGGCGTAATCCAAGGCGGAACGCAAACTGTCGCCACCGACCCCGGTGTGCGCGGAGGTCCGGCCGGAGCCGGTACACCGCTTGCCGGGTTGACCCAGAATCAAATGGCTTTTTTCAGCGCGGGTCTTGATGATTTCGAACAGTTCCAGTCGGTTTTGGGCAACGTGCCAAATACCGGACCCGGACTTGGACCGAGGTTCAACGGAGAAGGCTGTGGCCAATGCCATTCTCAACCGGCAACCGGCGGCACTAGTCCTTCAGTAAACCCGCAGTACGCCGCTGCCACAGATCAGGGCGCAACTAACCAGGTGCCGTTTTTCATTACGCTCAACGGTCCCGTGCGGGAAGCGCGGTTTCCTTTCGCGTCGGATTTGCGGCATGCGGATGGCGGGGTTCACGATTTGTTCACCATCACGGGTCGCAGCGATGCCAAGGGCTGCAACATCGCCCAGCCGGATTTCCGGAAGGCTGCGGCGGAGGGAAACTTGATCTTCCGCATCCCCACTCCGGTATTCGGTGGAGGTCTCATCGAATCCATTCCGGACTCTGCCATCCTTGCCAACATGCGTTCCCAACTCGACCGCAAGCGGCGCTTCGGAATCGCAGGTCGGCCCAACACCACCGGCAACGATGGCTCGATCACGCGCTTTGGCTGGAAGGCGCAGAATAAATCGCTGGAGCTGTTTGCGGCGGAGGCTTACAACGTTGAAATGGGAGTCACCAACGAGATCTTTCCTAACGAACGGGATGAAACTCCGGCATGTCAGTACAACGGGACCCCAGAAGATACCACCCACTTGGATGCGGATGGGACCGAGCTTCCTAGCGATGTCGTCCGGTTCGTAATGTTCATGCGTTTCCTGGATCAGCCCCAACCGGCTCCCAGCACTCCTTCAGTCGAGAGGGGAAGACACATTTTTCAGGATATTGGCTGCGCTCTGTGCCACACCCCTTCATTTCGGACAGGAAAATCTTCGGTGGCGGCACTGAGCAATGTTCAGGTGAACCTCTTTTCCGACCTTCTCCTTCATCACATGGGGCCGGGACTCCACGACCACATCAGCCAGGGAGCAGCGAGAGGGGACGAATTTCGTACCGCCCCGCTCTGGGGATTAGGACAACGGATCTTCTTCCTCCACGACGGCCGAACCACAGACTTAGTCAAGGCGATTCAGGCCCATTCCAGTAACGGTAATGCCTGGTACCCGGACTCGGAGGCGAATGCCGTGGTGGGCGACTACAACAAGCTCTCAGTGCCCGAGCAGCACGACCTGTTGAATTTCTTGCGCTCGCTGTGAACCGGCAATCGGGAAAATTGTTTGATTATGCTTTCGCCGAGGGGGTGTGAACGAACGAAACAACCGAGAGTTTTTCCTGGGCGTTGACTCTCGACTAACTAGTTGCGCTCAAGTACTTCCTCATGCAACGCACGCAAGGCGCGTAACCCTGGCGCGCAGCCTCACTCGCAGTGATTGTCCGCAGTCTTTTTTTGAAGGTCACGGAGGTTTCCATCCACCAGATCTTAAGCCTGGATGGGACTCGCAGGGCGGCAGAAAGTTACGTACCGAAATCTCAAATGCAGGGTTTGACAGCGCTGCTCAGAATAGTGGAGCGACGTTCAGGGAGAGGGGACTGGTGGTCAAGGGACGTCCTCAGCGCAAGCCGCCGATCAGCAGGCGCGGGAAGCGTGGAACAAGCAGGATAGCCGGCATAAGTGGTGACGGCACGTATGGTTCCGGTAAGCTGAAAAGACCTGGTCCTCCCGTGCCTGCCGAAATTCCGAAATAACGGATTCAGACGTCGGAGCTATCTGGTCAGGGAATTTTCTTGATGTGGAGGGCACGATGCGAGCAGTTACGGAAAACTATCCCAGCAGCCAAACGGGATTTCAAACCGCGTCCACGGTCAGCGACAACGTCGGTGCTGTTGGTTCTGGTCTTAGGGATTTGCGTTGGAATCGTGCCTTTGAGTTTCGCTGCAGACTCAGGAGTTCCCGCGAACGCGTATCAGGGGCGGCAGAGAAGGCGGACCTTAGACGAGCAGGTCCAGGCGCTCTCCGAGAAGCTGAATTTGAGCTCCGAGCAACGGGTAAAGGTGAAGAAAATTTTCGAGCACAGGCAAATGTTGCTGCAGCGGATCCGGCAAAACCCATCGCTGTCAGCGGTTGACCGGTTTCACTCCATGTAGGCCGTTTCCGATGACTCGAATTTGCAAATTAAGAGCATTCTCAACGCCGAGCAGGCAAGAAAATTCGATGAGCTGACGCACAAGGTACCAACGGACACTTCAAGCCGGAAAGATAAGTCGGACACTCACTGAATCCTCGGAGGATTGCACCGCGGAGAGCGCCGAGTCCGCCGAGAATGCCTCGGCGCTCTCGGCGGTGAGTTATTTGGATCGCACCGATAGTGCTTCCTGGAATAGGAGCTCGAACCAGGCGGATTTTCTATTCTTGAACGCTGGCCAGAGCGCCTTAGAATCACTGGTTCTAAGGATTGTGCGGTTGCTCGTGCGAATGCTCCGGAGAACCTGGCTGTTCCGGAATGACGCCCCCACACGGTCCCAGTTCCTTCTGCGTCGTCTTTCCTAAACGCTTGGTCTTCTCCCGATCCTGCTCTGCCTGGCATGCCTTGAATGCCTCGAGCTGCTTGGCGGGAATGATCTTTGCGATCTCCTGTTCCGTCTCCGCGTTGATCTCACGGATCTTGTCGCGCCTCTGTTCCGGGGTCAGGGCAGCGTTGGTGCAGACTTCATTGATCTTCCCTTTAGCATTATCCTCCATCTTCCAGCGCTGGTTCATCGCAGCCGGAGAAATGCCGGCCTCCCTCCAGCATAGAGGCTGGTGCACTCGGCGAACGGGGCGGGCCGCAGCGGGGGTCTGTGGCTGTGCGGATTCACCTGGAGCCTGCTGGGCGCTTTGTTCCGCTGAATCCGCAGGAGCATTCTGGATCGGTTGCGCGAATAACGGAACAGCCAAGGTCAAGAGCAGAACCGCATGGACTCCACTTCGGAAAACTCGCATACTCTGATCTCCTGGAAGCCACCGTTGCGAACACGCGATAGCTATCCGCAAACGGCTGTTGCGATGATACACCGAGACTCCTTCTTTCCCGCGACGTGCAAACAGTCTGTAAATTTCTTGTAAAAATTCTGTCTCAAACTTCTTGTATGTCGTTGAAGACTTGAGCCACAGCAAATTCTGTTCAAAGCATTCATTCATCTGGAGGATGACGTGATCTTGCGAATTTCCTAAACTATGAGCCTCGCTTGCAAGTCTGGAATCCCTCTCCAGGCATGCCGATAGGCGATTTGCGGCGTGGTCCGAGAAGTTCGTGTTCTGGGTAACCTGCCTTCCCCCTGCGGCTGTCCCTCAGGTTTTCTTATGTCTTCGATTTCACCGCGCTTCGGAAGAGATGCAGGCGCCCGTCGGGTGTCGAAAGCGACTGCGCCGCGAGGACATCGTCTCATCTGCATCGCGCGGCCTCGGCTCTTCGACGGCCTTTCCATCAGCGATTGTGTCCAGATAGTTTCCTTTGCTGAACACAAACGCTTCTTGCCTACACAAACCATTCCTGGGCAGGACATCGTTGCACACTTCATCTCTCTTCTCGTCCGGGGTCGGGCGAAGACTATGCGCCTGAGTCGAGGCGGAGTCCCGGTGATTGTCAGGATAGAACAGCCAGGCGACGTCGTCGGCGCTCTAGGTCTGCCATCCGACACGCTCGATCTCTTGAGAGTACAAGCCTTAGAGACCTGCCAGGTCCTTGCTTGGGAGGCACAAACCTTCGAAGTTCTTTGCGAGCACTTCCCCGCGCTGCGTCATAACAGCGTGCAGATTCTCGATGAACGCCTGCGGCTCATGGAGGAACGTTTTCTCGAGCTAGCCACCGAGAATGCTGCCTCGCGCCTTGCACGCATGCTCATCCGCCTGCTCCAGCAGAACGGATCGCACCGAGAAGCTGCCCGCATCGGCTTTTCCAATGATGAACTGGCCCAGATGACGGGCACAACGCCGTTCACCGTCAACCGGCTCCTTTCCGATTGGCAGCAGCGCGGAATTATCCAGAGACGACATAAGGCGGTTTTGGTTCAAGATCGTCTAGGCCTCATCGACCTCGCTAGCACGAAACTCCAGGTGGTCAGCTGATAGCGTGGCTTTCTGCACTCCAGGGCCAGGCTTGCTCCCCGCTAGTATCACTTCGAGATTTCAGCTACATACACCCCAAACGGCTCGATCGACAACCCTGTCAGTGCTCCGTCTTTCGGAGGCTGACTCATCGTGGTGAGCAGCAGCTTGGTCTTCGGTGAAGGGAAGCCCTGTCCCGACAGATCGAAACTGATCTTCTGCGCTTCTCCCGACATGTTCAAAACCACCAGCACCGCTTCCTCTTTGTACTTACGCAGGTAAGACAACACATTCGGGTCGTCCTGGTTCAGGGGAATGTACTGGCCATCCAGAAGCGCCCGGTTCTGGTGCCGCAAGGCAAGCAGATGCTTGTAAAACTCCAGGATGGAATTAGGATCTTTCAATTCGCTAGCGACATTATGGGTCGTGTAAGTCGCAGGCACGGGCAGCCACGGCTTACCCGTCGTAAAACCCGCGTTCGGAGCATCGTTCCACTGCATGGGAGTGCGCTCGCCATCCCGTCCTTTTTCTTGCGGCCAGCCAATCTTGCCAATCGGATCCTTGACGTCTTCCTTGCGCGTGGGGTCATTGTTGGTCATGCCGATTTCTTCGCCGTAATACATGATGGGCGTGCCCCGGAGCGTTAGGTACAGCCCCGCCATCAGTTTGGCAATCTGGTCATTGTGCTGACCGTCGCCGTACCGCACATAAGAGCGCACAATGTCATGGTTGCTGATCACGAAAACCGGCCACCCCCCGGCAGAATCCACGGCCGCAATTTGCTTGCGGAACTCAGGCGGCGACAGCTTGTTGACCTCACCGAACATGAAGTCCATGGGCATCTGCAGTTCGTTGCTGTGCTCTCCGTAATACTGTTTCAACTCGCTGATGTCATCCGTCCAGGTCTCGCCAATCAGCACCGCACCGTATTCGTCGGCGACTTTGCGCAAGTCTTGCAGCACTTCATGCACCTCCGGCAGCTTCTTGTTGTACTTGTCCTCCATGTCGGGATCGCCATACTTATTCGTTCCGCTCAGAACGGGGTTATCGCGCAGATCGGGATCTTCAAACAAGGTATCCACCGCATCCAGCCGGAACCCAGCCACCCCCCGCCGGTACCACCACCTAGTCACGTCGAACATTGCCTTCTCCACGGCAGGATTGCGCCAGTTCAGATCCGGCTGCTCAGGATAGAAATAATGGTAGTAGTACTGATTGGTCTTCGGATCCAACGTCCAGGCCGAGTGCCCAAAGGTTGACTCCCAATTGTTGGGAGGCTGCCCCGGCCCTCTGCCGTCCCGCCACATGTACCAGTTCCGATGCGCGGAAGTCTTCGAGGAGCGCGAGTCCACGAACCACGGGTGCTGATCCGAGGTATGGTTGATCACGAAATCCAGAATGATGCGAATCCCACGTTTCTTGGCCTCGGCCTGCATCCGGTCAAAATCCTTGAGCGTCCCGTACATCGGATCAATATTTTCGTAATCAGAAACGTCGTAGCCAAAGTCCACTTGTGGAGAAGGGAAGCAGGGCGTAATCCAGATCGCGTCAACCCCCAGTTGCTTCAGGTAATCGAGTTTGGACGTAATCCCGTTCAGGTCGCCGACGCCGTCATGGTTGCTGTCCGCAAAACTGCGCGGATAAATTTCATAAAAGACAGCGTGCTGCCACCACTGATGTCCCTCGGCGTCGACCGTCTTCTGCGCCGATGCTGCCGGCGCGAAACAAAAGCTGAGCAGTAAGACGAATGAAACTGACAGTTTCTTGTACATAAGAATCAGCCCTCTCTATGAGACAGTAAAGGTGATTGGATCCAATCTGCGGTCCGATAATGATGTTGTCATCCTGAGGAGGCGTTAGCCTCCGAAGAATCTGGCGCGTACTACCCGACATTGCGCCTTCATAAGCTGCGTAAAATCTACTTGGGTGGCGCAGCGCTTTTAGCGCTGCGATAAGCGCTTTATTTCGTTCGCGGCTTTAGCCGCTGAGGTCACCCTTATGACCTTTCTGGACGTGCTTAGAAGCCATGTTTACCGGCAAAATGAAAAACAACCTTGCTGTGTACGTAATCCTCTCCCGTCCCTGAAAACTGAATCCGTACTTTCGCATCTGCCTTCTCGAACACGGCTCCGTCAACTGAACTCACTTGCTCTGGATTCCACACCCCCAATTCGTAAGTATGCCCGGGCCGCCCCGCCACATCCAACGTAAGAGCATCCATCCTGGGACTCCAGGTTTCCGAAACGACTCGCAGTCCCTCGCTGCTGCTGCCGAGAGCAGGCAGCCCAGGAGCAAAGGAGAGTCCAAAATCATTGTGCACCCGCATGTGCAAAGTGTTTGGCCCGCTGGACACCGGGAAGCGCACAGTTGCATGCTGATCGACGGAATTTTTTTCTATGTGCACCGGCACAGGTCGCCCGTTGATTTCCGTCCCCGACACGCTCGCACGCAAGCTGAGAGCCGGCGAAAACTCCAGGGTGCAGGAGCCGGTGCCATTCCGCTTTGCTTCCAGCACAATGCTGTCCGCCGTACGCCGATAAGTCAGGTCCAGGGTGCAGTTTTCAAGCCGCAAATTACTCAGATGCACCCAATTCCATCCATAAGGTGTATGCGGCGCGAACACCACCTCATGCGTAAACGCGTCCGCATCCAGGCCCAGCATGCCGCGCAGGATCGGGCTCACCACCATGGCCGCCGACCAGATCTGGTGTGGGGAACTGGTGGACAGCGGCTGATAGTAGTTTCCCGAGAGAACTTCGGTGACGTGCCCCAGCGACCCGTCGGAAGCCAGCAGCGCGTTAGCCCGCAAATTGGAATAAGCCGGCAGAGCCCGGTGGTAGCGGTACTCGCCCACTGACGCCCATCCTGTGAACAAAGGCCACACCGATCCAAAATGATAGCCGCCTGGGTTGTACTTGGGATCGCGTGAAGAAATAATTCGCATACCCCAGTCGGTCTGATGATCAGAATCGGCCAGCAGGTTGAGCGTGGCTTCACTCTTCGCTTCGTCCAACAACCCGAACCACATCGGCACCGTGGCCAGCACGCTGGGCATGTCGACGCGCTGGTTATTTCGGTCGAGCGCGAAGCTGAACAGATTCTTCTCCGGCGACCAGAAAGCCTGGTTCAGAAAAGTTTTCTGGCTCGCAAACGCCTGCTCCAGTTCTTTGCTGACATCCTCTTTGCCCGTGAGGTGCGCAAGATTTCCCAAAGCATGCAGCGCCTCCGCGCCGAGTCCGCTCTGATAAAACTCCGTCTTCACCGGCAGCAAGGGTCCGCCTTCCACCCATCCATGACCGATTCCAAAATTCTGCGGCAAATTCTGCGTGTCATAAGTTGACTTAAGAAACTGATATGCCTTCCACAAGCTGTCCCATTTTTCCTTGACAAAGTTCACGTCGCCGCTGTGCATCGCGTAGTCGTTCATGGCGATGATGTACAGTGGAGTAGCATCCGCCGACGCATAGGCATACAGATAATCCTTAAACCAAGGGACGAAATTCGCGCCTTGCGAAATTTCGTGCGCAATCTTGCCGTCTGCCCGCTGATATTGGCTGAGAAAATCCAGCGCCGTGCGCGTGGTAGCAAAATCCCCGTCGGCATCCAGAGCCAGAGACGTCCACAAAGCGTCGCGTCCGAAAAACCATGCGAACCCCGGCCGCTGACTGCTCCCGGATGTTCGGTAGCCCGCAATCAATCCGGCGCCCAAATAAGGACTCGTGACCAGCCCCTGCACCATGCTGACGCGTGCCCAATCGTAAGCTTGCTGCAGCTGCGCATCAGGAAGTTCCAGCTGGACGGTTTGATCCAGATATTTGCGATAGTAATCGGCTGAGTCGCGCAACAAAGTGCCGTAATTGCTTATCAGCCCCTCGTAAATACGCTGGGCATCGGCCAGCCCCTGCATGGATGCCGCGATGACGACCAGCTTGGTCTCTTTCCCCTTGAGCGTCGGCCCTAACAGAAAAGAACTCTCCTCGGAGGACGAGTAATTGGTTTCGTATTCCTCGGAGTGCAGGACGGCGGTCGGAGACCCCACCAAAGCCGCATACTTCTTCTGCTCTTCTCCAAAATAAAAAGCGCGCAGCGGCAGTTCCCAATTCAGGTAAGTACCACCCAGAGCGGCAGGCCACTCCAGTTGAAAATCCCGTTGGAAAGCAACTTCCACCTCGAGCGGCAACGCCGTTTCGATTTCCAGCGTAATGATTGCCCCCGGCTCTTTCAGTGGCACGAACAGCATCTCGCGAACCTGGAAAGTGTCCCCCGCATAAACAATGCTGCAAGACTCCGGGTGCACGGTCACGGTCCGTGCCAGGGACTCAGCCGGAAGCTCGCGGCCATCGGTGTGGAAGACAAGGCGGAAATTTCGAAAAAGTTTCAGGGGATAAACCCAGGCTTCAAAACGCCCTGCCTCATTGCCGAACAGTCCCGCCCGCGTGCCGACCGCCGGCAGAAATTCCCAGGAGCGAACCGGTCGGGACAATTCCAGCGGAGCGCCCTGACCCCACGTGAAACCTGGGAAACAGGTTAAGAGGAATACGACTATGGCAACGACCGCCGAGTTGAACCGCTGAAGTCGGGAGCAGTAAGCACGTCGCATGCTTGGCCGGTGAGACTTGCAAACTCCTGCTGCGGTACTATAGAAGGTAGTCGCGAATTCTAGCACGAGCCCAATTCAGGCGGGTACCAGCCTTTTGTCTCCTTCACGCCGCGCGTTTCTCCAGTCTCTCAGCCGTTCCGCCCTGGTGCTCTCTCTCGAAAGCGTGCTTTCGTTCGCGCGACCGCTTCGACTTGGGGCATTCGCTCAGAACCAGAAAGATACCGCGCCGTCAAAAACGACCGATCTGGGCGTGAGCTTTATCAATATTGCTAAGGAATCGGGCCTGAACGTTAAAACCATCTTCGGCGGAGAGCACAAGAACAAGTATCTGCTGGAAACGACCGGCTGCGGAGTCGCCTTCTACGATTACGACAACGACGGCTGGCTCGACATTTTCGTCGTGAACGGCTGGCGCCTGGAAGGTTTCCCCAAAGGTCAGGAGCCCACCTCGCATCTTTTCAAAAACAATCGCGACGGCACCTTCACCGACGTCACCGACAAAGGCGGCCTGCGCCGTTCCGGCTGGGGGCAAGGTGTCTGCGTCGGCGACTACGACAACGATGGTTTCGACGACCTGTTCGTCACCTATTACGGGAAGAATGTCCTCTACCACAACAACGGAGACGGCACCTTCACCGACGTGAGCGAAAAAGCGGGAGTAGCTGGAAAGAAAACGCGCTGGGGAACCGGCTGCGCCTTCCTAGACTACGACCGCGACGGCCATCTCGATCTGTTCGTCGCCAACTACATCGCGCTCGATCTGGCTACCGCGCCCGTCCCTGAGTCCGGTCCCTGCCTATATAAAGGAGTGATGGTCGCCTGCGGCCCTCCCGGGCTTCCGGGCGACACCAACATCCTGTACCACAACAATGGCGACGGTACTTTCACCGACGTCTCCGAATCCGCCGGCATCACGCGGGCGAATGGCTTTTATGGGCTTGGGGTTCTGACCGCCGACTTCGACAACGACAGCTGGCCCGACATCTACGTAGCCAACGATTCCACCGCCAGTGCGCTTTTCCAGAACAAGAAGAATGGCAAGTTCGCCGACGTCGGCATGGAAGCAGGCTGCGTGCTCAGCGCCGACGGCAAGCCCCAGGCGGGCATGGGAGTCTCCGCCGCCGACTATGACTTGGACGGAAATCTCGACATCCTCAAGACCAATTTCGCCGGAGACACCCCCTCGCTCTATCGCAACCGAGGCAACTGGAATTTTGAAGACACCACCTTCACTGCGGGCTTAGGCATGCACACGCAATACCTGGGCTGGGGCTGCGGCTTTTTTGACATGGACAACGACGGCTGGCCCGACATCCTCATCTGCAACGGCCACGTCTACCCCGAGGTCGAGCAACTCAAGACCGAAGCCGGCTATGCCCAGCGCAAGTTGCTCTACAAGAACCTGCGCAACGGCCACTTCGAAGACGTCTCCGAGATTGCCGGAACCGGCATCTCCACGCCGTACGCCTCACGTGGCTGTGCCTTCGGCGATTTCGACAACGACGGCGACCTCGACATGGTGGTCAACACGATCAACGACTACCCGCAGCTCATCCGCTGCGATTCCCGCCTGGATAATAACTGGATCAAGGTGAAGACTATCGGCACAAAATCCAATCGCAGCGGAATCGGAGCGCGGATCAAATGTGTGACTCACCCTCCGGGGGAACCCAAACTCCATGCCCAGATCGACGAAGTCCGCAGCGGCGGAAGCTACATCTCGCAAAACGATCTGCGCGTCCACTTCGGAATTGGAAAAGCCGAGAAGGTCGACCTGCTGGAAGTGCGCTGGCCCAGCGGTCAGATCGATACTCTCAAAGATATAAAGCCCAATCAGTTGATCTTTGTCCAAGAAGGCAAGGGCATCGTGCGCACGATGCCCTTCTTCGGCAAAAAGACGAAAGCGTAGGTCGATAATGCTCGCGAATGCGGCGCAGGCCCGCGCGTGAGCGCGTCGCTTTTCCCTTCTTGTCATTCCGAGGCGCCTTTAGCGCCGAGGAATCTGCTTTTCCCTACGGATCCGTCTCACACGACCTACGTTCCGGGCAAGGCTCACTGCTTTATGCTCTCGAGCAATTTCCTCTCCGCCTCAGTAGGCGGCTCAAACCTTCCGCCCAGGTACTTGGCCAGAAACTCTTCGCTCGCCGCATTAAACGCAGTCCGATTTTCCGGTCGCGCGAATCCGTGTCCTTCATCTGGGAACACGTAATACTCGACGGGTTTCTTATTCTTGCGCATCGCGGCCACGATCTGATCGCTCTCCGCTTTGTTGACGCGCGGATCGTTTGCCCCCTGCCCGATCAGCAACGGCGCCTTGATCTGGTCCGCCTTGAACAGAGGAGACTGCGACTTGAGGAACGCCTCATCCTCGCCCATGCGACGGTGAAAGATCGCCACGAAGGTGGACCAATAAGGCGGAATCGTCTTCAGCAGGGTGTTCAAATTTGATGGCCCCACGATATCGACGCCGCAGGAAAATGCATCCGGCGAAAAGGCAACGGCGGCAAGGGTTGCATAACCTCCGTAGCTGCCGCCCATGATGCAGACTTTTTTCTTGTCCGCGATACCCTGCTTTATGGCCCAGTCTTCCCCATCCAGCAGGTCGGTATGCATCGCGCCCGCCCATTGCCGATCGCCCGCGTTCAAATATTTTTTACCGTAGCCGGTAGAGGCCCGGAAGTTCGGCTGCAAGACCGCATAGCCGCGGTTGGCCAGCCACTGCGCGTAAGGATCGTAGCCCCACAAATCTCGGTACCACGGGCCGCCATGCGGAAACACCACCATAGGAAGGTTCTTCGAGTTCGCATCCGCCGGAGTAGTCAGATAGCCGTAAATCAACATGCCATCCCGCGCCTTGTATTCAATAGGTTTCACTTTTGCCAGCTTGTATTTCTCCAAATCCGGACGATTGCTGAACAGCACTGACGCCTTCTTGCTGGCTCGGTCGTACAAGTAATAGTAGATTGGCGCGTCATCGCCTTCGAACGTCACCACCCACCGGTCGTCTGCCAGATCGCGGCTAATGTTGCTAATATCCGCATCCCGCACCTTTTTCAACGCGTCATAGTCGGCCTGCAGCGCAGGATCAAGGATCCGGAAATCCCGGCGTTCGCGAAGAAAGACCACCGCTTGCAGTTGGTTGGTCTTAGGACGGGTCACGACAAAAGAAGCGTCGAACTGCGGATCTTCGGCAACCACCGTCCGCTTGCCGGTGGCTAGGTCCACGGAGAGCAGCCGCGCGGCGTTGGCGTCCAGTGAAGTAATGACCCAGAGCGCGCTGTTGTCGGGCGAGAAGCCCACGATCTCTCCCAGAGTTTCGTCAGCGCCCCACTTCATCAGCTCTCGCCAGGGCGACCTGGCATTGTCGCGGACACGGATGACCGTGCCGCCATCCGGCGTAGTAACCTGCGCCGCGCGCACCTGCAGTTCATGATCAGGTTGCCACCCCGCCACATCGCCCGGATTTTCCGTGTCGAGCACGAGTTCGCCGGTATTCAGGTTAATGCGGTAGATGTCAAATACTTTCGCATCCCGCTTGTTCAGCTGGATCAACACGGTATCGGGATGCGAGGGTTCGAGCGCAACAATGTCGGCACGCACTTTTTCGAATGGAGTCAGATCCTTGGTCTGCTTGGTGGAAACATTCGTCTGATACACCCGCCAGTTCTCGTCCCCGCCCTGATCTTGCGTATACAGAATGTTTTTGGAGTCGTATTGCCAGGAAAAATTGCGTATCCCGCGCTTGCGGTCATTGGTGATAACTCGGTCATCGGTCTTGCCCAGCGTGCGCACCCAAACATTCAGCACACCCTGGTCCGGTGCGAGATAGCCGAGCATCGCGCCGTCCGGCGAAATTTGTGGCGAAGATCGCTCAGGATTCCCAAAGAGCACTTTCCTGGGAATTAATGAACCTACCTGCGCCCACGCGCTTAAAGTAGGCAGTAAAAAGATAAGAATGGCAGCCGTAGTTCGGAGTCGCTTCATCACTTCTCCTCTCAGGTGGACAATTGTACCCACGCTTAATTACGAGGAACAACCGTAGTTGGTTCCACCGGCGCCGAAGCGATCGGCTTTTCTCAACCATGCTTGTCATTCCGAAGCGCATTAGCGCCGAGGGATCTGCTGTTCGCAGAGGCCGTACCAACCCACCTCTCGCGTGGCTATACAGAACTGGTCAAGATCAGCGACACAGTTCAGTTTTTCTTGGCGGAGTTAGTGGCCCTCACTCCAGAACCTTCTTTAAGGATGTGGATCGCATCTATGGGCAGGCTCTCAAAACGCTCGACGGCACCATTGGGCCAGCGCACCTCCACGGACTCGATCTTGGTTGCGGCCCCTAACCCAAAATGCACCCGCATATCGCTCTGCGAGATGTAGCTGCCGCCGCTACGCACTTCATCCACCATAATTCGCTTGCCGACCTTGACTGTGATCCGCGCCCCAATTCCATCCCTGTTCGATCGTGTCCCCACCGTCTTGAACCCAATCCAGTGATTGGTTGAGCGCAGATCATTGACCAGCAAACTCGGGGTCGCGCTCATGTTGCTGATCACCACCGAAAGCCGCCCATCGTTCCACAAGTCGCCCACGGCCAAACCGCGAGAGGATGCAACCGTAGTAATCCCGGGTCCAGCGCTCGCCGATATGTCCGTAAACGTGCCATTGCCATTGTTGTGATACAGAATGCGCGGCTCCTGGAAGCTGCTTCCCAGGTGATACTTGTCGACTTCCGGATACACGTGCCCGTTCGCCAGAATCAGGTCAGGCCAGCCATCATTGTCGAAATCAAAGAACATCGTTCCCCAGCCCAAATACTGGGTATGCAGTCCTAACCCCGCCGCAAA
>DASQIH010000275.1:0-15469 GCA_035631655.1 Terriglobales bacterium
CTCGTGCATGTTTAGCTTGCCCAAGAAGACGGCACCCGCTTGCCGAAGTCTCTGGACAACGGGTGCGTCTTCTCGCGGAACTCGGTCCTTGAACAAGGCGCTCCCTGCGGTCGTTCGCACACCTGCGGTGTCGATCAGATCCTTCAAGCCTACTGGAATACCATGCAACGTGCCACGCCACTGGCCTCGTTGTATTTCAGTTTCGGCCCGGCGAGCCTCGGCTAGCGCGGATTCTGCAGTAACGGTGATGAAGGCGTTGAGCTGTTGATTAAGATTCTCTATGCGAGCAAGGCAGGCTCGGGTGATTTCAACAGGGGAAACCTTTTTCTCCCGCACCAGCTTTGAAACTTCTTGAATGCTAAGAAGGGTGAGGTCCTCAGAAGCTGTATCGGCAGCGACATTGGACCTTACGGCAGTTCGTGCACGGGCCGCGTTTGTTCCATCAAGTAGAAAGCCTCCTGCACCTACTAGTGCTGCTTCAAGAAAAGTTCGTCGCGAGCAGTTACCCTGAGAATTTGGCATGGCGAGAGATTGTATGCCGAACCGTTGTCTTACCCCAGCACGCTTGTTGGGACGGTTCTTGTAGGCGGAATGCGAGGTTCGGAATGGATGGTCGGCAACCCTTACCTTGGGATTAGTTCAGGGTTGCTCGTGACTCGGGCGGAACTGTGCCAGCACTGATGACCGGTTTCGACGGGATTTGTCCTGCCCACAACACTCCGCTGGATCTGCCCTACCTGGGGTGACGTAGCTCACATCCGAAGCCCTCATATTTGTGTGACCATTGAAAGGTGCGGTGTGAGCATGCCCTAAGGGGCGTGTCCATAAGTCCCACAGTTCTGGTGAACTGCGCGCCTGCATTGAATCCGCTTTGCGCTGGAGGTCTGCCGTGAACGGCCTAAGGCGTTTCCCTGTGTTGTTTGGCGTCCTGTTCGTTGCTTCCACTACCGTGGCGTGGCAGGCCACTCCTCCAGCATATTTCGAGCAGAACTGCTCGTCCTGCCACACCATCGGCAGCGGCCCATCTGTCGGTCCTGACCTGAAGAACGTCGCACAAACGGCGCCTCGCCATTGGCTCGTTGAGTTCATTCGCGATCCTGACGCGAAGATTGCAGCGAAGGATCCACACGCGACCAAGATCGTGGCCGAAGCCCAAGGCACGGTGATGCCCGGATTTCCGGACATCACGGAGGAGTTCGGAGAGGGACTGTTTGAATACATCGACCAGCGGTCGGGTGCATCGGGCGCCTCCGCAGCACCGTCCGTTGGAGGCGATGCGGCGCGCGGCCGCGAACTATATCTCGGCAAGCGGCGGTTGAGCAACTGTGCTGCTGCCTGCATCGCCTGCCATCAGGCGTCCGGCCTGCCGCTCGCAGGTGGCCGGCCTTGGCCCGAACCTCTCGGCTGCGCACCAGAAGCTGGGAGGTGACGGTGGCTTGGCTTCCTGGCTGCACAACCCGCCCACCCCGCTGATGTCCACGATCTTCCGATCGGCTCCACTGACGGCGGAAGAAGCCTCAGACCTGACGGCATTCCTTCGCGCAACCACGGAGAACTCAAGCCAACTCAGTGAGGCGGCGCTGGGCCGAGTTCAAGCGATCGGCCTCGGGGGCTCGCTCCTGGCGTTCGTGATCGCGGGAGTGGTTTGGCGCGGGCCAATCTACCGTCGGTCACTTACGGTCATGCCGACAAGGAATGATTCCGTCGGCGAAGGCTAAGTTGGAAGGCCGATGCGGCGCAACAGATCCTGGAAGCGTGGATCGCTTCTCAGCGGATCGAGCCGCGGCTCCCACTTGGTGTACACGAGCCACGTGGAGCGTTCAGCCACAGCCTTTGCCATCCATGTGAAAGCCGTGTCCTTCTGTCCGAGGGCAGTGTAGATCAGTGCGATGTCGAAAGGCGAAACATAGGATTGCCTGGCTCGCTTCAAAAGGCCTTGCAAGACCTGCTCTGCATCGCTTTGCCTGCCAGCCAGTGCGTAAGCGTGCGCCAGACCCGCACGATAGAAGGGGCTGAAGATAGGGCTGCTTTTGTCGGTCAACTCAACGGCTTTCTTGAATTCCGCAATCGCTTGCTCATACATCCCTTTTTGTTCATAGTCCCAGCCAAGAATGGCCATTTCCCAGGTATCGTCGGGCACCCTTACCAGGAAGTCCCGTGCTGACCGGATGGAGTCGTCATATCGCCGGGCGGCGAAACTATGCCAGCAAAAACAGTCGGTGAGATTGTCATCGACAGGGTCCAGTTCGAGGGCCAGCTTGCTTTCGGCGGCGGATTCAGCCATGCGGCCCATCGCCATGAGATAGTGAGCATACTCGTGGCGAATGTCGGCGTTGCTGCGATTCAACTCCAGAGCCCGTTTGAATTCCTGTTCCGCTCCTGCAAAGTCCCAATCGTAGTGTAATTTGGCCAGCGCCAAGGCCCCGTGGCCTTCCGGCAGCCGATCATCCTTCGCGATCGCAAGCAGGGCTGCTTCTTTTACTTTGCCGAACGCTTGCTGGGGTGGAATTGCACTAAAGAAGCCGAGAAAGAAGTACGAACTGGCCATGTGGGCATACGCGGGCGCGTAGTTCGGGTCGAGCTTAATGGCTTGTCTGTAGTAATCGATGCTCTTCTGCAAGTCGAGCTGATCTTGGTAGTAATTCGCCTTTAGATAGGTTTCATAAGCTTCTGGGCTTATTGGCTGCGCCTTGGCAAGCGGCTGCGGCTGCGGACCACCTAGCCGGCTCGCAATCTGTTGGGCGATTGCAGAAGAGACGTCATCCTGCAGAGCGAGAATGTCACGAAAATCCCGTTCGTACGTTTCAGCCCAGACGTGCTTGTCGGTCGCGGCGCGGATCAGTTGCGCCGTAACTCGCACTCGATCGCCGGAGCGCTGCACCGAACCTTCCACGATGGCGTCCGCATGCAGTTCACGGGCAATTTCTGGCAGTGGTTTTTTAGCGCCCTTGTACTGCATTGTCGAACCACGCGAAATCACTTGCACACTTTCCATTCGAGCCAAATCAGTGGTCAGCGCCTCCGTTATGCCGTCGGCAAAGTAATCCTGTTCGGCGTTGCCGGAAAGATTCTCTAAGGGCAGCACTGCCAGCGACTCGATACGGCGGGTAGCACTTGTGCGCTGCAATAGTTGATCTCGCAACCCTCCTACATTAAGCGCAGCGAGCACGGCCAAGAACAGCGCTACGGCCCCCATTCCAATCAGTGGCCAGCGTTGAGCCAGTGCATTTCGGCGGGGAACCGCCCGCCCGGAGGTTCTATCCCGCTTGAACCGCTCAAGGTCGGCGCGGATATCCGCCGCATTCTGGTAGCGCACCTTGCGGTCCTTCTCCAGAGCCTTGCTGATGATCCGCTCGATTTCGACCGGCACGTCGGGATTCAGCCGCACTGGAGCTACGGGATCACGTTCTAGAATAGCGTTGAAGATCAACGCCGAAGTGTCACCCCGGAAGGGCAGCGTTCCGCTACACATCTCGTATAGCACTGCACCGAAGGAGAACAGGTCGGTGCGGGCGTCAAGTTCTATGCCCCGCACTTGCTCCGGCGACATGTACGCGACGGTGCCCAGCGTACTGCCGAGACCGGTGAGATGTTCCTCTGAGTCGATGGTTGGGGCGCTCATGGCAACGCTCTCCCTCTTAAGGAGGACCTTGGCCAGCCCGAAATCGAGAATCTTTGCCTGACCTCTATTCGTTACGAAAATGTTCGCTGGCTTGATGTCGCGATGGACGATCCCCTTCGCATGCGCCCCCTCCAATGCATCGCCAATCTGGATGCCCAGATCGAGCACCGCCTCGATCTCCAACGGCTTGCCAGCAATCCGGTGCCTGAGAGTCTGGCCTTCAAGCATCTCCATGGCGATGAAGGCTCGTCCGTTTACTTCGCCGACCTCGTAGACTGTGCAGATGTTGGGGTGGTTCAAGGAGGATGCAGCCTTGGCCTCCCGCTGAAAACGGCTTAGGGCCTGTGGGTCGTTAGCGAGTTCGTCGGGAAGGAACTTCAGGGCGACGTGCCGGCCGAGTTTCAGGTCTTCAGCTTCGTATACCACGCCCATTCCCCCACCGCCGATTTTGCTGAGGATGCGGTAATGGGAGACCGTCTGCCCCACGGGTTGGGAGGGCGTTGACACTGTCGAAAATGGTAGGCGTGCTTTGGAGTCGGGTCAATAGCTAGTGGCCATTTGGCGGGGAGCTTTGCGCGGTATGCTGGTCCTGCGTGAGACGGTAACCCGGACGTATCGTCGGAAATTACCGGCCAACTCTCTGAATCACACTCCAAAGCGGTAGCCGGAAAGCTTTATTCTCTTGTGGTTGGGTTTTCAGGAGAAGGAGCTCCGCTTCCGGCTCAGATCTTGGCAGGTCAACGCCGTGGGCAGAGCTCCAACGAACTACGATTCTCTTTATCCCACTTTCTGCCCCATCGTACAAGCTTGAAACTGACTGGGTCAGAGGCTGCGACAAGATCGTCCTGCGGCGATGCCCTGCATGTGAACGGGATTCGATCATCGGCCACGGACGCCGCCGCAAGCAAGCGCACGATGAGCATCACGATTGGATTGGGGTCCGTCGCGGTCGCTGCCCCGGTTGCGAGAAGACCTTCACTTTCCTCCCGCTGCTTTCTCTCCCTTACACCCATTACAGCTTGCTGGCGCGCTGTCAAGCGTTGCGGCGGCGGCGATTTGTGGAGCACTGCTCCTGGGAAGCGGCGGCGCCTACGCCTTCTCTCGAACCCGCAATGCGTCCAGCTCGGCCTGGAAGGTGCTCCGATCGACTATCTTAGGGGCTGCAAGCTCATCTCTCATCAAATCTGTCATCGTTCTCTCCGTTAGCGCCTGGGGCGCTGTTTTCATTGTCCTGAGGTCGCGCTCGACCCCACTGTCTCCTGTCATATGCTTCGGCATCGCCTTTTCGTTCCGCGCGGTGGTGAGATCACAGTGCGCCAACATCTACTCGTAGCTATGCTCCGTCGCACCTGCGGAACCACTCGCGCAGCTCATGTGTGAAAAGCGCCGGCTGAATGAGGGCGACGAGTTGTCGCCCCCTTAGCTCGCTTTCGCCTCTTCGTCGCGCCTTCGGGCGGCGGCTCCTTGAGGGTCGGTTATGATATCGACCCACTTCGGGTCAGGCGAGGTCTCGGCGCCGTAGTTGTCGTGCCAGTTCCACCACTTGTACGGCGGGGTCTGGGGGTAACCCTCTGGCGAGTCCTCCCAAGTCTCCTGACGGCCGAGCGGCGTGATGTCGAGGTAGCTCCAGGTGGTTCCCATCGCCTCGTCGCCGCGGCCGTTGACGAAGTATGTGCGGAACACCTGCTCGCCGTCGCGGAAGAACACGTTGTGGCCGTGCCATTCATGGACGCCGAAGTCCACGTCGAAGCTGTCGGTGATGGTGTACCAGGGCATCTCCCAGCCCATCCGTGCCTTCACGCGCGCGATGTCCGCTTGCGGCGCACGTGAGGCGTAGGCAAGGGTGGTTTCGCGAGCGTTCAGATGGGCCAGGTGGGCGACCTGATCGGCACCCAAGGAGCAACCACGGCAGGCGTGCTCGGGCCAGCCGAACACCCCGGGCTCAAAGAATGCGCGATAGACGATCAACTGCCTCCGGCCCTCGAACAGGTCCAGCAGGCTAAGCTTACCTTTGGGCCCCTCAAACTCGTACTTCTTCTCCACAGCCATCCACGGCATCCGTCGGCGCTCGGCGGCCAGCGCATCACGGGAGCGGGTGAAGGCCTTCTCCTTCGCGAGGAGCTGCTGCCGCGCAGCCTCCCACTCCTGCTCCGACACGATCGGAGGTGTCTTCATCGCGATATGCCCTTTCGGGTGCCCTTTGTCTCTCTCTTTGCTTGTTGCCATATCATTTCTCCTTGTTGGTTTCGTCCTGGTAGTGATGTATAAACTCAGCGCCGAGTTTATCGGCAGGGCCCTCGACTTCTTCTGACCACCACCCACGAACCTTGTTGATGGCGTCACGCAACTTTCATCACACTCGCCGGCACGAAGGCTCTGAACTGCTGCTCGAGCGCCTTAGCTGTGCCGCTTCGCCAGCCCTCAGCGATGGATGCAGACATGGGATCGGGAAAGATATCCTCCTCGCCTTTCTCCACTCCCTCGAAAATGGCTCGCGCGACGGACTCGGGAGAGGCCTTCGGTATATCGAGGCCACTGGTCATATCGGTATCCACCGGGCCAGCGAAAATGGCATGAACATTCACGCCCCTGTCCGGCCCAAAGAGCGCGCAGCGATTGCGTCAGCGAGAGAGCGGCCGCCTTCGAGATCGAGTAGGCCGGACTGAATGGCACGCCAGCCAACGCCGCTAGCGACAGGACGTTGACGATGGCTCCGCGAGACTGAGCTAGCAACGGCAGGAACGCCTGAGTCACCCCGTGCGTGCCGAAGAGGTTGACTGCGAGGTGCCGTTCGATGCCTGCGCGATCGCTGAGGTCATCGTGAAGGTCCACGCCGGCCTTGTTGATGAGGACATCGAGAGATTCGACGTTCTCGACAGCATCCTGAATCAGCGCCGCATTAGTCACGTCCAGCGTCACTGGCGTTACACGTTCATCGGCGTTCTGCAGCGCACCGCTGCGTGTTCCCGCATATACTCTCTTTGCACCCCGCCTAAGCGCCTCATCGACGAGTGCCCGCCCGATGCCTCGGTTCGCGCCGGTGATTAAGATCGTTTTATTCTCGATGTTCATAATTTCTCCTTTGTATGGTCCTTCCTGCTTGCTATCGCGCATCGCTTGCTGTGGGGCGATACCTCCCACAACAAACATTTCGCGCTTACCCTGCTTCGGTTTCTCGAAGTCGCACGTCAGCGCTCACGTCCTTGCGGTATCGTTTTGCCCAGCGGCACATGCCTCTGAGTGGAGCGATGATTGTCGTTCCCAGTTTGGTCAGCGAATACTCGATAGTAGTGGCCTTCGATTGCGTCACCCGCCTGGCGATTAAGCCCGCGGATTCGAGATTGCGGAGAGTTCTGGTCAGCATGCGCTGCGACACGCTCCCGAGCTGGCGGCGCAACTGCCCGTGGCGATAAGGCCTTCTCTAAGCGAAAACAAAATCTTGGGTGTCCATCTGCCGATGAAGATGGACGAGGCCATTTTTGATCCTTGTGTCGTATTCATGCCGCTCTTCCTTCTGCAAAAACGTCTCCGCGAAATACCCCTTCGCATTTGCCTCTCACGCCTTTGTTTCGCAGTCGGCACGGTCCCAGCTTGCCAATTCTTGCGCTCAAGGCGCAATTAGGAACATGTCTGTGCCTACTCGAACCGCTGTCACCATTCCGAACAATGCGCACAATGCGGCGCGTTATCCTAGCCCGGCTGCTGCCCTCGCAATCAAGAGCAGCCCTACCCCGACCACGACAATCCCGATGCCTCGCGCGACGCGCTCGCGGTTCAGTGCGCGCCGTTCGGCAGTAATTGCTGCCGTGACTAGAGCCATCACACGCAGATCCATGACCCCGATGACGAGCAGGATCGCCGTAAAGCCAGCGCAGCCGTAAGTGCAGTTGAGGCCGAGGCGCAGCCCGTGTCGCCAAGCCGTGGCAGCATCCGCCGGCAACGTAGGCTCGCGTCCGGATGGCTCCCGGCAGCAGGCAAGGTGATGCGCCTTCCACGCACTGAATTGGAGCGCGCCAGCGATCACGACGACAACACCGATCGCGATCGGAACAACTCTCGCCAGAGTCGGCTGTTGCATCTCGATCTCGGCAAGCGTGGCGCCCAGTGGGAAAACAACAATTCCGAACACCGTCCAGACGAAGAAGTACCCGATGCCGACCAGCGCAGTCAGCCAACTCAGGCGCATTTCGCCTACACTGCCAATCGTCTCGCGATAGCGCCATAGCGTGGGCACCAACGACGGCAGCATCATCGCCACCATCATCACGACCCACATGCCAACGAATGACGTCGCGGCGCCCAACCATGTCTGTCCAGGCATCGGCATCCACGCCATCGACATCGTCCAGCCGCCTGGCATCGGCATCTCTCCCACGGCTGACATGGAGCCCCACCAGGCCGTCGTCAGCGCTGCGCTTGCGACAAAGAGCAGCGCAGAGGTGCCGAAGAATGCTTGCTGTGGAGTTCTCTCGAAAGTCATGGGTCATTACCTCCTGTCCCCCAATTGGTTGCTACCACCGCTAGGTAGCTCATCACTTGCCGTACTCGTCGTGTCGGCGCCACCAGAGGCCGGTCTCGTTACGCCCCTTCGGGGCGCGGTCGAGCCATGAGTACATGCCCCAGAGACCGTCGAGCCCTCGCGCATAGGTGGAATAGGTGTGGTAGATGACGCCGTCTTCGAGGGCGAATGCGCTCATGCCCGGCCTCTCGCGAATGTACGTCGCCGCGTCCGTTCCGCACATAGCCGCGAACGTCGCAGGCCCATCGGGCGTCGAGCGCGAGATCTCGGCCGCTTCCTGTCCGCGTGTCCGCAGTGGCGCCTCGCGCCGGTAGTTGTATTCGATGCCGCCCTCGCGCTGTTGCTCCTGAGTGTAAGAAGCGCAGAAGTCGAAATTGAAGTCACCGCCGACAGAGGAGGCCCAAGGGAACGTCCAGCCCATCCGACGCTTGTATGCTTGCAGCTTCGCAAGCGGGGCGCGTGAAACGGCCCAGAGCATCACGTCATGATTGGCCAGGTGCACAGCGATGCCGTTGAAGCCGTCTGCGATAGACGAGCAAGAGGGACAGCCAGCGGCAAAGTCTGGCCCGAACATAAACTGGTAGACGAGGAGCTGCGAGCGTCCGCGGAAAAGGTCTGCCAGCAAGGCGCTTCCCTCGTCGGTCTCGAAGCGATACCCCTTGTTTATTGGCACCCACGGCAGTTCCTGCCTCTGGCGCGCCAACTCGTCGCTTCGGCGCGTGAGTTCCTTCTCCGCCTTTAGCAGCTCGAGCCGAGCCTTCAGCCATTGTTCTCGCGTTCCGGTCTTGTGTGTGGGCATTGTCTTTGTCTCCTTTCGTTCCATCCTCGATGCGACTTGGTGTTTGATTGCCATGCGCTATATTTAGCGTGGGGCATCGAAGGGGTGGGAGTGACAAGTGTGTCGGGATTCGGATGGATTCTCTGATTACAGCTGCAGCTCGCGCACTCGCGGCGGGCGATCCCCTCGGAGCGTTGAAGCGAGTCGCGCTGCGCGACGATGCGCCGGCGCTTGCGCTTCGCGGCATCGCGATGGCGCAACTTGGCGATTTCGCACGAGCGAAGGAACTCCTGCGGAATGCTGCGCGCGCCTTCGGTGCGAAAGAACCCGTTGCCCGCGCGAGATGCATGGTAGCCGAGGCCGAAATCGCCCTCGCCTCGCGCGATCTGGGCTGGCCTGCGAAAATACTCGATGCTGCGCGGTCGACCCTCGAAGCGCACGGCGACCGGTTGAACGCCGGGTTTGCGCGCTATCTTGAAGTCCGGCGACTCCTTCTGATCGGGCACCTCGATGCGGCGGAGCGTATGCTCGCTGACCTCGATCCGAGTCTTTTCCCGCCGGCATCGAGGACTTTCCACGAGCTGGTGATTGCGGGAATCGCTACGCGGCGCTTGCGGACGAAAGAAGCGCGCGCCGCGCTTGCTCGGGCCGAACGCGCCGCGCTCCAAGCTGGCATCCCTGCCTTGATGGCGGAGGTCGAAAGCGCATCCCGCATGCTGAATACGCCAGCAGCGCGCCTGGTTGCGCGTGGCGGCGAGCGTCTCCTGCTGCTCGAAGACGTTGAAGCGTTGCTGGCGTCCAAAGGCATCATCGTGGATTCATGTCGGAACCTCGTGCGTCACGCAAACAATGTCGTCTCACTCGCAAGACGTCCGGTGTTGTTCGCCCTCGTACGCGCGCTAGCCGAAGCCTGGCCGGGAGACGTGCCGAGAGACCTGCTTCTGGCGCGGGCATTCGGAGCACGGTTCGTCGACGAATCGCATCGCGCCCGTTTGCGGGTCGAGATAGGGCGGCTTCGCAGGATGCTTCGGAGGCTGGCCGACATCAGCGCGACGAGGCAGGGCTTTGCACTCGTTCCGCAGCGTGGACGCGAAGTCGTCGTGCTGGCCCGGCCTGTCGAAGAGGAACATGGTGATGTGCTAGCGTTCCTCACGGACGGTGAGTCGTGGTCGAGCTCGGCCCTGGCGCTTGCGCTCGGGACCAGCCAGCGCACGGTCCAGCGTGCACTCGACTCGCTTGCGGCAGAAGGCAAGGTGCAGTCGTTCGGGCGGGCGCGCGCTCGTCGATGGATAACCCCGCCCGTGCCCGGATTCACGACGATCTTGTTACTCCCCGCTCCATTGCCCGGCGATTAGGATGGAAACATGAATCGATCAAAAGCCGAAGTCGTTCGTGAGTATGGCCCCTTTCCGGGTGCCGAGCGAGTGAATGGTGTCACTTATGACGGGAACAATGTCTGGTTTGCTTCGGGAGACAAGCTGAACGCCTTCGATCCTGGGAGCGGCAAGACAGTGCGGTCCATCGAGGTTGCTGCGCACGCAGGGACGGCCTTCGACGGCCAGCACCTGTTTCAGATTGCCGATAGTCGCATTCAGAAGATCGATCCAAAGACTGGCCGAGTGCTCGCCACCATCCCCGCGCCCGGCAACGGCGGCGACTCGGGGCTGGCGTGGGCGGAAGGAACGCTCTGGGTCGGGCAGTATCGGAATCGAAAGATCTTTCAAATCGATCCCGATACAGGCGCGATTCTTCGGACCATCGAGTCCAACCGCTTCGTCACGGGAGTCACCTGGGTCGATGGAGAGCTCTGGCACGCCACTTGGGAAGGTGATGACAGTGATCTGAGGCGAATCGATCCTCGAACTGGAGAGGTTCTTGAGAGTCTCGAGATGCCGCGAGGGGTCGGCATTTCCGGGCTAGAGTCCGATGGTCACGATCAGTTCTTCTGCGGTGGAGGAAAGAGCGGAAGGATCAGGGCGGTCCGGCGACCTCGGCGTACGAGGACGGGCGCTGGGTCAAAACGTCCGGTCGACTGAAGAAGAAAGTAGTCGAAGCGACCGTCCGGGCGACGCCTTCCTCAGTCTCAGGATTCATTGCCGAGCGTATAGTCGGCAATTGGGAAGTTAACTTCTGGTTAGCCCGTCATATCCGGGAGTGACCACAATCGTTCAGCTTCACTGCTGCCCCCAGCCCATCCGGCTCACAACTGGCATCAAATATCGCTTGATGGCTTCTCGACTGTCGTCGGTTCCGCCATCTCCTCCTGCGATACGCGAGTTGACTGAGGGCTAAGGATATGAATGCAATCATAATTACATTCATGAAACTTGCCCTGTTGGTTCATCAACGATGCTGTACTTACACCCAGAGTTCGTCTGGCGCTTTATGCTGGATGGCTTTCCCGCACTACAGAGTCATTTTGATGTTGCAGAAGTATCCGGAAGGCGAGTCCGTGCGTGATCAGCAATAGCGGCACAATGAGAGTCGGAATGAAGTAGGTGGCTCCCAACTGCCCCGCCAAGAGCCCCGCGTGATTGGCCTGGTAGAAAGCGTTGAGGAGATCGACCGAGCCCCAGAGATTGAAGACCCACGCGATGACAACACCAGCCGCACGTGGCAGCAATAGTAGCGAAAGCAAGGCGAGTGTCGCCGCAATGACGTCTCCATAGGCCGCGGAATGCGCGAAGGCAGCCGGCAGATCGGACGACACCACGCCTGGGACCAGGAATGCCAATCCAACAAAGCGGAAGCTGTGCAGGGTGAGCAGGAGCCGCAACGCTTCGGCCCGTTGCCGGAGGCGGAGTTCCGGCCAGATGTATCGGGCAGCGACGATCCCCCACGCGATCAAACTGAATACGATGCTGATGAAAAAACAAAGTTGCGACACCATGAATTCCTCCTTTATTGGGATTCCTGCCATTGACTGCGGCTGGTGATCGAAGTGGCCTTCTCGCGGCGCGACGCCGCGGGGTTGGCGATGTCGGCGATGGCGTGCTCCCGCCGCCAGACCGTTGACTCAGGTGCGAACTGCGGCTCCGACGGGAGCGGACGGCGCAGTTCGCGTTCGTAGCGGTCCAAATTGAAGCCAGGGCTGAGCGGAGCCAGGATGGATTGCGAGAACTGACGAAGCAAGTTGCCCAGGGTGCGCTGGTTGCCGGGCGGCGCCGCATAACGACGCGCGATCGTCTCGAAGTCCTCGGCGGGACGCCCGGTCACATCGAGCACGTCGGTGGTTGGTGCGCCCAGTTCAAAGGCGCCGCGCTTGTGATCGTCGACGTAGTAGCGCAAGTTGCTCATCAGATCGATCGGCAAGCCGCCCATCCGGGCAGTCTTCATGAACAGCCAGGTGGGCGTCGGCACGACCCTGACCGATCGTGCAACGGCTCGGCCGATCGCCTTGGCCATGTCCTCTGCGCCGAGGAGTTCCGGTCCGGTGGGACGGTAGCTCTTCCCGGCGTGCCGCGCAGGATCCATCAGGGCCGCGACGGCGACGCGCGCGATATCCTCGTTCGAAGGTGGTGCGTTGCGGCTATTGCCGTACATCCAGGGAAATATGCCAAGATGCACCGCCAACCCAATCGTCGCCAGATAGGCGTCAGCAAAGAAGCCCGGGTTGACGATCGTATGCGCGACACCGGGCGTCATCGAGAACAGCCGATCGACCAGCCAGCTCTGGCGGGTCAAGAGCGAGGGATGCGAAGGACTCGCCAGCCATTGGGTTAAGCCGACGATGTGTTCTAGCCGCGCTTCCTCGGCGGCGACCGCGAAGGCGACCGCGCCCTGAATCATGTACGGATCGTAAGGCGGACAGTAATAGGCACGCTGAACGTCCTTCAGCGCATCGGCGACGCGCTCGACGTCGCTCATATCGGCGACCGTGATTTCGGCCCCCTGCGCCTTCAACCGCGCGCTGCGGCCATCTTCTCGGTGCACCATGGCGCGGACGGGATAGCCGGCTTTCAGCAGTTCGGTAACGACAACGCTGCCCGTTTTCCCGGTCGCGCCGGTCACGATAATTCTTGGCTTGATCATGATCATCTCCTCCTAAGGGTTGTCAGCGGGCCTTAGTGCAGTCCGGTGCCGATGGCTTTGGCATTCGCCCTGAAAAATTCTTCCAATGTCTGCGGATCTCGTCCGGTAACTGCGCGGATCGCATCGGTAGCCTGGAGGCGTTCCTCACCTCTCCGGAAGTATTGCGAAAGATGTGTCAGATGATCGAGGGCGTGAGGGTTGATCCGATCCTTCACTGCATTGGCCCACTGCTCGTCGGTGATTGCTACGTATCGAATCGGTCGTCCGATTGCTCTCCCAAGAGCTTCGGTCATCTCTCTCACTGTGGGCGTTTCGCTGACCAGAGCGTACGCCCTTTGCGACGGCGCATCGGGATTAGCAAGCAGGGTTGCGGCTACACGGGATACGTCTTCCGCGCCGACAAGCGGAATGACGGTCGTATCCTCGCCCCATGGCAGGAAGACGGTGCTTTTCTCAGCGACGCTCCGGCTGACAAGAGCGCGCACATTTTCGTAGTAGGGTGGCGCCTGGAGATGAACAGCGCGTACCTGCGCCCAGTCGAAGATGCGATCGGCCAGTCGATGCTGCAAATTGCGAAAGCTGGGAGCATGTTGTAGGTCGCGAAAGGCGGGATCACCAGGCCTACCCTGAAACTGCGAATTGTTCACTACCAACTCCAGGGCCGCATCGCGAGCGGCTGCCGCGAAGATTGTGGCTGCCTCAAGCAGACCATCGGCCACCGGGTATGTGAAGTAAGCGCGCTTAACATTCCGCATGGCGGCCTGGACTGAAGCCGGATTCAGGAGGTCGCCCTCGACCACCTCCGCACCCTGTTTGCGGAGATCATTGGACCTCGAATCGAGCTTATGAACTAAGGCGCGAACCGGAATGCCTTGTTCCATCAAAAGACTTGCGACCAGGCGTCCGGTCGACCCTTGGGCTCCCCCAGCTGCGCCTGTAACCAGAATTGGATGAGACATGGGAGTTGTCCTTTTTCTCCATAGGATGATTAATATCATCCTATGGATTCGAATTTTTCATCCCAGTCCCTTGTGCCTCTCGGGTTTGCACCTTAGGATGATCCGCAGCATCCTATATAGTCATGCGTTACAGGCCCGAACATAAAACCGAGATCCATCGGAAGATTGTGAAAGATGCCTCGCGGCGCGTCCGCACCGAAGGCTTGAATGGCGCGGCGGTTGGTGCTGTTATGCGCGATACCGGGCTGACGCACGGTGGCTTTTACAAGCATTTCGGGAGCAAGGACGAGCTGCTGGCGGAATCACTGAGAGAGGCCTTCCGGGAAATCGAGGAAACCCTGGTTCGTGCCGCTGAACAGGCGCCTCCTGGCGAGGCGTGGAAGGCAATTGTGAAAACCTACCTGCGCCCCGAAATGTGCGAACATCCCGAGCGCGGGTGCCCCCTGGCGACACTTGCGCCTGAATTAGCGCGGACAGATAAGGGGATGAAGCCTCAGATCGTCGCGGAGCTTGTGAACTACAAAAGCCAGATGCTGCCGTTCATGCCTGGCCGGCGAACCCTGGATAAAGAACGTGCTTTCTTTGCGATTTTTTCAACGATGATCGGGGCAACTGAAATTGCTCGCATGCTACCGGATCCCGCGATGCGCGAGAAAGTGCTGGGGAGCACGAGAGATTTTCTCTTGCGCAGCTTCTGACCTCCTCATTCATGAGGCCCAAGGAACGTCTCTGGCACGTGGTGCCGATTCCAGGAAGCCACGGTGCAATTCGGAAATACTCCCGATTGCCCAGATAAGTACCGACGCCCCCCTTGTGATGACAAGCCAAGCTGTTCCTGGATGGTCGGCAACTCTTCCCTTACATGATCAGCGAAGGATTGCCCGTGATACACGAAAAAACAAAGGTCAGTGGTCTGTGGGAGTTCCCTGCAAAGGTCAAGTTTGAGCGCAAATTTCGGATAGCGTGATATTACGCGCCGCAATATTGTCTCCGTGCCATATTCGAACTTCAGGCCCGAAGGAGTTAACAATGACCACAGCACAAACTGGATTCTTAGCGTCGGCTCAAGCCTATCGCGATAAGATGTTCAAGCTGCTTGGGGACCGAAACCCGTTGGCAGTGTTGGGGCAGACGGCGACCACATTAGCCGACATCGTGGGCAAGCACTCCGCGCCCTTGTTGCGCACCCGGCCATTTGAAGGAAAATGGACGCCCAATGAGATCATCGGCCATCTCACCGACAGCGAATGGGTATACGGGTACCGCCTTAGGCTGATTCTTTGCGAAGACAATCCAACCATTCTGGGCACTCACCAGGATTCGTGGGTGGCTGGTCTGCGGCACAATGAAAGCGAACCAGCGGAGTTAGTAGAAATCTTTCGCGTATTGCGTCAGTTCAATTTGACAGTGTGGAGACGAACGTCGCCCGCCGATCTAGAGCGCCCTGGCCAGCACAATGAGCGCGGCCCGGAGTCCTTGGGTGTGATGTTGCGACTGCTGGCCGGTCATGATCTTTCGCACCTGGATCAGATTACTCGTTATATCCAAGCCGTTCGAGA
>DASQIH010000276.1:0-7603 GCA_035631655.1 Terriglobales bacterium
CTAGCAATCATGATCGAGGTTGTGGATCGAAGAGATGCATGGGTCGGACTAAGTTCTCGACCTGCAACTGATTGAAAGCGAGCCTTGGTTGGGTACGGCACTTATTCAACGAGAGCGAAATGGCGCGCTCTTCGGAGTGCACGGGTTAGTACGCTCAAAAAGTGCTTGACAGCCGCCGACATTGTCAGAGACGCCTGTTAGCGTCAGTTGACTATAGCTCGCGGTCTGCTCGACGATTCTCCAAAATAAGGCTGGCCCGCGGTTGACGTCGTCGAGCAGAAAGATATATACGGAGCATGCCAAGTATGGGGTGTCCCGACATTGGGCTCATCAGTTCTGGCGTGTGAGTAGCCTTTCGTAAAGGAGCCATCGTGAACCGCGAACGGATATTGCAAGTCGCTGTGGGACTCTTGGGCCTCTTTTATCTCTGGCCGATTTATCCGCTGTACACCGATTTATGGCATTCCAAGTGGCTTCTGGAAATGAAAAACGAATGCGAGCCGATGTTTCTGAGTTGGTTTATCGCGCTCGGGCCGTTTCTGCTGCTGGCTGCCAGAAAACCCTCGTCGCACCGCTCCCTGATTACCTTCGCTGCGTGCCAGTGCTTGGCCCATGCTTCGGTAATGGCTGTGCAAACTGTGGAAGCGTGGAAGCACGGCGTTCACCGGGAGTTTGGGGATGTGGTTCTCTTCGGCGTCATAGGCGGAATTTTGCTGGCACTCTTACTACCAAGACGAGAGCAGGCCGCAGTCGTTCCGTAGTAACTGCCTAAATATCCCTATTACGCTCAAAATTCCGGCACCAAAAGCGCTAGCGTGCCCCGTACCGCGAGATCAGGGAAGTGACCAAGACCCCAAAGCCTTTCGGAAAACCCCAATTTCCGGCGTGCAACAGCTTGAATCGAGGTACACTCCCGGCCCGAGAGACGCAGGTTCGCACGCTGAAAGGCTAAGGAGGGTTCAGATGAGGCTCTACTCGATGCGCATGCTCACACTCGTATCGTTGATCGCTTCCTTTGCTTTGTCGTCGCAAGCGCAGGACAACAGAACGATGCACCCAGACGCTATTCCAATGGTCCATATGCCGGGCACGCCCGAGTGCTTCGTGATGGCGACGCAGCAGGGAGACCCCGGCAAAGAAGCGTCCATCCTCAAGATGAAGGGCGGCGCGGGATGCTCCGTACCTTGGCATTGGCATCCGTCAACAGAGAACATCATGATGGTCAGTGGCACAGCGCACACGGCAATCAAGAACGAGAAGCCCGTGCAGTTGTCGGCGGGCAGTTTTCTATCGGTTCCGCCAAAACATGTCATGAATTTTGTTTGCGTCCGCGAATGCACTCTTTTTGTGTACACAGACGGGCCGTTCGCTATTCACTATGTGGACGACGCAGGCAAAGAGATCACGTCAGACGAAGCATTGAAAAAGAAGTAGGCTCAATTACGGTTGTGCTTTCCGATCATTTGACGTTAAATCGCGATTACACTTATTGACCCCAGTCAGTTGGCTCCTGTTGCTAGAATTGCGGCGTGCGGAGTGCTCTCATGTCAGGAACCAGTCTGCTTTTGATCTTCTCAGTCTGGAGCATCTGGCCTTCGGCATTAGCGCAGGCTCCAACCCCGGTTTTGCGTCGGGAGTTCACGAAGCGATTAGTTGCCGCAGCCATCGAGCGAACCCGTCATTCGGTTCGCTACGTTCCAGGGTATGTTCGGATTCCTTACCCCAACGGCGATGTCCCGACAGATACTGGAGTTTGTACGGACGAGATCATCCGGTCCTATCGTGCAGTGGGTGTTGACTTGCAAAAGGAAGTCCACGAAGACATAGTGCGGAACTTCTCCGCTTACCCAAACCAGAAACGCTGGCGGCTCGATCATCCCGATGCCAACATCGACCACCGCCGTGTGCCTAATCTCATGATCTTCTTCCAGCGCAAGGGAGAGACTTTCCCTGTGACGAATCGAGCAGCAGACTATGCGCCCGGCGATATCGTCACCTGGAACCTGGACCGAGGTGTGCCGCATATTGGCATCGTTGTGGATCAGAAGGCCCGCTGGAGCGACCGTTACATGGTCGTGCACAACATTGGAGCAGGCCCGAAAATAGAGGACGTTCTGTTCAATTGGGCGATTACTGGTCACTATCGCTACTTCGGGCCGGACAGTTCCCAATGACTCGATCTAATGTGCGATTAGGAGTGCATTCGCGCCGACGAGGCGTAGTTGGCGATCGCGGTAGGGACAGCCATCGCTGGCTGCCACGCGTGAGCGTGGGTTATCGCGCATGGAACGTTTGCACTTTCACCAGGAGAACAGCAAGCCCATCATGGGCGATCTATACCAATGGCTGGAGAGGCAACTGAAGGAACACAAAGTGGAGCCGAACTCTGGCTTAGGCAAAGCCATCGGCTACATGCTGCGGCACTGGCAAGCGTTGACTCTGTTTCTACGCGAACCAGGCGCTCCACTCGACAATAATCTTGTTGAACGCGCCTTGAAAAAAGCGATTCTTCATCGAAAGAACTCGCTTTTCTATAAAACCTTGAATGGTGCTGATGTCGGTGACCTATACATGAGCCTGATTCACACCTGCGAGCTGAATGGGGTGAATCCCTTCGAGTACCTCACTGAACTGCAGCGGCATACCGACGAGGTTGCCGCCAAACCTGCAGATTGGATGCCATGGAAATACCATGAGAGATTGGTACCGACCGTCTAATACGATCGCGTTTTTAATCCCCTGAGGAGAAGCGAGTGCGTATGGGAAACCATCGGTCAGAATCGCCGCCCACCTGGACTGATGTCAAAGCAAGGCTAAAGGATTTTGACCGGAAGGCACTGCTGGATTTAGTCCACGATCTATACGCAGCACACAAGCGAAATCAGTTGTTTCTCCATGCTCGCTTTGGTCTGAAGAACGATGTACTGGGATCTTATAAGGAAACTATTGATCGATGGCTCTGGCCTGATGTACTTCGCAACCAAGACACGTCTGTCGCCAAAGCCAAGCAGGCGATCTCCGAATACAAAAAAGCGGTTGGGGACGCCGAGGGCCTGGCTGAGCTGATGGTTTTTTACTGCGAACGCGCTGCCGGATTCTGCAGTGATATCGCCAGCGATGATGAAGGATATTTCAACGCCCTTGTGCGCATGTTTGAGCACGCTCTGATTCTCATAAATACCCTGCCCGCTTCTGATCGAGTTGGACTTGTCAACAGGCTAGACCGTGTGCGGCAAATTAGCCATAAGATCGGGTACTCAGTCGGGGATGATATGGACTTCCTCCTCTCGAAGCACAAACAGGCTCAGGCTGTAAGTCGCTGACTTGCCAATCGCTCTCGGAATGAATGCTCACTCTTGCCGAAAGCACACCTTTCTCGTGAGGATTCTTCCTCCTCCGCTTCATGCCGGTTCATCCCGGCGCACTGTAATGGCCTGATAACGACAGTTGACAATTCCTGCTTTGCATGCGACACCCGAGCGATTCGTTGACGGTGATAACGAGGCTACTGCTGCAGCTTCACGTACTCCGCCTAGGCTTCTTTTCGGGATAGGGATATCGGGGTCGGCATCCTTCCAAAGTGTGAGGGAGATCCGTCTACGCCGAGCGGGTTTTGGCACTGTTGCCTTACACATCGTGAGCGCGGGAAAGGCACTCGGGAATTAAGCGCGTTACTGGCGATAGCGGTGAAGGAGTTTCTGGAAGCGAGGATCGGACCGCAGCGAAGCAAAAGTGGTGCTTGCATCAATAGCCGCGAAGTCGCGAAAGCCCTTGTCCAGCGCGACCTGCATTTCGGCGAGAGCCTTTTCTTTCTCGCCCCGTGTGGCGTAGATAGAGCTTCCCCAAAAGGCTCCTATCGCGGTGGCACGCACACTCTCGGGCTGACGCAGCCAGTAGGACAGCGACCGGTCATAGTCGCCCTTTGCCAGATACACCTGCGCGAGTCCCAAATCGGGAGTCGAGGACTGGGGACTCAGCTTGCGGGCGTGTTCCATGGCGTCGACGGCTTCGTCATAGCGGCCCTGAAGATAAAGGGATCGGCCAAGATGATAGTAGGCGCCCATCTTGTTGAAGCCGAGGCGGATCGCTTCCCTGGAGGCCTTTTCCGCTTCTACAGCATCAGGAGGCTCCTGGTAGGCAAGAGCCCACGACCGGAAGTCCCAGGCGACCACTTCATCCGGATCGAGGCGGATGGCTTCGCGAAACTCGTCAGCGGCACGACGATAGTCGTAATGGTTTGCAGCCAGGGCTCCCATGGCTGTGTGCACAGCGGGAAGTTGAGAATCAATTGCGCGTGCACGGTCGACGAGTTCTTCGGCTCGCCTTAGGCTCGCGGGATCCGAATTCAGGTTTCGGTAATACTGAATCTCAACCCAGGCGAGACCTGCGAGGGCAGGCGCGTAGTTTGGATCACGTTGCAGTGCGAACTCGAACTCTTTCCGAGCGAGCTCCAGCTTCTCCGGAAGGTCGAACTCTGCGATCAGTACCCGGCCTCGGAGGTAGGCGTCGTAGGCTTGTGCGTCTTGGGTATAACGGCGAAGGACCGCCTGTTGCTCCTGGGGAGTAAGACGAAGATTCAGCGCGTCGGCGATTTTCACCGCAGTCTCCTCTTGTACCGCAAACACATCGTTTAAGTCGCGGTCAAAGTCTTCGGCCCAAAGGTGGAAGCCAGTCGAGCTGTCAATGAGCTGCGCGGTGATGCGCACACGGTTCCCGGCCTTGCGGACGCTGCCTTCGAGTAGGTATCGGACGCCCAACTTGCGACCGATTTCTTTTACGTCCTCCTGGGTGCCCTTGAACCGCGCGACGGTAGTGCGCGAGGCGACCTCTAGATTCCTAATCTTCGACAGTTTCGTAATGATCTCTTCAGTCGTCCCATCGCTGAAATACTCGTTTTGTGGGTCGCCGCTCAGATTTTGGAATGGGAGCACAGCCACGGAGGGCTTCACCGCAGGCACGGCCGCGGCCGGCCCCGCGCGTCCCTCTCGCCATCGGAGTCCCCCATATACAGTCGCAAGCAGCACGAGGAATCCCCCCACAACCACAGCCGCACGCAGCGTGACGCTTGGTCTCTCTAGTACGGCGCTCGCTGCCACGGCTCGTCCGGACTGGGAATCACGACGCAGGCGTTTGAGGTCCACACTGAGATCGGCGGCTGATCGAAACCTCAACGCAGGATCCTTCTCGAGCAGTTTTTTAATGACGCGATCGAGTTCAGCGGGAATCTGCGAGTTCCGTCGGACGGAGGAATCGGGTGATTTGTTCAGGATGGCATCGAAAATCGCCGCAGAGGTGTTCCCTACAAAGGGCTGGGCTCCTGTTGCCATTTCATAAAGCACGACGCCAAACGAGAAAAGATCGCTACGCGCGTCGAGCGGCTTTCCCAGTGCCTGTTCGGGCGACATGTAGGCGACAGTTCCCAAAGTGCTGCCCGGACTCGTTAGATGGTCTGAGTCAATTTCATCTGTGGCAAGTGTTATCTCGTTGCCAGCATTCTTCAGTGGGCTGACCTTGGCAAGCCCAAAGTCCAGAATCTTGGCATGGCCCCTATCTGTAATGAAGATGTTCGCAGGCTTGATGTCGCGGTGGATTATGCCTTTGGCGTGGGCGGCATCGAGCGCGTCGGCCACCTCTATCGCCACGTTCAACAGCTGTTCCAATTCCAAAGGCCGACCCGCGATGGTGTGCTTCAGAGTCTTTCCCCCGAGGTACTCCATCGCGATGAAGCGCCTGCCGTCGTGTTCGCCAATTTCGTAAATCGTGCAGATGTTGGGATGATTTAACGCGGAGGCAGCGCGAGCCTCCCGTCGGAAACGTTCGAGCGATTGTGGGTCTTTGGCGAGGTCGTCCGGCAGGAATTTCAACGCAACGAAACGGCCAAGCTCCGTGTCCTCAGCTTTGTACACCACACCCATCCCGCCGCCGCCGAGCTTCTCGACGATGCGGTAATGCGAGATGGTTTGGCCGATCATTGGGCTGAAATGTTAGGTCGAGAGTTAGGGCGAGTCAATGAATGAGGGCAAGTGGCCGTCATCGCAGCACGATAGTTGGCGAAAAATCGCGTCTCTTACAATGCCGGCGTTGTCAAGTACTTTTGTTGCACACCTCTGCATCCACTCAGAGAAGAGCGCCATTTCGCTCTATTTGAAAAGCTTGCCATACCATACCAACCAAGGCTCGCTCGTAATCAGTTTCAGGTCAGCAATCTCGATCCGACCCATGCATCTCTTCGGTCACAACCGCGATCATGATTACTACTTCGAACTCCTCCCTGAGGAGGAGCGGGATGCCCAATCAATTGCTCGGTGTTTGATGCACACCAGCGCGATTTCCGGGCTGTCCGCGTGCGAACCGAACTTCTTCACCTGCTCGTAGTCCCATCCTTGGTGCATCATCCAGAACAAACGAATCGCCAGTTCTCTGGCCATGGCGACTTTCGCGATCTTTCGTCCCCGTCGCATCGCCAGGTGAAAGTACTGGTTCCGCCATTGCGGAATACTTCGCGCCGCTACCTGCGCCGACTCCACCAGCAAGAAGCGCAACAGCGAGTTCCCTTGCTTGGTGATATGTCCCAGCCGACGCCGTTCGCCACTGGAAATCCTCCAAGGGTACTAACCCTAAATACGCGGCGATCTGCTTGCCACACTGAAAGCGTTCGGCTTTCCCGATGATCAACACAAAGGCCAAGGCGGTTAACGGACCTACGCCAGGATGCGTCATCAGACCACGTGCTTCCGCCGACTTCTCCACTTCCTGGTCAATGGCTTGCGTCAGCTCGGCAATCGTCGGGTTCAGCCACCCAGCAACTGCAGCAGATCCTCCCGCCGCCGGCTCGCCCATGGGGCCAAGCGAATGGCCTCCAGTTGTTTTCGTCCTTTCTCCCGCCACAACCTCTTTTTGCAGCGTAAGCCTTCGTTCAGTGTCACCGCTTGCAGTTGGTTCATAAGGCGCGTGCGCGCCTGCACCATTCGGTGTCGGTGCCACAACAGTTGCCGCAGGTCTCGGTTTTCCCAGCTCGGTACCCAGATCTTGGGAAAATCATCCTTGAGCATGAGGTACAGAATGTGCTGGGCATCCTGGCGATCCGTCTTGGGCTTGCGGCGGCCGCGCTTGGCTCGGATCACAGCCGCATCCCCAAGCCACAACTCGATATCCAATTCTGCTAGCAAGCGCTCGCACCAACGCGCGTGTCCACTGGCTTCCATCCCCACGCGCACCTTCCCTCCTCGCCTCGCCAGCTCCCGGTAAAATGCTTCCGCCGATTCCCGATGCTCGAGCCGCTGCTCTTTCCATTCGCCGGTCTCTGTATCCACATACCCAATTTGTTGGAAGCTCGGATGGTAATCGCACCCTACAATAATCATGTTGGCTCCTTTCTCCGAGCCGTTTGGTTGGCTTAGCACCACCAACTCTACTCGGGCATGGGAGCCGACATTGTCATGGAATCAATTACACTCACCGACCTGAATCAAATGTCCACCGGGTAGCGGTTTTCGGAAAGGTCTTTTCGATAAGACCGAATACACGTGTTGGGCGTACACGGTAGAGGGGCTCAGAGCCGTCACCGCCGCTCATCCCATACTTGCGGACCGACATCGGTTCC
>DASQIH010000277.1:0-4033 GCA_035631655.1 Terriglobales bacterium
ACGTGGTCTTGGTCTATGATTTACGTCTATTTCTCTGAGCGGCGACTGCAGTATTTGACGTCGTGATCTGTCGTGACCGGCTACTTGATTCACATCGACGGTGCGCTGACAAAAGAATATGACGCCGTTGATCCCAGCGTCGACAAGAAATTACTTACCCGGTTTGAGTCCGTAAGGTACGATGGCGGGAAAATAGCCCTGATAACAGGAAGAACGGAAAAATGGTTGGATCAGCACCTTTTCCCATTGATTGATGATGATGCCGATTTTCTCATTCTGGGCGAGTACGGCGATTTCCGGATGTGGCACAAGCAGCGCTACTGGGACGACAGGGCACAAGAGTTCGAAAGGAGATACAGAGAACTCTTGAAGGAAAGGATAGCTGCGATAGCCAAAGCTCACGGCATCAGAGTTAAGAAAGACGACAGAGACTACGAGCCGAAGAGCGGCGAATTATGGTTTGCGCCTGGCGCAGGCGTCTTGTCTGTACGGACGAATCCGCACGGGTATCGATTCGGCATCAAGATAGACTCGGATCTCGTGTATAAAATCACCGAGCAGGCCATAAGAGAATCCGGCGTGCCCGAAGATGAGTTTGACATCAAGAAAACCCCTGTATCGACGGTGATTTCGCGCAAGAGTGTAAACCTGGAACATGCTGCCCGGATCGCAGTCACTACCCTCGACCCGGACAATGATCTGGAGAAGTGGTACGCGTTCGGTCGCTCAATGGACGAATCAATGGCCTACGATCCCAAAATACAGTTCGTATGCGTTGACCCCAAAGCGTCCAAAGGCACATGGGATTTTCTGACCAAACTCAAGCAATAGACACCAACTACTAAAGGCGTGATGCTCCTGCTCCGCCGAGCCGTACTCCGCCACATTTGCGGGGTTTCGGCCTCGGATGATGGCGCAGGTGCCGATGCCTCTTGCGGGGCTGGTGCGGTTTCCTGGGTTGCCGCGGGTGGTTGGGGAGTAAGCGTCAGACCAGGCACAGGGTTGACGAATGTGAGTGGGCAAACTATTTATGCTGAGCGGCCCAGGCGTTTGGAGTGAGAGCTGCCAGACGTTGCACGCGCACGTTGGCTAGGCCGGGGAGAATGGCCGACAAATAGTCTCGCACCGAGATTTTCAGCCGCCGACAGGTTTCGATTACCGACAAGATGGCCGCTACCTTCGGACCCGCTTCCGGGCTTCCTATATGGATCCAGTTCTTGCGACCCAACGCGATCGGGCGCATCGAGTTCTCGATCCAGTTATTACTCAGCTCTAACTCGGGGTACTCAAGAAACCGAGTCAGTCTCGGCCAGAGTCCCAGGGCATACTGGCAGGCGTTTTCCAGCGCTCCACCGGGCAAGGCTCCAGGTTTGGCGGCCACGATGGCGGCTTTGATTTTCTCTAGCAGTACCGGGGCTCTCTGCTGGCGTACGTGATGACGAGCTTCCACACTGAGATTTTGTTCGCGCGCTTCCGCATCCACCGCAAACAACTCGTTGATCGCGGCCACAATCGGACTCGCCACCGGATCACCCGGGTTCAGCTTGACCACATTGGCGAAACCTCGTCGGCAATGCGCCCAACAGGCCGCGTGCACCATGCCCGCGCCCCCGACTTTGTCGTAAGCAGCGTAGCCGTCGGTCTGCAGTAGCCCATGAAAGTCTTGCAAAAAATACTTCGGCCCGGCACGATCTCGGCCCAGGCGAAAGTCGAACACGGTCGCCCCTCCCGGTCGTCCGTACTGCCATAGGTAGGCTTGATGATTCTTCCCTCGACGATCGTGCATCTGGACTTCGATCGGGGTCTCGTCGGCCTGCAGGTAGCTGCCCTGCACCAGTTCCCGCCCTATCACTCCCACCAAGGGCCGGAGCATTTCACCCACTTGCATCACCCAACCATCCAGCGTCGCCCGGCTGATGTCCACCCCCCACTCGCGGTCCAGAATCACACTCTGCCGGTACAAGGGAAGATGATCACAATATTTGCGGATCACCGTGTCGATTACTACCTGATCACTCACCAGCCCCTTCTCGATAATGCGCACGGGTAAGGGCGCGGCTACGATTTTTGCTCCTTTACAGCTCGTACACGCACGCTTCTCCCGTTTCACGACCAGCACAAAATACTTCGCCGGCTCGACCTCGAGCTGCTCGCTCTCTTCGTACCCGATCACCGTGGTCGGCTGTCCGCACTGGCCGCATCGACACTGTTCCGTGGGACAAGCAATTATCTTCTCCACGCGCGGCAGATCCGCCGGCAAGCTCTGACGTCCAGGATGGCAGCGGCGTGGCTTCCGCTGATAACCTGCCACTTCGATGACGTCGCCTTCGATCACGGGGCGCTCGCCTTCGGCTTGCACTTCCGCCTGGCTGACTCCCGGCTCCTGCTCCAACATATGCAACTGTAAGTTCGACAACTTCTCACTGCCCGCTCCGTACTTCGCAATGCGCTGCTGCCGCAACCGCTCTTCCAGTTGCTGAATCTTCAGCTCCGCGTACTGCAATTGTTGTTCTGTCTTGGCCAGTTGTTGTTCTTGGCGGGCCAATTGTTGCTTGAGTTGTTCGATCAAGATGGGATCGGAGGGATCAGCGAAAGCCGCCGGAGAGTTCGAGATCTCACTCACGATGAGCTACTTCGTAGCAGAGGTCAGTTGTGGAATACAATCCTTTTCTGCAGTATTTACGCGGCCGGCATCCACTTCATCGTTATCCATCTGGCTTCGGTACCAAAGTCGATGCTGGGCCTGGGTGAGATCAATCCCACCCAGCAACATCGCCAGTTCTTCATGACTCAGTACTACTTTGACTTCTCCCGCCCGCGGCTCGGGCCAGCGAAATCTCCCGCGCGACAATTTTTTCGCGCACACCCATAGACCACTTCCGTCCCATACCAAAAGTTTCAGCCGGTTCCGGGCTGCATTACAAAACAAAAATACGTGGCCACTCAAAGGCGAACATTGCAATCGGTCGCGCACCAGGCCATACAGGCCCTCGAATCCCTTGCGCATGTCCGTCGCTCCCACCGCTAGGTAGATCCGCGTCGCTGGGCCGAAGCCAAACACTTCTTACCTCGTCTCCAGTGCCTGCACCAGGCGCCGCAGCGTGACCACGTCGAAGCCGGCGCCGACCGCGATTCGTCGTCCGCCTGCCAGGACCACCGCCAAACCGTCGGCCTCCAGGCCCGGCTTCTTACTCGTCAGCTCCACGGCCACCAGCCGGTCTCCGCCAGCATTACCGCCCGATCTTGTGTGCTTCAGATATCGGTACAGCGCGCTCGGCGACAGCCCCTGGCGGCGGCAGAACTGCCTACCGTTCAGACCGCTTTCTCGAAACTCGCGCACGATCTGCTCTCTCTGGGCAGGCGTCCGCCATTGCCTTCTTGTTACTACTTGTTCTTCTGTCATGGAGTTCACTTCAACACGGAACTCGCGCTCTGCCTAGAACGCGGTTGCTCAGACGCTTACGTTGGGGAGCTGCCACCGCTTGCTTCTTTCGGGCTCTGGTCGCTGCGGCTTTGTGCGCTACGGTTCTGCGGGTTCGGGTCATCGCGGCTTGCTGCTCGGCGTTTGCGCGAGCCAAATGCCGGGGTAGAATGCCGTGCTCCATAAAGGCGCGTATAGAAGAGTCCGAGTACTGTCCGTGCGGGTTAGGCGTAAATCCCCCGCTGTCGCAACGTGAACGCTACGCGATCAATTGCCAGCATGTAGGCCGCGATCCGGTTGCCGACGTTATGCGCCTCGGCGTAGCGCAAGACTTCGGCGAACGATGATCGCATAATGTGCTCCAGTTGATCGTTGACCACCGATTCCGCCCAAAAATAGCCTTGGCGGTCCTGTACCCATTCAAAGTAGGACACGGTTACGCCACCTGAGTTTGCCAGGATATCAGGAATGACAAACACTTGTTTGTCTGCCAATATGTCGTCAGCGGCGGCGGTCGTCGGTCCGTTTGCGCCCTCGCAGAGGATGCGGGCTTTCAACTGTTCGGCGTTCCGGCTCGTGATCTGATTCTCGCTAGCTGCCGGGATCAGGATG
>DASQIH010000278.1:0-26398 GCA_035631655.1 Terriglobales bacterium
CCCGTGGTGTGGGTGTTGCTGGCAGGGTCCCGGATGGTGGCTCAGTGGTTCCAACTCGAGCCTGCGGTGGAGACTGCTAACCAGTACCTCGAAGGAAGCCCGCTTGATCGATTCATCTTCAGCGCGCTCTTGGCCGCCGGTTTGATTGTGCTTCTCGCGAGAAGACGGTGGGTCGGAACATTTCTGCGAGCCAATGGACCGATCCTTCTGTTTTTCCTTTATTGCGCAGCAAGCGTTTTGTGGTCCGACTACCCCGACGTGGCCTTCAAGCGGTGGATCAAGGGCTTCGGGAACGTCGTGATGGTCCTCGTCGTCTTGACCGATGCTAACCCATCCGCCGCGCTCAAGCGTTTCCTCAGCCGGTCGGGTTTTCTTCTGATTCCCCTGTCTGTCCTCCTCATCAAGTATTACCCCGACCTGGGGCAGGGCTACAACCCTTGGACTTGGGATCGCTACTACATCGGCGTTGCCACCGGAAAGAACGGTCTCGGCTTCGTTTGCTTGGTATTCGGGCTTGGATCGCTGTGGCGTTTTCTCGAGGCGTTCCAGGGCGGAGAGCGCGCTCGCAGCGCCCGTCCACTGATTGCTCACGGCACTATTGTAGCGATGGCGCTTTGGCTCTTCTGGAAGGCCGATTCCGCTACCTCGTTCGGGTGTTTCCTGATGGGGGCCGGTCTGCTCGTGGTCACGAGCTGGCCCGCGCTCGCCAGAAGCCCCAAGGCCATACATTTGCTGGTAGGAGCGCCGCTATGCGTTTCCTTGGTTGGGCTGTTGCTCAATGGCTGGACAGACGTCGTCGCGGTATTCGGAAGAGACCCAACGCTCACTGGTCGGACTCTACTCTGGAATCAGCTCCTCGGCATGACCGTGAACCCGTTGTTCGGAACCGGCTTCGAGAGTTTCTGGCTAGGGGGGCGGATGGAGATGTTCTGGAGGATGTACTGGTGGCATCCGAACCAGGCGCACAACGGCTACCTTGAGATCTTTTTGAACCTGGGATGGATGGGGCTAGCTCTGCTCGGCCTCGTAATGGTGTGGGGATACCGCAACGTCGTTGCTGCATTCCGCCTGGGTCCCGAGGCAGGCCGGATCAGACTGTCGTATTTCGTCGTCGCAGCAGTCTACAACCTGACGGAGGCAGCGTTCCAAGGGATTCATGTGGTGTGGATTATGTTTCTGCTAGTTATCACCGTCGTTCCGGAAGGCCCGCCTCGGGAGGACGTGATCCGAACTGAGTGGATTCCCACGCTGGAATTAGGCAATTCACTTGATTGTCCCGACCAGCCAAGAGCTCTACCCTTCCTAAGCTCGAGGCAAGAGGCTGCTCATCTGCTGCCCCGACGATGACCGCATGGTCAAAGGATTAACATTCATGGTCAAAGGATTAACATTAACGTTATCCATGGAATCCGCGAGGGAGATTCGTGTCCTGGAAATCGGTCGTCAAAGTTCCGCGGCGCGTGCATCACGCGCATGGCAGCAGCTAAAACGGATCGTCCCGGCCATCCTGGGCCTTTTCGCATCCACGATCATGGCCCCGGGGATCGCGGCACAGGGTGTCGACAATCCGATCATTATCGAGAATCAGCAGCCTGGGTCGACGGCGTGGCGGCTTACGCCGTCGCTGATTTCCGACGATGCCACCGGGCAGATCAAGGGATATGCGTCGGCGACAAGCGTCAACCAGAACGAAAGCATCACCCTTTATGTGACGGTTAACCCGGCACAGACGTACACGATCGATGTCTTTCGCATGGGCTGGTATGCCGGGCTAGGCGGTCGCCTTTTCTTCCACGCGGGTCCGCTCAATGGGGTTCAGCAGAGTGCCTGCGCAACGGACCCGACTACAGGACTGATCGCCTGCAACTGGGTTCCGAGCTATACCCTGACCATCCCAAGCGATTGGACCAGTGGCATCTATCTCGCGCTCCTCACGAATGCGGCCGGTTACCAGAACTACGTGATGTTCGTCGTCCGGGACGGACGTCCCGCAGCCTTCCTCTACCAGCAAAGCGTGATCACGGATCAGGCGTATAACAACTATCCCGACGACGGCCGCACGGGCAAGAGCCTCTATACCTACAACAGCTACGGGGCCAACACAGTTGCCGGGGATCCTCGCGCTGTTAAAGTATCGTTCGATCGCCCATACACCTCACACGGCGCCGGAAATCTCCCCAACTGGGAGATAGAGCTCGTCCGCTGGCTCGAGCGCACCGGGTACGACGTGACCTATTCGACCGATATCGATACGCACGCCAATGGTGGCGCGCTGCTCAGCAGCAGGGGTTTCATCTCGGGCGGGCATGATGAGTATTGGTCGAAGGAGATGTTCGACGCGGTCGAGGCCGCTCGGGACGCAGGCGTAAACCTCGCGTTCTTCGGAGCCGATGTGTTGAGCGTGCAGGTACGAGTCGAGGCTTCGGCTATGGGCGTGCCTAACCGTGTGATCGTTTGCTACAAGGACGCCAGCATTGACCCGGTGCAGGGGCCGACGACAACGGTGGCGTGGAGGAACCCACCAGTGAACCGGCCTGAGCAACCGCTCCGCGGGATCCAGGGCGCGTTCACAACCCTCCAGTCCAACGTCGGCTATGTCGTGACCAACAGCTCTCACTGGGCCTACGCAGGCACCGGTTTGAGAGATGGGGACGTGGTGCCGGGCATCGTCGGGTACGAGATGGATCGCTTCTGGCCGAACTTCCCACCGCCAAACAGCAGGAACCAGACAATCCTGTCCCAGTCGCCATTCACGGACTCGGGCGGCGTGCCGAGCTACGCGAACTCTTCGATCTACCAGGCTCCTAGCGGCGCGTGGGTCTTCTCTGCAGGCACTTTGTCCTGGAGTTGGGGGTTGGATAACTTCTATCACAATGTCGCCGACGCACGGATACAGCAAACGACCGCAAATATCTTGAACGCCTTCCTGAGTGGCGCGCCCGGGGCGCCCACGATCACCGCGCAGCCGGTCAGCCAGACTGTCACTGCCGGCCAGACCGCGACCTTCTCAGTCACCGCTTCGGGCACCGCCCCGCTCAGTTATCAGTGGGAGAAGAACGGGACAGCCATCAGCGATAGCGGTGGGAGTTCGGCGAGCTACACAACCCCGGCCACAACGACATCGGACAATGGCGCGCAGTTCACGGTTGTGGTCAGCAACTCAGCGGGCAGTGCGACCAGCGACACCGCTACTCTCACAGTCAACGCGCCGCGCTTCATGCTTGCGGTCAGTGAGACGGGCCTGGGCAGCGGTACCGTCACCTCAAGTCCGGCAGGTATCAACTGCGGATCCACCTGCTCGACCTCCTTCGTGAGCGGCACGACAGTCACCCTGACGGCGACTCCGAACTTGCTTTCAAGTTTTGGGGGTTGGGGGGGATGCGATTCGGCCTCGGGCACGACCTGCACCGTGAACATGAATGCGGGGAGGTCGGTCACTGCCAGCTTCACGCTTCTGGGGCTTTTGTAGTTAGGCACACCGACTGTTTGAGAAGAGGGCACTGTCCTGGGGTCTCCTGACCTCGTCTAGCGCGAAGTTCCACCCGCGAGGGCATGTAAAACCGGGTTTTTCTTCGAATAGAGCGCATTTTGAGCTTTGGGTTGTTATCCAACGGGGAAGGCTGCCCGGTGGCGGTGGAGGTGTTTGCCGGCAATAAGGCGGATCCCAAGACCGTAGCGGCGCAGGTGAAGAAACTACGCGAGCGGTTCCAGCTGGCGCGCATCATTCTGGTGGGCGATCAGGGCATGCTAACGCAGAAGCGCATTGAAGAGGATCTGCGAGAGCACGAGGGGCTGCGATGGGTGACAGCGTTACGTACGCCACAGATCCAAGCCTTGCTGGCCCAGGGTGCGATCCAGATGTCGCTGTTTGACGAGCAGGACTTGGCTGAAATCACGCATACGGATTATCCCGGGGAGCGGTTGATTGTCTGCCGCAACCCTTTGCTGGCCACGGAGCGGGCGCGTAAGCGCAAGGAGTTGATCGAAGCGGCGGAGAAAAAACTGCAGGAGATCGAAGCGGCAACGCAGCGCCTACGGCAACCGGTTCGCGGCGCGGGCAAGATCAGCTACCAGGTAGGCAAGGCGCTGGCCACCAGCAAGGTTGAGAAATACTTTCGCTGGACGGCAACGGATACGGAGCTGAGCTGGGAACGCAACGCGGAACGGATCGAACGAGACGCGGCTTTGGATGGAATTTATGTGCTGCGCACCAATGTGACGGTTGAGCAGTTGGATCGCCAGCAAACGGTGCTCGCCTACAAGCGGCTGGCCACCGTGGAGCGAGCTTTCCGCTCGCTGAAGAGCGTAGATTTGAACCTGCGTCCCATTCATCACCGTTTACCGGATCGCGTGCGCACCCATGTTTTCCTGGCCATGCTGGCTTACTACGTGGAATGGCATATGCGCCAAGCCTTAGCACCAGTTTTGTTTGATGATGAAGAGCACGGCGAGACGCGCTCGTCTCCCGTCGCACCGGCAGTCCGTTCCGAAAAAGCCCAAGCCAAAGCGCTACGCAAGCGCACAGAAGAAAACTGGCCGGTGCAGAGTTTTCAAGACTGGCTCAGGGATCTCGCGACGATTGTCAAAAACACGATTCAGCCTCACCTCAAATCCCTTCCTTCTTTTGAGGTCATCACGCGCCCGACTCCAACTCAACAGCACGCATTGCAGTTGCTTGCCCTGTCTTTGTAGTCAGTCGCATCGCAAGATTTCCGTGTAAGTGCCCTGCTTTCAACCAACTCGTCTCGCGAGAAGGTGGAACTTCGGACTAACAAAGAAGCTTGCCGGGGAGGACGCTTGAAGCCCTTTAACGCGAACGGCGCCTTCCGCCCCGCCGTGAACAGCCAGGTGCTCCGGAGCCTCGCCGTTAGGGGGGCCGGGGCCACGGTACTTTCTCAGAGCCTGGGGTTCGCTGTCCAGATGATCGCCACCGTCATCCTGGCTCGGCTTCTCACCCCCAGGGATTTCGGGCTGATGACCATGGTCACCACCTTCAGCCTGCTTCTTCTGAACTGCGGCCTGAACGGATTTACGGAGGCCGTCCTCCAGCGGGAGGAGATCGATCATACTCTTGCTAGCAATCTGTTTTGGATAAACCTAGGCCTGGGCCTTCTTCTAACGGTCAGTTTTGCCGCCGCAGGGCCTCTCCTTGCAAGGTTCTTCGGGGACAGTCGGGTTACCCGCGTCGCTGTCGTCATGTCCACGACGATCTTCTTCACAACCGTCTCGGTTCAGCACCTCGCCCTCCTCAAGCGGGCCATGCGATTTTCACTAGTCTCGTGTAACGACATAATCGCCCGCGCTGTTTCGGCGACCGTGTCAATTATCCTCGCTTGGGCTGGGTGGGGATACTGGGCGCTGGTCGCAGGAGCCGTCGCTCTGTCACTTGCTACATCCATAGGGGCCTGGGCCTTCTGTCGATGGGTCCCCGGCCTCCCCCGACGCGGCGCGGGTACGGGTCCGATGGTCCGGTTCGCGATGAGCACCTACGGACGTTTCACTTCGAACTATTTCTCCCGCAATCTGGACAACCTCCTGATAGGATGGCGGCTAGGTTCGGAGCCTTTGGGGTTTTACAAGAAAGCGTACGATCTATTCGTTCTTCCAGCGAACCAACTCTCCGCCCCGCTCACCTCGGTCGCTGTGTCCGCGTTGAGCCGGTTGGCTCGGGATACCATCCAATACAGACGGTACTTTCTGAACGCACTATCGATCCTGGCGTTTGTGGGCATGGGATTGGGTGCGGATCTCACCCTGGTCGGCAAGGATCTGTTTGTCCTACTGTTGGGACCGGGTTGGGAGGAATCAGGGAGGATCTTCACGTTCTTCGGGCCCGGTATCGGCGTCATGCTTCTGTACGGAACCCATGGCTGGATCCACCTTTCGATCGGAAGAGCGGATCGCTGGTTCCGCTGGGGGCTAGTAGAGTTCGTCATGACGGCCCTGCTTTTTCTCCTAGGGCTCCGGTGGGGTCCCGTGGGAATCGCCGTAGCCTGGGTCGCATCTTTCTGGGTTCTCACGATACCTGCTCTCTGGTATGCGGGGAGGCCGGCAGCTCTGACGGTCGCCTCGATAATCGCCGCCGTCTGGAGATACGTTCTTGCCTCTGCGCTGGCTGGGTGCGCGACCGCCACGATCACGTGGAGAATCACCTCTTTTGCTGCGGCGTCAGGTCCAGCTGGGGCTGGCGCCCGCATCGTGATGATCTCCTCGGTGTTCGGAGGTCTGTATGTGGGTGGAGTTATCCTCCTGCACTGCGGGTGCGCACCTCTCTGTCAAGTTGCGAGGCTTTTGCGGGATATGCTTCCCTCTGTCAGGTCAGCCCCGGGCTGTCGCGGCGGCCTGTCGCATGAGCGCGGCGTCCACCCCAACCAGGGCACGGGGAACGAATTAGTGTCGTAAGTTGTAGATTCGATGATTCGATGTGAACACAAAAGTCCCCCGGCCGTACAGAGACCGTGCTGATAGGCTTTTTTCCGCTACCGAGCCTTCCGCAGGAACGATGAGACGATAGCACCGATTGTCCTGCTTGCGGATCTTGCTTAAGGCCGCGGACCGCCACTTGGCCTTGGGCAAAACGCCTAACTTAACTAATCGCCGCTCTGATCGCGGGTCGGCAATCCGGGAAAGTTACCCCACGTTCCGCGATCTCTTGCTACGACGCCTGTTCACCATCGGCTGAGTGTATCCGCGGGAAGCAATGCCGACCACGGTGAGGTTTGTCGGAGGGGCGGGCCGAGATTGCAAGTAGCACCTGGCTGCGTTGAAAATCAGGATGCCATTGCTATCGGTCGGACTGTTGATATAGCACAATTGAGCGGGAATCGGATATGCATGTCCGGACGGATCTGGACCACCAGCTACATCGGGGCCGATCGCGGGCCACGGCATCGTGCCCCACCAACTCGGTTTTGAGGATAGATAGAAAGAGGAAGGCAAAGATTGAGTGGTTGGGATGGCATTGCCAGCAGGTATCTCCGACGAGTTCCAGCGCGCCGCACGGGTCACAACATCGTAGTTACCCCAGCGAAGCAGAGTGCTGGCGACCAGCGCATCGTCTGGCATGCTACTAATGGTTTGTCCCTCGACACCAGACCACCCCAAGAGATAAATCGACTTGTCTGGAGAGGCGGTGTTGCCCGACGTCAGGGAATCTTCGTAGACCGTGTGGTAGCCGGCCGTGCCGAGAATATTGCCGACGAGGTTGGCATATCGGCTGTGCGTCATCAATATCAGGGGATTTGTTTGCTGGGTCTTGCCTGGCTCCAACCCCGTGAATTGATTGCGGAAGACTGTGGCGAAATTGTGGCTTCCGTGTATGTTGTCCTCGAGGAATCCAGCTCCCTCGTTGCCCTCGAAAAGGTTCATGCCAGTGCCGGCGTCATGTGCATCGATGCCAGGCATCTGCCACGACCCTACGGTGTAATAGTCATTCGTCGTAAAGTTGTAGCTCACGACGGTCCCCGAGGAGTTCCCCATAAGAATCGGGGCGGTCACGTGCTGGAAAATGTTGTTTTCCACAAGATTGTCAGAGCTCATGAATGACTCGACACCGTAACTCAGTGAGGACGAATTTTGGGTGCCATAGAAGTAGCTGTCCCGCACGACCGTTCGTGCTGCTTGATATAGCCAGACGTGGTCTCGGTTGGCGTTCAGCGACTTCACGTTCGTGACCCAGCACTCATAGGCGTTGAGGAAGAAGAGCCCGGCTTTCTGACCGCCATTCGTGTGATCCATAGCCAGGTTCTCGACCCCGTCCAGGGTGGCTTGCGTGTTTGCCCACCATGCCCCGGGATTCTGCGAGGCCCGCCAGTTCGGCATATAGAGACCGGGGGAGGTGGTGACCGTGTTGCCGTTGATGGCCGTCACCTGCACGAATTGCTGCTGGTTCCGATCTACGCCATTAAGATTGCGGCCAGGAGAGCTGGAGCTGGAGCTCGTGTCTGTCGCACATGCGGTGTTGGTATCGCAGACATACACGCCGCCTGTGTCTACTGTGTCATTGTCTTGGTCGAGAATGAGGATACTTCCCACCGCGAGGCCGGCAGTGCTGCCAAGCGTGATCTGCGTCGTTCCTTTGGCGTAACCGCCCGTCCAGGTCGTGGAGTGCGCCGGGCCTCCCGTCCAACTTTGGTCCGCATTCCTGATGCAGATATCCGCAGTTTGTCCCCAGCAGTTTACGTTCCCGTTGAACACCAACAGCGTCTGATCGGGGCCTGCGCCGCGGAGGGTTACGTTGCTCTTCCCGGCGAAGTCGATTCCGCTCGAGAGATTGTAAGTCCCTGCGCTCAGGAACACGACCTGCTCGCGAGGGCAAGCCGCGAGCGCGCTGTTGATTTGGGCAGCCGTAGCGCCTGAATTGAGCGTGGTGCAGATAGTGGTGCGATTCGGAATGCCTCCGGGAATGCCTGCGGTCGACCAATTGATGGCTCTGCTCGGGTCAATAATCCCAGACCAAAGCTGCCCTCTAGCAGAAGTCGGAGTCATCAAGAGCAACATAATGGGAAACATAACAAGGATATATTTCATGTTCTTGCAAACCCACTTTAATTTTAAAGATGCAGGCTTCCCTTCGTAGAAATATGTCATACTCGGGAAGGCTAATTTTCGGACAGTGTTCGCGCCGGCTCGAACGGGTAAACCACCGGGGAACAGGCACTTGGCCTGGGAAAGACCATTCCGTCGGTGAAGCTTCGAATTCGTTCTTGACCCATGTACAGCGTCTTCCAGTCGAGCCTGGCGGTTAGGCGTGATCGCCCTGCCAGAGTTCCACCGCTGATGAAATGATGGCGATGTCAACCACTGCATTACCCCCAACGTCGTTCCCCGGATATCGGCAGCGCGTGCGGCTCTCAAGAGGTTTACGACGACTGGGTCTGGTTTTGCTTCTGGCGGTCCTTGCTGTTTTGGCAGCTTCGCGCTTTGCCCGGAAAGGTCTGAACAGAAGGCCTTCCCAGAGCCCCCATTTCTCGGCAATTGCACACTCTGTTGATCTGAGATGGAACGCCAGCCCGTCCCTCGTTGTGGGTTACAACGTGTACCGGGCAGAAGAGTCGGGAGGTCCCTACACGAAGGTGAATTCCTCTCCTGTCGGCGCGACGAATTATAAGGATTCCAGAGTTCAGGCAGGCCACACGTATTTCTATATTGTGACCGCACAGGACCGCGAAGGGCACGAGAGTGCATACTCGAACCTAGTCCAGGCGGTGGTGCCCTCCCCATAAAATTATGACCTCCCTACAATGGGTTTCCCCCTCAACTTCGCACAGATACGCATGGTATAGAGCCTTGGGTAATCATGGCGAGGTCTCAAAAGGACATCGGGGGGGTAATACAAATACCAGACGAGTACATGTACCTAAGAATACATGCGCCTAAACAGCGTAGCCGCCGCGACTCTGGAGTGAACCCGCCGGACGGCCAGAGCATGGCTTCTCCAGTTGTGTGCAATGGCGTTGTACACGAACTCCGGATTGGCATTCATTATCTCCACCGGAATTTTGACGAGCAATTCCGTTCCTCGGCCCCGCTCGGAGTCGTGGCGACGCCAGTCAGCGCGGTTGGGTCTACGTATACCCTTTTGACACAGGCTTGAAGTGAAGGGATAATCGCCCCGGAAAAATGGCTTGCAGTAATGATAGGCGCGATCGGCGTCTCCTGCAAAGCCGGAGCGACTGGCTAGGCCTCTAATACTCCCGGTAAGAAACACCAGTCAACCCCTTTCTACGGCGAAGCCCCGAATTGCTGTGCCAGGTTGACTTGCCTAGGGTCTGCTGAGCCCTGCAGCAGATGAAATAGGAAAGACCGCCGTCACAGCTCGTTTTCCCTCGAAAGCAACAGCAGTGACGGCGGCGTCAAAGCCGCCGATTACAGCCCTGCCCCCCAAAACAAGAGCCGACGGCGGCTTCCGTTAAGGAACAGAGGAACACAGGCTCCAGCTCTCTGCTCCTCCCGGAACTTTATCTAGTGTAGAAGAGCGTTCTAGTGGCCCAACTTTGCCACAAACAGGCCGGGGAGGGACTTTCCTATCTTTCCAAGCTTAACCGTGCGGCTGCCGGACCCGTTACCCTTACCCGTCCAGAGTACCTGCCAAGCAGTCGAATCGTAGATGCCCACAGCGACATCCCCTATTCCAGAACTGACTTCAGAACCCCGCGGGGGCGCGAAAACCCGCGGCCTTAGCCTTAAGCACAGAGCCGTTACTCAATCTTGCTATTTTAGTTGATAGTTCGGATTGCCTCGTTTGGCGCGCGGCGTGCACATCGAGGTCCTTTTGCGTCAGGTCAGTTCGGTTAGCGTAGAGCCTGTCCAGCAGAGCAATGGCCGCTAACTCATCGTAAAGCCGCTCCAGTTTCTTGCGCTTCCACCACCACATGGCAGCCCCCTCCGCCCTTACCCATTTCGGAGGCGAATTGACACCCTCCGTGCGGGACATCGGAGCTAAGATTCCGGTTTGAAAGCGAACTGTCCGAGGGCTGGGGGCACAGGCTCGGACGAAGATGCGCCACATGATAACGCCAAGGTTATAACTGTCAAGTCAAATCTCAGGGTCAAATCTCAGGGTTTGTCAAATCTCAGGGTTAAATCTCAGGGTCCCGTTTGTGCGCTGCGATTCTTCTATGCGAAGACTTTGAAGCGGCGATTTCTGCTGCAGGACATTCCGTTTCCCCGCAAGGAGCAGCAACTTCCTCTGATCCTCAGTCAGGAGGATGTGGCACGAATACTCACCGTACCTCCGCATCTCAAAAGCCGTGCCCTGTTGATGACCATCTACGCCGCCGGCTTGCGGCGCTCCGAGGTGGCCCGTTTGCGAGTCAGCGATATCGACTCGGCACGCATGATCATCATCGTCCATCAAGGCAAAGGGCAGAAGGATCACGTGGTGATGTTGTCCCCGGTGTTGCTGGATACCTTGCGGCAGTACTGGCGACACCATAAACCTAAGGAATGGCTCTTTCCCGGAGAACTCCCGACCAACCGATCAGCGGCAACGCCCAACAGGGCTGGTCATTGTGTCGATCGACGTAGCGGATGACGCAAGCGCTGCCCAAGCATACCTGGTCAAAATGCACTATCCATGGCCTAACTTCCACGACCATGGTGAAGTCGACGCGGCCTTTGGAACCGATGGCGTGCCACGAACCATTCTAGTTGATGCAAAAGGTGAAATCGTCTTCGATCGCGTAAGCTCCACACCGGAAGAACTTCGCGGAGCTATCGCAAAACTCGGGCCTGAGTACGCGGCAGCGGTAGCGGATCGGCACTAAGGTACAGGCAGTCGCGGATTTCGGCGGCCCCTGCCAGGAAGGGGATTCTGGAGATTAACTGGTAGCCGCGGTAACAGTGCTCACGCATGATGGCCATTTCATCGTATGTGAGCTTGCCGGGCTTACGCAAGATGGCGTCGGAGATGGCCATCTTGCCGATGTCATGCAAAAACGCGCCCCGAGCGATGACCCTAATCTCATCCTTTGGCAGGCCCATTGCACGCGCGATGGCGACGGTGTAAGCGGTAACGCGCTGGGAGTGGTTTTGAGGGGCCGCGGCGTCCGTCCGCTTCGCGAGATCATCAAGTTCCGACACGTGACCCTACTCCGATTCGCAGCCTGAGTATGTAACCAGACGGAACAAAGAGACAAGCGCAAGCGATTGTATGGACGACAACTGACGAAACATCGCATCAATTGCGCTTATTGACAGGGGTTTCGAGCGCTCAGACGTCTGATTACGACAGTTCGCCCCTCCAGAGCACCAATTGCTTATCCAAATCCACTTCGCCTACACTGATCTTCCACGGCTGAGTTTCTTCGCTCCACTCCGGGGAAGGCGTCAGAAAGGACCCAAAGTGGAGACAACGAGTGTATACTCTCGGCCTTCCGCGCCACGCCTACACAGTCATAGCCGCAAAGGAGGAGTCCCGTGCAAACGATGTGTCGCCAGGTGCTGCCAAGAATTTCCACTATCTCTTTGCTACTTCTGACCCTATCTTTGTTCACCCCGTCCCCGCTTCGTGCGCAAGACAGCCGTTCCAGCATCAAGAATTTTCAGCACGTCTTCATCATCATGATGGAGAACACCGGTTTTGACACTTTGATCGGGAATCCCAACGCACCGTTCATCAACGCTGCAGCTGCCAACTTCGGTCTGGCAACCAACTATTTCGGCGTGACCCATCCCAGTCAGCCGAACTACATTGCCGCAACGTCCGGTTCCACCAATGGCGTCGCTAACGATAACGACACCACCATCGACGTTCCCAACATCGTGGATCAGCTGGAGGCCAAGGGTAAGACCTGGAAGGCCTACATGCAGTCCTACTCGCTTTGCAACACCAAGCTGGACCATGCCTGCGGCAACCAGCTTTACGAGCGCAAGCACAACCCTTTCGTTTCCTATATGGACGTGCAAACCAACCCAGCGCGCATGGCTAACATTGTTGACTTCAGCGAGTTCGCGACCGACCTGGCCGGGGGCAACGTGGCCGACTACACCTGGATCAGCCCGGACCAGTGCAATGACATGCACGGCCGTGCTTCCACGCCAGAAGACCCGTGCGATTTTTCCCAGGTGCAGGCGTTGATTGCCACCGGTGACGCCTTTCTGCTGAACACGGTCCATACGATCATGAATTCGAATGCCTGGATAGGCAACTCAGTAATCTTCATTACTTGGGATGAGTCCGACTTCACCGGCTCGGGTTTCAATGGGTTTGGAGACGACAGCGGTTGCTGCGACTCAGTTCCTGGCGAAGGCGGCGGCCATGTCGTGATGATCACCATTTCTCACTCCGACCACGCGCCCGGTACCTCGAACGTCGCCTACAACCACCATTCCATGCTGGCAACGATCGAGGATGGCTGGGAGCTCGGCTGTCTGGCATTTACTTGCGACACCGTGAACGTGTTGGCAATGAGCGATCTCGTTGGGCCCAAGAAGTAGCCATTCTTTGGAATTGGAAGGGGTGGCTAAGAGACAAGCGGGCTTTAGTCTTGGAAATGTTTGTTGAAAAGCCAGATGTGTCCCGCAAGTGTTCGCGGATCTCCTTGAGGGAATGTAGCAGTGCGTCAAGCAACGTCGCAACCCACTGCCCTAGTTACGGAGCAAGAAGCCCCTCTGCGTAGTTGGCGATAAAATCTCGAAGCACTCATTGTCCTGGATGCTGATTGCTGTTTCTCGCCAACAATGCTAACCATAGTTAGTGTGGGCACGCCGCAGGAAGTGGAAATTCGCGCTTGCCCCGATTCGCGGATGCAACCAAGGGCAGGGCCCGTCATTTGACACGGCCCAAATCTGGAACGCAGAATGAGCGACCGCTTCACAGTCTTCGAACCCACCGACAGGAGGCGCTCCGATGAAAAGCATGAGACTTATCACTCTGACACTGATTGCGATTGCACCGGTGGGCTGGAGCCAAGGCGAGAATCCGCAGAAGGTCCGGATGGCAGAGGCCTCTGGTGTGGTCCGCAAAAAGTCCATCCCGCCGAAAAGCGCCTCAATAGTGGTGCGGAGCGGTGGCCTGTTAGACCTCGAGCCATGCCGAAGAAAGCTGGCTCTCAACGAAGCCCCATTCAATTCCTTCTAAAATTTAACTCTAAGAGTTAACTTGACTGTCATAAGAGAAATGTTAGTATTTCACGCGACTTTGCCAAAGACTCTGGCTCCGCCCATTCTCGCGGCATTTCATTTTCAGATGGAATATTGGCTTCTTTTCATTTGGCATTCGGCGGTGGTGGGACGGTGAACTTTCTCTCAGCGGCACATCAGTTGGCGTGGAACCAACACCCGACGATTTGGCTGTGCGAGTCCTGCGCAATCCTGTGGTTGACAGTCCGCGCAGTTCGGTCGCCTTGGGTCCAGGCCGGCGTTCTGCTAATGCTCGGTGGACTGACACTGAATGCCTTAGTGATCCAGGCCAACGCGGGAACAATGCCAGTTGTTGGAATATCCTCCAGACTGCATGCCGCGAGCCCGCTGTGGCGGGCTGCGACATCGAACACGCGGTTGCTATTTCTAGCAGATCAAGCGCGGCTGGGACTGTTTAGCGTTGGGGATCTCGTGTTGCTCTTCGGGGGCATCCTCGTTGTTGCAACTTGCCTCCATCGAACCCTCAAGTTCAGAACGTTCACTGTATCGCGGTTCGTATGCCCCGCCCGGAGGATCCGCTCGGCGACACCTGCTCCGGTGATCGCCCATGCAGGATTGGATAGGTTGCACCACCGCTACGACCGCGCAGCCTGACATCCGACCGAATTCCCCTGGCCCACATTTCGTCGGACTAAAGTGTCGGATCCTCGGTCATTGGTCACTTATTAAAGGTCATGATGGGTATGTCCTTCACTCAGGTAATCACAACATCTTGTGGCCTGTGCTGCAAATATGTGCGAGGAGTCGTAGTGGCAACAAGCCTACCTGAGTCAAAGGCATACCCATCAAGGTCATTAATAATTAAGAGTGGATGGCCCCCACTCAGCACCTGCGCTCCCCAGTTGTCCCTATCCCGGAATGGAAAACTTCTTCAGCGCGTTCCCTTCGAGGTGCATTTCGAATTTTGGCGAGCTACAGGAATTGATGAGCACATGCGGACGCGAAGAGTCCCGCAAATAGCCTGATCAGGCCCTCGTTCGTTGATGGGCACCCGAAACACCACTCCGGGGGGCGTATACCCACCTGCGGTTCACGCGTAAGGGCAAGCAGGTCTGGAAAGTCCCCCCTTTCCGTTTCCGCTCGATCACCCAATCGTTGTACTTTCGGGAGCGCAGTGCGATTTCCTAATCATCTGCCGCTCCGTGACGCGTGCTATTCGCGTGCTGTTCGCGGGATTTAGAAGAATGTTCAAGAACTTAGGTGTCATCCGTGGTCCTGCATGTTGTTGAAAGTACGTTTTCCCGCGGATTCGAGTCCTACCTGAGGAGCCATTCTTTTGTTCAGCTGGCCGACACCAGGTCGGCAGCCTTAATTAGCCTTGTCCTGCGTGGTGAAAGGAAACTGCTTACCCGGGTCCAGGTTTAGTTCCAATACATTGACCCGCGGTTCTCCGAGGAGACCCAGTTGGCGGCTCTCCGTGTGCTTAGGCATGAGTTGCCGCAGGTTTTTTTCAGTAATTGGGCGTGCCTTCTCCTACTTCACCCGCTCACAGAAGTGGACGTACGCAATGGACGCCACAAAAAACATGATCGCAATCACGACTTAGACCAAACCCCTGCATTATCCATCTCCTAACTCAGTCTTGCCGATCTCTGTCATCACCATGAACCTTCTTTGCGTCCCCACCACCAGATCAGGCCGACGGTTGCTGTGTTCTGTTGCTTGCTCAAGACGTCTTGCACGTCTGTCAGGAATGATGACTGATTCGAGAAATCCCGCCGCCACTCATAGCGCATGAGAAATCCGTCTGCCAGCTTATATTCGACCGTGAGGGTATTTCCTTTGAGGGCTTGCGAGACGCCACTGAAGAGTCCACCGCGATCCGACAGGTACTCGCCGCGCGCTGTGAGTGACACTTTCGGCGTGAACTGGTAATGAGCGTAGGCTGTACCGCCGCTGACGTGCGCCGGAGTCGAATGTGCAAAAACGCGGTTAATGACGTAGTCCGCCTCTCCGGCGAGCGTTAGCTTGGGTGTGGCGTTCCAACTCGCGTAGGTATCGAGAATGTGCAATCTGCCGTCCGGTATAGGGCTGATCTTCAGAGTGGATAGTCCCGGCTGCGTGGGAAGGGTTGGCAAACCTGGATTGAGCGCCGGGACCAGGTCACGCTGCTCCTGTCCGTTGTGATAGATCAGATTCCACTGTACTGTCTCGGTGGGCTTCAGGATGACCTGCACGACTTGCGATTTGAAGCCATTGAAGTCTTCCGTTTGCTGCGCGCCGTTGACGAGCCAATAACCCAGGGCAAGCCTGTCATTCACGTTGTAAGTAGTGCGAAAGCCCATGTGATAGAACGGCAGGAAATCGAAGAAGTACGAGCGCGAGTAGTTAAACTGGTCTTTGGTGTAATTATTCTCGTACCCCATGGCGCTCGCCCACTTGCCGAAATCGACGGTTAAACCGCTACCCACCGGAAAAACATAAGTCCCATACGCTTGGAATACAGGTCGGTAAACTTGCGGCCTGGGTTCATTGACTGGATTTCCTTGTAGTGTTTCCGTTGCCTGGCCAAACTGGAGGTCCAGGCGCCCTCCGAATCGGCGGCCGATATTGACATTGGGAGCCCGTTCGAAGATCACGGAGGCCTGATTCAGGCTGAAGCTGTTGCTACTAACGTCATAGGCGCGCAGAAGATTGATTCGTCCCACGGGATGGTTAAAGTTGTAGCTGTAATAGCCGTCCAAACCGACATTGATGGTTGTGTCGTGTAAGAAGTCGAGGATCTTATGGTCATCCGCGCTCATTCCCGTCGGCAGTGCGGAACTGCCCCCAGGTTGGTGCTCCGAGGCGGTCTGCGCTGTTCCGCTGGGCGGAGAAGGAGCGTCCGTGGACTGTGCAGCTTGCGCGCTCGATTGGACTCTAGCGATACTTTTCAACTCAGCCACCTCAGCCTCGAGCTGCTGCACGCGCCGCTGCAAGTCTTCCGTTGACGCGGTTGGGCTCGGCTGAGCAACTGCGTTTGTCATTTGGCCGAGTGTCACATTGCCAGATGTCATCATTGCAATGCACAGCAGAGCTGCTTTCTTGATCATTGACTGCGCCTCTCTGACTCAGTACGGTGAATATTTTTTCATTCCTGGAGTTCTAAAGCGCAACGCACTTTCGACTCGGGGCTTACTCTCGGCCGGTCTCGGCGGCTTTCATTGGAGTAACTCCGTTGCCCCAGTAGCCAGTGCACTGATCCAAGCCGTTCTCATGCGGCGCGAGTCACTGACATGTGCCGCTTCGGCAGTTCAGCTATCGCGTCTTCGCCGGAGCCGAGTCGCAAACGCACCCAATAACCAGAGAGACCGGGCTTGCACTCCTTGCACAGTGCAATCAGGAATCGCACGTAAAACGCTATTGCTGCCGTGCAAAGCGCTGTCATCATTGTCGTCACGAACATCTCGGACTCCAGACTTGGCACCGCGGTGCTGCGAGATTGCGTGGGATCACCACCTCACTTGTCATTGAATACGAGAGCCCGTAAATTTCGAATAAAAGGTTCATAAAATTTTCGTAAAAGTACGTTTGTCCGTACCTGCAAAAGTTTTATCGATTGTTTATGCGAGTTTTACCGAGGTTGTCATCCAATCGACTGGGTAGAAATGTGTCGAATCGCTTCAGCGGAGGTTTTATGACTGAAGTAGTCGCAGTCGTTGGGTTCTTCGTGCTAATGGGGTTGCTCGTTTCTCGGATGCGACAGGAACAGCGTCAGCAGGCGGGAGATCGTTCACGTTCGCTAGAATTTATCGGAAACTAAGACTCCGAACCGGGAGCTATCCTTTCGGTCACTCCCCGGGCTCGAAACGATAACCGATCCACGGCTCAGTCACGATATATCGGGGAGCGCTTTCGTTGGGCTCGAGTTTTTTTCGCAAGTGACCTACGAAAACCCGGAGATATTCCGGCTGCTCCACGCTTCCCCCGCCCCAAACGGCCGCAAGCAAGGCGCGATGAGTAATAACTTTCCCCGGATGCCGCGCGAGGAACACCAGTAAATCAAACTCTTTGGGAGTAAGGTGAACCGCGCGGTCCTTGACCAGAACAGTGCGTGTTTGCAGGTCGATGCGGAAATCGCCCATGGCAATTGATTGCGTCTCCGGCTCCCCTTCGGCCGCCAGCCTACGAAGTGCCGCGCGCACTCGAGCCAGTAGCTCATTGGTGTTGAATGGCTTGGTCACGTAGTCATCGGCTCCGGCATCGAGCGCTTCCACCTTGATTCGCTCCTCGCCTTTAACGGAAAGCACTATGATTGGAACCCGCGATTTCTGCCGCACGTGCCGGCACAGATCCAGGCCATCCATGTTGGGCATACGAAGATCGGTGATGATCAAGTCGGGAGCCCAGTCCCTCATGACTTGCAGGGCCTCGTCGCCGTCCGAAGCGGTGCGTGTTCCATAGCCATGGCTGGAGAGAGTGGTTTTTAATACACGGGTAATCTGCGCCTCGTCGTCCACTACCAGGATATTTCCCTTGCCGCTCGGTCCTGCCATTTGAACCTCACTTCACTTCCTGGGTCACGATATGAACATCCACGGGAGGAGCATCTCTAAGAAACCTATGAATAGCGGATAAATACAAATACCGGCGCCATCCAGTCTGCGCGGATCGTCCGAACACCACCTGGGTGATGTGTTTTTCGCGCACGATCTTGGCCACTTCTTCCGCGATTTTCTTGCCCTTTGTTCGGATAATCTGAGAGCCCAGGTCTCGCGCGAACTTCATATTCTGTTCCAGAGAGCGCTGGTCCTGAGGATTGTCGTCCACTCCAATATCCACGTAGATCACCAACAGTTCGGCATCAATGCGCTGCGCCATCCTAGCTGCACGAGCAACCAGATATTGAGCCGCGGGACTGGAACTCACGCATACCGCGATGCGCTCGCGAACGCCAACGCTTTTCCCGCCCGCCTCCTTTTCCAAATATGTTTCCAGACTTCGGTCTACCGCCCGAGTAACCTGCTGCAGGGCCAACTCGCGCAGCGCTAGCAGATTTCCCGGCCGGAAGAAGTGTCCGAGTGCGCGTTCGGCCCGCTCGACGGGATATATGTCACCGCGCCGCATGCGGGTCTGCAGGGCCTCCGGTGTCAAGTCCGCAAGCACGATCTCGGTCACTCTCTGCATGACCCAGTCGGGGACAGTTTCCCGGACCTGTACGCCCGTTATGCTGTGCACCATGGGCATCAGGCTTTCGATGTGCTGCACGTTCATGGTCGAGAGCACGTCGATGTTCGCGTCCAGCAGTTCCATGACATCTTCGTAGCGCTTCGCGTGCTTACTACCTTCGATGTTGGTGTGTGCTAATTCGTCAACCAGTGCGACCTGCGGTTTGCGTGCCAGGATTGCATCGACGTCCATTTCTTCGAACGATGCGCCCTTGTATTCCATCTTTTGCTTGGGCACGGTTTCCAGTTTTGTGGCCAATTCGGCGATCGTTTTTCGGCCATGAGTTTCCACTAGACCGATGACAACGTCTTCGCCGCGGCTCTTGCGTCGTATGCCCTCGCTCAGCATGTTGTAGGTCTTGCCTACGCCCGGTGCATAGCCCAAAAACAGTTTGAAGATCCCCTGTTTCTTCTGGGGGGCTGCTTCTTCCAGCCACTGTTCTGGCGTCTTGGGCATGTTCGATTATTCTCCCTGGCAACGATTAGAATGTCGAATTGCTAAAACCTTCCACATGAAAAAAGTTGCCGCCCACCAGATATTACGCTTTGTCGTTGCCGCCGCCACAGTTTGCGGAATTACTGCTGTTTACTACCGGTGGCTGCACGTCAACCCTACGACGGTTGGATTCACGTTTCTGCTCGCGATCCTGGTGGTTTCCGCTGTCTGGGGGCTGCGTTATGCGATCTTCATGGCAATCATTTCCACGCTTGCCTTCAACTACTTTTTCCTACCGCCGTTGTTGCGATTCACCATTGCAGACCCGCAAAACTGGGTGAGCTTGTTCGCGTTCCTGTTTACCGCGATTGTAGCCAGCCAGCTTTCCGAGCGTGCCCGCCGCGAGGCTATGGAATCCAATCAGCGCCGGCACGAAGTGGAACGCCTGTATGCCTTTAGCCAACAACTGTTGGTGACGGAAAATGTCTTTGAATTGCTGAATGTCATCCCTAAGTACATCGTCGATTCCTTCGATGTGAGCGGCGCCGCAATGTTCCTGGATGCCAAGCAAGAAACGTATTATCTCGACACCGCAAGCCGGGCATTATTTCCAATCGATCACCTGAAAGCCATCAGCGGGCGTGGAGAGCCAGTGCTGGACCGGGAGCACGGGCTTTGTTTCATGCCCCTGCGCATGGGAGTGCGCTCCATCGGAAGCCTCGGACTTTCAGGCTGTGACCTTTCACGGGAAACCCTGGAGGCGATTGGAAGCTTGACCGCGATCGCCATCGAGCGTACGAACACCGCAGAGAAATTGACGAAAGCGGAAGCGGCGCGGGAGAGTGACCGCCTTCGGTCTGTGTTGCTGGACTCGGTAACGCACGAATTCCGTACTCCTCTTACGGCGATCAAAGCGTCGGCCGAGACCCTCCTGTCCGATGTTGAGTTGGATAAACCTCAGCGGAAGGACTTGCTCACCGTGATCAATGAAGAGAGCGACAGGCTCAATCGCCTGATCGGGGAAGCGACCGAAGTGGCGCAATTGGATTCCCATCAACTCGAACTTCACTTCCAGCCACATCAGATCCGTAATGCGGTGGAAGCCGCAATTGCCAAGTCACGCCAGTCTTTGCAACGCCACATCGTGCAATCGAATATTCCGGACCGCCTGCCTTCGGTCCGAATGGATGTTGAGCGCATCACGGAAGTGCTCGTGCACCTCCTCGATAACGCTGCGAAGTATTCCCCACCGGATACGCTCATCCAGATCACGGCAGAACTTCGCGATGGCCAGCTCGTCACCAGCGTTGCGGATCACGGCCCCGGGATCGATGACGTGGAGCAAGAAATGATTTTCGAGAAGTTTTATCGGGGGCGAAGTCAACGAATGATTGCGCAGGGCACTGGGATGGGACTCGCCATCGCGAGAGCTATCGTGGAACTGCACGGCGGCCGGATCGGGGTAACCAGTCAACTCGGTCGAGGCTCGCTGTTCTATTTCTCTCTTCCGATGGCCTAACCGGCGCCGTTCCGGCACCAAACGGCAGGAGCAACCGTCAGTTGGACATATCAAGTGAGTTTCGGACAGGAAATTGGTGTCCTAATTCTGACGTAAGGAAAGCACGCCTCCTGCCCGCCATACGGACCGGCCCTTTCCTCGCTAATCTGCCGCCATTTCCTGGATTTCTCGCTGCGTGCCGGCCGACGCGAATTGCGGCATTGCAGATTCCGGAGCTGCTCGCCGTAACTCGGTCTCGAGTGCCGCAAGTTGCGCTTCAATCTCCTGCTCGGCCTTCCGCTTGCGGATGACTTCCTCCCGGTAGCGCCGCAGGAAGTAATCAATGGTTTCGACTCTGATCTTGATGGAGCCCGAGGGCTTATTCTCGTCGAGGTCCTTGAAGCAGAAGTATGGCGTCCCGGACTGCTCAATGATGCCTTCGATTACGCCGTAGATGGGAGCATCGTGTCCGCATTTGAAGCTGGAAATTTCGAGGGCCACCAGGTTCGGATGCCGGGCAGTGAACTTCGCTGCCCAGATCTTGTGGTTGGTGCTACACGAGTAGGAATTCTTCCAGGCGTCGCTGATATCCAGAGGACTGCTGATAACCCCAGCCCGTACTTCTTCGCCAAAAAGCCGCTCCAGTATATCTTCATCGAGCGGAAGCGTGTTCTGGGAGAAGATCGGATAGCCGAGCTTCTGGAACTCATCCAGGATCTCGTGGTTGAGCCCGGGATCGTGATGGTACGGCCGTCCCAGCATTACGATGCCGATACGATCCTCGCGCTCAAGCTGGTCGAGCACCTGTCGGGCACGCCGGCGAATGTTGCTTTCGTAGTCCTTCAATGCCTTGAAACCGGATTCGATCGCGCGATCATTTTCTTCTTCTGAGAGCCCCAGGATCGGCTGCCAGGCCTGCAGCATCTGGTAGGCGAACAGTTTGCGGTCGGCAAAGTTGAGCACGGGATCGACGTACTTCACATTATTTTCCGCAAACACGTCGTTCTCTTTGGTGAATGCCGCTTTGACCGTCTCAGGCGTTGCGGTCACGGTTGGGCACGCGTTCGAGCCCTGCAGCTTCACCAAGGGCGTATGCAGGACGTCATACATGGGGAAGAAGATCACGTTCAGAGGCTTCTTGCGATGCTTCTCCTGGACGAGGTTGTAGACGTGCGAAATGCCGATCTTGGCCGGGAAGCAGGGGTCAATCGCGCCCCGGCTGGCTCCAGCGCGGTAGAGCTCCGAGCTGGTGTAATCGGAATAAACGATATTTTCGGGCTGGACGCCCAGGCCTTCGAGATAAGCATTGAACAGCGGGGCGTACGTGTAAATGTTGAGCACGCGCGGAATGCCGATGCGCAACTGCTTGCGGTTCTGCATTAATGCGATGCGCTCTTTAGCGGATTTCGACCAGGCCCGAGTGGGGATAGGGTCGGCAACGCTCTTGGCGTTAGTGGGACGAAAGACTTCTTTCGACGCCACATCCACAAAATTCGGATGTTGATCTCGAATCTGGTCGAGTCCGGCCTTGATGTCCTTCATTTCGTTGACGTCTTCCACAGTTCCTTTTTCGCAGGTAGCGATAATCAGCCGCTGCTCACCTTGCATGAGCGGAACCTTGGTGACGCGTTGGATGGGAACGAAATTCTTCACCGGCTCAGTTCGGATATCAATGAACGTCCGCAGGCAGTTGTTCTTGCAGAAATTGCAGCGGGTAGCCTCGTTGCGTGTGGTGCGGTACTCGATTTTGCGGACAGCCTCGAGGCCGACAAAGGTAGTCCTCTGGCCCTTTCGCCATAGGCGCAGTGATTCCTGGGCCGCGCCGATGGCTCCCGATTCGCCGCAATGTTCGTGCACGATGATTTCGGGCTGCTTGCCAGCGGCGCGGAAGCTGTTGCGGATGAAATCCACTTCCGCTTTGACCACGGCGAGATTGTTTTGAGTTCCTCCCTGGAGCACAAAGCGCGTGCCGAGCGCGGCCAGATTGGGAATGCTGGCCACGTACAGGAACACATTTTTTGGTAGTACAGCGGCTAGTCCGGCGAGGATTTCTTCCGCGCGCCAGCCCTGGCGCTGAAAATTAACGATATCGGACTGCATGAAGACCGCACAGCCGTAACCAAAAACCGGCATGGCTTGCGCGGAAAAAGCGAGGTCGGCGTACTGAGTCACAGTGAGTCCGAAACCTTCCGCCGTGGACTGTAAAAAATATCCGTTGCCGGCCGAGCACTGGGTGTTGAGCTTGAAATCCTTTACCCGGCCGTTGTGCAGGATAATGATCTTGATATCCTGTCCGCCGACATCCACAATCACGTGCGGATCTTCATAAAATTTCAGCGCTGATTCCGTGTGCGCGACGGTCTCGACCAGCGCAACGTCGGCCTTGAGAACGTCTTTCAGAATGTCTTTGGCATAGCCGGTAGTGGCAACGCCGAGAACCTCCAGCTTCGCATTCTGCTCCTCGACCTGTCCGCGCAGACTCTCGAACATATCGATGGTGTCCTGGATCGGATTTCCGTTCGAGAGCTGATACGACTTGCAGAGAATGACGCCATTCTCGTCCAGCAGGACGGCTTTGGTAGAAGTTGAGCCACCGTCGATGCCAATGAAGCCGCCAACCGTGGAGCCTTTCTGAAACACTGCGGGGGTGAATTTCTTGCGGCGATACGCTTCTTTGAACACATCGAGATCAGCCGGGTTTTCTACTAGTCCCTTGCCACCGGACTTTGCTTTCTCCTCTTGTCGGCCGTATTCGATGTAGTGGATCAGCTGGTCACAGCCGCGGTAGCAGCCGATGCAGTCGTCCTCACCACGGCCAAACTCGATTGCGCCCATAGCGGCGAAGTACTGGGCATTTTGGGGGACTTTAATGAGGTCTTCCGGCTTGGCGCCGTCGGGGATTGCGACCTTCCGTTCCTGCCACATACGGGGAATATTGGCCTGCCAGGCCTCGCGCATCCCGCGAATGAAGCTGTTGGGCCCGCCCAACAGCAACACATGCGGCCGCAGGGTATGGCCGCGGGTGAGCACGCTTAGATTTTGCAGAACGATGGCTTCAAACAGGGAAGCCATCAACTCGTCCGGTGGCGTACCCACTTTTTGCAGGCTATTGATATCGGTCTCGGCGAATACCCCGCACTTGCCGGCAACTTTGTGCAGCTTGATCCCGTGATATCTCTGTTCTCCGAGTTGCTGCGTCGGAATCTTCAACTTGGCGTTGATTTTGTCGATGACAGCGCCTGTCCCTCCGGCGCACTTGTCGTTCATCGAAGGAATCTTCTTCTTGCGTCCGGTCTCGTCGTCATCTTTGAAGACGATGATCTTGGCGTCCTGTCCGCCGAGTTCGATAACGGAATAGACCTCGGGATGCAGCTTCTCCACGGCTAAGGAAACGGCCGTGACTTCCTGCACGAACTTTGCGCCGATCTGGTCCGCGATGGAGCCCCCGCCGGAACCGGTCAGGAACATCCGCGTGTTGTGACGATTAATTCCTGCGTCGACTTCCATCCGCTTCAGAAATTCCAGCGTCTTCTCCGGTTGCTTGGTTTCGTGGCGCTGATAGTCTTGCCAGAGCACCTGGTCGGTCGCAGTATCGACTACCACCGCCTTGACCGTGGTGGAACCCACGTCAAGTCCAACCATGAACTTGGTGTCGTGGTCGTGCGGCTTCGGCGTGAGCTTTTCCTGCTGAAGGGGTGGCACTTCGAGTGGTGCTATCTGGATTAGCTGTGGACCTTTATGATCGTGCATTACTTACTCTCTCCGTCTGATTAGGAAACCGCTAAAAACGCATTTACCGCCGAGAGCGCCGAGGTTGCCGAGAGGTTCCTCTACGTGCTCGGCAGGTCGGCGGTAAAGATTTCTCAGTCGCCCGACGTTGCGGGAATTGCCGCGCCGGGTACCCGCGACCGTTTCCAGAACCGCGCGTCCTTGTTAATCCGATCGCTGACGTGCAGGATAAACTGAGCCGCCGTTCCAGCAACTCCTTCGCCATGCGGCACGTGATAGAACGGCCGCTTCAGTTCCGGATGCTCCTCGATGTATTCGCGGATTTGGTTCATGCTCTTCCCGGTAGACTTCAGGCACTGCTCGAACTCGGTTTTGGCCTTGACCTTGGCTTCACCGAGAGCCATTTGAACGCGGCTGTGTGCGTTGACTTCTCCCTCACCGGATGTCTCAATCGGAAGGAAGATCATGTCTTTGAACTTGTTGATCACCGCCGATTGCACGCCGTCGGACTGCGAGGAAGGCATGCAGCCGAACGGTTTCAGCGCCAACACCATGTGACACATTTTGTGGATGGTGTAATACACGTTCTTGCCCACTTCGAGGTGTCCTTCGCCTCCACGGGCAAACTGGTTGTAGAACGGGTGCGCCAACTCCGCCAGTTCGGTTTGCGGCGCGAGGTGGTGGGTAATGCCGCCCAGGTGCTTGATCGTGCGATGGTAGAAATAGTTCCACATGCGTTCGCCAGCGCCGATTGCCCAAAGCTTTTTGCGTAACCCGATGTAGTTGGCAAAATGCTTCTTCAGTTCGTACAACTCGGGATTGCGGTATCGGCGATTCACCGGCCACTTCGCGATGGCATGAGCTTTGGCCTGGTACATCAGGTATGCCACCCAGGTGGCAATGGGTTCCACCAGCACCTGCGCGCCTTCGCGCTCGAGAAACTCGAACATGTGGAAGTTGCCGTCGCCTTCGGTGATCTGCGCCCAGAACTCACCGGTAATTTTCACCAGTGGCTTTACTCGAGTGCGGTCAACCGCGATCGCGTCCATCTTTTCGCGGGCGGAGTGGAGCGCGTTGAGATAGTCCTTGCCCCACATGTGCTCGTGCCATTTGCCGAACACATTGAAGGTGTTGCGCAGAATCTTGTTGTTCTTGAATTTCGCTTTTGCCCAATCGGGCGCACATTGTTCGATTTCAAATGAGTGGCGGTTTCTAAGGTCTTCGCACAAACCATCCACGGCTTCACCAAACACGCGGTCGGTCTCGCCCTGATTCACCTCATAGGGGCGAATTTGATAAATGAGGTCGTTGATTACGTCGCCCAGGTGCATGGCATTTAGCATGCCGAATCCGAAATCGACGGTGAATTTCAGCCCGGGCTCGCCCGAGGCGGCCTTAATTCCATCGCTGTCCTTGAAAAGCAGGACGCGGAAACCATCGAAGCCTGCGTTCTTCAGCGCGAAGCGGTACTCGGCCTCGTACATGCCAAACCGGCAAGGCCCGCAAGAGCCCGCGGTGAAGAAGACATAATTGTCCAGGATCTGCTGGCGCGACAGGCCCTCTTTCTCAAGAAACTGCAGATATTGCACCAGATTGCCCACCGTGAAATAGGTCGGATTGCACTGGCCGTTATTGCCGAATTCTTTCCCCGTCTGAAACGCAGCGACATCCGGTACCGGCAGCTTCTCGCAGCGATAGCCGCATCCCTGGAAGACTGCGCGGATGAGATCCTCGTGTTTCCAAGTGAAGCCACCAAACAAAATCGTGACGCGGTCACGCTCGTCTGCGGTGAATGCCCGCTCTACCGGACGATGGAAGTGCTGGGGCTGGTCAAGTCCGGCAATCTTGCGCAGGCGCGCCCGCTCTGCTTCCAAGCGTTTCTTGATGTCAGAGTCATTCTCAATCTGGACAAAATTCGTCGCCATGTCTTCCTCCGGCGGTGTA
>DASQIH010000279.1:0-8769 GCA_035631655.1 Terriglobales bacterium
CATTGCCGATATCGGCCGGCGTGCCCAAGCGGCCCATGGGCGTCCAGCCGCGTTCCTGCCAGTCGCGCAGGCCATCTTGAAAGACTTGTGGCAGGCTGTTCAACACGCTGTCCTCAATCCACCCCGGACTGATTGTGTTCACGGTAATCCCGCGACCGGCCAGCGCCACGGCGAAATACCGCACCAGCACTTCCATGGCTGCTTTGGCGGCACCCATCGCGACCCAGGGCTGCCAACTTCCGAAGCGTCCCCCAGGCGCAAAGCTGATAGCGACGATTCGGCCGCCTTGCGACATCAGTGGCACTGCTTCCCGCACTCCCACCATGAACGCCTTGGCTTGCGAATCCACGGCGGTGTCCCATTTGTCGAGCGTGATCTGGAGGGGAGGCTCGTAGAAGGTGGGCGCCTCGGTGCGCGCGTTGCTGACGAAGACGTCAAGCGCGCCGAATTCCGATTTCACGCGCGCGAACATGCGCTGGATCTCCTCGGGTTGGCAGACATCAGCCTGCACCAGGAAGCCATCCGATCCCAGTTCGCGAATCTTTGCGAGCGTGGCCTCGGCCGCGCCATGGTTTTGAAAATAATGAACCGCAACCTTGGCTCCCTGTTCCGCTAATTTCAAAGCAATGCCACGGCCGATACCCCGCGACCCGCCTGTAACCAAAGCACTTTTTCCTTTAAGCGACATAAGCGCCTCCCCCCTGAGGCGGCAATATTACAACTTTTCTCGCAGTTTTCATGGGCCTCTTGACATTCGCCTTTTATTCGCTCAAAATGACAATCATGGCGGCGCTGACGAAACGGCAGTGGCAGGTGTATGACTTCATTTCCCGCTTCATCACGGAACACACCTACTCGCCCTCTTACGAGGAGATCAAGACCGGCTTGCGCTTGAATTCTTTGGCGACGGTGCACAAGCACGTTTCCAATCTGGAGAAGAAGGGCTTCGCCACGCGCGATTACAACTGCAGTCGGTCGATTCAACTGGTCCCGCTGAAGGGTAAGCTGCGGCAGTCCATGGCCGTGAATACAGGAGTGGTTCTGCCTCTGGTGGGGCGTATTGCCGCCGGCCGACCGATCGAGGCCGTAGAAAATCCCGAAACCATCTCACTGGCGGATTTCGTTCAGTCGAAAGAAGTTTTTGTTCTGGAAGTACGCGGCGAGTCCATGCGGGATGAAGCGATCCTGGACGGGGATTACGTGCTGGTGGAGAAAACCAAAGTCGCCCATAACGGGGAAATTGTGGTTGCGCTGGTGGATGGCTCGGATGCCACGCTGAAGCGGTTCTACAAAGAAGGCGATCAGATCCGTCTGCAGCCGTCGAACGCGAACATGGCTTCCATCGTGGTGCACGCCGCGGCAGTGCAGATTCAAGGAAGAGTGATTGGAGTGTTGCGGAAGTATTAATTTCGGGGCGGGTCAAAGACCCGCCTCCATATCTTGCTATGAAGCAAACCGCCCGGCGATGTGCCGGGCGTTTGATTTGGAAAATAACGGCGTTTCAGCCAATATGTTTGTCGAGTGCCTTCTGGATGGTCTCCTTCGGAACGTAGCCGACGATCTGCTCCTTGACTTGGCCGCCCTTGAAAACCAGCAGGGTGGGAATGCCCCGCACGCCGTAACGCATCGGCGTAGCGTTGTTCCGGTCCACATCCATCTTGGCGACCTTAACCTTGCCCTGATAGGCCTGCGCAACCTCGTCTACGATCGGAGCGAGCGCGCGGCAGGGGCCGCACCAGGTAGCCCAGAAGTCGATCAGGACGAGCTGCTCCGACTTCAACACATCCGCGTCAAAATTCGCGTCCGTGACTTCCATAATTGCGTCGCTGGCCATCATTCCTCCCACGGTTATCCTAGCACCTTCATTAGATGCGATGAAGGGTAAGAAGTCGCAAGGTCGCAGGTCACAGGTGTCGGGTCGGAGGACTGAAGCCGCTTTGCCGCTCCGAATCGCAGAAGGTCCAGTCTCAGTTTCGTGAGACCTGCGACCTGACGCCTGAAATTAAAAAAGCGCCCTTAGACTTCGCAGTCACAGGACGCCCTCGGCAGCCCTCCCCCAGAACTGCCTGACTACAATTGGGATATTAGGGCTGAGATGGTTGACTGTAAACGTCACTTCAGTAATTCGGTTTTTTCGTGGAGTCACTACGCAGGTGCTCTCTAAAGTAATCATCTTCGGAACCTTGCCTGATCCTGTTCAAGCCCCGCTGTGTGCAGCTAAGTCGTTCACAAAGTTCCATGAAAACCGGGCGGCGATAGCGGGGAGTGGAGTAGGACCGCGCAGGTTACCTCGGGGCCTCATCTTGCCATCTGGTAGAGACGGGGCTTGCCCCGTCTCAGAAAGTCGCGGCAAGCCGCGCCTCTACGGTAGGGTCTTAAAACGAGGGTGAGGCGCTTATTGCTTCTGCCAGCTCTTTCCGCCATCGGAAGTAACCAGAGTTTGGTTCTCCGCGGTGATGAGTTTGCCGTGATTGGAATCGTTGAATTCGATTCTGACGATATCGGCGGATAGGACAGCACCTTCAATTACGGGTGTGACGCGCGTCCAATGCATCCCAAGGTCGGAGGAATGATACAGGGCTCCTTTCGCTCCCCCGACCCACACGTCGAAACCCTCAGCAGAGAGCGCACGGAAGCCGGCGCTGTGATCTACCCGAATCTTTTCCCAGGTTTGACCTGCATCAAGAGAGCGTTGCGGGAGTCCTTCTTCGGACAAGCTCCAGCGAGCCGATTTCAGATCGCGCATGAATACGGGGCGGCTTGTGGAAGCGGCGGTGCTGGCCAGGGTTTCTTTTGCGAAGGCAGCCTGAGTTTTGGTGACATCGCTATCCACCTGCTTGGGCAATTCGGTGGCGCCGCCTTTGTCTCTCTTACGTTTGGCGGACTTAACTTCTCGGGCTGGTATCGCAGGGGCTACTTCTACGGCTTCAGCGATGGCCTGATCGCCCAATAAGCGCTCATCTTTTCTCGGCTCACGGCTATCCGCAGGCTTGGCCGCCGCCGCTGCTGCAGCAGCACCTTGCTGCCCAGCAGGCGATCGTAGCTTCTCTGAAGGACTCGGAACAGTCGGGAGCTTATTGGTTTCGGCGTTGAACCCTAACCGAGCCGCGGGGGCTCCAGACTGAGCAGCGGGCGCAGCCGCTGGCGCTGACTTGGCAAATATTTCGAGATGATCTGCTTGGCGACTGTTCTTACTTGCAGCAAGAGCTTTGTTCGCGGGCGTGGCAGCGCGCATTGTTCTCGTCTCAGGCCTTTCTTTGGTTTGAAGCTCTGCGGTTGAAGGGTTTTCGGCTTTCGCCTCTTTCGGTAAATCCGAGGCCGGAACGCTACGCTCCTCCGTTGCCATGTGCACGTTGAGTGGATGCGAGATTCGTTCCCGGTAGAGCAACCCGACTGAGCTCACCACGACCAGGCACGCGGCGAGCGCGCCCCAGCGTAATACAGGCGCGCGCAACCAGCCCGAGGTTTGCTGGGTAGGTTGGGTCTTGGAGAGTTCGGCAGCCAATACCGTCTCAGGAGCGGCGAGTGATAATACATTGCGGCATTCCCGGCAATGGGAGAGGTGCTCGAGCACCTGCGTTCGCTCACGCTCCTTTAGCGATTGCTCGGCAAACGCGGTGAGCAGGTCAGGATCGGGATGCTCGCCAGTCGGGCTGGATTTCAGCCGCTTGCTTGCGATTTTGGGAAGCTGTTCCATCAGCAGTTTGTTCCGTCCCTCTGGGACTCGCACGTTTCCCAGCGCTTACGCGCTGGGCTAACGAATATTGCCCCTCCGGGGCTTGTGCGAGGGCGGGTCAAAGACCCGCCGCCACACAGTTCCAGTCTTTCTCCGGGACCTAATCCTGTCCCTCTCCGGCGCGGATGACCTTCTCCTTGGAGAACGTCCCGCTGGCCGAATCTTGCGCCAATCGGCGACGAATATCTACTGTCAGATCACGAACATCCACGTCAAGCGCTTCTTCGGCCTGACGGCGGCTCAGGCCGCGTTGCGTGAGTCGCAGGAGGATGTCCTTGCGCAAAGCCCGGACGAGCTTCTCCAGCTTGCGGCTGATGGTTGATTCATGCACGCCTAGAATACTCGCGATCCGGGCCAAGGTGAGATCGTCGAGGAAATAGTAGGCCAGGATGCAGCGCTCTTCGGCGGAAATGGCGGCCAGAGCTTCATCCGTCGCGACATTCAGACGGGCGTCAACTTGGGGAACTGGTGTGGGATCCTGAATCGCGAACTGTTTGCCAGCATCAGTCTCCTCTTCCAGACTGACGCTGCGGCGACCACCACGATACTCGTTGACGTGCCGCTGCGCGAGTACGGTGCGCAGCCAGCCTTCCAAAGAGCCACGTCCGTTGTAGTAGGAGAGCTTAGAAATTCGCGCACTGTCGCGAGTGCCGGTGCCGTAGAGGTCGGCGTAGATGGAACCGGCGAGTTCTCGGGCCCTGGAATCTTCTCGAGTGATGCTGAGCGCCGCATCGTGCAGCTTCTCGCGGTAGCGGAGCATGAAGTCTTCCCACGCGCGTTCGTTTCCGGCAGCGCAGGCACGGGCCAAAGCAAGTTCAGTGACGCGCAGGCTGAGATAAAAATCGCGCACTCCCGCTTCATCAACATCGGCGGAAAGGTACCTCTGGGCAATCGCAACGAGGATGGCGGCAAAGTCCTTTTCGGCCAGGGCGTAGTCGCGCGCTCCGCTCTTTTCGTACAGCTCCGTCAGCAAAGACTCCAGCTGACTGTGGAGGGAAACGGGATGTGAGCCGCCACTCATGGCGTGGATAGTAACAATTTTTACGATGCGCGGTGCAAGAAAGACGAAGAGGTACGTTCCTCCAATAGTCAGGGTGGGAAAGACCGCCCCGGGCCAGGCAGGGGTTGGCGACGCCACGCCCGGGGTGTGTTCTCAGACACTCTGGAGGGCAACATGAAAATCAACATATTCCTTGGGGTGGCGTTGCTGGTTGCGTTAGGCATCGTTTTTGCGGGAAGAACTCCGGCCAAGGCAGGCGAGATTCATTCCGCTTCGGGATATAAGGTGCTGGCGCCGATCCGGCACGGGAACCTCACCGTCTTTCCCGTGGTAGCCCAGAAATCTCACGATACCGGGGAGTTCCTGACCCTCGATGAAGGACTGCGCTCCGGCGATGTGGTCGTGACCGAGTACGGAAGCTTGCGCCCTATGGTCCGGCGAAGAGCTCCCCAGATCATCCCCAATCCCTACGGCGGTGCCGAGGTAAACCGGTTGGTGCTGGTGAACAATTCTAAGCGTCCACTGCTTCTGCTGGCGGGCGAAATCGTGACTGGGGGGAAGCAGGATCGGGTCATCGGCAAAGACCGGCTGGTGCCGGCAGAGAGTGATCCCATCGATCTGAGCGTGTTCTGCGTCGAGCCGGGACGGTGGGTGGGAGCCAGTTCGAAGTTTGGTGCGGGTTACGGCGCTGGCGTTGCTCCTATGGCTGCACCCGGGGTCCGCAGCAAGGCTATGGCGGACAAGGACCAGGCCAAGGTCTGGTCGGAGGTGAGAAAGGCACAGAATGAAGTTGTTGCCGCCATGCCGCCAAGTGCTACCGAAACCGTCGAAGTTCAAAGTACTTCATCCTATGCGCGGGTGATGGACAACAAAGCGGTGCGCAAGGAAGTCGATTCCATAGCTGTACCTATCGAAAACAGCTATCGGGGCTTGATGAAGCAGTTACGCGATCAGAACGCTGTGGGAGTGGTGGTGGCGGTCAATGGCGAGATTGTCTGGGCCGACATCTTCGCCAGCACCGATTTGCTGCAGAAATATTGGCCGAAGCTGGTACGTTCTTACGCGTCAGAAGCCATGGTGACGCGGAGCAGAAGCAAGGAGATCGACGAGAAATCGGCACAGGCGTTCCTGGACAATATGGAAGGGAAGCGCGAGGTGGCCGAGAGCGAGCCGGGCTTGTATAAGCACACCGAGATCACGGGAGAAGGGTTCAAGGTGTTTGAGCTGACTTCGTTACTGCCGAAGACAGGGTTCGATCTCCACTTGGCCAAGATGGCGGAGTAAGTAGTACCGAGTACCCAGTACCGGGAGCTGGTGAAAGCGTGCTAGTGTTCGCGCTGGAAGCGATGGCGGCCTTTGCGTTCGGTGGCCGTCGCCTCCGCGATGGTGAGAAAGGCCCGAGCCGCGTGCGACAGGCTGGCTTCTTTGCGGTAAACGAGGCGCAGCTTGCGGTGCAGCTGCAGCTCCCGGACTGGGATACGCACCAGTTCTCCGCGCGCCAACTCGCCTTCCACACTGATTTCGGGTACCAGGGCTACACCGTACCCCATCACCAGGTATCGCTTAATAGCTTGCAGGGTGGGCAGCTCAACATCCATGTGCAAGGGCGTTTTGTGACGGCGGAAAGCCTGAATGACTTTTTCCCTGTAAGGTGAGGTCACGATGTGGGCCACGAAGGATTCGGCTCCGAGCTGGCTGATGCTTACCTGCTTGGCCGATGCCAAAGGATGGCTGGGAGGAACCACAAACGCCAACTCATCCAGGTAGATCACAACCGAATGTAGCCGTGGTTCCTGCGGATCGTAGGTGAGCAATCCCACTTCGACGTTATGGCGAAGGACGTCATCCGGTATCTGGCTCCCCAAAGCCCGCTTCACCGTGACCTTAATCATGGGATGAAGACGGCGAAACTCGGCCAGGATTGGCAGCAGGTAGAGAACCGTCAATTCATTGGCCGCAATAACCAGCTTGCCCTTGTGCAGTTCGCGCAACTCGACCAGGGCTTCCTGAGCGTCGCTACGCAGGTTCAGCAGCTTCTCGGCGTATTCATGCAGTACCCGTCCTGCATCGGTTAGGACGCCTTCTCGGGAAGAGCGGTCGAACAAAGGCTCGCCCAACTCATCTTCCAGTTTGCGAATCGTCTGGCTGACCGCCGACTGAGTGCGGTAGAGTTTTTCAGCCGCCCGTGAGAACCGTCCCTCGCGGGCCACTGCAAGAAACACCTCTAGCTGGGCAAGATCCATGCCCGCTCCTTCAGCAGAGCTTCTCTGCCTATAAGCTCGTCTTATGACATTAAGTAATGCTTATGATAATTGCAGGATTATAAGCTTGATTTATCTCGCTGTCCACGTAGCATGGAGACCTTACCGACAAGGAGGAGCGTGGGCATGGAAGCAGCACGTATCACCGTGTTCGACACCACCCTGCGAGACGGCGAGCAGTCCCCCGGCTGCAGCATGAATGTAGACGAAAAGCTACGCATGGCGCGGCAACTGGATCGTCTCGGTGTGGACGTGATCGAGGCAGGGTTCCCCATCGCCTCGGACGGAGACTGCGAGGCGGTACAAGCCATTGCGGCATCTGTTCGCCGGCCCATCATCGCCGGGCTGGCTCGCGCGCGGCGCGAAGATATTGAGCGGGCCTGGCAGGCCTTGCAGCATGCGGCCCGGCCACGCATCCACGTGTTTCTCGCTACCTCTGACATTCACCTGCAATACAAGCTCAAGATTTCGCGCCAGCAGTGTGTCGAGCAGGCGCGCGAAGCAGTTCGTTTTGCGAAGTCACTTTGCCAGGACGTGGAGTTCTCGCCGGAAGACGCCACCCGCACGGATCCCGACTTTTTGTGCGAGGTTCTGCAAGCCGTGGTGGATTCAGGCGCGACTACCCTGAATATTCCGGACACAGTCGGATTTACCACCCCTGAAGAGTTCAAGAATCTGATACTCACAATCCGGCAACGCGTTCGCGGGATTGAGAAGGTTACGATTTCCGCTCACTGCCATAACGATCTCGGTATGGCAGTGGCCAACACCCTGGCCGCGATTGCCGCTGGCGCACGTCAGGTCGAATGCACGATCAACGGTATCGGCGAGCGCGCGGGGAACGCTTCCCTGGAAGAAATCGTGATGCTGATGCGGGTCCGTCCCGAGCGTTATTCGTATGAAACAGGCGTTGTCAGCGAGCAGCTCTTCCCCACCAGCCAGTTGCTTACGGAGATCACCAAGGTCCCGGTGCAGCCGAACAAGGCGGTCATCGGCCGCAATGCATTCGCGCACGAGGCCGGGATCCATCAGGATGGCATGCTGAAGAACCCCTTGACTTACGAAATCATGACGCCGCAGTCGGTGGGTGTGCCCGACAGCCGACTGGTGCTGGGCAAGCACTCAGGACGGCACGCTCTGGGCCTGCGTTGCGAGAAGCTGGGCTTCCCATTTGAGCGCCGCGAGCTCGACGAGGTTTATCGGCGTTTTGTGGTGCTGGCAGACAAAATCAAGAACGTCGAGGATCATCATCTGCTGCAATTGATCCGCGAAGCTAAAGACCAGGCCGTGCGCATGCCTCCTGCGCCTGTGGAGACAGTTCCGCTCGCAATCGCGGCCTCGGCAGCTAGCGGGAACCCGAACCGTCCCATTGCGAAGCCCTTTCCGGTACCCCGGCCTGCCGATCGGAAAAGCGTGGAACTGCCGCTCCATCCTATGGCTGAGCACCACAACGAAGAAGATTATCTGTGGGGAGTGTAGTGGCGGGCAGCGGCTAAAGCCGCACATGTTTTACCACGACTGGCGGCACGCCTGAAGGCGTGCCCTGATACAAATCCGGTGTTTGTGAAGTTGTCCCCTGATACGAGCCTCGCGAGCACCAACACTTAGTCCTCTCATTTGCTCACGCCTTGCTCACAAACTTCGGAATCTGCTTTGATACGATAACCGGATGCTCTTGAATCTCACCATCCTGCCGGGGGACGGCATTGGGCCGGAAGTCACCGAGGAAGCAGTACATGTCCTGGAAGCAGTAGCGGAGAGCTTCGGCCATC
>DASQIH010000280.1:0-13498 GCA_035631655.1 Terriglobales bacterium
TGCGCAGGTATCCTAGGTCGAGTCGCGCTCCTCTCGGAAGCTTTTCGCAGCTCAATCGCCCACCCCGCCTATGCCCCTGTCTACGCTTCGCTGGGTCCCTCACGGTAACAGCGCAAGACTCGGGGCCAAGTGGATCGCTACTCCCTTTCTTGTAAGAATTTTGCATTCTCTGCTTCATGCCGCTTTATCCCGGCGCACTAATATCGCCATCTCACTCATTAACAGTCTGATCCGGAGCCGTCGTCTCAGCGGTATTGTCCTCCGCAGAATTGTAGAAAAACTGGTGAAAAAGCTCGGGCGCTTGTTGCGACTCGAGCGCATCGACATTGCAGTTGCGCGAACTCGTCAGTGGGTAATGGCCAGCGATTGAATACTCCCTGTCATGTCGTTCTGCATTACGAAGAATGAGTTTGGCACCATTGTCATATTCCCCGTATTGCCATCGACCTGGAAAGTGGTGACGCCGATATCGCAATGCCAGCAGTTCTGGTCTGTAGTGATGATCCAGACGAAGGCCCCGGCCGGATCAAACACCGCCCATGTGCTGTTCGGAGTACTCGGATCGTTAAACAGGTGAGTCAGGGCGCCGCTGTTCGCGTTGATCTCGTACATGCCGCAACCCGCTGCGAAGAGGAACTTTCCATCCGCCGGGGAAGTTAGATTGTCGGCACTGCAACCCGGAGCAAAGGGCGATCCCATCACCGCAGTCAGCGCCCCAGTATTCTCGTCGATGCTGTAGCCATAGATTCCCTTCGCAGGCGGCGTGGTCGTGCTCGTGACCGTTTCATACAGAAAGCCGGTAGAAGGCGCCACAATGGCGAAAGCTGATCCCGCGCTGCCACCAAAGGGCGACCCCGACACCATGGTTAACGCACCCGTCGTCGGGTCGATCGAGTACGCCAGGATGCCCGTACTGCTCCCGACATACAGATACTTGTCGTTTTGCGAAACCGCCATGCGGTCGCTGACGACGAAAAATTGTTGACCTGAAGGTGCTCCGCCGATCGGCGATCCAGCCATCGGCGTGAGCTGGCCGGTTCCCGGCTGGATGGTATACCCGAACACCTGGCCGTCACCTTCGGCGTAAACAAATTTGCCCAGCTGATCGATGACGATGGCTTCGAAATTTTGCGAGGAAGCAACAGGCGAATTGGGCATCTCGGTGAGATCGCCGGTCTGCCGGTTGATGGTAAAAGCGTGAATGCCTGGTTCTGTAGCCTCGTATAGAAAACTGCCTGAAGGATCGCTGGCGGAACTCATCCCCATCGGCGTATTTGGAAGGTTAGGCGCTGGTGGGGCGTTTAGCTTCGCTGCAGAAAGCGTCCCGTTGGCATTGATCCTGGTGGGAATCGGGAAGTAGCCCGGAATCTGCGTAGCGATCAGGAAGTGAGCGGAACTAGTCTGTCCGGCGCCGCCAATCCCAGCGGCAAATCCGCCGGGAGCCGGTCCACCAGGGCCGCCAGAACCGCCGCTGCCCCCGCTTCCGCCTGATCCGCCCGAGCCGCCGGACCCTGAACCGGATCCGGAGCCTGAACCCGATCCTGACCCCGAACCGGGGCCGGGCATGCTGGAGTGGGAACTAGCACCGCAGGCTGAAAAAAATACCGCGACTGCAAATATGAGGATCAATCCGAGGAGTCTGATTATTGCTTCGCGAGACATAGGCGGGAATCCCTCTCATCTGCTCCGAGATTGGGTGGGAGCCTCGGGGCTATGGCTTCGATGAGGTGCTTAGGCGGGCGGTTGTCGAAAGCGTTTGCTGGCCCGAGTTGCAGCCCTGTATATCAGGCCGAGCGGCCTGTCTGACCGAACGAAACCGGCCGCCATTGTGAACGGTAGGTGTCGGAAAATCGCTTCTCTGACAATGCTGGCGGTGTCAAACAGTTTTTGAGCATACTTCAGCATGCGCTCGGGAAGAGCGCCATTTCGCTCGGCAAAGCTGCCAGGTGCCGATGAGAATGTGGATGCCGCGGGAGATAGCTTGTGCATGTACGATCAGTTCAGCGGGATTCTTGCCTATATGCTGGAGCTCGCCGATTCCCGAGCCTGAGAAATGAAACAAATTGCACGCTGGGGCTCGATCGTTCTGCTCGCCGGCCTGTGTGTGTGGCTGGTGCTGGCGCGCTCTGGTGATTTGTTGCAGATACTACAACCCGGATTTGTCGTCGTCGAAATTCGCAGCCCCGAGAAAACCATGGTTGTGCAGCGGGCCAATCATAAGTACGTCGTGCGGTGCGAGGAGCGCTGCGGCAATTTCACGACCGGAAAGAGCTACCCCATGAGAAAGCGGTGCGGCGTTCTCGAATATCACCGCAGAGGTGAAAGGATCGAGTTCCCGATCCTGGAAGAACAGATCTTTTTCCCAACCCAGCCCGGCGGTTTGGGGTAACGAGGGTCTCATAAAAATAGCCACCCTCAGCGTTACTGGTGTAATTGACGGGATGTTTCAACAGTTAGGTTGAGGCGCGACGCCCGCGCTTCCTTTTCAGCGGTCCGAGCTTTCGCTTGTGCGCGCCATAGTAATCACGTTCATCGGTTAGCTTCTCGATTGCGAAGTACCGCTGAATGCCATCGCGGTCACTGGTTTGCGAGTATTCGCCTTTTTCGTTCACAAGCCAAATGCAGTCAAGCCCGTCTTGGCGCCTGTAGTAGCCGACGCGGAACTGGCGACCAATTTCGCTCTGCCATTCCCGGGTTGTCCGGTCAGCACGGACGAGACGAACTCTTGAACGCGGTGGAATAGTTCTCGGAATTCGCTTCATGGGTCTTGGGAATCTATTGTAAACAGGCAGGTGCGGAGACGCGGAGAGCAAACGATTCACGTAACTGTCAAGAACAGGCGCTTAAATTGACCAGTGGTCAACTCGTGATATGGCAATTTACGTCAGTTACCTGACTGAAAGGCCCCCTCTTAACGCAAAACACCTGTGCTTGATGCCCATTTACAGACTGGAAGGAAGTCTGATTGAGGAGTAGCATGTTCGCTATCCGCAGGGCGTGTTCGACCACTTCGAGAAATCATTTTTCTAGGAGGCAAGATGTCGAACTCTCGCTGGTCAATTCTCCCGATCCTGGTGTTGTTGGCTGCAGGTCTGACGTTTGCGCAGACTTCACAGGAATCGCAAGCGCCAATACCAGACAAGCATGCTGGAATGCACCACAATGGAGAGAGCGCGGATCAGCATCTGCAGATGCTCTCTGAGAAGCTCAACCTTACCGACGACCAGAAAGCAAAGTTAAAACCTATCTTGCAGGATCAGATGCAGCAGATGAAAGCAGTCCGCGAGGACAGTTCTCTTTCCCAGGAGCAAAAGCGGGCTAAAATGAAATCAATTCACGAATCCTTCCACGACCAAATCAACGCTGTGCTCACGCCCGAGCAGCAGGCCAAGTTTAAGCAAATGAGACAAGAGCAGATGGAGAAACACAAAGGGATGAAGGAAGGCAAGATGGAGCAGGAATAGGACCTAAAATGGGGCCACCGTTGGAACAGATTTCTACCGGTGGCTCGATCCTCCTGAATAACGCCTGAATCGAATAACCGTCGCGGAAATTACTCCTTTGGTTCCTTTTTTTCAACACCCACAGGCGATTACACCACCTACCCCGAATGGTCAGTTAGGTGTTTCTTGCTTGCCTCGTGCTGAAACGCTTTCGGTGTCGCGGAATGAGCCTGGACAGGTAGCGGTATGGGGTAGATGCCGAGCGCCCTCGCGGCCGCGATATCAATGACTAGTTCCCGATTGGCAGGCGTTTTCTTCAGCCAGTATTCCGCGCGCGAGATGGCCCGCTCCAAGCTGCCTTCCGGCAACACGGTCAGGTCCAGGTAAAGAATCTGCCGCGACTCCGGAGCCACGCGGACACCGGCAAAAGCGTGTCCGGGGACAATTACTATCACGGGATCCATTCCCAGGTTCTCCATGGCGGACGCGAATGCTACCGAGACGTCAACGCAGTTGGCACTGCTCAGACTGAGAGTCTCACGCGGCAGTCGCACGCGCTGTGCTTCTCCCGTGAAGTTGCCGAAGGTGAAGAGACTGTCCACGTAGCTGATGCCAATGTGGCGCATGGCTTCAAAGACGGCTCGCGCTTGGTTGCGCACTTGGGCGGTCACGCGATCGGGAGCGTTGCCCGGCAAGCGGTATCCAGCCAGCCGGCCTGCCGGGATGTAATTTCTGGCGGACGAGACCAATCGAATCACCGCGGGATCGTGAGGCGTCACCCAACGAGCGATGAATTGCGCGTTGGCAAATTTGCTGCCCCAGTAGAGATCAGAAACGGCGTGGAGAAATACGGGACGAGTCTGGTCAAAACCGGACTGATTGCCGGGACTGGTGGCGCGCAGTTCGAGCAGCGCGCGGCGGATTTCTGCGTTCTGGTAAGCCTGCGGCAAGAGTTCCGGGTTAATGTGCACTACCCGCGTTTCGCGCGGGCCGACGATCAGAGTCTTGGTGGAGCGGCGGCTCCATTCCGGAATCTCGGCGGAGATGGTTTGCAGGACGGGACGATCCGAGGTATTCGAAATGGTGAGGACAGCGACCGGCCAGTAGTCGATGGCATTGCTGGCAGCGAGCGCGGGAAAAATTTCTCCCCGGCCGGGCAGGTCGAGTTGGTAGTGAACCTGTAGCGGTGATACCTGGGGATTCGGCAGCACCGCGGGAAGCGGCTCCGGGGGAGGCGGATTCGTCGACTGCATGAGCTGATAAGTGAACCACCAGGTCCCTGCCAGCGCGGTGGCAAGCACCAGGGTGGTCGCGAAAAACAGAGTAGCCAGAATTCGTGCCATGAAGTTCCTTAGATGCTGATGAAAAATACGCGGCTACAGCCTCGTTGAGAGTCGATTGGCAGTGATTGCTAGTCATTATAGAGAATGATCTACAAAGATGCCTGCGTAGTTTTGTCGAGTCCTGCTTTGTGCCAAATGTCGTCGGGTGATAGACCGCTCTCGCGGAGATGACGAATGCTGAGCGAATCGTGGCGTTTGGCAAGACGAAGGCCTGCCTGGTCACGGACCAGATCGCAGTGGTAGTAAGCCGGCAGCGGCAGCTGCAGTGCCCGATACAACAATATCTGTCGAGCGGTTGATTTCAGAAGGTCGGCACCGCGCACGGTTTCCGTGATGCGCATATGGGCATCGTCTACTACCACTGCGAGTTGGTACGCGGGCACGTCATCGCGGCGCCAGACGATGAAGTCTCCAAAATCCCGGCCGGCCGTGAAGCTTTGCTTGCCAAGATGCGAGTCGGTGAAGCGCACTTCCTCACCGCCGGGCACACGGAAACGCCAGTTCACTCCCGCTGGTTCACAGAATTGTTGGGCATCGGTGCGGGGACGGCATCGGCCCGGATAGATGGGCTCGTCATCGCTATCGTTCGGAGCGGTGGCCGCTTGTTCAAGATCCTTGCGCGAGCAGGTGCAGGGGAAAATGAAGCCCGCATCGCGCAACTTGCGCCATGCAGACAGGTAATGCGCCCGGCGTTCGCTTTGCGAGTAGGGGCCGCAAGGGCCGCCGCAATCGGGGCCTTCCGTCCAGCGAAAGCCGAGCCAGCGCAGGTCCTCCAGCATGGCGTCAGCAAATTCGGGGCGGCAACGCTGCGGATCGAGATCTTCGTTGCGCAGAATCAACGCGCCTGCATTCTGCTCAGCTCGCCTGGCAGCAATCCAAAAGGTGCGTGCGTGGCCGATGTGGAGCAGGCCAGTTGGCGAAGGAGCTAGGCGACCGCGATAGGTGCGATTGGGCACTACTGCATTTTAGCCACGCCGGAGAAGACTGCGAAAAGCGGGATTGCTCAGCGGCTACGCAGCTTCGGAATGGATGCTCGGTCAGGTTTCGCAGTGTGTCAGGGGAGCCACGATGTCTGCTGCGGGCCACGGTTTTCATCCGCGCCTTTTCTGTCAACTTGCGCGCAATCAACCACTTTCGCGGTGGTTCCTGTCGTGCCATTTGCTCCACTGACTGGGGAAACCCGGATGGGAGGCCAATATGGCACAGTTTACGCAACTCAACTTGCAGGCAAAGGCAGAACCGAAGAAGTTGGACGCCGATCAGAAGAAACGGTTGAATTCCAACAGAATGCTTATCGTCGTCGGCGCGCTGATGCTTGCATCTTCGCTCGGAATCTTCCTGCTAGGAACCAATGGTTGCTCGAAAGGGACGAGCAAGCCGGCGGTGGCGGATTCCGGAAACCAGAATCTCCAAAACTCCGCAGTGCAGGCGCCAGCCACGAACGTTTCAGTGCCGACGGCGCCGCTTGCGAGCCAGCCAGCGACACCCAAGAAGGTGGTGAAAAGGCGGCCGTCTACGGTCACTTACACCGACAAGATCTACGGCGTTTCTTTCCGCTATCCGCGGAAATACTCGTTGAAGACGGGCCAAAAGATTAATGCAAAGTCGGCGCTTCCGATGAATTTCGTTCAGCCGGGCGGGACCGCTCTGGCAGCGGTAGAGATGCCTCGCAATTCGTATCCGGGGACGGATTTCAGCTCCGCGCTGTTTAACGTCAGCGTGAACAAGAGTCTGACCTCGGAGGAATGCACGCAGTTCGCGTTTCCTAAGAGCGAGCACGCGGAAAATGAGCCAGGTTCGCTATCGAAAGTGAAAGTCGGTGAGACTGAGTTCAGCCAGGTGGAAGACTTTGGTCCGATGAAGTCTGCCGACGCGAAGTACTACCACGTCTTCGAAAACGGAGCGTGCTATGAATTCGCGATGGCGGTGGGGACGTCGGACGCCGAGGCCGATGCTCAAACCAAGCCGGTGGATCGCAACGAGGTATTTAATAAGTTGGAAAAAATCCTGGGCACGGTAAAAGTGAAGCCGATGCCCGAGCCGCAAGTGGCGGCCGGGGGGACAGTTCAGCCCACAGAGGCTCCGGCAGCCAAGTAGTTGCTAAAAAGTTCGGCATGGCCACGCTGAATGTCGGCGTGGCCTTTTTCGTCCCACTACTTTTTTATCCTCTCTAGAAACTTTCCCAGGCTCACCACCGCGCGTGTTACCGTGCCTCGCCCAATCTCCTGCACATCATCGCGAGCGGTCACCCGGAAAACGTAAAATCGGCCATTCAGCGATTCCAGCACTGCTTCCGCCTTAATCCGCGCTCCCACGCCGTTCGCCGCCCGATGCTCGACGTTAATAGCTGTACCCACGGAGATCTCGTAGCCTTCGCAGTACGGCTGGAGCGCGTTGAAAGCAGCCGTTTCCATCAAGCGAATCATGTCGGGTGTCGAATAGACCGGTGGCAGCTTGGGGTGGTACGCGGTGAGCGTGTGCTTGAACTCGACGGTCTGTTCCAGTTCCCCCCGCGCGCCAATCGGAATGGGTTTCACCATCTAGCCTCCAACAAAAGAAAGCAAATCATTCTAATCGAATCATGGACACATATGAGTGTTCCCGCACAACGTACTAGTTAGATGGGGTCTTTTTTCTTAGCCCGAGTAGTGGATGATTCCTTGTCCATTCAACAGCTTTTTGGAGGGCCTTTTGAACTTGCTTGCTATCCATTTCTTTTTCCAAAAGAGTTTTGTCTCGTTCTGCGTCAGGTAGGTCCGCTGTCGAAGCTAGCAAGACAAAGGTGTACGCGGCTACCTTGTCGGCCTTGCCGCCCGTTCCTTTCCAGTACATCTCGCCCAGACGCAGAAGAGCGAAGGCGTGTCCCATATCCGCCGCCCGGCTGTACCATTTGGCCGCCTGGCCCATGTCCGTCGGCACGCCCAGACCTCGCTCGTAGAGCAAGCCGACACAATAAGCGCCTGGAGAATAGTTTTGCTTGGCGGCTTGTTCGCACCAATGGCGAGCTTCTTCATAGCCCCCGGTGCCGCTTCGGTCCTGCACCAGAATGCCCGCTAACCTAACCCGCGCTGGGGCGTCGCCCGCTTCGGCGGCTTTGCGATACCACTTTGCCGCTTCGACGTAATCCTGGCGGAGGTCCTCACCTTTCTCATACATCTCGCCAATCTTTGAGAACGCCTCCACCTTTTGGAAGCGACGCATCTCGGATTCCGCTCTTTTGACGGCGTCCGCCGCAGGCTGGCTGCCCGCCTCCTGCGCCAAGAGAAACCAAGCATAAGCAGTCGTGTCATCAACGGGTACCCCATCTCCGTTGTAGTAAGCGGTCCCCATATTAAACATCGCCTTGGGGTATCTCTGCAGCGCCGCTCTCTTGTACCACTTGGTTGCTTCTACTTTGCTTTTCTCCACCCCGCGTCCGAGACTGTACATGATACCGAGATCGTTTTGCGCTTCTGCATCGCCCTGTTCCGCCGCTTTGTGGTACCAGTTCACTGCCTGCTCATCATTTTGGTGCACGCCGTTGCCATCTTCGTAAGCCGCACCAAGTTGAAGCTGTGCCTTCGCGTCGCCTGCCTCTGCCTTGGCTTTCAATGTTTGTATCTCCACCGTTTCGAGAGAGTAGTTCGGCTGGCAGGAGGAGTCGCAGGGGATGTAGGCAAACCGGACTGTTCGTCTGAGTTCCAACTTAAGAGAACAAATTGTCAGCACAATAATCGAAGCAAACATACGGAACCGAGCATCTCCGCTATACATAACTAGAAGAGCTTACATTGTCTCATCAAGGTTCCCACCGCAACAGTATTCGGCGCTAAGCTAATTTATCTTTCCCGAAACAAAATTCCCGAAACGAAATTAATTGTGTGTGCAGAACTGGCTCGTTAAACTAACGCTTTTCACTTTCATAGGAGAAGCCAATGCCCTTGAAAGCTGGCGACATGGCACCCGATTTCGAACTTCCCGCAGTTGAAGGAGAGCGTCCACTGAGAGTCCGCATGAACGACTACCGCGGCAAGCAAAACTTGGTAATCGCTTTCCACCCGCTCGACTGGACTCCCACTTGAGCCGCCCAGGTGCCGGCGTTCAGCTCCGCCCGGGAGAAATTCGCCGCGCTCAATGTCCAGGTTCTGGACATCAGCGTTGATTCCACCATCAGCCACGTGGCTTGGCAGAAGAAAGAGCTTGGCCTGGTCAATATCCCGATGTGTTCCGATTTCTTTCCCCACGGCGATGTGACCAGAAAGTTTGGGATCCTGCGCGAAGGCCCGCCAGTCCCGGGAATCTGCGAGCGGGCAATTTTCATCGTCGATAAGAACGGCAGGATCGCGTTTGCAAAGGTCTATCCTCTCGATCAGGTCCCGGACATTGAAGAGATGCTGGGCGAAGTCAGAAAGCTCGGCAGCTAACTCGGCAGTGAATTAGTACTTCGAGTGGAGCAATCGCCGCGTCTCGGTAAGCAGGGTGTGGATGTCTTCCGCTGAATTGTAAAAGTGGCAAGAGACTCGCACGCCTCCCACATTGGAGGTATAGCGCACCGATACCAGAATTTTCTTCTCCTGCAGCTGATTCATAAACCGAAGGTTTTCTTCTGCGGAGCCAACCGAAAAAGTAATGATGCCCGAGCGATTCTCCCGCGCACGGGGAGTGACAACCTTCACGGGAAGCGAATCGAGCCCGGTCAGCAATTGCTCGGTGAGCGAGAAGATGTGCTCTGCAATGGCGCTCTGGCCGAGCTGGCCCATGAAGTTTAAAGAAGCTGCAAGCCCCACCGCGCCGGGGTAGTTCGCAGTTCCCCCAGTCTCGAACCGCCGGGCTGTGTTCACAAATTCGTATTCACGCACGGGCGTGATGCTGGGAGTCTGAAAATACTCTCCCCAGCCGCCGGGCGGATCTTGAACGCTTAAATATCCGGCGAGCGGCGGGCGCAATCGTGGAAGGGCATCACGGCTGACGTATAGGAACCCACAGCCGAATGGCGCATTCAGCCACTTGTGTCCTCCGCAAGCCAGAATGTCGACAGGAGTTTTCTGCACGTCCAGCGGCACCGCGCCCAACTGTTGAATGGCGTCCACCACCAACCAGATTCCGCGTTGCCGGCACAACTTGCTCAATGCGTCCAGATCAACGCGGTAGCCGTTATTCCACTGCACACTGCTGATCGCGATGACGCGCGTATTCGGCGTGATTCGCCCAGCAAAATCCTCAACCCACACTTCACCATTGCGATTGGGGACAACCTCAATCTCGATTCCTTGCTTCTCTCTCTGCACCCAGGGCACCGCTACTTCCAGGAACTCCAAGTCCGAAATCAAAACCCGATCCCCGCGATCCAAAGGAATAGAAGCCGCTGCCAGCGTGAGCCCATGGGTCGTACTCTCGACTAGCGCAATTTCGTCCTCATGCGCGTTGATGAGGCGCGCGGCCGCCGGACGTGCGGCCGAACGCATTTCATCCATGAAGATGTGATGGTGAGTGGAAGAATCCAGGGGACAAACCATCGTGAGGTCAAGGAATTTCTCGATGGCTTCTATCGCAGGACGTGGGGCCAACGAAACGCAAGCCGCATCCAGGAAGGTTTTGCCGAAGAGCCCGGGGAAATGTTGGCGAGCAGAGAGCATGGCCATCGATTTTAACCACACTACTCGCACTGTGACTCAATATCTCTCGGAGGCCCTCAGATCGCGGCAGCCTGTTCCCGTCGCCGCGCCTGGATTTCGATGTAGACATTCACCAACGACACGGCCGCCGGCGTCACGCCCGGAATCCGCGAGGCGTGACCCAGGGTGCGGGGCCGCACCTTGACGAGCTTCTCCTGCATTTCACGCGACAGGCCGCTGACCGAACGATAGTCGAACCACTCTGGAATGCTGCGCTGCTCGGCCTTCTTCAGCCGCTCGATGGCACGCTGCTGCTGCTGCAGATACCCAGCATACTTCACTTCCGTCTCTACCGACCTAAGTTCATTGCGGACCTCGGAAGGAAGACTTACCGCCGAGATTGCCGAGGGCGCCGAGAGGCTATTTCGCTCAAAAAATGCAGGCTCCAATTCGCGGAGCACCGGCACAAGATGTTCGATGCTTACTTCCGGACGCTTCAGTACCTGTGAGCAGGTCTGCCCAATCATTCCAGAGAAATCCAGTTCAAACGTGCCGACAGTGGGATTGATACCGTCTTCACCATCAGAATCCATGTGGGGGCGGGTCTCCGACCCGCCCGGGCGGAGCGAAGCTCGGCTCTCTTCCGTCGCCCGCGCGATCTTCTCGACCATCTCGCCCGTAACCCTGGTCTGCTCCAGCAACTGCTTCATGGATTCCAGCCGTTGCTGCTTTGCCAGAAAGTCCGCCCAGGCAGCATCGGAGATCAGCCCGGCCCGCCGCCCATGCGGGGTCAGCCTTCGATCGGCGTTATCGATCCGCAGATGCAGCCGGAACTCAGCCCGTGAGGTGAACATTCGGTACGGCTCGTTGGTCCCCTTGGAAATCAAATCGTCAATGAGGATGGCGGTATAGCCCTCACTCCGATCCAGCACGAGCGGTGCTTCGCCCTCGACCTTCAGCGCGGCGTTAATCCCCGCCATAACCCCCTGGCAAGCCGCCTCTTCATACCCGCTGGTGCCATTGATCTGGCCGGCCAGAAAGAGTCCCGCAATCTTCTTAGTTTCAAGCGTGCGCTCCAGTTCTGTGGGATCAATCGCGTCGTACTCGATCGCGTAGCCGGGCCGCATCATTTCTGCCATGTCCAACCCGGGAATCGACTTGAGGATCGCTAGCTGGACATCAATGGGCAAGGATGTACTCATGCCATTGACGTAGATCTCGTGCGTCTTCAGCCCCTCCGGTTCCAGGAACAGTTGGTGGGTAGCCTTGTCAGGGAACTTGACGATCTTATCTTCAATCGAAGGGCAGTAGCGCGGACCAATGGACTTGATCTGCCCGCTGTACATCGGCGAGCGGTGCACGTTTTCGCGGATGACGCGATGCGTTTCGGGCGTGGTCCACGCGATGTAGCACGGCACCTGCGAGTCGTGGTGCGCCACCCGCTTGGTGCGGAAACTGAATGGGGTCGGGTCGGGGTCGCCTGGCTGCAACTGAAAACGAGACCAGTCAATCGTGCGGCCATCGAGACGGGGCGGCGTGCCAGTCTTAAGGCGGCATCCGCGCAGTCCCAGTTGCTTCAGTGCTTCCCCGAGCAGGACCGCCGGAGGCTCTCCGCTGCGACCCGCGGGATATTGCTGCTCTCCGCAGTGAATCAAGCCGTTCAGGAAGGTACCGGTGGTGATTACCACGGCGTCTGCGCGCACAATGCGTCCGTCGCGTAGCTTGATGCCCCGCACAATGCGGCGGTTCTCAGTTCCCAGTTCCCGGTTCTCGGTTGAAGAACCGGACCCACTCGAACCCTGAAACTCGAAACTCGAAACAGTCTTATCTCGGTACTCAGTACCCGGTACTCGGTACTCTTCAACGATCAAATCTGCCACTTCCGCTTGCTTAACTTTCAGGTTCGACTGTGACTCCAGGACCTCGCGCATCTTCAGCCGGTAGGCCTGCTTGTCGCACTGTGCCCGTGGCGACCATACCGCCGGGCCGCGAGAGGTGTTCAGCAGACGGAACTGGATGCCCACGGCATCCGTAACCTCGCCCATGATGCCGCCTAGGGCATCTACTTCGCGGACGAGGTGTCCCTTGGCAATGCCGCCCACGGCGGGGTTACAGGACATCTGCGCGATCAGATCGATGTTGAGGGTGTAGAGCGCGGTCTTGAGGCCCATGCGGGCAGCGGCCATGGCGGCCTCGCACCCGGCATGGCCGGCGCCCACCACGACCACATCGAACTGTTCGTTAAACTGCATTCGTGTAAGAGAACCCCACAGAGTTTTATTTTACGGCACTTAGTTAGCACTTGGCAGCTAGCATTTGGCCCCAAAACCCGCGTAGCGCTTCCCTCAAGGTCAAGGGGCTAAATGCTAAGTGCCGATTGCTAACTCTCCCCAAAATTAAAGGGCGACCTCGCGGCCGCCCTTCGTCGCAATGTAAATTTTGAAATGGTTTACAGAGCCTTGACGTTCTCCGCTTGCCAGCCCTTAGGGCCTTTTACCACGTCGAACTGTACCTGTTGACCTTCCTGCAGGCTGCGGAATCCACTCGACTGAATTGCCGAGAAATGTACGAAGACATCCTCACCATTCTGACGGCTGATGAAACCATAGCCCTTGGCATCGTTAAACCACTTCACTGTACCTGTTTCCATTGTGTTGCAAATTCCTTTATCTGATTTTGCGCTGAGTTTACTCGGAGTGCTGCAGGCAGGTCACACTGTGGAGCAGAGTTACTGCTTACAACCGCTTAAATCAAACGCAGTTACATTGTACATAGTTGTACAAAAAATAGCCACGGCATGTGGTGGAATGCAGCAGTCGGGGCTGAGTACGAAGGTAAGCGCCGCGCTCCATGACAAGGCCTGCCCGCCCCCAATCGGGGATGGAATCGTAAACTCCAAATCCGTGCCTCTGTGGTGAATTCGGGCTTTCGCTAGGCGGTAATGATCCTGGATCCGGCGTCGTCCGCCTTGGCGAGGGCTGACTTGTCTTCCGGGAATTGGGTAAAGAGGAAATCCACGAAGGCCCGCGACTTGGGGCGGCCCGAAGTCCGTCCGTGCGCCATGCGTACCAGAAAAACCAAACCCTTCAGCACATCGGAATCGCGTAGCCGGGAGTAG
>DASQIH010000281.1:0-12044 GCA_035631655.1 Terriglobales bacterium
GCCCTCGCCAACTCCGCACGCCACCGTGCACGGGGCCCATCACAGCTCCGGCTCCAGCTCAACATCAACCCAACTCAACCCGGCCCAGCGTCGCGTAACTCAGCTCAGCTCTAGAGCAAAAATCAGCGCAGCATCAGCTCAGCGTGAGCTCAGCATGTGCGCACAGCGTCAATTTATTACTAGTTAGTTACTATAGTGTGTCACTTGAAATTGCTCTATCTCCCAACCCCCACTGCCCTTGACAGGCTGTTGGCGCGGCGATATTCTGGGCGAATAAAAAGCGAAACTAGATACCCTGTGATGGCTTCCCTTCCCTTGCTCCCTTATTCCGATAAACCCAAGCTGGTTGGCATCGCACGTCTTGCTGCGGAAGGGGAATCCCTCCGGGAAGGCCACAATGTGGAATACTTCACGTTGCCGGTGCGCTCATTGCTGAACCGGTGCACGGCGATACGCATGCCGTTTACCTGGACCATCAATCCCTATAGGGGCTGCGAATTTGCCTGCAAGTATTGCTACGCGCGCTACACCCACGAGTTCATGGAAATGCGCGACGGCGTGGATTTCGAGCGCAAGATCTACGTCAAGCAACACGCCGCCGACCTGTTGCGCCACGAACTTCGGCAGGTCAAGCCCGGCGAAGAAATCGCCATCGGTACCGCCACCGATCCTTACCAACCCGCAGAGCGGCGCTACGAAATCACGCGCGCCATTCTGGAGGAACTTGCGCGCCATCGCGGCCTCGAACTCGGCATCGTGAGCAAATCAACTCTGCTGCTGCGCGATGTGGAGGTGCTTCGGCAAGTAGCGGAGCACAATCAGCTCTTTATCAACGTGACCATCACTACCCTAAGCGCTGACCTTGCGCGAATTCTCGAACCGCGCGCGCCACGTCCTGATCTGCGGCTCGACACGGTGCGCAAGCTCAATGAAGCCGGGATTGCCGCCGGCGTGATTTGCGCTCCGGTGATCCCCGGCATCACGGATGGGGCGCGCGATCTGGAAGCGCTGGTACGGGCTACGGCAGAAGCGGGCGGCAAATACATTTTCGCCAACCCGCTCTTCCTGAAACCTTGCTCCGCTGCGGTCTTCTTGCCGTTTCTGGAGAAGGAATTCCCTCACCTCGTGGACAGCTATCGCCAGCGTTTCCAGGCGCGCGCCTTTCTGCCCGAGTCGTATCGCAAGCGGATCTCGGAGCTGATGGCCAAGCTGCGGCGGAAATATGGAATCGTGAACGCTTACGACCGCTATGCTCGAAGAACTCATCCTCCCATGGAAAGCGACGCGCAGTTGAAGCTGTTCTGAGCTGTTGAGACTGGCCCACACGAAAAGGAATTCGACCTCACAGGCTGGACGAAGAAAATGCCTTGCAACGTCTCTGATGATGTGGGCAGGTAAGCGATCCTTCGACTTGCCGACAGCTTTCGCGAGCGAAGCTGTCAGCTCGCCCAAGATGACAACGGTGGGTTAAGCGACGCCCGACGAATAAAGAGCAGGCTCTTCTATAATGGCGGTTGCCGTGTCAGCCACCAGCTCCCAACCCGTAACTCCGGCCAGCAAAGAAGACTTAGGCGGGCGGTTTCACCAGTTCTGGCAACGCGTCACGGAAGGACTCGAGCTCAATCAGCTTTGGACGCAGTTTCAGGCCGATGCCCGCGCCAGTTATCGCCTGTACTCGCGCGAGGTTGATGCGACGCGAACTCAGGGGGTTCCCAAAGGGCGGCATTGGTTCGACGTGGCCAAGCAGTTCTTTTGGGCGATTCTGGAGAAGCTTTCGCCCGCGCGCCGCGTTTTGCTGCTGCTGGCGCTGGTACTGATCATCGTGAATCCGCAATTCATCTGGCACGACCGGGAGGGCGTAACCCAGATCATCAACCTGGATTTCCGCCTCTGGGGCGGATTGCTGATGTTTGTGCTGCTGGTCCTGGAGGTGGCGGATCGCGTGGTCATGAAGCGGGACTTGCAGATCGCGCGCGAAATCCAGATGTGGCTGTTGCCCGCCAACCCCCCGCAGGTGCCCGGGCTGGAGATCGCTTTCGCGACGCGTCCTGCGAATACCGTGGCCGGCGATTACTATGATGTATTTCCTCGCGCATCCTCCCCGGCCGCAAACCAGAATTACTTGCTTGCCGTCGCCGACGTCGCCGGCAAGAGCATCCCGGCGGCCCTGCTCATGGCCACTTTTCAGGCCAGCTTGAAGACGCTGTCCACGACTCCGTGCTCGCTGGCCGAATTGGTGAACGGGATGAACCGTTACGCCTGCACCAATAGCCAGAGCGGGCTGCGCTTCACGACGGCGTTCCTCGCGGAATACGATCCCGGCAGCCGGACCTTGGCTTACATCAACGCCGGACACAATACTCCGATTTTGCGCCGCGCTTCTGGAAAGATCGAACGACTTGAAGCCGGCGGTTTGCCGTTGGGCATTCAGGAACCCGCCGTGTATCAATCGGGCAGCATCGCTCTCGAAAGCGGCGATTGGCTGGTTATTTTTACCGACGGACTCGTCGAAGCGGTTAACGATCGCGATGAGGAATATGGAGAGCAGCGTGTGCTGTCAGTTCTGCAGGCGGGGGCATCGACTGCGCCAGCCAAATTACTAAGCAAAATTATGGTCGATCTCGACTTGTACGTCGGCAATACTCCCCAACACGACGATGTGACTTGCATGCTGGTGCGAGCAAATGCGCCTTAGTGAACCAGCCAGTCGGCAAACGTTGGCGAGTGATATTTGAAGTGATATAAGTTTGCGATCTGCTGAACGTAAGTCCTGGTAAGCTCCTCGTCCGTCGCCACGAGTTGGTCATTGGCGCGGTTCACGACTGCTCCGGGATCCTTTACGAGATCAAAATAATCATTGGTACCTTCAACTACGTTAGCAATAAACAACTTCCTGCCATTGTCGCCGAGCAACCCGTAAACCGCACCATAGCTGGACACCACAAGGTAGTTCGAGCGCTGGTAGGCGGCAGCCTCCGCGGCGGTAGCGGTAAACAGCGGGACACCAAATCGTTCGTCATTGATGATCGGCCGATGTCCCAGGAGGTAATACAAAGTCGGTGTGATGTCGATGTTGAAAGCAATCCGGTCGGGATTGCTGACGTACTGTTTGCGCATCGCGGGCGGAAGATGAATGATCAGCGGCACACGCAGCACGGATGGGTGAAGGTCCAGAGCGTGCCCCTTGTGACCGAACTCGCCAAAGGCATCACCGTGGTCAGAAGTAAGCACAATGATGCTGTTGTCGTACAACCCAGCCGACTGCAAGTAATGAGTAAACTCCCCGAAGCACCCGTCTAACCGCTCAATTTCTGAAGCCAGGATCGGATGAAAGCGGCGTGGGTAGGATTTCTTAGGTTGCCGGTCAGCGCCCAGGCGTCCCAGCGTGATGCCGTGCACGTTTTGCGGCTGCGCAAACAGGAACAATGGCCGTTGGCGATCATGCAAACGGCTGATCTTGGCTTCAGCATCGCGGGCCGTAGAACAGAAATCCTCCTGCGTCCAAGTTCGCACATTTTCATCGAGTCGCACCAGGTCAGGGGTTGGGCGCAGCAGCACTTGCAGTACCGTGTCTACGCTGACGAAGCGCTGGTAGCCGTCGGCATCCAGCAACTTTTCGAGCCCGTTCACCGGATGAAAAGGTTGGATGTAGTGTTTGTGGAGGAGCATTGCTCCGGCCCAGATCGCTGGCTCGGAAAGCGTGGTGCCCGCGTAGCGGGTGAAAGCGTTGAGCATCACGGCGCTCTCAGCAGCAAACTTGCCGATCTCCGGGGTAAAGCGCACGTCTGGGTTGTAAGGTGAGAGGTAGTCCGGGCGCAAACTATCGATGACAAAGACGAAGATGTTTGGTTTTCTCCCGGCGGCTGGAGTCAAGGACTTGACCAGCTCTACGTCTACTGAAGGAACGTTAGCTGTCGGAGGCAGGTTTGTCTGGGTAGACAGAAATTGGCAGAGGTCGTCGCAAGCCTTCTTCTCGTGTAAAGTCAACGTGCTGCGGACCACTTGGAAAGACACGTCAAAATACGAATGCCGCGCCATAGCATCTTCCATTTCCCTAATGGGTGCCGAGGAAGTGGACATCGTGGTGGGCAGAGTGAAAAGGAAGTGGTAGGTCAGGGGAGCGAGAAACACAACTGCGATCAGTGCTCGGACCGGATAAAGATTCTTCGCTCGTACCCGGCAAAAGGCGATCACAAGCCCGAAGGCGGAGGCCCAGAGAAGGAGTGCCCAGAGCTTCTCGAGCAGGAAGTTCCAGTCCACCACGCCAATCAGCGCGGGAACAATGTAGGCCGCTGCCATCAGCACCAGGGCCAGGACGGCACCTAGACGGTGGCGAGCAGAGTCTTCCTGCGAAGTGGCTGCCATAGTCCGCGCCTGCTTCAGTCGTAACCGGAGCGAACTGCCCAACATCACCAGAGTCATCGCGAGGACGGCGGAGTAGATCTGTGAGGTCAGCGAGTCGAAGGGCAGGCTCGCCAGAATGACATTTTGAAGAACACGATCGAGCAGAAACGCTGTAATCAAATTGTTAAATAGGAAACGCACCTTTACAGCATTGGAAAAGCGTGTGGCTGCGTTCTCGGCAAGGTTGAACAAACTCAGAACCACTGCGGCGAGCAACACATGAGCCGTAACAGCCGCCAACCATGCCTGCAGAGCAGGGGAAGAAAAGGGAAAAGACTTCCCCAGTTGCCAACAGCGCAGGAATCCCAGACCGGGATAGGCGACGCCAATAGCAGCTGACACCATCAACAGCCAGCCGAATTTCCAACCCGCCGGTGGGTGCCAGCTTTCCCATGAGGCTTGCTTCCAACCAGCCAGACTATCCACAAAGCCCAGCAAGAGCGCCGGTATCAGCAGAACTAAGCTCCAGATGTAGCTCAGGGAGTTATTACCAATTCTGGAGAAAGGATGAGCCACAAAAAAGTAAATGGCGAACGCGCCCTGCGCGACCAGGAACATCCAGGCCACCCGTCCGGGCTCGCCCCGGCGCTTCTCCAGAACAAGGCTGATACCGAGCAGTGAAAGCAACGCCGCGTGAACGTAGGGATGGAACCGGATCAACCAGCGCAGCCAAGGCTGAAAAGGGGCTTGGATAAAGGCGTAGTACATGTCTGGCAGGTAGGCCAGCAAGCAGTAGATCGATGTCAAGAGCAGCAGGCTGGTGAATACCAGCCGCGTCAGGACATAAAACCACACCATGGCTTTGGATTGGCCGGGCTGAGGATTTATTGTTTCCATCGGGAATGCCAGAGGCTATCGGTAAAATATGAGCCGACCGGGTTAGCGAGCAAGTGACCTAAGTACTTCGGCAGCACTCCGCATTCCCTTCACGCTACCCTTCGGAAAAGAGCCACCGCCTACCGCGGCCGAAGCTGATCCTGGCAGCGGGTAATGATGGCCTCCCCCTGCGCGCTACTACGTTCGCCGTAGATGACCTTCGCATTCGCCTGGTGAGAGTACTTTCCTTTTAACGATTGCAGCCAAGCCAGACTTTCCATAACAAGACTCCTTGAATCAATTTATCAACGGGAACCCTAGGCGGTGGGAATGACGTTGACGTTAAGCAGAAACGGCAGAACTCTCGCGGACAGTGCACAACAGACAAAATCTGCCACGCTGGGTTGACATAATCCGTCAACCTTCGCCGTTTGCGTCCTCCCATTACTGCCCACAGGTTTCATGTAAGAATCCCATCACGGCTGTAATCTAAGCCACCAGATAAACTTAATCGAGGATTTCTGCAGGATCCTGCGCTCCCTCTGAGCGTGGCCTCTTACGTGCCGATACTCCTCTCCGACAGGCGTAACCAACGCCTGAATGCAGCAAGAACAGAAGACAACGTTAGACTTTGGCGAAGTACCTGGGGGAGGGTACAAGCCGGGGGAGCATCGGAGCAATCCGATGCTCCCTTGTTGTTTTTGCTCTTGCGGCGGAACTGACAAATATTGTCAGTTCAGGTGACACAAATCCGCACAAAGACAAGCAACGACACCTTAACCCAGGTTACTTCCCACTGAAAATAAAGGCCAAAAGAACGGGTGTGGAACGACTTCGGTAACTCTCGGCTTTGGTCAGCGGAGTGCGAGTATGGCCAAGCGGTGGTCACACAACGACCAAAGATCTACCTACATGGAAATGAGGAAAAACGAGATGCGGAAACAGAAGGGTTTCTCACTGATTGAGTTGCTGATCGTGGTGGCGATCATCCTGATCATCGCTGCGATTGCTATTCCGAACCTGCTGCGCGCGCGTATTGCGGCGAACGAGTCGTCAGCCGCCAGCTCGGTTCGTACCGTCAACACGGCCGAAGTTAGCTATATAACCAGTTATCCTTCGGTCGGCTACTCGGCCACTATTGGCGCCCTCGGAGGTGCTGCATGCGCCGCCGGAACTGCGCCCACTTCCGCTGCGGCCTGCCTGATCGACCAGAGCCTGGCGGTATCCAATGCTGCACCGGGCCATAGCGGCTATTTTGTCGATGAAGCGGGCACACTCACCACCTATCAGGCATCGGCATGGCCGATGACGGCGAACACGACGGGCGTGAAGGCCTTCTGCTCCTTTGAAGACGCGGTTGTGCGCTACGTATCGCCCTCCGGCGGAACTTTGGTCGGAACCTGCACGTCAGCCGTTACCGCTCTGAACAACTAACTCTAGCGTTTGGCGAAGTACCTGGGGGAGGGTACAAAGCCGGGGAGCAGCGGGCAGCCGCGGCTCCCCTTATTTTTATTTCTTGCCCAAGGGTTCGGCGCAACCATGCTCCGCTGGACAAATAATGTCAGCCGGAAGCCGGGCAAAACACGATGCACAAAGCTGTATGCCCGGACCTCGTTTGCAAGCTACTGATTCTCTTGGTTTCAAAACCATAGGCATGTGATCCGTCCCTCCGCGTCACTGGCCCCTAATCTGCAGTCAATTCAAAGGGAGGCTCATAGCCGTAGCGCCTTGTTGGGTAGGCTTGTGGATAATCTAATGGGGAATCAGCGAGGTTTCTCGCTCATCGAACTCTTGATCGTGGTCGCAATCATCCTAATCATCGCAGCGATCGCCGTTCCGAACCTGTTGCGCGCCCGAATCGCGGCCAACGAATCCTCCGCAGTAAGTTCAGTCCGACAGATTAAGACGGCGGAAGTCTCGTACTCTGCGTCATACCCCTCTGTGGGATACGCTGCTGCCCTGTCGCACCTCGGAGGGGCATCGTGTGCACCACCGAACGCGGCCTCCGCTTGCCTGTTGGACAGCGTAGTGGCAACCGCGATTCCGGGCAGCAGCGGGAAGAGCGGCTATTTTTTGAACGCCACCGGAATTGCGTATTCTGGCCTATATGCTAACTTTGTGGCTGGGGCGTCCCCGGTCGCTGTCGGCCGGACCGGGGATCGTGAGTTCTGCTCCAGCTCGGACGCTGTCCTCAGGTTTGAGCCTGCCTCTGGAGGCACACCGCCGACGACACTTGCAGGCTGTCAGAGTTTCTCGTCAATTCTTCAGTAGAGGGTGGCTGAGGAAGAAGTTCAGGATGGTGCCTCCGTCTTGCCGACGTGATCGTCTAGCCGATGACGGCCTAACATCTCACTCCAGCCCCTTGTCCAGTTTGCTCGTGACCTCCGTAACCTGCTACATAGTTCCCGTTCGGCTATAGCTGCTTATAATCTAGGCACGGATGCATGTACTAGCACGAAATACGTTCTGGTGCTTGCAGAAACTCTAGGATTCTAGGAAATGACTGCCATCGAAATCTTCGGCTTAGAAAAGACCTTTTCTGTGGGGTTTTGGCGCAAGCGTCCAAGACGCGCTCTGCGTCCGCTCCACCTCTCCGTGGAGGAAGGCGAAATTTTCGGCTTTCTCGGTCCCAATGGCGCCGGAAAGACGACAACTTTGAAATTGCTGATGGGCCTGGTGTTCCCGACCGCCGGAACGGCTCGCATTCTGGGCATGGAGGCCAATGATCCGCGGGTCAAGGCGCAGATCGGATTCCTCCCGGAACAGCCCTATTTCTATGATTATCTGACCGCCCGCGAGCTGCTGGAGTATTACGCGCAACTCTCTGGCGTGGCGGCAAAAGATCGCAGGAAAAAAGTGGAAGCCATGCTCCAGCGCGTAGGCTTAACGGATGCGGGCGACATTCAGTTGCGAAAGTTCTCCAAGGGAATGTTACAACGGGTTGGAATCGCGCAGGCCATTCTACATGACCCCAAAGTAGTATTCCTGGATGAGCCGATGTCAGGCTTGGATCCGATGGGCCGGCGCGAGGTGCGCGATCTGATCGAGCAATTGAAAAAAGAAGGAAAAACCGTTTTCTTCTCGACTCACATTCTCTCCGATGCCGAAGCGCTATGCGACCGGGTAGCCATCATTCATCTGGGCGAACTCCGCAGCGTGGGAGTGGTGGCTGACTTGACCTCCAGCATGCATGGCAAAGTGGAACTGATCTGGCAAAGCGCCGTGGTGCCCGCCTCGATAAGAGCCTTGGGCGCAGAGTGCCACGTCACGGGCGACACAGTGCGCGCGGTTCTGGCGGAAGACAAGCAGGATGCGGCCATCGATGCCTTGCGACGGGAGAGATTGCGACTGGTTTCCGTCACGCCGGTTCGCGCCACCTTGGAAGATTATTTCCTGCAGAATCTGGGAACCGAGAATGCGCCCTCGGAGGTAATGGCATGAACCCGCGCATCTCCTACATTGCTGCCAATACTTTTCGGGAAGCTGTGCGCGACCGCGTGCTCTACAACCTGATCGCGTTTGCCCTGCTGCTGGTGGGAGCTGCGATCCTGGTAGGCCAAATCTCGATCGACATCGAACGGCTGGTCGTGATCAACCTGGGTCTTACAGCCGTATCCCTGTTTGGCATGCTGATCGCAATTTTCATAGGTATTGGCCTGGTGTCCAAGGAAATCGAGAAGCGGACTCTTTACACCATGCTTTCCCGTCCCGTCCGCCGCTGGGAATTCATCATCGGCAAATTTTTTGGACTGGCCGGGACCCTGGTCGTAAACACGTTCTTCATGGCCGTAGGCGTCTTTGCTGCCCTGCTCTACGTTTCCCATCACTTGCAAAGGCCAGACGCGTGGCTGCTGGTTGCGTTGTACTTCATCATCCTGCAGTTCCTGATGATCACCGCTATCGCCTTGCTGTTTTCATCGTTCTCTTCTCCTTTGCTGTCGGCGGTGTTCGCCTTCTCGCTGTTCGTAATTGGAAACTTTGCGGAAGATCTCCGTGGGTTTGCAGCGATGGCCAAGGGATTGACGCGCTGGCTGGCCACTGGCGCAGCCTACGTGTTACCCAATTTCTCCGCTCTGAACGTCATCAGTTCGGTGGCCCATGGCGAAGCGGTGTCGCGGCAACTGGTCTTCTACAATTCGGTTTATGCTCTCTTCTACGCGGCGCTGGCCTTGTGCGGGGCGGTGCTGATTTTCGAGCGCCGGGATCTAAAATGAAGCCGGCGCGACGCACAACCATCATCGCCAGCGTGCTGCTGATCGCATGTCTCAGCGGGGTAGTGTTCACGCTGGGGCGTGTAGATCGGTTACGGAGCGGCGCCAGTCTGCAAGAGATTCTTTACATTTCCTCTCCCAAGGTGCTCAAGCGATTGAGCCTGGGCTACGAGGGACTGCTGGCCGACGTGTATTGGACGCGCGCCGTGCAGTATTTCGGAAACAAGCATCGCGGTTATGTGGAGAATTACAGACTATTGGCTCCACTGCTAGAAATCACCACTTACCTGGACCCACATTTGATGGTTGCGTACGAGTATGGAGCGAACTTCCTAGCTCCGCGTCCGCCTCTAGGCGCAGGAATGCCGGAACGTGCGGTGCAACTGGTTGAATCCGGAATACGAGCCAATCCTGACAGCTGGAAGCTCTACAACAGCTTGGGCTTCATCTATTACTTCGAGTTCAAGGATTACGGGAAGGCGGCTGAGGCTTTCAATACCGGCTCAAAGATTTCGGGCGCGCATCCGTTTATGAAAATCGTGGCGGCCAACATGGCGCAGCACGCCGGGGACTTCGGGATGGCGCGCATGCTTTGGACCACCACCTTTGAAAGCACAAACGACAAACAGATCAAGTACAACGCTGTTGCGCATCTGCGTGCGTTGAAAGTCGAAGAAGACGTGACGAACCTGGAAAAGCTGGTTTCTCTTTACCAGGAAACGACCGGCCATGTGCCGGCGCATTTGAGCGATTTTGTCTCTGCGGGAATACTGCCCGGTATTCCAGTAGACCCGACTGGCCATCCCTACAAGGTGATGCCTGACGGGACGATTCAGGTCCGCAATCCTGATGATTTTCCATTCATCACCAAAGGTCTGCCGCCTGGTTATCAACCGCTCGCACTTGACTTCAGCAAAATGAAGCTGGAGACACCCCGCTAGGCGGATCTCGGGGAAATACAAGCCAGGGGAAGCGTCCTTTCGCGGCTAGGGTGTGCAGTAGAAGATTCGCGCCGGCAGGATATTCAGCAATTGGAAGTCCTGCTGCACCGATCCGAAGTTGGACTTCAAATAGGGCAACACTGTGCCGGTGAACTGGTAGACCAGGAGCGCGCCATCGGGGTTGAGCGCTTCTCTGGATTCGCGTAATATTTCCCGCCGCTGTTCATCGGAGAGAACGCTGTAGGGAATGCCGGAGACAATGTAATCGACTCGGCCCAGATTCAGCTCGCCCAGCAGCGTGCGCACATCCGATGCCGATCCATGTACCACCCGCAGCCGGGGGTCGGTGACCTCATCCTGCAGGAAGCTGACAAATTCCGTATTCAGTTCGATGGCTACGAGCACGGCCTCGGGATGCATGCGCTTGAGGATCTCGCGGGTTATGGTACCGACGCCGGGGCCATACTCGACCAACAGCCGCGCCTTTTTCCAATCTACCTGCGACAACACGTCGTTGACCAAGAATGGCGAGCTGGGCACCACGGAGCCCAGCATGGCGGGATATTTGAAAAAATTGCGGGCGAACAAAAGAATATGCGAGAAAACTAAACTTCCGGATCTCTTGCGCGGCATTTTTCTTTCCTCGGATCGGCCAGGCAAAACTCTCCAGGCAGTCAAGATACGCTTCTGAGGCCATCCTGCCCATCTTTTTAGCAACGGCCGAACGGTGATTAGAAGGGTACTTTCGTCATCGGTTTGTCTCTCTTTGGGAATTCCCTGTATCTCCCATTTAACTTATGGGCCGAGGATCATCTAGCATGGGCCCGGAATGTCTTCCTCGGCGCGATCTCATCCCACTCTGGCGCGTGCTGTGCGCAAGTGGTGGCAGGACGGCATCGCACAACACGGCTTTTGGCCGACGCTGCACAAGTTCATCGGTGAGCTCGGGGGATTTCTGCTGGAATCCACTCCGGAATGCCGCCGACAACGCTACGGCGATGTCGAATATGACTGGGAGTATCGGGTAGATACCACCAGCGCCACCGTCAGTTTTCGCAATCGGCTACTCGGCATCTTCCACTCGCCTTACCAGGCGACCGAGGCCGCTCTGTTTCATGAGATGGTGAGCGGCCTCCAAATTGATTATCAGCAATTCACTTTCCTCGACCTCGGCTCGGGAAAAGGACGCACCCTGCTGATGGCCTCCGATTACCCCTTTCGGAGAATTGTGGGCGTGGAGTTGCTGCCCGAATTGCATTGTGTAGCTGAGGAAAATATCCGCAACTACCGGAGCGAGCGACAAAAATGCTTCAGGATCGAAGCGATCTGTGCTGATGCTCGCGAGTTTATTTTGCCAAAAGAACCGGCAGTGGTCTATCTGTTCAATCCTTTCACGGAGTCTCTATTCAAAGAAGTTGTAGCGAACCTGGAGCACACCATGCGTGAAGGTCGGCAACCGGTGTATGTGCTCTATCACAATCCGCTGCTCGAACGTGTGCTGGCGCAAAGCTCATTGCTAAGGAAGGTGGGCGGCACACACCAGTACGTGGTGTACAGAAGCGCGGAGTGAGTAAGATTTTCTCTCTGTCGGCACGAGGGCAGCAGTACCCTGATGCGAACCTCTCAAAATACGCAAGCAATTCGCATCAGGGCACGTCCGAAAGCTGTGCCT